>CAOKFZ010000001.1 GCA_948467875.1 uncultured Clostridium sp.
GGCAAGGTGACGCTCTACCACTGAGCTATTCCCGCATAATAAACAATTCCGCGCTGTATTGGTGGAAGCTATAGGGATCGAACCTATGACCCTCTGCTTGTAAGGCAGATGCTCTCCCAGCTGAGCTAAGCGACCGTGTCATCAACTGACAAGTATTATTTTACTCGATTTTTATTTTTTTGTCAATACTTTTTTTCAAATTTTTTCAATTTTTTTATAAAAGTAGCAAAGGGGCTAAAAAATTCTCCTTTATTTCACAATTACATCACGCTTGAGCAATTCATTTTTTACCATGCCTAGCCCAATAAAACGATTTTCAGAATACACGCGATAAATTCCATCTGCCACATGATGTGTCAGCATTACGCCATTCAAAAATAGCTCCAATTTTCGCTCATTCAACTCAATTTCCGGATTATTTTTGTACAAATCCTCCACTGAGATAATATCCTCTTCGCTTAAATTTTCCAACTTTACCGCATTTTCTAGCGAAAAATGGTCAACTGCCACTCTCTGCAAATTTTTCATATAACCACATGTCCCCAATTTCTCCGCAATATCCTCACACAAAACACGAATATAAGTCCCTTTAGAACAAGAAACCTCAAACACGATTTGCTTTTCTTGGACATTTATGTTTGCCAGTTTCATCTTGTAAATTTCAATGTCCCTCGCTGGAACCTCTATGCTTTCCCCCTCTCTTGCATACTCATACAACTTTTTGCCATTCACTTTAATCGCAGAATACTGTGGCGGAATTTGTTTTTGCTTTCCTTCAAACATTTTCAAAATTTGCTCTACTTGCTTTTCTTCTAAATTTCCAACCTCACATGTCTGAATTACATTTCCTTCTTCATCTCCTGTATCCCTTTTTTGCCCCAACTGAAGAGTCGCAATATACGTTTTATCATGTTCCATCAAATATTGGGAAAGTTTTGTTGCCTCTCCCAGCAAAACCGGCAACACGCCTGTTGCCAAAGGATCCAAAGTTCCAATATGCCCCGCTTTTTTTACTTGCAAAATTCTTTTGACTTTTGACACAACATTCTGCGAAGTCCAACTTTTTTCCTTATCAATAATCACAATTCCAGCCTTCATCTTATTCCTCTTCTATCCTCAAAACTCGTTTATTTTCATGTTCCAAATCCCTCGAAAAAATGATTTTGGTATATTTTTTCGGCAAAACTTCTTCAATCATTTCGCCCCATTCAATAATTGAAACACCTTTTTCAAAATATTCATCCCCACCAATTTGCAAAAATTCATCTGCCCCTTCTAAACGATAAACATCAAAATGATAAATTGGAAAATGTTTCGTTCGATATTCGTTTACAATTGTAAATGTAGGGCTAGAAATCTCATTTTGCAAACCAAAATACGTCAAAATTCCTTCTGTCAGTTTGGTTTTTCCCGAACCCAATTCGCCGAGACAACACAAGCACATCTCCTATTTTTAAATGTTTCGCAATCTCTTTGCCAAACGCAAGCGTCTCCTCCTCAGAATTCAATACAAACTCTTTCATTTTTAACCTTCCTTCATTTTCTCAAACAATATTTCTTCCAACTCTTCAAAACTCGCATTATCCGCCAAAACAATATCAAAAGTCTTTTGATACAATTCTAAATTTCCTTCCATTTCTTGATTAAAAAAACCGACTGTTATCGTATTTTCCAATTTCTCTTTGGTAACCATGTTGATATCTTCCACAATATCTCCTATCAATATTGCATACTTCCTCTGCTCAATTTGAGCATTTACCTCTTTTGAAAATGAAATTTGTTTTTTGCACTGCTTTTTCTATCAAGTGACTATCCACCTTTTTCTCATGCAGCATTTTTATATATTCTTCAAATCTATTTTCTAATTTGATATTATGTTTATCGTGAATGGCATCATATCTTGGTTTAAAATCATCTCCTAACAAATCTGAATAGTACAAAACTCGCCAAGCACTGATGCTATCCCCTTTTGTTAAAGTTCTATCAAAATCCATTAAAACATAAAAATTGTCCTTTGTCAACTTAGCACGTTCTAACTTCTTGGTCTTTATATATTTCATTATTATCTCCTAAAAAATAAATTTTTCAATTGCTTTGGCAACGCCATTTTCATTATTACTTGCTGTTACAAAATCTGCTTTTTCTTTCAAATAATCTTCTGCATTTTCCATGGCTATTTTCAAACCTGCACATTCAAACATCGGCAAATCATTGCCACCATCGCCCATGACAATAATTTCTTCTTGCTTAATACCCAGGTAATCCGCCAAAATTTGAATCGCATTCTTTTTACTGCAACCTTTTTTCATAATATCAATATAGGTTGAGGAAAAAGTGTTTCCCTCTGATTTATACAAATAATGACAAATAACAGAAGGCTCGATATCTTCTAGCAAGTTTACTTTTTGCAAAATTCTCTCTAATATAGCAGTATCAGCACCAATTAAGCACAATAAATTGATAACATTAGGATTATTTTCTATCACCTCTTCTATATTTTCTATTTTCGATTGTCCTTTATCCAAACTAATTCCTGCCTCTTGCAGCCCCTTGGCATTTCTGGCTTCTGTGATTGCTTTTTCGTCTGTATAAAGCATCATATAATCTGCCTTTTCTTCTACATAAATATCTCTAATTTTAAGCACCTCTTCATTGGTAAAGGCAACTTTATAAATCTGCTCTTTTGTTTTTGTGTTTTGGATAATCGCTCCATTACACGCAATGATATAATTCGCAAAACAGTCCCCACACAACTTTCCTATCTCATTGGCATAACCTAAAGGTCTTCCTGTCGCAATTACAGAAATAACGCCTTTTTCCTCATACGCCCTTTGGATTGCATGAATATTTTCCTCACTCACTTGCTTATAATCATTTAGCAATGTTCCATCTAAGTCCAAAACAATCATTTTATACATAACAATTTCTCCTTATTTCGTTCTGCCAATCATTTTATCATATACTGTTTCATTTGTCTAGTAGCATTGTTTCGTGATTATTGTTATATAATTTTGATATTTTGCGACTTTTTTGATTGACAAAAGTATCTAATATAAAGAGCGATAAAAATAAAAAAGGATGGTAAAATATGATAGAAATAGTATTAGTAAAAGAAAACACATCAAATTGTATTGAATTAATCAATAAAATTAATTCTTTAAATTCCAATAGCAGATTATATCAAATTGTAGAAAATAAAATGAATATTCAAAATATCCTTTTGACACACACTATTGACATCATTATTATTGATTATAATCTATTTAAAGAGTTTACGATTATTGAATTTATGAAGATTATCGAAAAAATAAAATTTACAATTATATTAGATAATACGATTACAACTTCTGAAACATATGATAATAAATACATCTTTTCAAATGACAATGATTTATTAGAAAACCTAACTCATATTATAAATAATTTTAATAAAAACACTATAAACTCCGAAGAATCCCTCCTAAAAAACAGAATTCGAAATGAGTTAAAATACTTAGGATATAATATGTCATATTGTGGAAGTTTATATTTAGTTGATGTTATTTATTACATGCACACAAAATATAGTTCTTTTGACAAAAATTATATCAAAAACATCTACCCAACTTTAGCAGAAAAATATCATAAAACACCTAATAATATAAAATGTAATATTACAAGAGCAACCAGTATCATGTTTTGTGAATGCGAAGAGAAAAAAGTAATAAACTATTTGGGAACTTGTGATTTTCCTAAAACAGGTTCCAAAATCATTATAAAAACTATTTTAAATAAATTAAAATAATTTTTACCTTTACTTACCTTTTCTTGACTTTTACATCTCTTGATATTAGAATTTACTTAATATTGTTGCTAACACAGAACAATATTAGTCGATTAAACATAAAGAATTTTATAAAAAATCGACTAATTATAGGAAAATGGTTGCTATTAATATGGAGGAAAATACAATGAAAATTTTTAGACAGCTTGGCACTTTATTATTAGCAGTTTTGTTAACGATTAGCACTATTAACACGCCTGTTTTCGCAGCAGAAACAAAGCAAGTGATTTATGATTATGAATTTGCTATTACGCCTGATATGGTTGGAGAAGATGGGGCAGTAATCGTTCCACTTTCTGCAGCTATTGACCAAAGTTTTACTATGACATCAAGCCATACTGGAAGTACTCGGCAATATGTGGGAAACCACTTAGCTTATGGTGCACAAATTTCTGGTGCCCCTGGTAATATACTTGCCTTACAGTTCTTCCACTCCTCTGGCACAAAAGTAGCTGAGGAACAGTTTTGGTGTAATGGCGAATATCATTCAGGATACATTCCAATTGTATCTGGTAACTCGTATTATATTAAATATCTTTTAGCATACGGTACACCAACCCCTATAACAGTGCACATGTATCTTAAGGGTGTTTATCTGTAAGTTTCTATAAACTAAAACCATTTTCCTATAAGAAAAAGCATAGCAATCTATGCTCTTTTTTATTTTAATCTTCTTCTAATTCAAGATTAAGTATTAACTTCTCATTCACTGGCACTTTTAAGTATAATCGCTCTATATTTTTACTATATTTACTCAACTCAAATTCTAAATAGCATTCAGATTTATTTTCAAAATTAGGATCCTCTATATCATTCCATGTCCCAGTTGGCAATAAAACAAATCGATTATCAGCATCTTTGAGATTTGCAGGATTTTCAAAAAGAAATTTGCTACCGCCATGTTTCGCATCCATTTGAAGATAAACTTTCAAAGTTGTTTCAGATAAAGTAATTTCACTCTTTAAAATATGTTCTGTATTTATAATTTTGTACACCTTCTTTTCTCTTTGATTAAATTTATGATCCAATGTCACTTGCAAATTCCAATTTCCCTCAATGAATTTTTCATTATTTATTTTGATACGATTTATTGTAATCAATAATTTTTCTGATTTTGGAAAATAATCTGATTTATATAATACAGAATTTCTAAAAAGTCCTTCTGCTACTTTTACTGAATTATATTGGTCTTTGCTAGTAATCACTTCTCTGACAATAAAAGGTTTCTCAACCATTGGATTTTCACTATCATACTGATACAATAAATGATTTTCATCATCCTCAATTCTATATTGATCCAATTCTATACTATTAATTTCTTGATTAAAATTATATAAATAAGATATATCTAAGACCGAATCATTCATTATCATATTTTCCACTTTGATGCCTACTCCATTACAATATACAAAATCCTCCTCTAGGCTTTGTACATATCCATGCTCAACAGCTTTGTCAATCGACTTTGTAGAATTGGTAAAAAACGATGCTATCACTCGAGCAAAATCTTTGGCAAAAACAACTGAACTCATAACTACAACACATCCACATGTAGCCACCAACATTTTTAAAAGTTTTCTATTCATTGTCGCTTCTTTTCTATTTTTTAAAGTATTTCTAACCATGTATTGATATCCGCTAGGAAGTTCAATGCTTTCATTAAACAATTCTTCTAATTCTCTTTCAAAATTATCCATTATAAATTCCTCCTTGAAATTCTATTCTGAGCTTATTTTTCGCTCTTAAAATTCTATTTTTGATCGTACTTTCTGGTTCTTTTAGAATTTTAGAAATTTCTTTTGTCGTAAACTTTTCAACATAATATAAAGTTAATGTTATTCTTTCATTATAATTTAATTTTTTTATCATGAAAAAGAAATCCATTTTATCATTCGATTCTTCTATACTACTATAACTCTCATCGTAAATTAAATTTTCATCATATTCAAGTGCCCTATTCTTTTTCCTTTTATTATACACTTTATTACAATTATTAATTAAAATCTTAATAAGCCAAGTTTTAAAAAAACGCGGCTCTTTTACTTTTTTAATTGATTTAAAAGTTTGAATAATCGTTTCCTGAACCGCTTCATTAATATCATCTTCACATTCCAATCGCGTTCTAGCCACTTTATACAATTCATTTTCCATAGAAATAATAATCTGCGTAAAAGCATCTTCATCTCCCTCTTGTGCTCTTTTTATCAATTTCTCCATTTCTGCCCTCCTTTCATTTACTCTACAATTTATCTATCTATTAGATATAATAAATTCGTTTTCTAGTCTCAATTTTTTAAATAAATTTTATCAAAAAAGAAATGCTATTAAAAGCATTTCGATATTTTTTTGCTATTTTATTTTTAAGCGTTCCCTTTCAAATTTAGCACTGCCACACATTCAACATGTGCCGTCCATGGAAACATATCACAAATCGCCAATTTTTTTATTTCATATTGGTCTTCTAAAACCTTCAAATCTCTTCCCAAAGTCGCTGGATTACAACTCACATACACAATTCTCTTTGGCTCCATTTTCAGCAAAGTCTCAAGCGTCGTTCTATCACAACCTTTACGTGGTGGGTCCACAAAAACCACATCTGGATTCACATTTCTTTTTTGCATAAACTCTGGCAAAGTCTTTTCCACATCGCCCACAAAAAACTCACTATTTTCAATCTGATTTAATTTCGCATTTTCGTTCGCATCCGAAATCGCCTCTGGAATCGTCTCCATGCCAAACAACTGCTTCACCTTATCTGCCGCACAAATGCCGATTGTTCCAATCCCACAATACAAATCAAAAATCGTCTCATTTCCTGTAAGAGCCGCATACTCAACCGCCTTTGCATACAACTTTTCTGTTTGAGTTGGGTTAACCTGATAAAACGACAGATTTGAAATCTTAAATTTTTTTCCTAATAAAATATCCGTGATATAGCCATTTCCAAAAATAATCTCATTTTTCGTACCCAAAATCACATTCGTATTTTTATTATTCAAATTTTTCACAATAGTTTTCACTTCTGGATACTGGCTTGTCAAAAAAGCAACCAGTTCTTTTTCTTTTGGCATTTTGAAATCATTTACCACCAACGTTACCATTGCCTCATTCGTCTTAACCCCCACTCGAACCACAATATGCCTCAAAATTCCAGTTTGATTTTTCTCGTCATAGCCCGAAATTTTATGTTCTTTCGCAAAAACAAAAATATCATTTGCAATTTTTTGCGCCAATTCATTTTGAATTTGACAATGCTTGGTTGGAATAATTTTGTGGCTCCTTTTCGCAAAAACGCCCATGGTCAACTCGCCATTTTCAGATACCCCCAGGGGGTATTGCAATTTATTGCGATAATAAAAAGGTTTTTCCATTGGAAGACTTTCGTCCACCAAAATTTCTCTTCCCAAAGCCTTTTTCAAAGTATTTTCCACCGAACTTTTCTTCATTTGAATGGTATAGTCATAATCCATATGCCTTAGGCTACAACCGCCACACTGGCTATCTGTAATGCAATCTGTAAGCCTTCTATGTTCTGATTTTTCCAAAATCTCCAACACTTTCGCATACGCAATTTTTGTTGTCACTTTCAAAATTTTGATTTTCACTTTTTCACCTTTTATGGCTCCTGGCACAAAAACAGTTTGTCCAGCAATCTTGGCAATTCCTTCGCCCTCAAAACCATGATCCACAATCTCTACCACATATTCTTCGTTTTTTTTCATTTTACTCCTCTTTTATCAATACCCCCACCCGGTATGGGTATCCACTTTTTATTCCTCATATTCTACATAACTTTCCATCTGATGCAGTTAGTAAGAATTCCTTACTAACTGATTTTTCTTCTAGTTCGTTATCCTCATAAATATTTTTTAAATGAATAAATCTGTACCACTCATTTTATTCCTTCTTCCTACCTCAAAATCACACTTTCAAAATATTTTTCCTGAAATTCTGTCAATAAGCGTATCTCACTATCCGTAAAATTTCTGCCTTCTGGCACAACAATCAATTTATCGTCATCTTCCTTAAGACGATGCAGTACGGCAATACATTTGCCCTTAAATTCCTTTAACGGCTTATGTTCCCCTAAAATATAGCAATCCAACTCCTCGCCATCTCCGCTCATGGTATCTGGCACAAATCCATAATTAACCAAATAAACATGGTCTGGATAATCTGGATGGAAGCTCCCAATCGGTCTGTCCACCTTAACAAAAACTTCTTTGCCAATCCATTCTCTCGCTTTTGAAATTTCAAATACTTGGGTGTGCAAAAAGCCTACCAACTTTCCAATTTCTCGGTCAAAAATTTCTTTTGAAACTTGCAATTGCAAAATCTGATTTCTTACTGTTGGCAACAACTCTAAGACTTTATTAAATGGACAATTTTTCTCCATACAATTTTTCCAACGTTCAATCCCCACAAAATCAATTTTATCAGCATCTCGCACAATCACACCCTCTAGCGTTTCTGGAATTTTTTTCCAACTATGATTGACAATTGCTAAATAGCATTTTTCAACCATATCTTTCGGATATTGCATTTTTTCCATTTCCTCTTTCAACATTTCCCCGACTCATCAAAGCATGTCCCTTTTCTTGCTCAATTCTTCCCACATCATGCCAATAAGCTGCAATTACACACACTTCCTCATTCGCATTCACTTTTTCTAAAATTTCTTTCGTATAGTCCACTACCTGCAAAACATGTGAAAGAGAATGTTTCGGGTCATCCACTTGTTTCATAACAGCAACTGCTTTTTCAATTAAAATCTGATGTTTATTTTCTATTTGCTTAAAATTTTTTTCCATTTTCCCCTCACTTCTTTTCCCTCTAAAGATACCCCCACCGGGTATATGTGTCTACTTTTTGCATTTCTATCTAGTATAAATCTCCTCATTTTCTTTTAAATATTGACCTAACATCTTGTCCATACTTGAAATATATTCTGCATCTTGCTTGACACGAAATTTTTCATATTCTTTATTTGCCTTTTCCATTGCTTGTTTATGTGAAATTTTTCCCGCATTTTGCAAAATATCTTTCTTTCGATATTTCAACAAGTCATCTGCCACTTCTATCCAAGCATTCATTGTCATGGTCTTTTGCTCCTTTGTCTCTGTTTCCGCCACATCCAAAAACAAATTCGTCAAATCCTTCAATTTGTCTAATTCTTCTTTTTGCAAATAATTCTTAGCAATCCTAACATCATATGAATAAATCAAACCATCTGGCGAATTTTTCCAAGTGGTTAACCCCATATATTCTTTTTGTGCATTTGCTCTTTCAAAAATCAACTCTGCCGCTGTTTTTCCCGTAATAGCATAATGTAATTTGTTTTGCACAATTTTAAAAAAAGTATAGGCTTCTTCCGAATCTTTGTTATAATCAGTCGCTGTCGCAATAAATAAATCCATAATTTTTTGATAAGCCATTCTTTCACTTATTCGAATAGTTTTGATGCGTTCTAATAACTCATCAAAATATTGTCCGTCAAAATGATTTCCCTTCAAAAAGCGATTATCATTCAAAGCAAAACCTTTTATCATATATTCCTTAATCACTTTATTTGCCCAAGACCTAAAGCGAATTGCCGATTTCGAATTTACTCGAAATCCAATCGATATAATCATATCTAAATTATAATAATTCATATAATACTGTTGTTTACTGTTATTACCCATATGTGCAATTTTTGCACATGTGCTATTTTCCTCCAGTTCCTGCTCTTGATAAATATGCTTAATATGTCTTGTAATCCCTGTCCTATCAATTTGAAACAACTTTGCCAAGGACTCAATGTTCAGCCAAACATCTTCACTTTGCAACATCACTTCAACATCAGTGTTATTTTCTTCATCTATGTAAAAAATAATGTTATTTTCATCTCCAATTGAGTTTGGTTCAATTCTTTTTTCCAAATACTATCTCCTCCTTTTTTCAAATCCCCCCCACCGGATAGGGGTATCTAACTTATCAATCCCAACTTTCTCAAAAATCTCATAGAAGGCTCATTGTGCTTATAATTTAAGATTTCATCTTTGCCAAGCCAAACAATTTCTTTCGCATCGGATGCTGGATAACCTGCAAATTCTTTTATTTCTGCTGTATATCTTAGAAAAATCAAATGTGTCATTTCGCCTTTATACATTGTCATATCACTATCAAAATCAAAAGGAACTACTTTTTCTAACGCAATATGTACCTCTTCCATTACTTCCCTTTTGATGGCTTCCTCTAAAGTTTCATTCTCCTCTAAACCTCCACCCACAAGATGCAAGCAATCTTGATAAGCTCCGCCTTTTTTATTTTGTTTGATAAACAAATACTTATCTTTGCACTTGATTAAAACACTTACAATCACTCTTTGTTTCATATTTTAGTTCTCCTATTTTTATATAATTCCATAAACTTCACTGACCAAAGGATTTAGAAAATATGCTAAACAATTTTGCGTTTTAAACTCAATCGCCTCCCACTTTTCTCTATTCATATAGGAAAATCTTTCATCTGTTTCAACTTTTTGTTTCAATTTATTCCAATCATTTACTACAAAATCTGGTGCCGCCTCATATTGTAATTTGTTTTCATCAAAAAATCTAATTTTTAAAAATTTTAAATTTCCCCATTTGGTTTGTATTGGCTCATTTAGTAAATAAAAATCCCCTTTTTCTGTGCTATCAATCAATCGACTAATTTGAATTACCTCTTCCTCCAAACTCTTTCTATGCTCTTCTGACTTTGGAAAAATATCAATAAAATCTATTTTCTCTATTCCTTCAATTTCTTTTACATCTTCTGCTATTCTATCTTCATTCTTTTTTATAATATCCTCTAACATATTTTTTCCTTTCACCTTAGATACCCCTACCGGGTATAGGTATTTTATTTTACTTCACTCCACAGCCACGTACTGCAATTTCGTAGTTGGCTGCCAAATATTTCTTGCCTGCAAAACTAATTAAATTGGCATTCACAAAATCAATTTCCCCATTTTCCAAAAGCAAATTTGGGTCACAATGTGTGCAAACCACTTCTGCCATAAACATATCATGTGAGGCAAACTTCTGGATATCCATCACTTTGCACTCTAAATTAATTGGGCATTCTTCAATATAGGGAGCATTTATTTTCATGCTTTGTCTTTTTGTCAAATGACAAATTGCAAATTTGTCCACATCTCTTCCACTTTTGGTGCCACAAAAGTCCGCTACTTTTACCATTTTTTCATTTGGTAAATTAATCGCAAATTCCTTTGTTTTCATAATTATCTCATGCGAAAAACGAGAGGGACGTATCGAAACATAGACAATCATTGGCTCAGAATTGATAATTCCCGTCCACGCAATTGTCGCAATATTGCTTTTCTCCATATCTCCTGACGAAATCATTGCCACAGGGTTTGGCAACAATCCCAAATTATTTTGCAAATCGATTTTCATTTTACATCATTCCTTCCTTTTTCATTCTATGAGATTTCTCCAAAGTTATGAATTTTTCAATTGCTTTTTGCGAAGTCGATGGTTTTGAACTTCTTTGCACTAATTCAAATAATCTTGTCGTTGCTCTAAGTGCCATCAGCGAAATAACGAAACTTCCTACAATCGTCCAAATCATATCAAATTTCAAAAGCGCCGCTGAAACCACAAATCCCATTAAGGTTTGTCCCACTTTTTTCGCCAATTCTAGATTCGCAAAAATAGCTTGTTGTTCCTCTTCCTTTGTCACTCGTAAAATTAAATCTTGTATGTAAATTTTAAACGGGTCCCTGACTGCTAAAATCAAGAAAAATCCACAAGACATTGTACCAATTCTCAAAACTGCATTTTCCGTTATTCCTGTTCCTGCAATGATGAGTACAAATGCTGCAATCAAACCTGTCGCCAAAACAATGTTGATTTTGTCTTTTAATTTTCGATACATTTTATCAAACAGCGCATTTGATAAAATTCTCACAAATCTCGAAAGTGTAATGATAAAACTAAAATAAGTCGCTGTTGCCGCTGTATCTAAAACATCGTTTATTTGATATTGAAGCAATAATTTGCTATTTGCCTGTCCAATCGTTACTGCTGTATAAAAGAAAGTATAGGAAAAAACAGCAACATAGACAAGCAGCGAAGGCTTGCCTTTTGCTTTTTGAATTTCCTGTTCTTCAATCCTATCATATTTTGTCATATCCTTCATCGTAAGCGACATTCCAAAACAAGCAAAACACAAAATGCAGTTCAGTACCATTGGCAAATACTGATTAAGGTTAAATAAAAACCCAGAAACAACCGAAATCAGTGCCGTAATCAGGGCATAAAATAAAGTGACTTTATTTCTGATAGGAATGTATTCGCTTTCTTTTCCTACATCATTCAAATTATTTTTGAGACAAATATTTTCCATATTTAAGAAAACATAAGCAATTTCGCGAAATGCTCTTCCTAAAACCAATGTTATAAATTGATTGCCAAATGTAATGAGCAAACTTGCCATTAACATAGAAAATGCTCCAAGCCTGATTGATTTT
Source organism: uncultured Clostridium sp. (assembly GCA_948467875.1). Classification (GTDB taxonomy): domain Bacteria; phylum Bacillota; class Clostridia; order TANB77; family CAG-508; genus Scatovivens. The sequence continues at coordinate 12,342 of CAOKFZ010000001.1, forward strand.
GTGTTTCCCACTTTATGAATGACTTTTAAAAGATACGGCTGAAGCAATATACTAATAATCGACGAAATTGGTGTCAGTAGCGTGATTTGTGAAGCTGACAAGCCTTTTACAATACTTAAAAATAAAGTATCGACAATTGCCAAAAAGACTAAATCGTCTGTAAATGCTGCAAAAAATACATATTTTTTGCAAAACTTTTTTACTTGTTTTTCTTTTTCTATTCTTTCGTTCATTCTCTTTTCCTCTATTCCATATTGATTAATATTTCTGTTAAATTTGCTTTTAATTTAATAATATCTTCTGTTACAATATCCCAAATAAAATCTAATTTTATTCCTTCATAATCATGCACAATTTTATTTCTTAAATTTTTTATAATGATCCATTCTATTTTTGGATATTTTTCCATTGTTTCTTTGCTAATATTTTTTACTAATTCTCCAACTTGACTAAGTGCAAATACTGTTGCATCTATTTTTTCTTCATTTTTGCAAAATTCTTCAAAACTATAATCTTTTGTATATCTTAACGTTTTATCAGCATATTCTATCATTTTCTTAATTGACATATATTCCTTATTTTTCATATACGACTACTCCTGTTTTCTTTATTTCTGTATCTATTTTAGAATTTTGAATAATTTCGTATTTCTCAAAACCATCCACTTGCTTTTGCAACCTTTCTTGAATTTGACAAATTAATTTTAACAATGCAAATCCTCTTAATTTTGACTTTGTATCAATTACCAAATCCACATCACTCTGCCTTGTTGCTTCATTTTTAGCATACGAACCAAATAATATCACTTGATAAACTGGTTCATCTTTTAAAATTTCTTCCAATATACTTTTTATTTCCTCTATCGTATAAATTTTCTCACTCAAAATATTTCCCCCTTTAAAAATCAAAATCTAAATATGCATATTTTTTTGTTTTAAAATGCAAAGCTTTCTCAATGTCCTGTTTTGCCTTGCTTGAAACTTCACTTACTCTTTTATATTCGTTCTCAGAAATTCTTACCAAAGGATTAATGCATCGAATTTTTACCTTATCAATATGCACTGAATAAATACCCCCCGGGGGTATCTCACTTTCCTTAATTTGTGTTGCATTTTTCCATTTTTTAAAACATTCTGCAATATTATTTTGTTTGCAATTTTCGATTTTTTGCATGACTTCTTGTTCAGAAAGACAATACAAATCTTCCACTGTGATTAAATTTTTGTCTGCCATTTTTCGCATCACATCCGCCAAAAACTGCATCGAAAATTTTGTTTTACTGTCTATATAAGAACAAGATAATTCACTCATAACAAAAGTAAACTTTTCCGCCATTTCAAGATTTTTAAAGCCAAGTTCTGGCAAATTTTGCTCATTTTTCTGAATTTCAATATTGTGATAAATTTTTGCTAATTCATCCAAGTTCCAAAATTCTTTTACTACACCAAAACCATTGGAAAAAGTATATTCTAAACGATCACTTGCTAATTGGGGACTATCATTATCCGCAATCGGATACAAATGATAATCATCAACTTCTTCTAATTGGATGTTATCTCTTTTTAACAAATCCATGATTTCTTTGGATTCTGCAATCATTTTTGTAGTCAATTCTTCCGTGAATTCTTGTTTTTCATAATCCCCATTCATATAATCAATACAATGTTTAAATACAGGTGTAGCAATGTCGTGAAAAAGCCCTGCCAATGTCTGCTTTTTGTCTTTCGTAAAATGCCACACAATCAGTGCCACACCTACACTATGGTCCAGACTGGAATACCACATCTCATCATACATTTGAGAATAAATCGTTCCACATGTTACACTAATTTTTGCTTGCTTTTGCATTACAGGTGTCTGGATATATTTCTCTAAAAATTCTGGAATTTCTTCTGACAAAATGGAAAAATATTGTTTCATTTTGTCATCTAAATTTTCAAAATAATGCCCCATTTTTTCTCCTTTATTTTCGATTTTTTTCTATTTTATCACACACGACTTTTTTTGACAAGCCTTGTTTTAGGAATATTTCGTCAATTTTTGCTAAAAAAAGTGTGTATTCATAATATAATTAAAAAAGAGAATTACTTGAGCTATATAAGGATTAAAAACTTCCTCAAGTGCGATTAAAATTTGACATTTTGCCAAAATTATTATATAATATTAACGTAACATTAACAATGCTGTTTTTTGAAAGGAGATTATCTATGAGCTACGTAGATGACGAATTGAGACCAGGAAAACGGGAAAATGGTTTCTATCTAAAAAGCGGTCTTCTGCTTACAGGTGGCTACGAAGAAGAAATTAAAAGACTTCCACCAATGGTATTCTTTTACGAAAAAGATGAAACATCAGGAAAACACGTTGGCCACTTGGTTAATCCCAAAGAATTGCTCAACCGCACAGTTCTTTTTTAAAAGAAAAAGAAAAAGCAAGAGTAGCTTGTTCAGCTACTCTTCTGCATTTTCTTCCATTAATTCAAAGTCAATTTGTCTCAACATTTTGCTTGCCGAAATCACACGAATTTTAATTTTGTCCCCAATCTTAAATACGCGGTTAGTGTGCTCCCCAATCAGCTGTTTTCTATCTTCGTCATAAATATAATATTCATTCCCCATATTTTCAAAACGAATTAAGCCTTCGACTGTATTTTCCAGCTCCGCAAACATACCAAATGACGTAATCGAAGAAATAATCGCCTCAAATTCTTCGCCAATCTTGTCCTCCATGAATTCTGCCTTTTTAATAGCCTCAGCTTCTCTTTCTGCTTTGGTCGCACGTTGCTCGCACTCAGATGAACTCTTGGCATATTTTTCGCTATCTGCTTCAAATTGCTCTTTCTCCTCCTCCTTTGCTTCCCAATATTCCGAAATCATGCGATGAATAAACAAATCTGGATAACGTCGAATTGGCGAGGTAAAATGACAATAAAATTTACTTGCAATTCCAAAATGCCCTTGATTTTCGTTTTCGTATCTTGCCAATTTGAGAGTTCGCAAAATCAAATTGGAAACCACTTTTTCTTCTGGTTTGCCTTTTACCTCTTCCAAAACTTTCGCAAACTCTGTTGGATGCACCTTATCTTGATTGATATGAATTTTATAACCAAAATTCCACAAAAATTTGTTGAGCTCTTTGACTTTGTCCAAATCTGGCTCCTCATGCACACGATAAATAAATGGAACCTTCATCCAATAAAATTTTTCGGCAACTGTTTCATTAGCAGTCAACATAAATTGCTCGATGATTTCATTGGCAAATGTTGTCTCATATTTTTTGATATCCACACATTTCCCATTTTCATCCAAAATAATTTTGCTCTCTGGAATATCCAAATTCAGGTAACCTGCTTTTTTACGTCTATTTTTCAACACCTGTGCCAACTCTTCCATGAGCTTAAAATCCGGAAGATATTTCGCATATTTTTGACAAATTTCTTCATCTGAATTGGTCAAAATTTTGTTCACATCTGTGTAACTCATTCGCTCCGTCACACGAATGACCGACTTGTACACATCAGATGCGACCACTTTTCCGTTTTGGTCAATTTCCATTAAACACGAAAGCGCTAACCTATCTTGCCCCGCATTCAAGCTGCAAATTCCATTGGAAAGCTCGACTGGCAACATCGGAATAACGCGGTCAAACATGTACACACTTGTCCCACGAAAAATCGCTTCATTGTCTAGGTTTGAGCCTTTCTTCACATAATGACTAACATCTGCAATATGCACATCTAGCAAATAATGCCCATTGTCTGCTTTGCCAACCCAAATGGCATCATCTAAATCTTTAGCATCTTCTCCGTCAATCGTAAAAATATTCATATTTTCCTTGTCACGCAAATCAATTCTTTTTTTCTCATGATTGATTTGCAAATCTTTTTCTGTTAAAGTTTGCGAAATTTTTCTGGCTTCTTTCAAAACTGGTTCTGGAAATTCATTCGGCAAGTCAAACTCTTTTATCACGCAAACCATATCCACGCCCGCTTGGTTCACATTTCCTAAAACTTCAATAATTTCGCCTTCTGCATTTTTTCCTTTTTCTGGATACTTCAAAATTTTCGCTACAACCTTGTCATGATTTTTTGCCTTTTTGACATGATTTTTGGAAATAAAAATATCGGTACCTAATTTTTTGTCATCTGGCACAACAAAACCAAAATTTCTACTTTTTTGAAATATCCCAACAACAGTTTCTTTTTCGCGTTTGACAACTTTTACAATTTTCGCTTCTGCTCTTTTATCGGCTCGTTTCTCTTTCAGCATTTGAATTTCGACCATATCACCATTGAGCGCATTTCCCACAAAACTGCTTGGCACAAAAATATCTTCTGGTTCATTTTCCAATTCCACAAAACCAAAACCTTTGCTGTTTGCCACAAATTTCCCAATTATTTTTTGCTTTTTCTTTTTTCCCATTGTTTTCCTTTCTAACTTTTTGTATAATGAAGGGCACGATACCTCGTGCCCTTACATGCTTAATTTTTTAACTACATCACATACAAAATATCTAGCGCAATTGTCAAAATAAAAAATGCAATCATCAAGCCAACTGTTGCTCTTTTCATTTTTCCTTCTGTCGTTCTACCTTTATTTTTTTCATAAAAGTTATTGGTTGACGAACCAACAATTGCTCCAGATGCTCCATTATCTTCTTTTGATTGCTTCAAAATTAAAACCACTAAGACCGCACAAATGACAAAATAAATTCCTATTACTATATTTTTTGCTATTTCCATTTTACATAAACCTCCATTTTTTAGCTATCCTTCAAATTTTTTATATTTTATCACAATTTCTATAAAAAAGCAAGTTTTTTTATTAAATTTAAATTGTTCTCTTTTTATTATGGCAATAACGAACATTCAATATTCAATTTTCCTGTTAATTCACTGTTTTTATATTTTAGAATGCTGACTGATGGTTCCCCTTCATATTTCGGAATTTCCACCAAAATTTCCATTACTCCATCATTATCCACATCCAATATGTTCACATTATCCAAACTCAAATAATATTCTGTATTGGTTGTTTGGTTCCATTTTGATTTTTCAATATAAGCCAAATCTGCTGTTAATTTTCCTGTAGAATCATACAGCGAAATTTTAGAATATCCTGTTTTTTTATTTGCCAAAATGACAATATTTTCATCTGTTCCATTTTGATCTAAATCCGTGATAATGGATTTTATGGTATCATAATCTTCCAATAATTTGCTATTGTTTTCTGAAACAACGGTTGGCAATGTATTAATGATTTTAATATCCCCCAAAATAGCACGATAGCTTTCTGAGATTGCAATTTTTCCTACATTTTCAATTCCCACTAAATTATCATAAACTAAATTGGTAATTCCCAATGTGTGATCCTTAAACGCAAAATTTTCATAATTATAATAAGTCACAACATATTTATCTTTGTCTGTGCTGGTGTTATCAATATATTTTAATTCCACTTGATCCATCTTCGTAGTATCCAAAATCAATCCATTATACAAAACAATCAAATTTTCATTCATCACTTTGCGTGAAGATGCATCTGTTGCAGCAATCGTTGTATTAGTCGTGTTGGTTGTATTTCCTACAATTGCTGTTGTCAAAATATTACCAATTGTATCCACCTGTACTTCATTTTGATTGACCGTGTTTTCTTGTGGCACAGTCGCATTTTCGATGACATCTTTGTATTCTGACAAATTCATCATATAATAAATCAAAATAGCATTTCCCACAATCAGCACCACAATAATCAGCAAGCATATATTTCCGAAGAGATTGAAAATTCATCTTTTTTTCTTCCTTTGTATCCTTCATCTTTTCCTCCAAATATTCAATGTTCTTTTTCATTATATCATACTTCTTAGAAAAATAAAACAGTTTTTTTGAAAATATTTGGACTTTTATATTCATAACAAAATCGGACTAATTTGCTCACCATCTAGCGCATATTCTAGCGTTTTTTGAATATAAGAAAAATCGCACACAATCGAGCGCGGCTTTGTGATTGGGTTATCTTGCTTAAATGGCACAAAATAATAATTGCTTCGATTCAGCAATTTCCCAATATTTTCAGCAGCTCCGCTCAAACCATTATTCGTGCTAATACCAATTACCACTGGTCGATTAATACGCAAATGTGATTTAACCGCCATTGTTGCAGGCGTATCAATAATGTCATATGCCAATTTTGCTATTGTATTTCCCGAGCACGGTGCCACAAGCAAAATATCAAACATTTTTTGTGGACCAATTGGCTCTGCTACTTGAATGGTATGAATAATTTTGCGCCCAGTCAAGTTTTCAATTTCTGTAATAAAATCTTGCGCTTTCCCAAATTTTGTGTCAAATTCATAACTATGAAATGACATAATCGGAAAAACGTTTGCGCCTAGTTTTACCAATTTTTCCATTTCTTTGATAGTCGTTTTAAATGTACAAAATGATCCTGTTAGCACATAACCAATATTTTTTCCAACTAATTCCAAAACATAACCTCCTTATACAAAACGGATTTTGACAATTTTCTGCAAAATCCTTTCTATATTTTATGAAATTATATTGATTATGTTAATAAAACAAAATACCCCCAGGGGGTATCTTGCATTCATCTCTTATTCTCTGCCCATTTCTAAGTCATATTGCATTGATTTCACTTGAGCTTCTTTGATTTGTGTGCTTTCTTGTACTTTATCCAATATTCTATTCGCTGTATTTTTGCCAGTCATCACTAAATTTTGTATCATTTGCCTTCCACCTAATATCAATGCATCTTTTGCGGCTCCCATTGCCTCAACTGTCAAAGCACCCACGCCTAAAGCAATCGTTCCCGCTGTTTTTGCTCCTTGAATTGCTTTATCTTTTGTATTTTTTGCACCTTGTACAACTTTAGAATTGATTACGCTATCTTTTACATTCTCATACGTCTCATGAGCTAATTCTTTTTTATCGTCAATCCACATTTCTAGATTTCTTTTACGAAGTTCTTTTTTCACATTTTTCTCAATCTGCTTAATTTGCCTACGATATGCCAACACTCGCTTAAATCTTCCAATAATCGTTTCTTTTCTCGGTTGTTTCGTTGCTTCTTGTTCTGCCTCAGGCTGTACTTCCTGTTCTTGTTCCTCTTCTGGCTGATTTTCTTCTGTTTCTCTTCTTCTCTGAGGTTCCCTTTCCTCCTGAACCTCTTTTTGCTCTGGTTGTTGTTCTTCATGCTCCAATTCTGCTGTTTGATTTGCTAATTCTGGATTGGTTAAATGCTCAATATCAATATTTCTTTCTGCCAACTCAGCTGCAATTCCTTCTTTTACGCCTACAATTTTGACCAATCTTGCTAACAGTGCTTTGAATATACGAATCAAACGATTTCTTTCTACTGTTTCCATTTCAGGTTCTTCTACTTCAGGTTCTTCCTCAGTTTTTGAGGTTTCTGGCTCAGCAGTTTGAACTTCTTCTTGAGTTTTTACTGGTTGCGCTGGTTCTTCGGCTTCTACTTCTTGCTTTTCCAAGTTTTCTTTCTTCTTAGGTTCTTCTTCGAGTGCTTTTTCTGTTCTCTTATCCTCAAACTTTTGAATTTCATCTGTTGATAATCCTAAATTTTCCAACTCAATTTTAATGATAGCAATTTCTTTCTCTAAATTTTCAATACTTTTCGCATAATTATCAGCCACATTTTCATTTGCATTCTCTGCTAAAGCCTCTAGCGTTTCCTTTGCATTAAAAATCTTGTTGAGTTCTTTGTCAGCTACTTCTCGAAAATCACTTTCTAATTCTTTTTTTCTATCTTTTAGATTTTTAAGTTCTTCTTCATCAAAAGAAAATCCCATCTCCATAAGTGTGATTTCATTTTCCACATCAGAAATTTTTCTACGAATTTCATCTCTTGTATCCATTTTTAAAATTCCTCTCTCATTTTATTCAAATTTGCTCGAATTGCTTCCTTTTTTAGCACTTGCACATCTCGCAAACTTTCCAACATACTGGCTAATTCATCTTCTTTTGCCTCATTCAAATTCACAATTCTGCCATCAAAAAAAACTTCACCCAATTTATTATCCATCTTTTAACCCTCTATCATCTCATTAAAACTCTTTTGTGTTTGCGCTATTGCATCTTTAATAATCGCAATATTTTTTATCATTTCTTCTTCGATTTTCTTGACATCCTCAACAACTCTTGCCAACAAATCTTCCATCTCTTTATAAGAAGCCTTAATCACAAAATTTTCTACTTTTGATTTTCCACTAAACAAATTGCCAAACTTATGAAAAAAACTCGCCTTCCCTTTGCTCAATTGTTTATCTTTAGCAGGAAAAATTTCCTCCATTTTAGCCTTCAATTGAAGTTTGCAATCATCTAACTGTCTTTTGCATTCCCCTAATACAATTTCATAATTAATAATCTTCTGCTCCACAGCCTCTCTTCTTTTTTCCTCTTTTGAGCAAATACAAATTTTTTCATTTGCAAATGCAATTTTTTGATTGTTTTGTATGTCCTGCAAATCTTTCAAAATGGCACAAAAATACTGATTATATTGACCGATGATTACGTCCATATTTTTCGCATAATTTTCCAAAATCTGTTTGACATCTATGTCATAATTTTCTTTCTTTTTTCCATAAAACTTAATTTGCTCGCCTAGGCTATTTTCCAAAGCCTGGATTTTCTCTGCCTTCATCTGCTCGCATTGATTGATATACATAGCAGAAAAAATTCTGATTTCATCTTGCTCAGCTGCACTAAGTTCTCGCATATTGGTTAACAAATCTTTTTCCAAATCCACTCCGATACTCATATTTCTTCTCCTTTTATCGTTCTTAAAAATGGATATTTGCTTAAATATTGATTGATTACATTTTTCAATTTACCTTCCGTTCTTTCTATATTTTTATAAAAAGTAACCAATTCTTCATCACTCAATCTTGATAAATCAACGTTTTCCCATCTCTCGATTTTCTTATCAATACTCTCCTCCATGCTTCCTCCTTTTTCTTTTGCTTAAATTTCCAACTTCTTTTTTATTATAATATATTTGTAACCATAAAGTCAACGCGTTTCATATTAAGTTTTTGTAACAAATCGATTACAGAAACATTACAAATTATAAATCACTTTTCATCAATCCAAGTATCTATTTTTATTTGTGATTTTGCATTAATTTCCAGCATCACTTCCCCACTCCAATCTGTTCGAAACACTTTTGCACCACCATTTTGCAATCTCGAAATTACATCTTTATTCGGATGCCCATATTTATTGTCTTCTCCTACTCCAATAACTGCAATTTGTGGCATTATTTTATCAACAATCTCCTGAATCGATGATGACTTTGACCCATGATGCGCCACTTTCAAAGCATTACAATTTAAAACTGTTGTCTGTGCATATTTCTCAAGAACTGCTTTTTCTGCGATTTCTTCAATATCACCTGTAAATAACATGCTAAAGTTACCATATTTTAACTTTCCCATAATAGAATTATTGTTAATTCCATTATCCGAAATCATTTGCGTGCCATCTGGCCACAAAACTTGAAATTCCGTCTCTTTGTCAATTTTAATTAAATCTCCTGCTTGCACTGAAAGAACCTCTACCTTTTTTTCTTTTGCCAATGTTAAAAATTCAGTACAATTTTTATACTCAGCATCTTGTTTTCCTATCACAATTGTATCAACTTTTAAATTTTCCAACACAGCAAACAAGCCTCCACAGTGGTCTGCGTCAAAATGCGACACCATCAAAAAATCAATTTTTGTGATTTTTCGATCCAACAAATATGGCACAACTACATTTTCACCATAATCATAATTTTGATTATTCCCTCCATCTATGATTAAATTTTTTCCTTGGGAAGTTTGAATAACTGCGCAATCTCCGTTGCCCAACATCCACAAAATAAATTCTCAAATTTCTCGGAAGCAAACTGATAAACTGAAAACCAAAAATAATCACGCTGCTACATATTAGTACTTTTTTCCAATATTTTTTGCCAAAATCTTTATAACCAGTTCCTAAAATAAATTTTAAAAATTTGATTTTTCTTGTTTGAAATAAATAAATGAGCCCAACTATTCCAGCATAATACAACAGAATTTGCCAAAAATCTGGTGTTGCCACATACATTTTTGAAAACGGCAATGTACTACAAAACTCTGCAATTTTAAACAAAATGAAAATCAAAAATTGTTCAAAAATCGCAAGAAATTTTCCAATTGGTGGCAACAGTGCTCCCAGTATTAGGCTCATATAGCCCAATGCCAACAATGGACCAACTAAAAAATAAATCAATAAATTTGACACAAAAAAAGTAAAAGAAACTGTATTGAAACAATAAATCATTATTGGCAAAATCAAAATTTGTGCTGAAAAACTCACTAAAAATACACCTAAAAATGACTTCAAAAATTTTGACTTGATTTTAAATTTACATTCGATGAAACGTTTAAAAAATTTATGAAACAACACTATGCCCAGCGTTCCACCAAAAGAGAGCCACATCCCAACAGAAAAAATATGGTATGGATTCATCAAAAGTAACAACAAAAATGTAAATAAAATGGTAATATAAAAATTATTTTTTCGATAAAAATTCTGGCTTACTAACATCATCACACTCATGATACAAGCCCTTAAACATGATGGCGCCATTCCCGTAATCACTACAAAAAATCCTAAAATGCCAATCATCATATAATTTTTGAGCTTTCGACTATTGACCAGTTTATCCAAAATCAACTGCATACCAAGCATCACATAGGAAACGTGCATTCCTGAAATCGCAAGCACATGAGACATACTGCTACTTTTGAAATTCTCTTTTATCTCATCATCCAGCTCATTACTATCTCCCAACAAAATTCCTTTCAAAAACGCATTTTCATTTTCTTTATAGAGATTATCCAAAACTTCATACAGTTTTGTCTTCAAGACAAATATTTTTTCAAAAACTCCTTTCTTATGTCCCAAAACTTGCGGATTTTTCACATAAACACTTCCATAAATTTTGCTTTGTTTCAAATAATCTCGATAGCTAAATCCCTTATAATTTCTGCTTTTTGCTCCTTTTGAAAAAGTCCCTGAAATCTGAATCACATCCCCATAACTTAAATGGCAACTTTTATCTGTGTAAACAATTATTTTGGTATCTTGCGTTTTTTCAAGATTGGAGTTCAAAATTTTTACTGTATAACAATTTGACTTCTCCTTCTGAATTTTGCTACTTACAACTTCTGCAACAGCTACTAATTCTGCCTCTTCTGGATATTTTTTATCAAACGAAAAAACGAGGGCAATATCCAAATAAAGCCCCCATCCTATTATTAAAATCAATATTATTTTTAAAATTTTATTCATGGCTAAATTTCCTCCTTAAAAATTTAGCCCCCAGCAATCCTCCTTGCGGTCACAAATCTTTGTGAATAATAAGAATTTGTATTCAAATTGTCAATTACCACACCTCTTTGTGGATTGGCACTATGAATAAAATCTCCCCCTTGGATATAAATTCCACAATGCCCAATTTTCGTTTTACCGTCATCATAAAATAGAATTAAGTCACCCATTTGCAAATTGACTCGGTCCACAGGAGTTCCTAAACTTGTTTGACTCGCGGCCACCTGCCCCAAAGAATACCCAAAATGACCAAACACGTAACGTGTAAATCCGGAGCAATCAAAACCACTCTCTGGCGAACTTTTTCCTAGCACATATGGATAACCCAAATATTGTTTGGCAAATGTCACAACATCTGCCCCTGCCACACTTGGCGTTGCCACAGGTTCTTGCTGCGTTTGCTCTGACACAGTATTTTCTCTTTCTTCTGTCATTCCTCTTGAAGTAACATCTTTTTCTTTTACCAATGTTTTGCTGACATAACCTTCTTTGATTGAACTTGTTGTAATTTTATAAAAACCATTTTCTTCAGCTACAATCGTAACTATATCATCTTCGTCTAATGTATCCACAATGTCTGAATTTTTCGTCGCCGCTTTTCGCACTCTTGCCGTTTCCACGATTACAACTGCTTTTCTTTGTATTGTATTATTTTCACTTGTCGTATTGGTTGCTGGTTTTGGATTCTCTGGTTGTGAAGGAACTACAGGTTCTGCTGGTGTCGTATTTTGTGGTTCTTCTGGCTTTGGTGGTTCTGGTTGTTGTACCACTGGCTGAGGTACTTCAGGTGTAGTTGGTATTTGCGCAACTGGTGTTTGCGAAATAATCTTTGATTTTGTCGTCCACCCTGAAATCGTTTCATTTGTTATTTTATACCAATTCCCAATTTTCTGTTCCACTGTCATTTCCGTTCCTTGGGCTGCTGTTTGGTTTGCATGAGAAGAAAAATTCGGTAACCTTCTAAGAGAAACCGCATTTGGCAAAACCACTTTTTGTCCCACATTTACATTTTCCACATTCTCTGCTTGGCTAATTGGCTGTTCTGGAAGCACATTTTGTACATTTGTGGTATTCTTTTCTTCTGCATTACTTGGGCTGTTCTTTTCTGTTTCTTGTGCAGTCGCAACTGGCTGTTTCGTTTGTTCTACTTTAAAAAACTCTGCTTTAGCAAACCCAACCGAACTTCCATATTGCACTTTATACCATTCGCCATTTTCCTCCAAAATAGTAACTTCATCATCTTCATAAATATTGGTAATAATATTGCTATCTGTTGATGCAGCTTCTCGAATGCGAACTGCCGCCACTTTAACCGTCGCCTTCCTCGTCTCCGCATACGAAAAATTTGTTATTAATATGATACAAACGATTAATAATGAAAAAATAATTTTTTTCATCTCACACATCCTTTCTTACTAAAAAACATTCCATCCAAAAGTAATTTTTTATAGAAGATAACATTTTCGTTGAAAATATTATCTAAGTTATCTGTAACGCTCCTTCGTCGCTAACAGCTAACTTAATATGCACCTCTTCTAGCTGTTTTGGAAACACCTCTGATGGCGCATTCATCATCACATCGCGTGCTTTTTTATTTTTTGGAAAAGCAATCACTTCACGAATGGAATCTTCTTTTGCTAGCAACATAACAATTCGCTCAATTCCAGCAGCAGCCCCAGCATGTGGCGGTGTTCCAAACGCAAATGCATGATACAAAGCACCAAATTTCTTCTTAATATCTTCTTCACTATAACCTGCTATTTCAAACGCCTTTAGCATAATTTCTTGATTATGATTTCGAACAGCTCCGTGATGCCAATTCATAGCCATTTCCAACCAAGTCATATTGATACGCATAAATCTCTAATGGATTTTTATTTTGCAATGCCTCCATTCCGCCTTGTGGCATTGAAAATGGATTATGATTAAAATCAATCGTGCCTTCCTCTGATAATTCATACATCGGAAAATCTACAATAAAACAAAAACGATATACATCTTTTTCTAGCAAATCAAACTCTTCGCCCAATTTTATTCTCACGCCACCTGCGATTTTTGTTGCTTTATTTTTTTCATCTGCCACAAAAAAGATTGCAGAATTTGGCTCTACCTTTATTTTCTCAAATATTTTCGTTTTTCTTGCTTCATCAATAAATTTACTAATTCCACCATTTAACTGGTTTTCAGTATCTACTTTTACCCAAGCAAGCCCTTTTGCACTTAATTCTTGAACAGCAAAATCCGATAAATTGTCAAAAAATTTACGCGGTTTTTCAGCCCCATTTTTTACCACAATTGCTTTGACAGTTTTCCCCTCAAATGCTTTAAATTCTATGTTTTCAAAAATATCTGTCAAATCACAAATCAATAATGGATTTCTCAAATCAGGTTTATCTGTGCCATATTTTTCCATCGCTTCTTTGTAAGGAATTCGAACAAATGGCGCCTCGCTCACTTTCCAATTTGAATTCGCCTGAAACACTTTGGTAATGACGGTTTCTATCACACCAAAAACATCTTCTTGGGTGGCAAAAGACATTTCAAAATCCCATTGATAAAACTCGCCTGGACTGCGGTCTGCTCTTGGATCTTCGTCACGAAAACAAGGTGCAATTTGATAATATTTTTCAAAACCAGACACCATCAATAATTGCTTAAACTGTTGTGGCGCCTGTGGAAGTGCATAAAATTCGCCTGGATGCAATCTACTTGGTACCAAAAAATCACGTGCTCCTTCTGGCGAAGAATTTGCTAAAATCGGTGTTTGAATTTCCGTAAAATCTAATTCATCCATTTCCTTTCGAAAATCTTTCAAAACTTTAGAACGCAATTTGATATTTTGATGAATTTTGGCATTTCGTAAATCCAAAAAACGATACTCTAATCGCAAATCTTCTCTTACATTTTGCCCTTCACTATTAATTTCAAAAGGAAGATTTGCCTTGCATTTTCCAAGAATGGTCAAATCAATAGCCACAACTTCAATTTCGCCTGTTGCAATTTTGTCATTTTTGCTACTTCTCTCTAGCACTTTCCCTCTAACCGTTATCGTGCATTCTTTCGTCAAACCTTTTATTTTATCAACCAGGTTCGCTTCCTCATTTATCACAATTTGGGTAATACCATTTTCATCACGCAAATCTAAAAATATCATTTTTCCCAAATTTCGAATAGTTTGCACAAATCCACTTAAAACAACTTCCTCTCCAATATGCCTGATATTTAGTTCTCCACAAGAATGGGTTCTATATTGATTTTTCATTAAAATTATCCTCCCAATCAATTTTGAAAAACTTCTCTTCAAAATTGTAGATTTATTATATAACATTATTTGGAAATTTTCAATTGTTTTGAGAAATATTTTTGAAAAGAAAACTTAAGTGAAGGATATACAATCCTTCACTGATTAAATCTCTATTGTGCTAAATCCCAAGCTGTGCCGTTCCAATTCATCTTCGCATTCGCAGGCAATTTCACAAGTGGACGAATGCCAAAATGCACATAGTTATATTCATAAGCGCCTACCCCACCGCCATAAAGTACACGCCACACGCCATTAGTGTTATCAGAATACACCGACGCCAACCAGTAAGCATCTGCTTTAGCAACACTTGTAATAATATACGGTATAACTTTGTTTGTTACTGTAAAACCTGTATCAATGCCTAAAGCATTCGAATAAGATGTGCCATACTTTACATTATAACTCTCACAAAATTGTGCTTTTGTCGGTCCTCCAGTTGCCGTTGCTCCACTAAAACCAATTGCATATGCATTCCAATTACTTTCAGTAGTCAACCAATTAACCAAGTTTGTTTGGCTACTTCCATATACTTTATAATTTCCATTTGTACGTATTTCACTTGTAATCGTCATTCCACTACTTGGTACATAATCTCTTGAAATCAAATAAACACTATTTCCATCATTAAGAATACTTGCCAATCCGTTACATCATTGGCTGAATAATTCACTTTATCTCCATAATATTCTGGCTTAATTGCTGCTGTTCCAGCTAATGTTTCCCACACAGCATATAAAGTCACGTTCTGTGCTTCCATTGTAAAACTTCCTGAAGTCGTATACTCTGGCGTTGTCGCTGTGCTGCTTGTCGCCCAACCTAGAAAATTTGCACCTTTTTTCGTTGGTTTTGTCGTAAAATCAATGCTCACGCTTTCTCCTGCTGCATATTTTTTCGTGGCTGGTCCGCCTTGTCCGCCATTGGCATCATACGAAACTGTGTATTTTGTCACAATTTGATTGCCGCTTAATTCGCCATCAATTGTTACAGTTCCGTCTGGATTTAAGGTTCCAATTTCTAAGCCTTCGTAAGTTAATGTTCCGTTTTCGTCACATAAAATTTCTGCTCCATTAGACAGCTCTACACCTTTTTCCAATTCTGCTTTGACGTACTCATTCGCACTTGCAAAATTGTTGTCTTTCATGTAGTAATCCATTTGCAATTCTGCAATTTTTAATTCAATTTCTTCCTTAATTTGTGCCATATTCGTGATGTCAACTGCCTTTGTCGCCCTCCCTAAAATACCATTGCTGCCAGCCACCAAATTAATTGACACACCAGCTAAAATTAATAACACAATAATGGTCACAACAAGTGCCACTAACGTAATTCCTGAGGCTGTTCGAAATTTATGAGTTACAGCCCCAAAATGTTGTTTGCTTGTCAAACCGTATTCCTTATTTTTTGCTTCGCCCAAACGCTCCCCTACATTTTTTTGTTTCATAAAAAATCCTCCCTTTTACTTTTTCTACACAAAATTTATATGATAAAAGTATATCGGATTTATTTTATTATGTCAATAAATGTTACTAAATTGTAATCATTGTTACAGAAATTTAATATTTTTAGAAAATAGTCTTTTCTTAAAAATATCATTCTTTAAAATTTCCAAAATCGATTTTAAGCCCATTTTTCTAAAAAATCGATTTCAAACTCAAATTTCTTCTAAAACTGGCTAAATTGAAACTAGAAGTAGCTAATATTTTAAAAAAATATTAGCTAAGTTATCCGTAATTCACTTCGTTCAAACGGCTAACTTATTTTAGAGGTATTCTAGATTTTATACGAGACTTTTCAATTTTTTAGCGACGCATTTTAAGACCCAAAAAGGCCCTTGAAATTTAAAAGTAGACATAACTATCGTCTCAGGCATAAAATGCCTTAAATCGAATTTTAGGCATTTTTCCAGCGATTTGAATTTTTGAAATATTTTTAAAAGAGCTGCAGAAAAAACTTACTATATTAAGTTTTTTGCAGCTCCCCTACACATGGTTTCCATGCATTTACAATATAATACAAATTAATCCGCCGCTACCTTCATTGACAATTCTTTGCAGCGTTTCTTGCAATTTTCCTTGCGCATCTTCTGGCATTTTATTTAGCTTGTTTTGCAGACCTTCATTGACTAATTCATGCAAACTTTTGCCAAAAATATTGGATTCCCAAATTTTCTTTGGATCATTTTCAAATTCTGAAAGCAAATATTTAACCAAATCTTCGGACTGTTTCTCACTTCCGACAATCGGCGAAACCTCTGTTTCTGTATCAATTTTTATCATATGAATAGAAGGCGCCTTCGCTTTCAATTTCACTCCATATTTTTGCCCTTGTTTGACAATTTCAGGCTCTTCCAAAATCAAATCATCAATTCCCGGAGTTACAATTCCATAGCCTTTTTCGTTTACCTCATGCAAAGCATACGCCAATTTGTTGTATTCCCTTTGCGCACTTGCCAGTTCTGTCATACATGAAAATAGTTCGCCTTCGTTTTTGATTTCAACCCCTGTAATTTCGGTCAGCGTATTGTAGAATAAACTGTCCTGCAACTCCACGCCAATAGTTACAACACCATTTCCAAGATTGATTTCGTCCACATTGACCTTTTTGATTTCTTCGCATTCCTCCAATTTGGCATAACGGTCATTGACGTCTTTTAGACGTTTCGTGTTTTCAAAAGTTTCTTGCACTTTTTCAAACAAGTTCGCTTTTAGCGTGTTTCCAGCGCCCAAACCATTAATCCATCTTGGGAAACGAATATTGATTTTGTCAATCATAAATTCATACAACAATTTCGAAAAAATCTCGTTGATATCCTCCAAGCTAAGATTTTCGCAATTGATTGGCATGACTGGAGTTTGATATTTTTCCGCTAGGCGATTTGCCATTTCCAAACTGTAATTATCCATTGGATTTTGGCAATTCATCAAAATAATAAAAGGCTTATTCAATTCCTTCAATTCATTAATAACCCTGCTCTCAGGCTCTTCGTAATCCTCACGAGGAATGTCTGTGATACTTCCATCCGTTGTAATCACAATTCCGACTGTCGAATGTTCCACAATTACTTTTCTTGTGCCAAGCTCAGCTGCTGTCTCAAAGGGCATTTCTTGCTCTGCCCAAGGCGTTTTCACCATACGAGGCGTGTCATCTTCCAAATAACCAAGTGCATTATTGACCAAATAGCCCACACAATCCACTAATCTGGTTCTCATTTTCATGTTGTCAGCCAAACTAATTTCAATTGCTTCGTTTGGAATAAATTTGGGCTCGGTTGTCATAATGGTTCTGCCGCCTGCACTTTGTGGAAGCTCGTCGATGGCTCGCTCTCTTTTGTAGTCATTGTCAATGTTTGGCAAAACCAACAGTTCCATAAATCGTTTGATAAAAGTCGATTTTCCAGTTCTTACCGGACCCACCACACCAATATAAATATCCCCATCAGTTCTGTTTTTGATGTCCTCGTATATTTCAAAATTTTCCATAAAAATACCTCCGCTATCGATTTGTACATCTTTATATTTACAATACTATTCGGACGATACCGTTTTATGACAAAATCTTTTTTAAATGCTCTAACTTTTTAGACTGCCTCGGCTTCTTGACATTTTATGTAAAATATGATATAATAAAAGGTTAGGGTAAAATTATTTCTTATCCTAACCTCTTATGCAACTTCGGAACTTTAAAAGTCAATTCCGCGTATCTTTCCAAATGAATTATATTTTTGGTCATCAGCATCAGATGGTTCTAATTCTTCATCCGACGCATTTTCGGCAGCACACATATCGCGCCAAGTTATAAACGAAGAATAAGTAGGTCTACTTCTCCCAAAAATCACATTCATTGCGGCTTCCATATCGAATGCAATCCCCGTGTGTACTCCTTCAAATTTCATCTGAATTCCTCCTTTTCTCCTATAAAATGTTCACTAACAACATTTTTATTATACTATCAGAATAAACGATTGTCAAGAACTTAACAAGAACGAAATTCCATTAAACAAAAATTAGAACAGTGATTGGGCTATTCTGGTTGTTCTAAATCCGCCAACTTATCTTTCAAACCTGTATTACGTTTTTTGATGTCAAAATTGCGAACCATCATTTCAATCAAATTACGATTTCCAATCACAATCAGCATTTTCTTTGCGCGTGTCATGCCTGTATAAAGCAAATTACGCGTCAAAAGCATGCTAGATGCCTGTGGCACAACCAAAATCACGACATCAAATTCGCTTCCGTTGTGCCTTGTGAATGGTAATCGCGTAGGCATGTTCCAATTGGTCCAATTCCGAAAAAGCATACCAAGCCGTTTTTCCGTCATCAAACTCGACCTCTATATTTTTATCGGTATTGTTAATTTTTGAAAGAATGCCTAATTCTCCATTAAAAACACCACTTCCGTGTTCTGTGCCTAAACCAGTCGTAACATTTCGCTTTTCCCAATAAATATCGTAGTTATTTTTAATTTGCATCACGCGGTCGCCCTCACGGAACTCAATCTCGCCATACGTTTTGCACTTGATTTCTTCTGTTTTCGGATTCAGCACATTTTGCAAATTTTTATTGAGTTCTTTGGTGCCAAGCTTCCCTTTTTTGGTTGGTGTCAAAATTTGAATATTTTGAAGGAAATCATAATCCCCATAATTTTTCAGCCTGCCATTGCTCAAACTGATTACTTGGTATAAAATTTTATCTGAATTTGCTTCATTAATATAAAAGAAATCTTCTAGTGAATCTTCCTCGTAATCTTTTTGTTGCGTAAAACTAATCCCCTTGTTCACATTATGTGAATTCACAATAATTTTACTTTTCGCAGCTTGCCTAAAAATTTTATCCAAAGAAACAGTCGCAAATTTTTTGCTTTCGATTAAATCACGTAGAATGTTGCCTGGTCCCACTGACGGAAGCTGATTAACATCTCCCACAAAAACCAATTTGGTGCCCAAATAAACAGCCTTAACAATGTAATTCATCAAAAAAATATCCACCATTGACATCTCATCAATCACAATTACATCTGCATCAATCGGCGCCATCTCATGGTCAATATTTTTCAATTTGTCATCTTCGATTTTCCCAATTTCTAACAATCGATGAATGGTTTTCGCGTCTTCGCCAGTTGTCTCGTACATTCTTTTGGCAGCACGTCCAGTTGGCGCACACAAAACAATTTTCTTTTTATGTTCTTTGTAAATCTCAATCAAACATTTGATAATCGTGGTTTTTCCAGTACCAGGACCGCCTGTAATAATCGACACATTGTTCTCGTTGACTTGCGCGATTGCTTCAAATTGCTTTTCAGATAACTTAATTGTCATTTTTTCGCCTTGCTTCTGAATTTCTTTTTCAAAATGCTTAATTTCTTTCACATTCTGGCAGTGATTTAATAAATCTAAACGTTCGCATATATTTTTTTCCGCCTTATAAAAAGGATACAAATACACCCAATCGATTTCTTCGCGTTTTTCAATCACAATTTCCTCTGCCATACTCAAATTAATCAGATTATTCATAATATTTTCTTGCGAAACTTCCAAAACTTGTTCCACATATTGCAACAAATTTTCCTGAATAACACAAGTATGCCCATTATAACTTGACACCAAAAGCGCATATTTGATGCCACTTTTAATGCGATCATCCGAATTTTGTGAAATGCCAATTTGAAGTGCAATTTTATCAATTTTCGTAAAATCCACGCCATACGCCACATCCACCAAAACATACGGATTTTCTGCAATTTTTTCGATGGCGTTTTTACCAAGTGCATCATACACTTTTTTAGCATTGTTTGCCCCAATTCCGAACTTTTCTAGGAAACTCACAATCTGCCAAACTTCCCATTTTTCATTAAATTCTTCGCCAATTTCGATGGCTCGTTCTTCTGTAATTCCTTTTACTTCAGCTAACTTTTTATAATCTGTTTGAAAAATTTGCAATGTTTGGTCCCCAAATTTCTCAATTATTCTTTTGGCTGTGGCAGGTCCAATTCCTTTAATCGTACCACTTGCCAAATATTTCGCAAGCGACTCCACCGTTTGCGGCATTAATTTTTCAAAGGAATCAATTTTAAATTGCTCACCATAATCTTGATGCACCACCATTTTGCCATATAACTTTAGAGAATCTCCAATTTCCACAAATGGCAAATAGCCAACAACTGTCAGCGTTTCATTGCCTAGTGTTGTAAAAATAGCAATCGTATAATTATTTGTGTCGTTTTGATATAAAAATTCTTCGACTTGACCTTCTAATTCCATTGAGCACCTCGCATTATTTCTATTTTACAAAAATCGTTTTATAATTCGTATAAATTACAAATCCTGGCTTTGCGCCCAGCGACTTTTTCACATATTTCGCTTTGCAATAATCTACTGCTACATTAGAACTCATTTTTCCTTTGCTATTTTCTTTTGCCAACTGGGCACATGATAGCAAAACTTCCTCTGGCACCTCTAAATCTTCTGGATTACGCAACAATATGTGACTTCCATGTATTTTTTGCGTATGAAACCAAATATCATTTTTCCCCGCAAACTTAATGCTCAAATAATCATTTTGCACATTATTTTTCCCAACATAAACTGTAAATCCGCCAATTTCTTGGCTCTGCAAAATAATTTCTTTTTCCTTTGTTTTTTTCTTAGAAACTTTATTTTTTTGTTTGCGAGCCATTTCTTTTTTGGTCATCACATTTTCTGAAATTTCTGCATAAACATCCACAATATCATCAATCGATTTCGCATTTTCCAAAGAAAACACAATCGATTCAATATAATCGACTTCCTTTTCTGCCTCTTTTTTCTGCTGCCCAACAATCACAAGCGCATTTTTCAGCTTATTGTATTTTTTGAAATATTGCTGAATGTTTTTCTGTACATTGACTTTATGGTCAAGTGGAATGGTCAATAAATTATTGTTGTTATAATAGTTTGGCAAAGTAATTTCGGTTAAGTTTTCATTCACCTTGATTTGATACAAATTCGCTGTTAGCAATTCCCCATAAATCCTGTAGGTCTCCATATTTTCGCATTCTTTCAATTTTCGATTAATATTTTCCAGTTTTTTATATACTTTTTTCAAATTCCCAGAAACAATTTGTAACAAATTGCGTCGAGAACTTAAAAAAGCCGACTTTTGCTCTTTTTCAAAATAAATTTCATCCAGCGCTTCATTGATGGTCTGAGTCTGTTCTTCTTGCACAATCGCATAATCTTTCTCAAACTGCTTCACACAAATATTTTTGGTTCCAAAACTGCTTGTTACTGATTTCAAATACTGATACATTTGCTTCAAATCTGCCTCAGAAATATTTTTCTCCTCTTTTTGCAAAACCTCCAACGTAGCTTTCACAAATGGTTTACTAAAACCAATCCAAAGATTTGGCAAACAAGTCATCAAATTTTGATTTTGCACTAAATCCAAAAATTCTTGCTCACTTTCAAGCTCCAAAAAACTCTTCTTTGAAATTTTCACAAACTCATATGGATGTGCTGGCAAGCAATCCTCCGAATGCTTCAAACTGTCAATAATTACATTGTTTTCGTTAGTCAAAATAAGATTACTTTGCCTACTCATAATTTGAATCAGCAATTTTCGCACCACCAAATCATTTAATTCATTATAACATTCCAATTTAATTTGAACTGTTCGCTCCAAATCATAATTAGAAATATCAATAATTTTTCCGCCGACTAAATATTTTCTGAGCAACATGCAAAAATTCGGTGCATTTTGCGGATTTGGCTTGGTATGCGTTGTCAAATGCAAACGACATTCATCTGGACTAGCAGACAAAAGCAACATATAATTTGCCCTATTATAAATGCTCAGCACAATTTCATTTTTTGTTGGTTGAAAAACTTTATTTACTTTTCCACCTATTAATTGTTTCTGCAATTCAACAATAACAGCCTTTGTCGTTATTCCATCAAATGCCATGAATTTCTCCTATCTTTCTTAAAATAAAAGCATACAAAATATTGTTTTTTCAATATTTGTATGCCTTTTTATGAGTGGTGCTGATGGTGGGACTCGAACCCACATGGTTTCCCGCAGCATTTTGAGTGCTGTGCGTATACCAATTTCGCCACATCAGCATTTAATCTTTATTTATCTTAACACAAAAAATTTTTTTTGTCTACTCTTTTTTCAAAAAAAATTAAAAAATTAGAAAAATAAGTTACAAAAAGCGACTTGCCTCACAAGTCGCTTTTATCTTTTTACTTACAACGCTCTTCTCTTTCCAAATCTTTTTGCTTTTTCTGCATAATAGCTTCTTTCTCGTTTGTTTTTCCTTCGATTTTATCTCCCAATCCAAGTATCAATTTTCTTGCACTATCTTCAGCAGCACTTCGCATACCAAGCACTGATTGACTTCCTGCTAGCATTACTGTTTTGGTAGCGTATTCTACTACTTGTACACTTTTTGCTTCACGGTTAATCGTAATTGGACAATATTCTCTCAAATTCTTAAAAATCTTATTTTTCATATTTCTAGCAAAACCTTTGATGTTTTTAGATGCTTTTATTTCCTGTTTTACTTTTTGTAACACTTTTTTAACACCCTTGTTGGTTTTTCTCACAACCTTACTTTGTGATACATTTTGGACCACTCTTCCCGCTTTTTGCACTACTTCATACTGTTTCATTTTCTCTCTTAAAGGCTCAGTTGCCTTATCTACTTCCTGCATTGTATAAGCAAAATTTCCCCATCCAGTTTGAGCCGTTTCTTTTACTCTTCCTGGAATTTCTTTAACAGCTTTTTGTGTTGTTTTCATAAAATCTTTTCCAAATTTCTTCATATCATGTTTCATATCTTTTGCAAGTACTTTCGCATCCTGTTCCATCTCTTTAATAACCTTCTTAGCGCCCTGCTTCATTTCATCCATAGCTCCCTTCGTACCTTGCATCATATCTTGTACCACTTCTTTTTGTGATACCTCTTTTACTACACCTCTAATCTTTTTAGCTGTTTCACTTTCTTTAAAGTCTTGCCACAATGCTTTAAAGTTCTTTGCATCTTGTGTTTCGCCTAATATCTGTGCTGCATAAACCAAATTTCCTTTCATACGATAACCAAATTGTTTCAAATTATATCTTGCACTTTGAACTAGCTCTTTTTTTCCCAATTTTGCCATATCATCATTTACCTTAACATAGCCTTTAATCGCTCTCTTCATTCTGTCTTTAACACTTTCGCCTTCTAATCTTCCTACAATTGGCTTAACTGGAAATTCTTCTTTTTTCTGGATTTTATCAAATTCTACTGTATGCTTTTTTGCATAATTTCTAATTTCTTTTTCTATTTTCTGCTCCATTCTTTCTTTTTCAGAATCGGAAATTTTTGCATCTTGATACTTTCTCTCACACAAAGTTTGGCGTCCAACATCTTCTCCCATCATTTGTTCAGCATATTTTTGGAAATCTTTTTTCTCTAATCTTTCTTTTGTTCTTTTTATTTTACTTCTTTCGTCTCTTCTTATGTTCTTACTTTCTGCTATTTTTGAAACCAATATTTTATTCATTTCAAACTTTTTAACTATATCTCTTTTTAATTCGTTCTCTATTAAGTATATTTGAACAGACGATAATGACTTTCTTTTTAACATCTCTTTTTCTTTATTTATTCTTTCTAACACTTCATTATATGCCTCTGCAAATTCATCCCCTAATATAAGCATCGCATGTTTTTTAGCTTCTTCTATTTCAAATCCTACTTGTTTTGGCACTTCGGCTTTAACCTTAACTTTAGAAATCCCAACAGTAATCTTCTCATCTTCCTTTAATTGTTCTTCCTTATCAATTCCTGCATGCCCTTTTATTGTTTCCTCTACTTCCTCATTAATTCCTGCATACCCTCTTATTTGTTCATTCATTTCTTCTTCTAGTTTCTCATAATATTTTATTATTTGTTCTATTCCTTTTCGTTTTTCCCTATCTTCTAAAATACTTACAAACTCTACTCCTGTCTCCTTCATTTTCATTTCCAAAGCTTTTCTTTTCTCTTCAAGTCCTGCTATCCCACGCTTTAACATTTCTCTAACCTCTGGATCACTTCTTGTTTCTAACTTTTCTTCTGCCTCTTTAATTTTTTGTTCCATTTCATGATACATTTTTTCTGTCTCACTCATTTCCCTGTTCTGTGCCATTTCTGCCTTAGGCTTTGCTTTGGAAAGTTTTACAGGCATAGCCTCTTCTTTGTTTTCATCTGAAAGTTCCATATAAGTTCTCATTAGTTGTTCTACTCCTTCATCAATTTCCTCATAACCTCTTATTTGTTCTTCCATTTCTTCTTCCAGTTTCTCATAAGTTCTCAATTGTTGTTCTACTTCTTCATTCATTGCCTCACTACCTGTCTCTTTTCTACGTATTCTAGCATTGATTTGGCTTTTCATTTCTCTTCGTTCTTCCTCAAGAGCCGCAATATCTCCCTTTAAATTCATTCTTTCATAATCCTTCAAATCTTTGCTTTCTAACATTTTTTTCATTTCCTCAATTTGACTTGTCACTTCCTCATATTGTTTCTTAAAATCTGTCCCCATTTCTTTCATAACAATCTCCCTATTTTCCAAAAAACTTTGTTTTTGACTTCTCAATACATTCATTAATTCTTCCATATCTAATTCTCCCTTCTCATTTTTTTCAAATTTAACTTTATATCTTCTTTTTTAGCAACCTGAACACATTCCAATTCCTGCAAAATCTGTTCTAATTCTGTTTGATTTCTTGTGCTTAGATTAATCATTTTACCTTGATAAAAAATTTCTCCCAATTTATGTTCCATACTCTTCATTCCTTTATGGCTCGTTTAAATACCTCTTGCACCTGTTTCATCACATCTTCAATTATTGCAACCTGAGCAATTGTTGCTTTCTGCATTTCTTCGCAAGTCTGTTTCACTCTTACAGATAACTCCTCTAATTCCAACTGTCTTCTTTTAATCACAAATTGCTCTATTTTCGATTTACCGATGAATAAATTAATTACTTTTTGCAAAATATTAGTATTCACAACACTAAGCTGTTTTTCTTCGCAAGAAAACAACTCATTTATTTTATTTTCCATGCCCAATTTGCAATCCTGCAATTGCTTTTTACACTCCCCAATCACAATCTCATAATGGCTTATTTTCTGCTCTGCCGCTTTTCTTCTCATTTCATTTTGTAATCCAATACTCCTTTTCACATCCACAATTGCAATTTTTTGCTGATTATAAGCCTTCTGCAAATCCATTATTACCGCACAAACCCATGTGTCATATTGGCGAATTACAACATCTAATAATTCGGCATACTGAGCAAGCATTTGGTAAATTTCCTCCAAATACTTTTCGCGTTTCCTTCCATAAAACTCAATTTCTTGCGTCAAATTCTCATCCAACAATACCATTTTCTCATTTTTCATATTCTTACAAGAATTTATGTATAGGGCAGAAAAAACTTTTATGGCATCTTGTTCACTTCCTGTGAGTTCATTCAAATTGGCTACTAATTCTTTCTCTAAATTTACTCCCATCTATACAACTCCTTCTATTTTTAACTTTTGTTTCTTTCCTAAAAATATAAAAAAATTATCTTAAAGTCAGTTAAAACAACTTTCTTTAAGATAATTATAGCACATTTTACATAATATGTCAAATTTTTAATTATGAAAAAATTTTCAACCCCAAAATTTGTATTTTTTTACATCATATTTTCAATTTGTTTCTGAATTTCTTTCATCCTCTCATTCAGTTTCTTTATGTCTACATCATTGGTATTAATATCTTCTTTAACCACATCTTCCACTTGGTCAATTTGATTTTTCAATCTTTCAATTTGCTCTAAAACATCCAATCTTTGGAATACCTTATCGTAATTCACAATTTTTTCATCACGCTCTTGCAACTGTGGCGTTTCCGTTAGTTCATAACTTTCCCCAAAATTTGGAATTGTCACTGGAATCCCTGTTTTTTCCTCAATTTTCTGTTTCAAAACTTCTTGGCCTTCTAACTCCCCATGTACCAAAAATACATGCTTTGGTTTGTAAATAAAAGAATAAATAAAATTTAGTAACCATTCTTGGTCAGCATGTCCTGAATAGCCTTCAATATATTCAATTCTCGCATTTACCGCAATTTCTTCCCCAAAAATTTTCACTTTTTTGGCACCTTCTACAATACTTCTTCCCAAAGTCCCCGGTGCCTGATAACCAACAAACAAAATCGTACTTTTCGGGTTCCACAAATTATGTTTCAAATGATGTTTAATTCTTCCGACTTCGCACATTCCACTAGCAGACAAAATAATGCAAGGCTCGTTTCTTTCATTCAATTCTTTTGACTCGTCAGCTGTTCTGGTAAACTTCAATCCCGGAAAATCCAGTGGATTGTCGCCAGATTTGATTTTATTACGAATTTCTTCTTCAAATAAATCTAAATTCTTCTGAAAAATTTCAGTAGCCGAAATAGCAAGTGGACTATCTACATAAACTGGCGATTTCATAATCGTCTGATACTTTTTTGCAAAAGCAGCATCTTGCCCATATTCATCTTTCAATTTATCAATTTCATATAAAATTTCTTGTGTTCTACCAACCGCAAAAGAAGGAATAACAACCGTTCCGCCATTATCCAATGTTTCTGATACAATATCTAAAAAAAGTTTAGCTTTTTCATCATTTCGGATATGAAGTCGATTTCCATAGGTAGATTCCATTACAACATAATCTGCATTTTCAATCATAGTTGGCGAATCTAATAATGGCAAATCGTTGTTTCCTAAATCACCTGTAAAAACTGTTTTGGTCGTTTTTTCATCTTCTTTTGCCCATATTTCAACAATGCTAGAACCGAAGCATGTGTCCTGCATCATTAAAACGAATGCTAATATTTTCATCAATTTCCACGATTTCATCATATTTGACTGGCACAAAATATTGCAAACATTCATAGGCTTCTTCTGCTGTGTACAAAGGTGGCAAATCCTCTTTTCCTTCTCTTTTTCGTTTTCGATTTTGCCACTCAATTTCCACTTCTTGAATATGCCCACTATCTGGCAACATAATTTCACATAAATCACAAGTTGCCTTATGTGCATAAATTGGATTTTGATAACCTTCCTTGCATAGTTTCGGAATTCTTCCTGCATGGTCAATATGGGCATGCGTCAAAACCATAAAATCAATTTCCGCTATATCAAATAAAAATGGGTCCGAATTCTCAAAATCTTGCGTAATTTTTCCTTGATACATTCCACAGTCCACCAAAAATTTTTTGCCAGCTGCTTCCACTAAAAAATTCGAACCAGTAACCGTCTTAGCAGCACCTAAAAAAGTTATTTTCATGACATTCCTCCTTTAATGAAATACACTTACCATCTTTTTTCTTTTGATAGCAATATCTTTTTTGTTTCCTTGAAAAGCAATTTTTCCTTGTTTTTCAAATACTTCCTTGTCATATACTTTTACCAACATTTCGCCATCTTCTTGTTCTAAATAAATTTTGATATCTTCTAAATCAATGATTTTCGTATCAAATACATATTTTAATATCTCAAAATTGACTTCAATATCCATACAAATGATTTTTAAAACTCCCATTTCACATGCTTTTGTGAAAGTCAGTTTTAACACATAATCAAAATAAGGAACCAACTTTTTATGCTCTTTTATCAAAAACATATGATTTTGATAATAACGCAAAATCGAAATCATTTCTAAAATTTCCTCACGAAACGAAAAACGCGCTAATTTCTTTTCTAAAAATTGCAAAAATAATTTTTGAAGTTCTAAAAATTCCTCTTGTAGCGTTTTTTCATCTTTTAATAATTCATGGTAATGTTTTAATGTTTGAAATTCTCGCAGATTTTTTTTCCTAAATTCTTTATCCTGAAGCAAAAAATCCTGATATTTCTGCTCCTTTTTTTGTAGCATTGCCGTTATTTCATTTTTCTCTTTTTGATTTGCCATTTTGTAAAGCACTCTACAAAATGACCAATAATACTCATCATTTCCTGTAATATTTCGGATTGCATGCTTTAATTGCGCCAAATAATCTTGCTGGGCTTGCTGGTCCGTTCTCCACTCAAACAAAAACTGCTCCCCTTTTATCATGAGCAAATTTTGATATAACAAATAAATCATATTATTTTGATTTTTATTCAAACTAATATCCCATGACCAGCCATTAAAATCTTTCAAAATCTCAACCGTATTTTGCTTATAGCCTTCCACCAAAACCTTTTGCAAAACTTTTTTAAACATAAATTCTTTCTTCACAAAAAAATATTTTGGCTCAATATCCGAAATTGCATATAGCATTGCTTGCTCTGTTGGATAAACAAGAATACTTCTCTCATTGTAATTTGTAACAGCCTGCACTTTATGCTTGACTAAAAGTTCCGACCCAACCGACTCTGGCTCCACTGTTTTGATATTATCACAATATTTTTGAATAACTTCTAGCATATGACTTAAAAACTCATCTTTTGTCAAAACCCTTGGTTTGACAACTACATAATCTTTATAAGAAACTTCTAGCTTATAAATCATGCTAAAAAGCAAACTTTTTGAAATTGACGAAAAAGTTTTTTTCTCTAAAATTTCTTCTAATAAATTTTGATAATCTTTTGAAAATTTAGAAAACAATTTCAATCAACTTCACACTCCTTTCCAATCTTTAATGATTAGTTTCCCCCATTTCTGGCATTTTAGCCATACTTAATTCTTGCAATCTTTCCATACTCATTAAAACTTGTCTTGGTTTACTTCCCTCGTAACCAGAAATAATGCCCCTTGCCTCCATTTGGTCAATAATTCTGCCAGCACGTGCATAACCTACTTTAAAACGTCTTTGAATAAATGACGTAGAAGCCTGTCCCACTTCAACCACTGTTTTAATAGCTTCCTCCAAAAATGGATCTGTATCATCTTCGTCATCCACTTCCTCTAGTTCTTTGTCAGATTTATTCGATTTTTCAATTTCTTCCAAAATATCTTCATTATACACAACTTCGCCAGTATTGGATTTCAAAAAGTCTACCACTCTTTCTACTTCCCCATCAGATACAAAAGCACATTGCACTCTGGTTGGTTTCGAGCTTCCAATTGGGTAAAATAGCATATCGCCTTTTCCTAGCAATTTTTCTGCACCAACCATATCTAAAATGGTTCTCGAATCAATTTGTGAAGAAACCGCAAACGCAATCCTAGAAGGAATATTCGCTTTGATAATACCCGTAATAACGTCAACAGATGGACGCTGTGTCGCAATCACCAAATGCATTCCAGCAGCTCTGGCTTTTTGCGCCAAACGGCAAATCGAATCCTCGACCTCTTTTGCTGCCACCATCATCAAATCAGCAAGCTCGTCTATGATAATCACAATTTGTGGTAATTTTCCTTCTTCTTCGCCAAGTGCCGCATTGTAGCCTTTTAAATCACGTACACATTTTGTCGCAAATAATTGATAACGATTTTCCATTTCTTGTACTGCCCAAGCCAAAGCACCTGCTGCTTTTTTTGCATCTGTTACCACAGGAATGAGCAAATGTGGAATGCCGTTATAGACCGAAAGTTCTACTACTTTTGGGTCCACCATAACGAGTTTGACCTCGCTTGGTTTGGCTTTATAAATAATACTTGTAATCAAAGTGTTGATACACACGGATTTACCAGAACCAGTAGAACCTGCAATCAAAACATGTGGCATTTTGCCAATATCAGCAACCACTGGCTCTCCTGCAATATCTTTGCCAAGTGCCATCGAAATTTTGCTTTCCGCATCTTGAAAGGCGTTTGATTCAATAATGTCACGCAAATGAACCACTTCTTTTTCTTCATTTGGAATTTCAATTCCTACTGCCTGTTTTCCCGGAATTGGTGCTTCAATTCTGATACTTTCGGCTGCCAAATTCAATGCAATATCATCCGAAAGTTTCGCAATTTTGCTAACTCGAACGCCTTCTGCAGGCTTTAATTCATATCTCGTAATGGCAGGTCCAACTGACACATTTTCCACTTTAGCAGAAACACCAAAACTAAATAACGTTTTTTGCAATCTCGTCGCTGTATTGGCCAACGCTTTTTTACCACCTTTTAAGGCTTTTTCCTCGCCCTGTTTCAAAAATTCCACTGGTGGGGTCTCATAATTTTCGTCATCTGATACAATCGTATTATGCTCCAATTGCAAAACTTCTTTTACTTTTTCCTCTTTCTCTTCTGTTTTCTGCACAAATAAATTGCTCTCGATTTCATTTGGATTTAGCTTTTCAGGCTCATGAGCTACTTCCGTTTTAGGCATTTCTTTGGGTTTTGAATGGAAAATATTGAAACGAATTTTTCCTTCTTCCTCTGGCTCTTTTTCTTCTTGTTGGTTCAAATTGATAGTTATTTGGTCATCATCAATTTCCGTCTCTTCATCGTCAATGGTATAAAATTCTGTATTTTTTAATTTCCTTCCTTTTTTCGCCATTCGCTCTTCTTTTCTTCTGCCTTTAGCTTTTTTCATTTGCTCTACTTCTGCTTGATTATGTTCTCGCATTCTAGCCATTCTTTCTTCACGAAAAGCTTCCATTTCTAGATTTCTTTGTTCTTTTCTTTCTTCTAACACATCCAAAATTTCAAGAATCATTTGGGCTGGTTTCAAGCCAAAGGTAAATACTAACATAATAATCGCAATTCCAGTTGTCGCAACAGCCGCTCCAAACATTCCCAACAATTTAATTAAAGGATAGGCAATCACAGTGCCAATCGTACCACCACCAATATTCGTGGTTCCTAAACTATAGGCTCTTTCTAGTACTTCGCTAAATTCCATTTCAATATTCAAATTTCCCTTAGAAACTTGAAAAATAGCCATCATTGCAGCAATGCACGACAAAAACGCCACATATTGGCAAATTTTTGAAAAAAGATAATCCTTGTCATTTTTGGCAAGACAAATGGCAATTCCAATAATTCCAAGTGGCACAACATATTTAATAATTCCAATAATTCCACCCAAAACAGGACTTAAAACTTCTCCCAAAGTCCCCGTTTCAGCATAAATCAAAATTGTCAGTAAAACTCCTGTAACAAGAGTTCCAATCACAGCCAAATCAATATTACTCGTTTTTTTCTTTTTCGTGTTGCGTGCTGTGCCTGATGACTTTTTACGTTTTTTTCCCATTTTTCACATCCTCCTAAAATTTATTCTGCAGGTAAGCCTACAGAATAAATTAAACTTATTTTAATTCTTTACGGTCATTTTGGATCGTATCTAAAGTAGTTTTGATTACTTCTGCCACATTATTTAATGTTGTTCCTAATTCCATCATTTTTTGTTCTACATCTGCTAATTTACTATCTGCATAATTGTTAGCATCTCTTTTATATTCTCTATGCATTTCATTGGCATTGGCAATAATTTCATCTCTTTTTTTACAAGCTTGTTTCGTAATCTCGTGTTCATCAATCATCGAAATAATTCTGTTTTCCGCTTCTTTTACAATATCTTCCGCATCTTTTTGTGCTTCTGCAATAATTCTTTCTCTTTCTTCTTTAATCCACTTCGCCTGTTTCAACTCTTCTGGTATGTTTAAATATAACTCTTGTACGATTTTCAACAATTCCGCTTTATTTACAATACAATTTTCAGAAAATGGAATTTTTCTACTATTTTCTAAAATATCTTCTAAACTCTCCAATAATGCGTAAATCTCCATACTTAAAATATCCTTTCTAAAGTAAACCTACTTTATTTCTTTTGTTTCATGAAAATAAGTTTAACTCTTCCATACTTTCTCTCATCATAAATTTCAAATAAATTGCATGCTTCAATACTTGTTTTTACTTCTTCTTTTCGGTCCGTTTCTATCACAATTATTCCTTCCTTTTTCAACAAATGATATTGTACAATCAATTTGCTTGCCTTTAAAGCAAAATCTGTTTTATACGGTGGATCCAAAAACACAATATCAAACTTTTTTTCCTCTTGTTTTAACAGTTCCAAAGCTGCTTGAAAATCTTTTTGAAGGATTCTTGATTTTAATCTTTCCTGTAGCTTATCCACATTTTGTTCCATTATGTGGATAGCTTTTGTGGAATTATCACATAGCACAGCCTCGTCTGCTCCACGGCTAATTGCCTCTAACCCTAAAGCGCCACTTCCAGCAAACAAGTCTAATACAGCCGCTTTTGGCAAATCAAAATTTAATATACTAAAAAGAGGTTCCTTTACTCGATCCAAGGTTGGTCTTGTCGCCTCCCCCTCTAACGTATATAATTTTGTGCCTTTATGTTTTCCACTTATTATCCTCATATTTTCCTCTAATTATCATAGCTTAATTTACTAACTACATTTTATTCTATTTTTCTAAAAAGTCAATAGAATTTAGTAAAATGTAATAAAGACTTAATATTGTTGCGAAAATGTAAAAAAACAATTACAACATTGTTACAAAAAATTAATATTTTTATGTTTTATAAAATACAAAAAGACCGCTTACACAGCGGTCCTTTCGCAACTAATTAATTTTAAAATGGTTATCAAAGAAATGCATATTGCCAATGTCATAGCTTCTTACAAACTGGTCACCATCCTCTAATTCCAGATAAATGCTTTCGTCTTCCTGCCATTGTGCAAAAAAATGCGGATCTTCACAATGTTTCATATCCCAATAC
The DNA here is from genome assembly GCA_948467875.1 of uncultured Clostridium sp. Lineage (GTDB taxonomy): Bacteria > Bacillota > Clostridia > TANB77 > CAG-508 > Scatovivens. The sequence goes on from CAOKFZ010000001.1 coordinate 45,676, forward strand.
ATTTCCCCTGCATCGCCTGCAGGTTCCTTTTCCTCTTTATACATAACTTCTGTTTTCTTTTCAAAGGTTTCACAATAAATCTTTCTCAGATTTTGTTCTTTCGCTTTCCACTCCTTATCATCTAGTTGCAAAAGTCCATTTAAAAGAACTGATAACAGCACATCCAAAATAAAAAATAAAAGTCCTCCCGCAAATAAAAATAATACGACGTCCTCTATTGGTATCCATTTTAACTGCGTTACATCAAACACACTCACAATTACAAATATTAAGCCACATACTAAAATTACCTTTTGCACAGACCAAAAGATCGCATTTGCTTGTTCGTAGCTTAAGTTATCCCGCCATTTCTTTAATTTTTCTACCATTTTTTCTCTCTCCTTTCGTTGCTCACAACAAGTTACTAAATTTTTAATTACTCTATCGACAAACTACCATTTTATTATACCACATTATAAAGTCTTTTGCAATATCAAATAAAAAAGACCGTCAAAACGGTCAATTTTTATTTGATAAAATTAAACATTTTCTTTGATATATTCCACAACGTCACTCACAGCTACTACTTTTTCTGCATCTGTATCAGGAATTTCAATATCAAATTCTTCTTCTAACGCCATTACCAATTCAACAATATCCAAAGAATCAGCACCTAAATCATCAATAAATGATGCCTCCATTGTTACTGCTGAGTCAGTTACTCCTAATTGTTCTACAATGATTGCTTTTACTTTCTCGAAAACTTCTTCAGTACTCATAAACAAAATCCTCCTTTTTATTTTTAATACAATTTTTTATAATCTAGTTTTATTATATGTTTCATAAAATGTCAAGTCTTTCTTGAAATTTTTTATAATATTATTTTTCAAAATGTTCTATCATTTTTTCAACAGCGCCACTTTTCACAAAATTTTCCGCCTGTTTCAAAGTCGTATAAAACAAAAATTCATCACTACTGCCATGTGCTTTCACAACCGGCTTTTTCACACCTAAAAATAATGCTCCACCATACTCTTTATAATCTGTCATTTTTTTGAAATGATTAATCGCTGGCAAACATGGAATTGTCGCAATTGTTCTAAAAATATTTTTCGTCAAACTCTCAGTCAAACTCACTTTTACCAATTTTCCTACACCCTCAATCGTTTTCAAAAATACATTTCCAGTAAAGCCATCTGTAATAACAGCATCAACTTCGCCAGAAAAGCAATCACGTCCTTCTACATTGCCCACAAAATTTACCTGATATTCTGCTGCATTTTCTTTAAGCAATTGATAGGTTTCTTTTACCAAATCATTTCCCTTCGTTTCCTCAGTCCCAATATTGAGCAAACCAATTCTTGGATTTTCAATTCCAAGTGTATTTTTCAAATAAATGGTAGACATCTGCGCAAACTGCACCAAATTCAGTGGCTTGCAATTTGTGTTAGCACCTGCGTCCATGAGCAAAAATTTTCCATGATGTGCTGGCAAAACTGGCGCAATCGCAGGTCTATCAATTCCTCTAATTCTACCAATCAAAAGTGTTGCTCCTGTCAAAAGTGCTCCCGAATTTCCCGCAGAAATAAACACATCGCCTTCGCCATTTTTGAGCATATTAAACCCAACTACCATCGAAGAATCTTTTTTTCCACGAATAGCTTGTGTAGGAATATCTTCCATTTCGATTTTTTCCGTCGTATGGCGAATGCTGATTTTGCTTGAAACTTCTGCAATATTCTCTTTTCCATAAAATTCTTTCACTTTTTGCTGAATAACATTCTCATCCCCAGTTAAAATGATATCTGCTTCTATTTCTCTGGCAGCCCTAACCGCGCCTTTTATGGTTGCATCTGGGCTATTGTCTCCCCCCATAGCATCTAAAATTATTTTCAAATCTTTTGTCCTCCTCCAAGTTAATTTTATTACTTCTTCTTATTAGACATTACTATTTTATTACAAAAAATAAAAAATGCAAGTGTTTTTTGTGATTTTATAAAAATTTGTGTTAATCTATCTTTTTATAACAAAAAAACGACTGCAAGAGTCGTTTTTTGTTATATATATAATCAAGAAAGTTTAGGTGGGTTGGTACTCCCACATCTCCTACATCTTTCGATGGGCTACGGCTACCAGTTCCGTCCTCAGAAACTCTCTCTATTATTATATTCTAAATTTATTATACTATACACGATAAAATTTTGCAAGCTAAAATTTATAAAAATAGTTATATTTGAAATACTTTTCTACTTTTTCATCTGCCATAACATACATTGTTCTTGCAAAATGCACATTTTGACTACTCACCCTTACTGCAACTAATACAAAATCATTATTCAATCTATACTCTTTTATAAATTCTATCGACTTTTTCTTTTCATTTCTTGCTAAATAAGTTGGCTTTTTTATAATATTTTCAATATCGATTCTATACTTTTCAAAATCCTCTGGATGTTTTTCTTTCATATGCAACAAATTAGAAGTTCCCATAAAAATTGTTTTTTCTTCTGTATAATCTAAATTTAAAATATTAATAATTTTTGAAGTTATTTTACCTATCTGTTGATTTATGTTTCTATCTTGTTCAATTTATATCATCTCCTTGTTATTTCTTAATTGTGAAAATTTGTGAAATTTTTTGGCGATATGCCAAAAGAAATTTGAATAATTATTATATATCACAATTTATTACAATTGTCAATAATTTTATAACAATTTTTAATTTTTCTTTCTCAAAAACACCACTGCTAGCTTCTTGACTTTTTTATGTAAATATGGTATAATATTATATGTAATTTGTGTGTATATTCACACGCTCTACCTAAGTCAGGAGGTAGATTTTTGAAATAATTGACCTTGCCTTTAAGTAAAGAAAGGAGTGATTTGTTATGAGAACAGTAGGAGATCCTATGCCTAGTAACTTTAGGAACGTATCCATACTGGATAAAATAGCTGATATTCGTCCAAAGACTACTAGTACACAAAAAAGTACTTTTTACGAATTAGGTGCTCCAAAAGCAGCTATTTTTGTCGGCTACTCCAATAAACCACCTTCAAAACTGGTTATGAATTGCAGAAAGCATCGTAAAAGTCATAAAGACCTGTATTCCTGACCGTAAGTAACTTCGGATATCTTATAACACAAAAAACGGCTCCTACGAGCCGTTTTTGTTATATTATTTTATTCAACAATATCAGATACAACACCTGAACCTACTGTTCTACCACCTTCACGGATAGCAAATCTTAATCCTTTTTCGATAGCGATTGGTGTAATCAATTCAATTGTCATTGAAATATTTTCTCCTGGCATAACCATTTCTGTTCCTGATGGTAATTCAATAACACCAGTAACGTCTGTTGTTCTGAAATAGAATTGTGGTCTATATCCATTAAAGAATGGAGTATGTCTTCCACCTTCTTCTTTTTTCAAGATATAAACTTCTGATTTGAATTTTGTATGAGGGTTGATTGTTCCTGGTTTTGCAATTACTTGACCTCTTTCAATATCTTTTCTGTCAATACCTCTTAAAAGAAGACCAATGTTATCACCAGCTTCTGCTTGGTCTAACAATTTTCTAAACATTTCAACACCTGTAACAACAGTTTTTTGTCTTTCTGCTCTAATACCAACGATTTCAACTTCGTCTTGCATTTTAACAATTCCTCTTTCAACTCTACCAGTAGCAACTGTACCACGACCTGTGATTGTGAATACGTCTTCAACTGGCATCAAGAATGGTTGATCAATTGGTCTTTCTGGTGTTGGGATATAGCTATCAACAGCATCCATCAATTCTTTGATTGGAGCATATTCTGGAGCGTTAGGGTCTGTTGATGTGCTCTCTAATACTTTTAATGAAGAACCTTTGATAAATGGAATATCATCTCCTGGGAAATCATATTCTGATAATAATTCTCTAAGTTCCATTTCAACTAATTCAACTAATTCTGGATCGTCAACCATATCGCATTTATTTAAGTAAACAACGATATATTTAACACCAACTTGTCTTGCAAGTAAGATGTGCTCTCTTGTTTGAGGCATTGGTCCATCAGCAGCTGAAACTACTAATATAGCACCATCCATTTGAGCAGCACCTGTAATCATGTTTTTAACATAGTCAGCGTGTCCTGGGCAGTCAACGTGTGCATAGTGTCTGTTATCTGTTTCATATTCAACGTGAGCTGTATTAATTGTGATTCCTCTTGCTTGTTCTTCTGGAGCACCATCAATTTTGTCATAAGCTGAATATTCAGCTTTTCCTAATAAATTCAAATATTTTGTAATCGCAGCAGTTGTTGTTGTTTTTCCGTGGTCTACGTGACCAATTGTACCAATGTTAACATGTGGTTTTGTTCTTTCAAATTTAGCTTTTGCCATTTTTGATTCCTTCCTTTCTTGAAGCAATTCTTTTGCTTCCTTTAAATTTTTTATTTCAATTAAATGCATTTTACACTATATTTCTATAAAATGCAAGACCTAATTCAAAATTTTTTCAAATTAATCTTCTTTTTTAGCACGAGATGATACAATGTTGTCCAAAATTGATTTTGGAACTTCTTCATAATGAGATGGTTCCATTGAATAATTTCCACGTCCTTGTGTTTTTGAACGTAAATCTGTTGCATAACCAAACATCTCAGATAATGGAATAAACGCATGAATGATTTGTGAACCGTTTACAGCATCCATTCCTTCCATTTTTCCACGTCTTGAGTTGACATCCCCAATAACGTCTCCCATATATTCTTCTGGAACGGTAATTTCAACTTTCATAATTGGCTCCAAAATAACGGATTTTGCTTGTTTACATCCTTCTTTAAAAGCCATAGAACCAGCAATTTTGAATGCCATTTCTGAAGAGTCAACATCATGATAAGAACCATCGACTAGAGTTGCTTTGAAGTCGATTACTGGATAACCTGCCAATGTTCCATTATCAGCCGCTTCACGAATTCCTTCTTCTACTGGTTTGATATATTCTTTTGGAACAACACCACCCACGATTTTGCTTTCAAATTCAATTCCTTTACCTGGCTCTAATGGTTCCATTTCAATCCAAACATGACCATATTGACCACGTCCACCAGATTGACGAATGAATTTTCCTTCTACTTTAACTGCTTTTCTAATTGTCTCTTTGTAAGCAACTTGTGGTTTACCAACGCTACATTCTACTTTAAATTCTCTTTTTAAACGGTCAACGATAATATCCAAATGTAACTCACCCATACCAGCAATAATAGTTTGACCTGTTTCTTGGTCTGTGTAAGTTTTGAAAGTTGGATCTTCTTCTGCCAATTTTGATAACGCAATTCCCATTTTTTCTTGAGCTGCTTTGTCTTTTGGTTCGATTGCGATATCGATAACTGGCTCAGGAAATTCCATTGATTCCAAAATAATTGGGTGGTCTGGATCACATAATGTATTTCCTGTTGTAACATCTTTCAAACCAACTGCTGCTGCAATATCACCAGCATATACTTTGTCAATATCTTCTCTGTGATTTGCGTGCATTTGAAGAATTCTACCAATTCTTTCTTTTTTATCTTTGCTTGAATTTAAAACAGTTGAACCTGATTCCAAGGTTCCTGAATATACTCTAAAGAAACACAATTTTCCAACAAATGGGTCAGTCGCAATTTTAAATGCCAATGCAGCAAATGGTTCATTATCAGAAGTTTTGGCTTCTGTTTCTACACCATCCAAAGTGGTTCCCTTGATGTGTGGAATATCTAAAGGCGATGGCATGTAGGCGATAATTGCGTTTAGCAATTCTTGTACCCCTTTATTTTTGTAAGAAGAACCACAAACAACTGGAACAATTGAATTGTTAATCGTACCAATTCTTAGTCCTTTTCTAATTTCTTCTTCTGTCAATTCGCCACCATCTAAATATTTCATCATGATTTCTTCATCTTGTTCCGCTACTGCTTCCACCATTTTTTCACGATATTCATTTGCTAAATCTTGTAGATCCGCAGGAATATCTGTTTCTTCAATATCTTTTCCTAAATCGTCTTTGTGAATTAGAGCTCTCATACGAACTAAATCCACAATTCCTTGGAAATTTTCTTCTGCCCCAATTGGCAATTGAATTGGAACAGCATTTGCATTTAATCTGTTTTTCAATTGGTCAACACAAAGCATAAAATCTGCTCCAGTTGTATCCATTTTATTGACATAAACCATTCTTGGAACATTATATTTATCTGCTTGACGCCAAACGGTTTCTGTTTGTGGTTGCACACCACCCTTTGCTGCCAATACTGTAACAGCACCATCAAGAACTTTTAATGAACGTTGTACTTCAACTGTAAAATCAACGTGTCCTGGAGTGTCAATAATATTAATTCGATTATTATCCCAGAAACAAGTTGTACAAGCAGAAGTAATCGTGATTCCTCTTTCTTGCTCTTGAGCCATCCAGTCCATTGTTGCAGCACCTTCATGAACTTCACCGATTTTATGTGTTTTTCCTGTATAGAATAAAATTCTTTCTGTGGTTGTCGTTTTACCAGCATCAATGTGAGCCATGATTCCTATATTTCTTGTTTTCTCTAAAGAATAAGCTCTATTTGCCATAACTTTTTTCCTTTCTACTAAAATTTATAATGAGCAAATGCTTTATTCGCTTCTGCCATTTTGTGAGTATCTTCTTTCTTCTTGAATGCTCCACCATTTCCAGCAATTGCATCTAATATTTCACCAGCTAATTTTTCAGACATTGTTTTTTCATGTCTTTTTCTAGCATAAGTAACTAACCATCTTAAGCCCAAAGTTTGTCTTCTTTCTGGTCTAATTTCTAATGGAACTTGATAAGTTGCACCACCTACACGTCTTGCTTTTACTTCCAAAACTGGCATAATATTTTCTAAAGCTGCTTCAAAAACTTCTAATGGCTCTTTGTTTTCTTTTTCTTTAATCATTGCAAATGCATCATAAACTATGCTTTGTGCAACTGTTTTTTTGCCATCTAACATAATATTGTTAATTAATTTTGTTACAACTTTACTATTATATAATGGATCTGGTAAAACTTCTCTTTTTGCTATATATCCTTTTCTTGGCACTATTTTTTCCCTCCTTATTTTTATTTTAGTGTTTAACCCTTTATAACACTAAAAGGTACTCTGGAAAGACTTTTTCACTTTCCCGTCATAGTGCATTTATAAAATCTATATTAAAATCAACTACATCTAATATTTACAATTTTACTTAGCACTATCCTTGTTTTTCAAAAATTGATTATAAGCACGTATTGCAAGGCAGACAAACGAGAAAACCGGAAGCGTACGTTTGTACGTTGAGGATTTTCGATGTGCTGTCTAACGTAGCAAGACAAAGCTTAGAATCAATTTTTATTTTTTGGCTTTTTTCGCACCATACTTAGAACGCGCTTGCATTCTATCCTTCACACCTGCTGTATCCAAAGTTCCTCTGATGATGTGATATCTCACACCTGGTAAATCCTTTACCCTTCCACCTCTGATTAATACAACACTGTGCTCTTGTAAATTGTGTCCTACACCTGGAATATATGAAGTTACTTCATATCCATTTGAAAGTTTAACCCTAGCTACTTTTCTCAAAGCAGAGTTTGGCTTCTTAGGTGTTACTGTTTTTACAACTGTACAAACACCTCTTTTTTGTGGAGCTCTATTATCTGTTTGAATTTTCTTTCTAGAGTTGTAACCTTTTTGCAATGCAGGAGCTGTTGATTTTGTAGTTGATGTTTTTCTTCCTTTTCTTACTAATTGATTAATAGTTGGCATTCCTCTTTCTTCACCTCTTTCTTTTATCAAAATTTGCTCAATGGTATTTTTATCCAATTTTAAGCATTTTATATTTTATCACTGTTTTCCTAATAAGTCAAGTTTTCTTGCTATAAATTTAACATTTTTTAATTTTCTAAATTCTTCTCAAACATTCTTCACTTCCCAAAACCTGCATAATTTCATACAAATCTGGCGTTTGGCAGCGCCCTGTCAACGTCACACGAAGCACTGTACTAATATCCCCAACATGCCCCTTATACGCCTCTGGACTTGCCTTATACTCCTTTACTTCTCGGCTATACCCTAATTCTTCCGCCAAATCCTTCATTTTATCAAACCAAGTTTGTTTGTCGTCATTTTCATGGTAATATTTCTCAAAATACAAGTTCACAATTTTCGCAATTTCATCTTTATCAGTTATTTTTTGATATTCAAAATTCGTCTTATTTTTGTCAAATTCATACATATATATAATGGCGTTTTTCAAATCAGACCATTTCGCGATGTCTTTTCTAGGCTTACTGTTGCCACGTTCAATCCCCAAAACTTTTAGCGAATATTCCTTATTCTCCAACATTTTGGCAAGTTCTGTGTCGTATTCTTTTGCCCAAGCTAAAGCCTCTTTATACACTTCTTCAGCCGTATATTTTGAAATCACATTTTTGGAAACATCCAGCATTTTTGTCATATCAAAAAGAGCTCCGACTTACGCCCATTTTTTTCAAATCAAACACAAATTCTTCTAAACCTTTTTCTGGATTTTGCTTTCTCCACATTTCAAAATTCGAATTCGCAATATTCATTAAATATTCCTTAACCGACTGTTTTGGAATTCCCTCTTCTTTATAAAAACTTACTGCAGCCTCAGGATCCTTACGTTTACTTAATTTGCGTTTTCCGCCATCTTCTGTTTTCATGAGTGGTGCAATATGTGCATATTTGGGCGCCTTAAAACCTAACACATAAAACAATTGCAAATGAAGTGGTACAGAAGGTAACCATTCATCTCCACGAATGACTAAATTAGTGCCCATTAAATGATCATCGACCGCATGCGCAAAATGATACGTTGGAAGCCCATCTGATTTAATAATGACAATATCTTGGTCATTTTCAGGCATATCCACACTGCCTTTTATCGCATCTTTATGCTTGATTTTTTTATCCGGATTTCCTGGCGATTTCAAACGAATAATATAACTTTCGCCATTTTTGATTTTATCATACGCCATTTGAAGCGGCATATTTCTACACTTTGTCCATTTGCCAAAATAACCTGTACGCTCTTTTGCCTTTTCCTGATTCGAGCGAATTTGCTCCAAATCTTCTGGCGTACAAAAACACGGATAAGCTAAGCCTTTCGTAATCAAATCTTTGGCATACGCCTGATAAATTTCTTTTCGTAGGGATTGTTTATAAGGTCCATATTCGCCCACAGAATTTTCCTCATCTAACATGCCTTCATCTGGCTCAATTCCATAATTTTTTAAGGCATTTATAATATCTGTTACCCCATTTTCAATTTCTCTTTTTTGATCGGTATCTTCAATTCTCACAAAAAATACGCCACCTGTTTGATTTGCCATTTTTTTTGCTACCAATGCTTGATACAATCCTCCAATATGCATAAATCCTGTTGGGCTTGGGGCATAGCGTGTTACAACTGCGCCTTCTTCTAGTTCTCTTTTTTTATATTTTTCTTCATAATATGAAATTTCCTTTACCCCTGGAAAAATTAAGTTTGCTAATTCTTGCGTTTCCATAACTCTCTCCTTTTTTATAATTTGTTTATAGTTTATCATTTTTTCCTAAATTTGTAAATATTATTTAAGTAGTATCTTGATTTTTTTGAAAATTGTGATATAATGTATGCATAAAAGTAAAAAAGGGGGAAATGTGAAATGGTTAATCTTGTCTTTTCAATCCTTATTGTGATTGCTGGAATTCCTATGATTATTGCTCCAAAAAAAGTAACTGAGCGCGAAAATTCTAAAATCAAATCTGAAATGGGTGTTAGAATTTGTGGAATTATTTTGGTTGTACTAGGCATTGCTTGTTACTTTATATAAAACAAGTCTACCTATTGGTGCTATCGAAGCACCTTATTTTTATGAAAGGAGAAAAAAATGATTGATTTTAACAATAAAAATTTAATTAAATTAAAAATGACTGACAAATCAGAAGGAGAACTAGCCGTCAAAGATCTTTTAATCGAAAATGAAACTGTCCAATTTTCTTTTGTTTCTATGAGGGATAAATTGGTTTTCACAGATAAAAGAATAATTGCTGTTAATGTTCAAGGTATAACTGGAAAGAAAATCGATTATACTTCAATTCCTTATTCCAACATTCAAGTATATTCTGTGGAAACTTCTGGTAATTTTGATTTAGACTCTGAAATAGACATTACCATCAGCGGACTGGGTACTGTTCGTTTTGAATTAAATGCTCAAACTGATATTAAACAATTAGGAAAATTTATGTCATCTAAAATTTTGTAAACAGTAGAACTATTAAAAATACATAAAACACGCTAAGTTAATAGTCGTAGCATATTAATTTTTGCTTCGTCAACACACAAAGCCTGTCGCAAGACAGGCTTTTGTTGTTTGAATTTCTATTTTTTATTTTTTCGGTTTCTCTTGACGGTTTGTGTTTCTTTCCAAAAAGCAATTCTATTTTGCAGCATCTTAATTCGCCTTTTTACTGGATTTTTGATATATTTCACTTGCACCCATTCTCTATTTTTAAAATTCCCCCAACTATATGAAAACCAATGAACTGTATATGTATTTTCTGTAATCAGACTTGGTAAAAAATATTTTCCGCCACCTGAATCATATGGAGAAAAATATTCTTTAGGTAAAATTTCCATTTTTGACTTCTCATCTTCTGTTAACTCATTATAAATTTTTGTCATAATGACAGGAATAACAAATAAGTCTGTTTTCATAATTTCATGTTGGTAAAATTTTAAAACTTTTCCAATAAACCAATTTTCCCTTTCAGCAGCTAAAAAACCTGTTCCAATTTGTTTGTTTACTTTATCAATTGTACATTCTTCATACCCCAACAACAACTCTCTGTCTAATAATGGATTTAGAGACTGAATTGCTTGCACATCTGTATCTATGTAAATTCCGCCTTGCTCATATAAAATCTTAATTCTCAAATAATCTGCCATAAAAGCATATAATTTACGCTTCCTACATTCTGCAAAATATTCACTTTCTTTAGAAATCGCATCCAAATCCAAATTACTTTCATTCCATTCAATCAGCTCATAATCTGGCATTTTATCTTTCCAAGTCAGCAAACAAATTTCTGTTAGCTTATCTTTCGCTCTGCCACCCAGCCATATATAATGTATTTTTTTCGGTATCATACTTCCTCCACTTTCTGTATCACATCCAATATTTTTTGATATTCTTTTCTAGCAAATTCATTATTGTAACAGTAATTTTCACTCATCAATTCTTTTATTGTTCTTTCTAAATCGTCTAAATTTTTCAAAAATTTTATATATTTTTGATTTTTTAGCCATTCAAAACTAGCTTCTATCTTATGATTATAATTTCCTAATGCAATACATGGTGTACTGGTAATAGCTGCAAAAATCATTCCATGTAATCGGTCTGTAATCACTAATTGTGCCTTTCTAAATTCTGCTAATTTCTCTTCTAATATTTTTTCCCTCATTTTATCTTCAATTTGAACATCACCTAAATGCGTATCTGTTATTACTAGATTATCAAACGTCTTCAAAACTTCTGATTTTATTTTTTCCATATTCTCTATCGTTAAAATTTTCTCTACGTCTCTTCTCATTGCCAAAAGCACACCTCTTCTACTTTCCACTTTCGTTTCATTCAAATACATTACGATATCTGGTGTCAATATTACATTAACTTTTGGAAATTCTTTTTTCATCATATTAAATGAAACATTTTCTCTTGCTACTAATGTTAAATATTTATGGCTATTGTAAATTTGCTTCGTTTCTTCTAGTTCTTTTTTGCCTTTTTGTGTATCATTAAAATATATCGTTTGAGGCATTACTATAATTCTATTATTTGGAAACGCTTTCATTACCATTCGTCTTCTATTCTCACAAAGCATATATTCATCTCCTAAATTACCTCCACCATGTAACAATATAATATCTTCACTTGTTATTGTTTCTTGTGCCTTTTGAATTCCTTCTTCGGTTTGTATATCCAATATTTTCATATATTCATATTCTTGTAAATTTTCCTTAATAAACACTTCTTCCGCTATTGCAATTCCTGCATCACCTATATTTCCATGTGTTGGCACATCAAATAATATTATCTTTTTCAAACTCCTACTCCCTTTCATACATAATCAATGTTCTTTCACTTCCATTTTCTTTGATTCTATCTGGATTTTCCAACGTTTTTTTCACTTCTTCCTTGTTTTCAAAATATGGCATACAACCATCTGAATACGCTACAATATAGCGGGCATTTTTCAATGGCACTTTATCTATTTTCACAAAATCCATAGCTCTCTCTTCTCCTGTTAATGCTCCATAACCAACATGCTCCCCTTGATAAGTTACCAAATAATTATTACGCAAAGCACCTCGAATCAACAATCTTGACCTTGGATCAAACCAATCATAGTTTCCTTTTTTCAAATAATCTTCTTCAAATTTCTCCATCCACAAATGGTCATTTTCACTTGAAAACAACTCATTTTGCTCCTCATCAAACACCTGAATATAGCAATCTCCAATTCCAAACACATACAAATATTCCTCTGTTATCACGCCACCAACTGCCTCACAGCAATACAAATCTTCGCCAACATAATCAATTTTTCGATTTTTATTAATCTCCCAAACCGCTTGATTTGCCTTCTGAATGGCTAATTTCACTGCATCCTCACTTGGCGTTTTTTCTTTCATATTTGCCACAAATTCATGTGCAATAATTTTGGAAGCCTTAAATGCTCCACTTGGATTTGGATAATGTGCCGCAATATACTCCGCTTCCTCTTTCGTCTGTGGATATGGCTTAATTTCTCCACCAATCAAATCACGCGTCACGCCATCTGCCACACAAAACAAATTACCATCTACTGCATAATAATCTTCTTCGGGAAACTCAATTCCATATTTTGTATAAATTTGATTTTGATATCGTTTACTATATTTTACCTGAAACATACTTCTTCTCCTTGTCCTTCAAACTTTTCCTTATGTTCTTCCATTTGCGCATAATTCTCCCTTGTCGGAAACGACATTCTTTTTTTCACTTGCTCTGGTAAACCTTTTCTGTACTCTTTTAAACGTTCCATTTCCTCTGCCACTTTTTCATAATCCTTTTGTTGAATCCATTGCATAATTTGTGCCAAAGACGTATGTATTGTGCTAATTTTTAGTTTCTCACGCAACTCAAAATACCACTCTAATTGCTTTACGCATTCTATTTTCTCCGTTAAGCTAACTTGCTCCGAATCAATTAATTGACATAATAAATAAGCATTCTTCTTAGCATACACATAACGATAATAATTCAATTCTTGATTTTTTTGATAACTTTCAAAAATCCTTTGATACGCATAATTAATTCCCTTAAAATACGACAATGAACAATCTTTTGATAAAGAATTTGGCGTATTGCGATACAAATACATCACTTTGGATGTATAAAATCCTACCTTAGCCTTCATATAGCAAAGTGACGTAAAATAATCATCTTCTGAAGGGGATGGCACTTCAAACGAAATAGCGTTCTCCTCTAAAAATTGTCTTCGATAAATTTTATTCCATGCCGTTGAATTCATCACAAAAAAAGACTTTTGATAATCATGTTTATCTAACCTAAACTCTGCATATTTCTCTGTGTCAAATGCTGGATTTTTCCATTTTTTGCCATCTTCATCCATCATTTGATAATTTCCAATCACATAATCTGCTTCATTTTCTTCTATGACAGAATACATATGTTGACAAGAATCCAATTCGAACAAATCATCCGCATCCAAAAACATAACATATTTTCCGTCTAGCTACTTTTAATCCTGCATTTCTGGCATCTGCCAATCCTCCATTTTCTTTGTTAACTACTAAAATTCTGGCATCTTGTTTCGCATAATCTTCACATATTTTTCCTGAACGATCTTTTGAACCATCATTTACCAAAATGATTTCTATTTCTTTAAAAGTCTGATTCATCAATGATTTTATAGTTTTCTCCAGATGTAATTCCGCATTATACACTGGCACAATAACCGATATCCCCTTGCCATTCATACAATTACTACTCCTTTATCCCTATTTTCAAAAAAATATTATATGTTTATGTTCACAATTATGTATTATATCATATTTTACATTTTTTTGCAAATTTTTTAAGAAAATCTTAAGAAATCCCTTTTATTAGTCATCATAATTCCAAAATTAGTTTCAAAATGACAAAAATTTTTCCACAAAAAATGAGAGCATTTCTCAAATGCCCTCACTATTTCCCTATCTTTTATGCACGCGGATGTGCTTTATTATAAATATCTTTCAAATTTTCATTTTTAAATTGCATATATACTTGTGTTGAAGATATATCAGAATGTCCCAACATCGTTTGAATCGATTTCAAATCAGCTCCATTTCTCAAAAGATGTGTTGCAAACGAATGTCTCAAAACATGTGGCGTAATTTCCTTTGAAATATGCGCCTGCTCTTTATAATATTTTACGATTTTCCAAAACCCTTGACGTGTCAATCGTTTTCCATTTATGTTAACAAAAAGTGCCTTGTCATTTTCATCTTTAATCAAAATTGGTCTGGCTTTTTCTATGTAATCCACCAATGATTGCAAAGAAATGGATCCCAACGGAATGGATCTTTTTTTGCTTCCCATATTACATGTAATGTACGATTCTTCTATATTTACATCTTCAACATTCAACGAAATAATTTCAGTTACTCTCATTCCAGTAGCATACGCAACTTCCAACATCGCTTTATCACGAATTCCTTTTAAATCCACGTTTTTGGGTTGCTCCAATAATAACTCCACTTCTTTTGCCGTTAAAACACTAGGTATTTTTTTCTCAACTTTTGGTGAATGAATTCCTTCTGTTGGATCTTTCTTAATTTTTTTGGTACGAATTAAAAATTGGTAAAATGCACGCATTGTCGCTAAATTTCTAGAAATTGTAGATGTCTTTTTATTCGCTTTTGACAAACTTTTCAAATACTCATTTACATCCTCATGATCGATTTTCAAATAATTGAGTTTATTTTTGTCTATGTAAGTTTGATATTGCAAAATATCTCTTTTGTACGATTGTAACGTATTGTTTGATAATTTTTTATCATTTTGTAAAAATTCTAAAAAAAGTTTTATTTGTTTATCCATTCTTAATAACCATTCCTTCCATATTTACATAAGACATATATGTTATATCAAATTTTTCGCAAAATGTAAAGAGTTTTTATAAAAAATCTTTAAAAAAATACAAAAAATTTGTTGATAAATATACTTCAATAAAACTAGACACAATTGCAAGTGCTAGAACAAGCAACATAAATAGCAAATGTCTAACAAATTCAATTTTCATATTTACATATTTATTTTGGCGTAAATTACGATACAATTTTATGCCACTATTAGATAACATAAAAATTGCTGGTAAAAAAACTAAATTCTGCAAAAGTAAAGAAGATAAAATAAAAATCGTTCCGTGATTTGGTGCCAAGTGTTGCAATAATAGCTGCTGCTGTATAGCCAATCGAAAAACCTTTATAAAGCACAATTCCATAAATCAAAAAACTTCCCAGTAGCGTACAACCTAAAATCCAAATTATCAACACTGACGTAACATTTTGTTTCAAACTTTGTTTTAGCACAACCGTTTTATTGATATGATCCGAAACTTTGATGTTCTCTTTCAAAGAATTCACATAAGAACCTATTTCCGCAGTCTGCACTTCGTTTGCATGATTAATAAAACCAATTCCCAGCATAACTCCAATTGCAAACAAAAGCAATAAAAATGCCAGACACGCCTTATTTTCTCTTACATAATTTATGAACACATTTTTATTTTCCATCCGTCTATGTCGCCCCTTAACCAAAATGTATTCATCTGACTTTTCATTTATTCTACTTTTTTTGTAAACTATTTCATAACATGCCCATAAATGCCGCCGCCACCTTCGACAATCTGCAATTTTCCTTCACGTATATCCATGATTTGGCCTGCTATTTTTTCGCCAACCACAGCCTCAATATCATCTTTTGAAACTTTATGTAAAACCGTCATTTCAGTATCAAAATGCTGCAACAATTTGTCAATTGTCTTGTTGCCCAATCCCGGAATAAACGTCAGTGGAACCTGATACACATACTCTGGTCGGAAAACTGGGCTTTTCGTATATTCCTTGTCTTTGATGATTTCAATGCGGTCAAAAACCCCCATCGTAATATTTCTGCTATCACAAGTATCACATTTCGTCACTGGAGCTGGTCCCTCAATTCGTTTTCCACAAACTTCACAATACGTGCGGTGATATTTTCCAAGTTTGGGATCCAAACCATAATTCGCCAGAATTTTACGTCCATCTTCATTTTTTAAAGCCTTAACAAATTCCTCAAAATTCACTTCTTCCACTAATATTTTGTTATACTCTCTTGCAATTCTTGGAAGCGAATGCGCATCCGAATTCGTCAAAAAAGTTTTGGTTTCTAGTTCTGAAATTTCATCCGCTAAAAATGTGTCAGAACTCAATCCCAATTCAATGGCAGGAATTTTGTCATATTTTTCTTTAAAAATGCGTTTCAAGGAAGATGTGCAATTTCCATAAAAACTTTTATGTGGCGTAAAACAATGCGCTGGCACCAAAATTCCATGATACTTTTCCACAATATCCACCAACTCATAGGCTGACAAATTGGCTCTTTGCGAACTAAGCGTGATATTTTTGATATGGTTTGACATTTCTTTGGAAAAAGCTTTGATATCCTCCAACGTCGGGAAATAGCACAAATTATGCGCACTTCCTGTTCCACCTGCATCATTTACCTCAGAAGTCTCAATCTCGCTTCCTAAAATAATGCAAACTTTATCACGATACAAGATACCCCCCCCGGGTATTTGAGTTGCTTCCCCTGTTCCGCAAAAAATCCTCAATATCTTCTATCACATAAGGAGACGCACAATCAATAATGCCTACCATTTGAATGCCTTTTCGTTCCACGCATTCTTTTGCAATATTGGCAAAATTCAAGCTCCTTGCACCTGTTATTTTGATTGGCTTGCCTTTTTCACTTCTTCCAATATGTACATGCAAATCAGCAAATATTTCAACCATCTTTTTCTCCTTTTTCTACTCCAACTTATCTGCAACTACACTATGGTCTCCATCATCACTGTCATCTTTTGTCAAAATAATTCCTGTTGCAATTGGTCTTGTTTTGTGGGCACCTGTACTATCAATTGGGTCATTCACAATTGTATTATTGACCACCAAAACACTTGAAGTTCCACCATCTAAATTCGCTGCATTATAAGCGCCATATCTTAGCAAAACCTTAATCAAATCATCCATGTCAGCACCAACTTTTGTTGCTTTTCTACCATCTACGACTAAAAATAATACTATTCCGTCAGTTCTTTGTGCAATGGCTGTTCTTGGAGCTTCTCCCCAGCCACCATTTCCAACAACAGAAGATTTTTTCCCATTCACAATCAAAAATGGCCCAAATGTTACAGCATCTCGAATATCTTTTGCCTGTGCTTCTTTTTTCGTCACTCTTGATGATAAAATCAATTTGTTGGCTCTCGTAAAACCGATAATTCCACCTGCACCATCATATTTTGCTTGAGAGGCATATTCCCAATTGCAAACTGTAACACCTAATGGCGAACCACCTGTACTGCTAAAATTTGGATCATCAAAACCACCACCATTTATGGCAATCAAAGCATCATGTTCTTCTGCCATTTCGGTCAAATATTGTCCTGAAACACCCAATTTTCGTGTACAAACTGCTCGAATTCGAGACGGATCATAAACCGCCACCAAATAACCAGAAAATTTCTTTTCATTAATTTCAATAATTTTATAATCATTATTATTTGGATCACGCTCCAAAATGGCTCTTTCGTATTCATTCGCATATTCCGTCGTTTGCGCCATGCCTAAGTTAATTGCAGCCATATTGGTATCTTCATTGATTTCTACTACTTTGTTGCGGTTCATCACATCAGCAATCACATCTTCATCATAAAACCAAGTTGCAAAATATTGATGTGTCATCGTCGTCATGGCTGTTGTCACTAGCCATTCTCTAAAGGTTGCCCATGGTCCATACAACAAAGTCAAACCTACAATAATACAGATACAACCTAACAAAAACATACTTGCAAAAAATCTTTTTAATCCAATATGCTCATTTTTCTTTCTTGCTTTTTTAAACTTTTTTCGGGCACGCCTTGCTCTTTGAAGTTCTGCTCTTTCGCTCATTATTTCTTTATCTATTGTACTTACTCTCATTTTTTCATCTCATCCTTTCAGCCGAAAAAATCTAACTGCAAACTTCTCTTTTTATTTATCGTTAACATATCTATTTTACCTAATTTTTTTCATTTTGTCTATACTTTTTAGACAAATAATTACAAAACTTGCTAAAATAATCGACTATTTTTCTCGGAAAGCATTGACTTTCCACGCCTTTTATAATATATTAAAATTATCTTAAAATAGGAGGAAAATTTTATGAATGATTTAATGTCATTATTATTTGAAACAAATGCCTTTAAAATATGTGAAGAAAATAAGCCTTTTTGGTATACCTCTGGAAAAATTGGTCCTTACTTTATTAATACACATTTCCTTTACGGAAGTGCAGAAGATGCTCAAGAATTGCTTGATTTTATTGATGTTCAATTAGAAACTGTGTCGAAAGATTTAATTCCAGGTAACCTTTTTGAAAAAATCCAAAAACAATATGAGACAAATGAAATTTATAAAACCATTGTTGACCATTTAAAAGAATTTATTGAAACAAGAATTGACCTAGAAAAAATTGATTATATTTCTGGAGGCGAAAGACGCGATTGGTATTTTTCTATTATTCTTGCTTATTTACTAGGTAAACCACATATTACAATTTACAAAGACTTATCCACAGTTGTTAGTACCTGCGATTTTGAAGAAGCTACACCAGTCACAAAATTATCAGGAAAAAATATATTGCACATTGCAGATTTAATTACCATTGCTTCAAGCTATCTTCGTGCTTGGGTTCCAGCTATTAAAAATTTGGATGCTCATATGACAACAAGTATTTCAGTCGTAGACAGAATGCAAGGTGGTGCACAAGTTTTAAGCAATCTTGGTATTCGCTGTCTTTCTTTATTCCAAATTAACCAAACATTATTTCAAAAAGCAAAAGAGTTAGGAATTATTAATGAAACACAATTACAAATGCTACAAAAATTTAGCGAAAACCCTGATGATTGTATGCGAGAATTTTTAATCGCTCATCCAGAATTTTTAGAAAACGCATTAAATTCCGATGACCCAAAAACTGCCAAACGTGCCAAATTATGCAAAGACCAAAATTTATATCATTTATAAACTAAAAGAGGAGATTTTCAAATTTCTCCTCTTTTTAAAAAGCACCTCCGGCCACCGACCTCGTCCGCCGCCACCGATGGAAACCACCTCCGCCAGAAAATCCGCCACCAGAACTACTTCCACCGTCACTTCCCATATTTTTCAATGCACTGCCATATAGTTCCGTCACATTAGATAAACAACTCCAGTACGTATCCAAAAATCTTCTTTCAAAGCAATTATAGCGATAAAAATCTCCAAAATCATTGGCAATCATGCCATAAAAACTAGTTTGAAATGCTAATTTCATCAAATCATCATCCAGCTGTTTTGTCTGAATTCTTCCCATAATTTTTTGGGCAACCCCAAATGAAACCGCATAAGCCAAATATTGGTCCCATAGAAAAATTTGCTCAATGTCACGTTGGTCACTTAACGTATAATCTTGAATTTTGTCTTTTAGACAATTTAGTTTACTAAAATCCTCAATCGCAATAACTGAATTTTTCAACATCAAATTATCAGTCAAACAAATAATCAAAGCAATTGAAAGCAGCAATTCGTCCAAAATCAAGCCCCTTGCTTCCACAAAAAATCCCGTAATTGTCATAAAAATTGCATCTATTAGCAAAATCGTTATAGTTGTGCTAACTAGCCTTTTGCCTGAATGCTTTTGAACAATGCCAACCACTTTTCGCCTAATCGACATTACTAACCACAAAAGAAAATAAATAACCGCCATAATCACTGGTAACAACATCAAAATAATCATTCCGAATGTTTTTACCAAATATACCAAATTGTCCACATTAAAAACATTGAACACAATTTCATGCACTGAAACTGTCGCCCAAATCAGTGTTATCACAAGCAAAATATTGTTTAGCATTCTAACTAGCATTGGCACAGCTGCACGATTGGCGCCAATCATTTGCAAACTATTTTTACAAAGTACATCGAGTTGTTTAAATCTTTCATTTGCCATGGCTTCTTTGGGCAACTCTTCCAGTCTTTTTGTCAAATTGACAGTATCCCCATCTTTAAAAATCCAGTGATAAATATAACGTTCAATTTTATCCATCTGTTTTTCTTTTTTCGGATTTTTAGAAATCTCGTACAAATATTGGTCTTCCTTTGATGAATTTGTTAGTTTGGGCAATAATTTCAAAATGATAATTTTTTTATGAATTAAATTCAAAATAACAGCAATAATATCACGTGACAAAATATCTCGACTTCCTTGCAAACAGCCAGCCACAAGTGGGTTATATTTTTGAAACAAAGCTTGTTCGTCAAAATTTGTCACTTTATATTTTTTATCTATCTCATAAACAAACAACAAAATCATCCAATAAACGAACAATACAAAGCAAAAAATAGCTGTCTTCTGATTTCTTTTTTGCTTAGATTCTCGATTTTGCCCAATAATTGCTTCGTCCTGCAACACCAAATCTGTTGCTGCAATACCACTCGTTTTCGTACAATTAGGAATGCAATTCAAATCAAACAGAATTCTAACAGCAACATATTCGTTTGGTTTTACTTGGGAAGTTTTAAAATTAGCATGTGAATTCGACTGTATGGTCGAAACTCCATTATAATTTCCATGTCCCCAAATTTTCAAATTCGTATTGGCTGGGTCTACATAAACATCAATATTCAGATTTTTGATTGTTTCATCCCAACTTCCGCCAATGAAATTATAATACAATTCCCCCACATCATCATGCTTTACACAAACATCTTGCAGAGTATAATTGAGTTCAAAATTTTTGGTTTCATCTTTGGATGGCGAAAAAATTTTTACTTTTAAAATGCCATTTTCTCTCGCTACACTGTAAACTCCATTTTGCCCATTTTCAGCAAAATCCTGTTTTGTAAACGCCACATTACTTGACGAAATCTCATGAATTTCAACTCCTGAATTGTTGTACAAACTATCTTTTAAAGTGCTTTGCTCACGATAAGCATCATACTCGCTATCCTCCAAAGCGTATGGAATCGTCACATACACACCATTATAGTTTCCTTCAAAAGTATACGTCATTTTCTGCTTAACATTGACTGAGCCATCTGATTCAATGGTGGCTTGGATATCCATGTTATCAATGGAATAACTTTTTCCATAACAACAATTGCCAATTGCTATTGCAACTGTAAATAAAAATATAACCAACCAAAACTTTAATCTTTTGTTCATTTCTTTGCTCCATTTATCCTATTTTTTTCTTAATTTCTTCTAGTCCTTTCGCCATTTGGTCTGGGCATGACGTTCCCTTATAACCACAAGGAATTCCTTTCAAACGTTTAATTGCCTCATCAATTGTCATACCTGCCAACAATTTTGACAATCCAACCGTGTTTCCTGCACAACCTCCAATAATTTGTGCTTTTTTAATAATTCCCTCTTCAATATCCACAATCATTTCTTGTGAACAAACTCCTTCTGGATGAAATTTATATTGCATCACTTTTCCTCCTTTTTAAAATCTCACAATTTCGTCATACACTTGAACCGTATATTGATCCGTCATTCCAGACAAATAATCAATAATAGCTCGGCAATAATCTTCCCTGCTTTCCAAGTCATAAATAATTTTATTATGGTAATTTGCCTCAACTCTATCCTCCGTCTGAGCATAATTGACAAGCCATTCAGCAAATTCCGTGGCAAGTATCGGATAATATCTTTTTAGTTTCTTCAAATTATATATTGTGCGTTTTCCAGCAAATTCATTCCTCAAACAACAAAAAATCTCATGAAACACTAACTTAAAATAGCGAATCGAAGGCGCTATTTTTTCATTCAAATAAATATTTTGATAATTAAAATCTTTAATCAGTTTCATGGTTTCCAAGGCTTCTTTCGAAAATCGCAAGCCTTCTTTGGGCGAACTATTTTTGCATAAATCCACAGTCAAATAATTAATAATATTTGTATGATTTAAGTCAATCTTTTCTGTCAATTGATTTAGTTTTTCAATATCCTTATCTGTCAAAAGTTTCATGACTTTCGCATCTTCAATATCGCGCCCAATATATGAAATCTTGTCTGCAATTTTCACAACACAGGCTTCCCATGTATAGGGCGCATATTGATTTGGTGTTATGTAATTTTTTAAATCAATTGCCTCATCACGTGGTTTCAAGGCATTTTCCAAAATTTCCCCACAATGTGAAATAATACCATCACGAACGCTATATGTCAAACTCAAGTTTCTTTTTTTGTTTTCAAAATCTGTCAGCAACTCCAAATCGTCCACCAAATGCAAGCCATTTTTCTCATGCCAAAACGGCTCTCCATATTCCCTTTGCGCAATCTCAGAAAGTATTTTTTCTCCCTGATGCCCAAACGAACTATGCCCCAAATCATGCGCCACAGAAATCGCCCTCGTCAGTTCTGTGTTCAAACCCAAATAATTTGCAATCGTATAACTAACTGATTCCACCAAATTCACATGCTCCATTCTTGTACAAATATGGTCATTTTCAGGCGAGAAAAACACCTGAGTTTTATGCTTCAAACGCTTATATGCATTTGAATTAATAATTCTGGTATAATCTCTGTCAAAATCAGTTCTCATCGTAGACAAACCATATGTATGCGAATACAGCGCCTTCTCTCGTTTCACAGCATTTTTCCACTTTTCATTTTTCTCATTCATTGCAACATTTTCAAACTTCTTCATTTGTTATTCCTCGTTATTATTCCACTATGTATTTCTTAATTTCACAATTTTCATGCGCATACTTACTCAAATTTCCGTCTTCTGGTATTCCATTAAAATAAGCTCCAATTGCTCTACAAACACCATTATGTGTTACAATTAAGATTTTCTTATCAGGATATTTTGCCTTTACATCTTCTAAAAAATCCCACACCATTTTTACAAATTCCTTGATTGGTGTCATTCCCTCAAAATCAAATTCATAATTGTAATTCCAATAATGAGGATAATCAAAACTCTCTTTTGGTTTACCCTCCATTTCTCCACAATCTCTTTCCATAATTCTGTTATCTTCAATTACTTCTTTATTTTTCACATTGACAATCTTGCACGTATCCTGCGTTCTTTTCAAAGGAGAACAAATCACAAAATCATAATCTAGCTTTTCCACTTCACTTCTCGCATTTCTTGCTTGCTCTTCGCCTTTTTCCGTTAAAGAATATACTTGCTTTCTCCCAACCATGCCTTTACAAGCATTTGTTGCAGTTTGACCATGTCTGATTACATATAATTCCATATTTAACACCACTTTCTTACAAATTCTTGAATATTTTTAAAATCATGATAACATTCTTTTAATTGCTCATGTGACCAATTTTCCAAAATGAATTTCACTATTCATATAATTCCCCCCTAATTTCCAACAATTCCTCTTTTGAAAAATCATATTCTTGATTACAAAAATGACATTTGGTATTCGCCTTGCCATCTTCTTCAATGATTTTATCCAGTTCCACTTTTCCAATAGAAGCCAAACCATCGGCAAATCGCTCTTTCGAGCAATCACAGCGAAACTCAATCCCCAAATCACTGATTAAAAATAACGCATTTTCGTCACCTGTAACAGTTCTTACTATCTCTTCCAAACTTTTATCTTGATTTAACATTTCGCTAACTGGCTGTGCTTTTGAAACACTTTCTTCAATTTTAGAAATCTCCTCTTCTGTTGCATCTGGCATCAATTGTATCATATAGCCACCACTTCTTTTCACGCCATTTTTATCCACCAACACGCCCAATGCAATGACAGTTGGCTTTTGCTGTGACTGGGCAAAATACTGCGTAAAATCCTCGGCAATTTCGCCAGAAACTAATGGAACTAATCCATTATATGCCGTTTTCGTGACTTCATTTTGCCTTATAATATTCAAAAATCCGTCTGTTCCAACCGCTTGCCCCACAGCAATTTTGCCATTTTCATTCAAAGGCAACTCCACACTTGGATTTTGGGCATAAATCTTCACAAAAGATTTTGCTTCTTCTCGCTCAACTACTGCAACAATGCTTCCCATAGGTCCTCTTCCATTGATTTGAATAGTCAGGCTGTCCTCTGCCTCTTTCAACTCCGTCAAGCCCATCATGCCAACAATCGTTGCAACTCTTCCCAAAGCGGCTGTCGTTGTTGGTGTTAAATCATGCAAATTTCTAATTTGCTCCACCAATTCCGTCGTCTCTGCCGCAACAATGCTCACTTTTCCTTCATACGCTAACCCTTTAATCGCTCTATCCATTTTTTCTCCTTTTTCTTATCCATTTTTACTTTTTCCTATTTTTTCGCCGTTTTCTTTTTCGTAGTAGCCTTCTTCTTGGTCGTCGCTCTCTTCTTTGTTTTTGTTTCCTTTTCAATTTCCTGCGCATCTTCATTTTCCACAAAAACTTCGCCTGGCTTCGGTTTATTCCACGAAATATACGTACAACGATTTTCATTTCCTTCAAAATTATTTTCACAAATATAAAAAGTACGCTTTTTCTTTGTTTTTCTAACTTGCACAACAGCTCCACACTTTGGACATGGTACATCAATTGTTTCAATAATTGGCTTCGCATTTTGGCATTCTGGATAGCCTGGACACGCTAAAAACTTGCCATATTTTCCATATTTAATGACCATCATTCTGCCACATTTTTCACATGGCACATCTGATTCCTCATATTCCAATTTCACATGTTCCAATTCTTTCTCCACTTTTTCCACAACTTGCTCAAACGGTCCATAAAATTGACGAATTACTTCTTTCCACTTTTCCTGTCCCTCTGCTACTTTGTCAAATTCCTCTTCCATTTTTGCCGTAAATTGCACATTAATCACATCTGAAAAATTCTCAATTAATAATTTATTCACGATTTTTCCTAAATCCGTTGGAACCAATTGTTTTTGCACTTTTTCAATATAGCGTCTGGCCAAAATTGTCGTAATTGTAGGCGCATACGTACTTGGACGCCCAATTCCTTTTTCCTCCAATGTCTTAACAAGGCTCGCTTCTGTATAACGTGGAGGTGGCTCCGTAAAACTTTGCTTGCTATCAATCTTCTCTTTTTTGACCTCTTCCCCTACTTGTAATTCTGGAATTTGCGTAAATTCCTCATCCTTTTGAACATCTTCGCCTTCGACATACAAGGTCATAAAACCTTTGAATTTCATTGTTTGCCCATTGGCTCGAAAATTGTAATGATTGGCATCAATCGAAACAGCCACTGTATCATATACCGCAGCTGCCATTTGGCTTGCAATAAAACGATTATAAATCAAGCGATACAATTTATATTGGTCTGGTGTCAAATATTCTTTGATACTCTCAGGCGTAATATGAACATAACTTGGACGAATTGCCTCATGTGCATCTTGCGCATCTCCTTTTGTTTTAAAAAAGCGATTTTCATAATAATTTTCCCCATACGTTTTCGTAATATGCTCTTTTGATGCTGCTCTTGCTTCTTCTGAAATTCTCGTCGAATCCGTTCTCATATATGTGATAAGTCCTGTGGTTCCCTGTTCTGGCAATTTCACACCTTCATATAAACCGCTGTGCTACTGACATCGTTTTCTTAATCGCAAAATTCAATTTTCTCGAAGCCTCTTGTTGCATTGTGCTCGTCGTAAAAGGAGGAGCAGGATTTCTCTTTTTCTCCCCTTTTTTAATGTCAACTACTTCGTATTTTGCCCCTTCTAAATCTGCCAAAATTTTGTCCACATCTTCTTTTGAATGAAGCTCCACTTTCTTTTTATCTTTGCCAATAAATTTGCAATCAAACTTTGTTTTCGTCTTTTTGTCAGATGCCTTCAAATAAATATTCCAATATTCCTCTGGAATAAATTTCTCAATTTCCTCTTCACGCTGCACAATCAAAGCAACCGCAACCGATTGCACCCTTCCCGCAGACAAACCACGTTTTACTTTTTTCCACAAAACTGGGCTAATTTTATATCCCACAATTCGGTCAAGCACACGTCTTGCTTGTTGTGCATCTGTTAAATTCAAATCAATTTGTCTTGGATTTTGCATCGCATTTTTGACTGCATCTTTTGTAATCTCATTAAATGTGACACGACAAATTGAATTTTGGTCAATTCCTAAAAGGTATGCCAAATGCCATGCAATCGCCTCTCCTTCGCGGTCAGGGTCAGTTGCAAGGTACACTTTTTTGGCGTTTTTCGCATCTTTTTTGAGCGCATTAATCAAAGGCGCTTTTCCACGGATATTAATATATTGTGGCTCAAAATCATGCTCAATATCAATTCCCATTTTGGATTTCGGCAAATCACGAATATGCCCCATAGATGCCACAACTTTACTTTTTCCACCCAAAAACTTTTTAATTGTATTTGCCTTGGCAGGCGACTCTACAATAACTAATTTATCAACCATTTACACTCTCCTAAAACTCAACTTTCTAAAACAAGTATACTCCATTGTTTTCAATTTGACAAGAGAAAAAACTTAATTTTATTGAATATTGTGCTATACTTGTACATTGCTTATACATTAATATCCTTTCCCTCTAATAACCAATCTATCACATTTTTATGAATCATTCCATCTTGCGAAAAATCAAATTTATCCATTGTTAAAACATATTTTGGATAATTATCTTCAATTCCCTTAAAAGCCCCAAATTCTCTTTGAACAACAGAATCATCTGCCAAAATATAAGCTACTTGAATATAGATTTTTTCTTTAAATCTTGTTGCTATAAAATCTATCTCTCCCTTTTCTAAATTTCCTATTTTTACATCATAACCAGAAGATAGCAACTCATTATAAACAATATTTTCTAAATAAGCTCCTAATTGCGGCCTTTTTCCAATATTCATAACTTGACCAAAACCTAAATCTGTTAAATAATATTTGTATTTACCATTCAAAATTCTTTTTCCTCTAACATCATAGCGATCTGCTTTATTAATAATCATCGCTTTTGTCATATATTCTAAATAGTTATATAAAGTAATTTTAGCAACTTCTCTATCATCTTTATTGGCAAAATAATTCGATAAACTTTCCGCCGAAAAATTCTGTGACGGTGTTGTAACAATATATTCTACAATGCGATTAAATAAATCCAAGTCTTTTATATTAAATCTAGCAATAATATCTTTCACTAAAATAGAATTATAAACATCTGATAAATAAGTTCTTGTCTGAATTTCATCTGTCATCATAAATCTCTGTGGCATTCCGCCCCAAATCATATAATCTTCAAAAGCCTCCTCTATCTGCTTTCTATCCGTTAAGTTTCTTAATTCACATACTTCTTTAAAAGTAAATGGATAGGTTTTGAAACTTACATATCTTCCTGCTATATGTGTTGCAAGTTCCCCAGACAGCAAGTCACTATTAGAGCCTGTTATAAAAATCGATACATTTTTAGATGCCTTAAATGAATTAACAGCTTTTTCCCAATGTTCAACATTTTGAATCTCATCAAAAAACAAATAATACTTGTCTTCATTTACTATTTTTTCTTTGATAAACTCATGTAAATTTCTATCATTTTTGATAAAAGCATAATCTTCATATTCAAAATTGATATAAATAATCTGAGATTCTGGTATGCCTTTTTCTTTAAGCTCCTCTATGATTTGTAACAAAATAACTGATTTTCCACATCTTCTCACTCCCATTATAACCTTAATTAAATCTTGGTCATAAAATGGTCTAATTTTAGATAAATATCTTTCACGAATAATCATAATTTTCTCCCCTTTTTATGATAGCATATTTCTTTCTTTTTGTCAAATTTGTTTTTTGTACTAAACAAAAATATAATTAATTTTAGTTTTGTTTAGTTTGCTTTTTATGTATTAAAGGGTATTTTTATTTTTTCTTACGCATTTTTTCGATTAATTGTAATATCACTAATTTCAATTTGTTTTGGCAGACTCAAAAGAGAAAACATTAATTTCGCAATTTCCTTTGGGTCCATCCATTCTTCAGGATGCTCGATTTCCTTGCCAGTATATTTTGCAAATATTCTTGTATTCATACCACCAACATTAAATTGAATGACACGGCTTCGATACTTTTTTAATTCCTCTTGCAAATTATAACTCGTTCCTCGAATGCCCCATTTTGAAGCAGTATAAGCCAATTGTTCAGGATAACCTGCCTTAGTTCCACAGGTTGAGCCAACATTTAAAATATCTGTTCCACTTTGTTTGATTACGTCCATCAATTGACTTGTCAAAAAAATTGGTGCCAACAAATTAACACGCATCAAATTCTCTATTTCGTCAAACGTAATATCTTCCAATTTTTGCGCACTCATAATACCAGCACAATTCACCAATATATCAATTTGGCTATATTGTTCTTGGATTTGCTGACAAGCACTTTGGATTGATTTTTCGCTCCTCAAATCTGTTTGCAAAAACACGCATTCATAATCTGGTTTGGTTCTGCACAAAGCAATCACATTCATTTCATTTTGTACGCATAACTCGCCAAATGCTTTTCCCAATCCATCACTGGCACCTGTTAAAACAACATTTTTCATTCTTTTTCTCCTTCTTCTAAAAATTTCCTTAAATCATTCTTGTCCTTAAAAATTTTATCAAAAATCAAATATAACGAATCTGTTACATCATATTCTCCAATGGCATAACATTTTTTGCCCATCCCATATGCAATCCCTGCTTCTATATGGGCTGACTTCCCTGCAGGTAGAACCAGCAAAAAATTTTTCGATTTTTTCTCGCCTTCCATATCAGCCTCAAAAATCGTTTGCACAGCATGACTATCCAGCGCCATACTTTCAAATTTTTGTGCCAAATCTTCTGGTTGTTCATTTACATCTAACCCTGCTTTTTCGTGAGATTTCTCATTTTTAAGAAAGCAATAATGCGAGATTTTCAAATCCTCCAAAACATCACAAATCTCTAAAATTTTTTCTTTATTTCTCATTCTTCCTGCAACATAAAACTCATATATTTCTTCCATCTATTTTTCCTTTTACTTTAATTTTTTACTATTTTTTTTATCTCTTCATAAATTTTTTCTTCCACATCCTGTGGCGCAATTTTATTGGCTGCTTTTCCCATTTTCTCTAGCTTTGTTTTATCTTTGATTACATCATCAATTTCGCTCGCCAACTTTTCTCCTGTTAATTCTTGATTTAAAACAATTTTAGCAGCACCTAATTTCTCTAAAACACGTGCATTATCTTCCTGTCGGTTGGCTGACTTTGATGGCAATGGCACAAAAATAGCTGGCTTCGAACAAATTGAAAGTTCCGTAATGGTCATCGCTCCACTTCTGCAAATAACTAAATCTGCTATATTAATTAATTCCTCCATATTATAAATATAGGGCAAAACTTTGACATCCTTCAAATTCTTAATTGACATGCTACTTTTTTCAAAATTTTCTTTTACGATATCATATTGATTGCGACCTGTCGCCCAAATAATCTGATAGTCTTGATTTAATTTTCCTTTTACTAAATCCACAATTGCTTCATTAATTTTTTGCGCCCCTTGGCTTCCACCAAAAATAAGCACAATTGGCAAATCATTTTTGATACCTAAATCACTCAAAATTTCTTTTTTCTCATTTTGAAAAATTGTTTGTTTCCTTATTTTCGTAGGATTCCCCGTCACAACCACTTTTTTTGCATTTTGCATTCTTTCTTTCGCCTCTTCAAATCCCACCAAAACACAATCCACTTTTTTCGCCAAAAACTTTATTGCCTTTCCAGGATAAGCATTGCTTTCGTGAAGCACAGTTGGAACTTTCTTGGAAAGAGCAGCCAAAAACACAGGCCCACAAATATAACCACCTGTTCCAAGCACCAAATCTGGCTGAAATTCGTCTATGATTTTCTCGACTTCATTTTTACTCTTAAACGTACTTAAAATATGCTTAAAATTCGTCATTGATAGTTCTTTTTTCAAACCATATGCTTCAATTCTTTTTAGCTCAAAACTACTACGTGGCACCAAATCATTTTCTAATCCATGATTGGTTCCAATGAAAATAATTTCCGAATTTGGTTCTTTTTCGCGTATTTTATTTGAAATAGCAATGGCTGGATTGATATGTCCTGCCGTACCTGCTGCTGAAACAATAACTCTCATACTTTCTCCTTTATGTAAATTATTTTTTTCAATTCTATTTTATTTCGTGGTTCGAGAAATATTAAGCAAAATTCCAACTGCCATTAGATTTGCAATCAAAGAAGTTCCACCATAACTGAAAAATGGAAGTGGCATTCCTGTCACTGGAATAGTCCCTGTCACAACCGCAATATTTACCATTGCTTGCAATCCTAGCATAGTAACAATTCCAATTGCAATCAAACAGCCAAAATTGTCTTTCGCTCGCATACTAATTACAACACCTCGCCACACAAAAATGGTAAACAATAGAATCACAGCAACACAGCCTACAAATCCTAATTCTTCTGCCAACACCGAAAAAATGAAATCATTATGTGGTTCTGGTAAATATAAATATTTTTGCTTACTATTTCCCAAACCTACTCCAAATAATCCGCCAGAACCAATCGCATACCAACTTTGAATAATTTGCCATCCATCACCTGTTGGATCAGAAAATGGATCTAACCATGTTTGGATTCTAGAACTTCTAAAATCTGTTCCAAGTGTCAAACTCCCATTTTTAGCAATAATTGCTCCGCGCACCTACAACTAATCCCACTAAACCAGTAAGAAAAAAATGTGAAATTTTCGTTCCTGCCACAAACATTTGCACAATTGTCACAACACTAATAATAAAAGTTGCACTAAAATGATTTTGCAAAATCAAAATTGTTACCACAATTGGTCCTATAAATAAGATTGGATACAAAAATCCATAGCGATATAGTTTCATTTTTCCATGTTCTTTGACATCTGATAAAATCGCTGCAAAAAACAGAATAAATCCTATTTTAGCAAACTCAGATGGCTGAAAATTCATTCCTGCAATAACAATCCATCGCTTTGCTCCGATTAGCTCCTGTTCCAAAAAAAGCAACCAGTAACAAAAAAGTAATACATACGATATAAATTAGCCATTTAAACTTCCTGAAAATATGATAGTCTATCTTAGAACATGCATACATCACGCACAAACCAATGGCTGCCGAAATTGCCTGCTTGCTTACATATTTATAACTATTTCCTGTTTCCGATAAAGCTGATGGTGCACTTGCCGATAATACCATAATTAGTCCAAATGCAACCAAAATCATAACGGTAATCCATATCGTATAGTCCATCGAACCTTTGGTTAATAAACTAAATTTCTTTTTTGACTTTTGTATTTTCTTCGTCATGCACAAGAACTCCTTCCTTTTCCTTCACGCTTTTATATCTATTCGGAAATATCTTTGATATTTCTAATATCTCTGATATCTCTAATATCTTTGATATCTCTAATATTTCTAATAGATATAGGCGAGCGAAATTTTGCGTGGCAAAATTTCTCACGCTTCTTTATATTGCCAATATTCCTACAACAGAAGCAAGCAGTGTGACTAGCGAAAATACACCAACCACTCTATTTTCACGCCAACCAGTAAGTTCAAAATGATGATGCAATGGCGCCATTCGAAACAATCTTTTTCCAGTTCTTCTAAAGTACATAACTTGCAAAATATCAGATAGGGTTTCTAAAATTGGAATAATTGCAATAATGAGTAAAAAAAGTGGTATTTGCAAATAAATTGCCATACTTGAAATTACGCCACCGAAGCAAGAGTGAGCCAGTATCTCCCATCATCACTTTCGCCTTATGAAAATTATACACTAGAAATCCTAAACAGGTTCCAATGGTTATACTACCTAAAATAGAAACTTCGATATAATCTAGTTTCATAGCAATAATTGAAATCGCAGTCAGCATAATAGCACATACACTTGCCGCCAAGCCATCCACACCATCTGTCAAATTCACTGCATTTGTGCTACTAAGCATTACCAAAATCGTAAATGGAATAAATAGCCAATTAGGCAAGTTCAACTTTTCCTCCATAAATGGCACCATAAGTTCTGTCCCAATATTGGCATACTCACTCAAAAAAATTGTATACACAGTTGCCACAATTAAAAGTCCTAACATTTTCAATTTGGGATTTAAACCTTCTGTATTATGCAACACAACTTTTTTGAAATCATCCATAAATCCAACCAAGCCAAACCCTAAGCTTGCAATAGAAATCATAAGCACTGGTCTCACAAATTCACTTTCTCGATTGAGAAAACAAGCAACCGCCAAAACAATCACGATTGCTAGCATCATCATAATTCCTCCCATAGTTGGAGTTCCTTGTTTTTTCAAATGAGAACGTGGTCCATCTTCTCTCTCACTTTGCCCTACTTTTAACTTTTTCAAAATTGGTATGATAAATTTCCCTAAAATTGCAGTTATTATAAAAGTCGAAATTAAATATATAATTTGTACACTCATAAAATCTCCTATTTATTTTTTAAGATTTCCTTCACAATTTTGCGCTCATCAAATTCATGTTTTACGCCATTTATTTCTTGATAAGTTTCATGTCCTTTTCCTGCCAAAATGACAATATCTCTTTTACCTGCCATATCAATTGCCTCTTTAATCGCCTCTTTTCGGTCCACCACAATTTTATAATTTCCTTTTGTTTTTTTAATTCCTTCTTCAATATCTTGAATAATCGCTTCTGGATTTTCGGTTCGTGGATTATCCGTCGTAACAAAAGAAAAATCTGCTAAACGACCTGCTACTTCTCCCATTTCAGGGCGTTTCGTCTGGTCTCTATCCCCTCCACAACCAAACACACAAATCACTTTTCCTGGTGCTGTGTAGGCTTTAATGGAAGTCAAAATATTTTCCAAACTTTCCGCTGTGTGGGCATAATCAATCATAATCGTGAGTTCTTTATCATTTGGCACCAACTCATTTCTGCCCGGAATCACAATATTTGCCAAGCCTTCTTTAATCTGCTCCTTATCAATTCCCATCGAAAGTGCTACTGAAATCGCCGCTAAACTATTATACACACTAAATCTTCCTGGAATATTCACTTTCACTCTTTCATTTTTTTGCCCTAATTTCACTTTAAAATCCACACTACTATTCGTAATCGTAATATCCTTGGCAATTAAATTGGAAGAATTATCAATGGAATAAGTTTTGATTTCGCAGTTTTTGGCTTGATAAATCAATCTTTCACATTTGAAATCATCACTATTGGCAAAACCTTTTGGCGCCATCTCAAACAATTTCAATTTACTATTAAAATAATCATCCATATCTGTATGTTCTTTTAAACTAATATGGTCTTTTGAAAAATTCGTAAATACCGCCATATCAAAATGACAACCATCCACACGATGCATTTTTAGGCTTTGCGAAGAAACTTCCATGACCACATAATCCATTTTAGCCACTGCCATTTTGTAAAACAATTCTTGCAATTCCAATGCTTCTGGTGTCGTACGACTACTTTCAGAAATCATATCTTCTCCCATATAATTAGCAACTGTTCCAATTAAACCAACTTTGTATCCTGCTTTCTCTAAAATAGATTTAATCATATAGGTTGTTGTGGTTTTTCCTTTAGTTCCTGTTACCCCAATCAATTTAAAATAGCGAGAAGGATTTTTATAAAAGTTACATGCCATTTTCGCAATCGCTACTCTTGAATTATCCGTCAAAACCACTGTCATATCTTTTGGCAAATGGATAGATTTTAAATCTGCTGAAATATCCAACACCACCGCAATTGCTCCATTTTTAATCGCTTCTTCCACATATTCATGCCCATCAAAATCATACCCTTTGATTGCCACAAAAAGCGAACCCTGTTGTACGGATTTTGAATTACTTTCGATTGACTTTATCTCTAATTCAGAATCGCCTTTTATTTTAAAATTCTCAATTCCTGCTAATAATTCTTTTAACTTCATTTGTTTATCAATCCTTTCTATTCACAATATAGCCACTATTTCAAAAAGATAGATGTAGGCATCTGCCCCCTACTTTTTTCTCTTTATTATATATCAAAAAATTGATTTTGTATAGCAAAATCGAAAAAATATTTTCTTACTTTAATTCTATTAATTTTCTAAATATTTATGCGAGAAATTATTTTTTCAATTTCTTCTATTGTCTCATGCAAAATATCCACTCTCACAAAATCCACCTGCAAACCTTTTGCACTCTGCTGCAAAGGCCTTGAATGAAAAATTTTTGTATGACAATTAACCACATCTGCAACCACAGGAAAAACAAAATTTTTTCTATCTTGCAATTCATAATTTCCCTTTTGACAAGCCATTTTGCAATCTCCGTTTTTGCCAATTGGACAATACTTTGAAGTCATTAGACAAGTTCTGCCATACACCACCAATTCTCTTTCCAAACCTGTGCAAAACTGCTGTATTTCATTTTTGTCAAGTTCTGGCGAAATTGTAAAACGCTTGACACCCAAATCCTGCAAAACTTTTTCTGACAAATAATTCGTAATATTTAAAGAATAATCTGCCACTATTTTTTTATCTATTTTCATTCGTTCTAACATCTCAATTTGTGATAAATGCGTAATTTGTATTGCTTTGACTTTTTCCAAAACTTGCTTATTTTCTTCAATTAATTTTTGATACCTCTCATCCACAATCGTTGGCAAAACTGCAATACAATCTCGCATTTCTTTAGCATCAATCAAATCCTTAAATGGCACATATATTTCATGATAATTCAAAGCAGAATAATCCATTCGGCTGTCAAATTTTTGTAAATACAAATTTACTTTCGGCTTCTTTTCCTGAAATTTCTGCTTTGCTGGAACCTCTAAAACAATCTCCTTGCCCTTTTCCCTTAAAATGCTATTTTCTAAAGCCTTTTCAAACTTTTCTAAAGCGTCTCTTCTGAGCTGATTTAATGTGCTAACTGGCACTCCCAAATGTTCCACTTCGATATCAACTTGTTTCATACAAAAAAATGTATTTCCAGTTTTTTGAATTTGACACAAAATTCGTTCTTTGTCAAGTTCATTTACATCCGATTTTTGATACTTTATTAACGATTCTATGTTAATTTTATCATTGTACACCTCTAAGCATAGATTTTCTCCGTTTTTGATATAATTTACTTGAGATTTCTACTTTTTTAATCTCTTTTTGATAGATTTCCCACTGTTTTTTATTAAGTTGATTACTCACAATTCGATAAACCTTATCTCCGAGTTTGATTTTTTCAATATTTTTGATTTCGCCAACACAGTTTCCATTTTTCACTTCCGAAATATAAGACGTATTTTCGCAAATATTAATCACATCTCCTGTAAAAACCGGTTCTACCAAATCAAGAGCTATTTTTTTCTGCTTTTTGTCAATTCCTTTCACGTTTCCCACATATAACCCCAAATGATTTGGCTTTTCTTTGTAAACAATATTTTGCCTATTTTCAAAATATCCAGTTCCCATTCCTCCTCGATTATAAATTTGCAAAATTTGCTTCAAATCCTCTGGCTCAATTCTATATTCTTGTGTTTTATCTTTTGCCAAATCCAAATATTTTCGATACATTTTCGTCACAATCGAAACATATTCATAGGATTTCTTTCTGCCCTCGATTTTCAAGCTATCAATTCCGAGCTCCACTAATTGTGGTAAAATTTCTAAGGTACAAATATCTCTTGGGCTCAGCAAATAGCCACTTTCCTCTTTTTTTCCATTTTTTAATAAATGATAATTTAATCTGCATGGACCCGCACACAAACCACGATTTCCGCTTCTACCACCTACAATGCTGCTGAACAAACATTGACCAGAATAGGAAACACACAAAGCACCATGCCCAAAACATTCCAATTCCATATCCGTATTTTTTCGGATTTCTGCAATTTCTTGCAAAGACAATTCTCTGGCTAAAACTGCTCGTTTAAAACCCAACTTTTGCATCCATTTTACGCCATCTAAATTAGAAATCGTCATTTGTGTACTACAATGAATTGGCAAATTAGGAAAGCATTTGATTAGTTCCATGCCAAACCCAATATCTTGCACAATAATTGCTGAAACGCCGCATTGATAAGCAAATTCCGCTAACTCTAAAGCCTCCTTTAATTCTGCCTGATACAATAAAGTATTGAGCGTCAAATGTACGTCTACTCCTCGCTTTCGCGCATATAAAATTGCTTTTTCTAATTCTGTTTTGTCAAAATTCTGCGCGCCTGCTCTGGCGTTAAATGAATTGGCTCCTAAATAAACTGCATCTGCACCATTTTGCACAGCAGCGATTAAATTATCAAAATTGCCCACTGGCGATAATAATTCCATGTTATTTTTATTTCCTTTTCTTCATCTTTTTTACATATTCCAACCACCATTTATCTCGATTACTTGGCCTGTTGTATAATCGTCCTCTACCAACCATTTCACGCATTTGGCAACATCACTTGGTCTTCCAATTTTACCTAGTGGAATTTCGCTTTTTACTTGTTGCCAGTCTTCCGCAGATATTTGAGCTGTCATATCTGTTAAAATTGCACCTGGAGCAATACTGTTAACACGAATATTCGATAAGCCAAATTCTCTGGCAAGTGCTTTCGTCATCCCATTAATCGCTGCTTTGGAAGCTGAATAATGCACATCACATGAGCCACCACTAACACCATAAATTGACGAAATATTAATAATACAACCTTTTTTTTCATGCAACATATGCTTTAGAACTTCTTGACTACAGCAAAACACAGAATATAAATTATTTTGCATCATATGGTTCCAGTCATCATCGGTTATATCCAAAAACATCTTCTCATCATCAATCCCTGCATTATTAATAAGTACATCGATTTTCCCATATTGATTTATCACAAAATCCACCATTTTATGCACTTCTTCTCTTTGAGACACATCGCACTTAAAAATGTCAATCTCGAACCCAGCTTCTTTTAACTCATTTCTCAAATGCAAAGCTGCTTCAGATGACTGATTATAATTAGCAATGACTTGATATTCACTTTGGGCAAGCGTTTTTGCTATTTCTCGTCCAATTCCACGTGATGCCCCTGTTACAAGAATTACTTTTTTCTCCATATTCTTCTCCTCTTCGTTGTCTAATCATATCATAAAAAAATTTTCTCGTCAATTTCAAAATGCTATTGATAAATTTGAATTCCACATACAAAAAACGTTATTGCTTTCTAGTCACAATAACGTTTTTCTGCTTACATTTTTCTAAATACTCCAGTCACTTTTCCCAAAATTTCACAATTTGGAACAATAATTGGCTCCATTGTTGAATTTTCAGGTTGCAATCTAATATGATCTTTTTCTTTATAAAAAGTTTTTACAGTAGCTTCATCTTCTATCAAAGCAACAACAATTTCCCCATTAATTGCTGAATTTTGCTTTCTCACTAAAATATAATCTCCATTTAAAATTCCTGCTTCAATCATGCTCTCTCCCCTTACAACAAGCATGAAACTTTCACTATTTCCCACAAAATCCAATGGAATCGGAAAAGTGTCAGTTATATTTTCAACTGCTAAAATCGGCTCTCCAGCTGTAATCTTTCCAACAATCGGAACATTTACCATTTCGCGATCAGAATAAAATTCTTTTTCAAATGTTTCTTGCGAATCCTCCAAGGCTCCGCCTTTTAATAATTTCAAGGTTCTACCTTTTTGGCTTTCCTTTTTGATATAGCCTTTACGTTCTAATGCCTCTAAATAGCCATGCACAGTCGCTGTTGATTTTAATCCCACTGCTTTTCCAATTTCCCTCACAGATGGTGGATAGCCATTGGCTTTTATCTGTTTTTCAATAAATTTCAATATCGCTTTTTCTCTTTTATTAATACTATTGGGATCTTTTTTCTTCATAAATATCACTCCTTTTCACTTTTTGCGCAGAGAAATTTTGTTTGTAGAAACATTTTATCACAAAACATTTGATTTGTCAAACAAAAGTTTACTTATTTTTTATATTTTTTCTGTCACAAAAAAAGAACTTATCTAAAACATTTTCTGTTCCTAATTAAGTTCTTTCTAGTTTATTCATCATTATCGTCTTTCTTATCTTGCAACAATTCTAATTGTGAAATCAATAATGCTTCCATTTTTGCTTTATACACTTCAAATTGTTTCTTCAAATCTTCTGTCCTTCTACGAACTTCAACTTCATCTTTATTGACATTTTCAACCATTTTTTGTGCTTCTAATTTTGCCTCATTAATAATTTGATCGGCTTGCTTTTGTGCCATATTTTTAATATCTTCTGCGGTTGTTTGGGCCATGACTAAAGTATTTTGCAAAGTACGTTCAACTGTTTTAAAACGTTCTATTTCTTTTTGCTGTTCATCAAATTTACTTTTATACTCGGCATTTTCTTTATATAGTTTTTCGTATTCCAAAGTTAGCTGATCCAAAAAGTCATCAACTTCGTCTACATTATATCCTTTCAGAGTCCTTGTAAACTTCTTATTCTCAATATCTAAAGGTGTCAACATATGTTTGTCCTCCTATTTTTATTATTTAATCCCAAAGCCTGAAAATTTGCTTTCTAACTTTTCTTTCGAAAACTGATTTTCTATATCATAATTATATGGGGCAATAACAAATATAGAATTAGAAACCTTTTCCATATTGCCATCCAAAGCTTTTACCGCTCCACTTACAACATCTACAATTCTTCTTCCCACTTCTTTACTAACGTACTCTAAGTTAATAACGACAGAATTTTTATTTTTCAATTGTGCAATAATTTCATTGGCCTGCTCAAATGTTGTTGGCTTTGAAATTTGCATTTTTATTTGTTGTGCTTTTGGCATAGGGACTACTTTGCTTCTACCTTTGTTAAACAAGCTTAGTTTACTTTCGCTTTCCTCTTCTTCATCTGCATAATCATAGTCGTATTCCGTGTTGTCATACTCTTCATCGTATTCTTCTGCTTGCTCCTCTTCTCCCCAAAAATAATTCATAATCTTCTTAATTGCTGTTCCTGCCACTTTCCCAAACCTCCTATATATTTTTCCTTCGTGTTATAACATACCTATAGTATCTTACTTTTTGTATCGATTGTCAATACTTTTTTAGCATTTTTAACCATTGTTACACAAACTTAATATTTTTGTAATATTTATGTTTTTTTGTAATATTTTTGTAATATTTTGTCGTTTTTTCATTTTTCTTTAATGTAACAAGATTTCATCATACACACTCAATTTTGCACGTTTTTCAATGAATTCATGATCAAAACCCAACTCAATCAATTCTTCATCTGTATAATTTTCAATAATTGAATATGTATCATTTTGTCGTAAAATTTTTACATAAATTTTATCACTAAAACCTGCCTTACTTCTTTCAATATAGCTTAAATCATTTTCTTCTAAAATCGATGAATTACTAATTTTAAGTCCACTATAGCTCCACCAAATCACATCTACATATATTTTACGGTACTGTGTTAGTGATTCTACATGTTCCGTAATTTTAAACACAATTACCCTATGGTCACCTTCCTCTTGCACAATATATTCAATTGTCGCCTCCACTTCTACTGCCTCCGAAATTCGCAAAAGCACTTTATCTCCGTACTTTAGCAGTAGATGCCTTTTCAGTATTCATCGGACAAGCGATATAGCATTCAAAATTGTTGATCACTTTTCCTTTTTCTGTGCTTGTCGCAATCATACTGCTAGATTTCGTATCCAACGATTTCAAAAAATCTGTACTCAAATAATCAAAATCCTTCACGCCGCAAAATTTCTTCTAATCCATCTACACGGTAAGAAACCATCCCAGATATCGGAGAATTTATCACTTCTGAACTATTGCTTAAACTACTTTCTAATGAATTTCTTTGTTCAATGAGCGACTTCACATGCGAATCCGCAGGGCTCAAATTTCCTGTTATTTTCGTTTTTTTGGAAACGTATGTATCAAGCTGCGCTATCTTATCTTGTATCTCTTCTAAATCATTCAATTCATAAATGGAATTTACCAATTTTTCAATCTGGTTTTCCAAATTGGTTATATCAGTTGACCAAATCATCAAGCCACTACTTTCAATTTCGGCATTAATTTCATCATCTAAATTCGCTATTTTGCTCAAAATTTTTTCTTCTCCATTCGAGTAATAACGAAACGCTGGACTATTTTTTGCAATTCGTTGTCCTTCTGAAACAATTGGAACCATACCATTTTTGTAATTTTCCCCCTGCAAAACAACTTCTTCGCGTAAAATATACCCTTCTGCACTTTCCTCAAACCTAAGCGAGCCTTGCTCTACCACACAAATTTGTGCAATATTTTGCAAAAGGTCAATCCCTTTTTGAACAATCAGAATGAAACATGCCAAAACCATGATACCTATCACAATCCTAAAAAAACTTAATTTGTTTTCTTCATCCTTCAATTTTTATATTCCTCCAAAATAATAGCCATATTATCTTGTATGCCATCTTCTGCCGCAAGCCAAATTGTCTCTTTATTTTTGCGAAACCATGTCAATTGCCTTTTCGCATATCTTCTCGTCTCCTGCTTAATTTTCTCTACCATTTCCTCATAGGTGCACTTCTCTTCCAAATAT
Organism: uncultured Clostridium sp.; assembly: GCA_948467875.1. GTDB lineage: Bacteria > Bacillota > Clostridia > TANB77 > CAG-508 > Scatovivens. Next base: position 86,558 of record CAOKFZ010000001.1, read on the forward strand.
TCGACCACTTCTTTATAGCCCAAACCCTGCATCGCTGTCGGAAAATGCTGATACTTTTCTTTCAAATTTCGCACTTCTTCCACCAAACCTTGCTTCAACATCAAATCCACACGATGATTAATACGCTCATACAATTTTTCTCGTTCCATATTCAACGCAAAAACCTTAAAATCATATTTCACACCATTTTGCCTTGACCAGATTTCTTGCTGCGTTTTATTCGCTCCAGTCGCCTTATAAATTTCCAAAATGCGAACAATTCTTTTTTTGTCATTTTGACTAATTTTCTTTATTGCTTCTTCATCAATTGCTTTTGCCTCTTCATATAATTCTTTCAAGCCTTCTTCTGTCTGCGCCTTTTCCATTAACAAATCACGATATTTTTCATCAAATTCCATATCTGGATACGTAATTCCATATACCACAGAATCCACATACAATCCTGTTCCGCCAACAATAATTGGCACTTTTCCTTTGTCCAAAATTTCTTTTATCGCCGTCTCGCAATCTCGCTTAAAATCCGAAACCGAATATCTTTCCTCTGGAGACACAAAATCTACCAAATAATGTCGAATTCCTTGCATTTCCTCTCTGGTCACTTTCGCAGTCCCAATATCCATATCTTGGTAAATTTGCATGGAATCACTAGAAATAATCTCACCATCTATTTTTTTTGCTAGCTCAATTGATAACGCTGTTTTTCCAGATGCGGTCGGACCTGCAATCACAATTACTTTTGGTTTCATTTTTCTCCTCCATTTTTCGGTTTTCTATTTTCGTGCAAATTTTCGTTCCAAATCATACTTCGTCATTTTAATCGCAGTTGGGCGACCATGTGGACATGTAAACGGATTTGGCAAATGCAACAATTCCTGCATCAAACTATCCACCTCTTGCAAATCCAATTTCATATGCGCTTTGACTGCTGCTTTGCAAGCCACTGTTGCAATAAATTTATCTTCTTTTTCTTGCGTTGCTGTTACAGCAACTGTGTTGATTTCATCAAGCAACTCCAAAAATAATTGTTTGGTGTTCATATTTTCACACATGCTTGGTACTTGCGTTACCTTAATAGTATTATCCCCAAATTCTTCAAATACAAAACCTGCTTTTGCAAACATTTCTACATTTTCTTGAGCAATATCCATTTCTTTGTTCGTCAGCTGCACAATATCAGGAAGTAACAAAAGCTGCGAATCCTTTTCTTCGTCCCTATAATAATTCGCCTTTACCTTTTCATACAAAATTCGCTCATGTGCTGCATGTTGGTCAATCATGTATAGCTCATCTTTCATTTCTATCATAATATAAGTGGAAAACGCAATTCCGACAAACTTATATGGAATATTCGCATACTCTTCTGAATTGTCAAACAAACTTTCATTTAGAGCTCCTGCATATTCTACTTGGGCAACATCCAATTTTTCACTTTTGTCTTCCTTTTTCGGTTCACTTTTTCGATTAGCATTGACCTCAATCCCAAATGCTTTTTTATACATTTCTTCAAATTCTGGCGTAATTTCTGGAATTTCTTTTAGCGCTTCTTTTACCTTTGTGGTATCAATCATTTCCGTGCTATCTTCGTCTTTTAATTTTGCCTCCAGCAATTTATCCACAACATTGGTAATAAACTCATCCTTTTTCTCTTCTGCTATTTTTATTTCTGCTTCTGTTTTTTCCTCTTCCGGCAGCTTGATTGTTTCATCCGTTACAGGCTCTTTTGCCTGTTCTATTTGCATCGTTTCATCTTTTGCCAAACTTTCTGGCTCTTTGCTAATTTGAATAGTATCTTGAGCTACTTGGCACTGAGCTTCTTTTTCTAGCAAATTTTCTTCTACTTTTTCCTTCACTTCTGCCACATTAATTTCCTGTGTATTACTTGAAATTCTTGTATTACCAAATTGAATGGCTCGCCCTGCTTCATCGTATTCTCTTTCTTTTTCCTCTGCTACCTTATCCGCAATTGAACCTGTTTTATATAAATCTTCCAATTTGTTATCCGAATTCACTTTCGAAGTTTCCAATTGGGTAGCTATTTGCATTGTCTTTTCAGGCGTTATTTGAGAAATCAAGGAATTTATTGCTTGAATTCTTTCCTCGATTGTCATTCCTTCTTTGATTTCCAATTTTGGTCCTTCGTCTTTTGGTTCTTCTTTTTTCGTTTCAAGCTCAATTGGTCTTTCTACATTTTCTACCAATTCTGATTTTCCAAACCCTGCTTTTATCGCATGATATACCGCTTTAAATACAGCATTTTCATCTTGAAAACGAACTTCGAGTTTCGCAGGATGCACATTCACGTCTAGTTTTTGTGGATTCATTTCCAAATTCAAAATCACAAAACCAAATTTTCCAATTGGAATCATACCTTTGTAGGCTTGATCAACTGCTGCTGTTAAATTCTTATCTTTAATATATCTGCCATTGACAAAAAAGATTTGATTTTGACGATTTGCTCTTGCAATTTCTGGCTTTCCAACCACTCCACTGACTTTGATATCTTCATAAATGTATTCTACTTCCATGATGCCATTGGCAATATCTTTCCCATAAATGCTGTAAATGATATTTTTAAAGTCGCCACTACCATTTGTTTGAAGAATCGTCTTTCCTGAACTAATGAGCTTAATCGAAATCTCTTTATTTACCAAAGCAATTCGTCTTACATTGTCTTCTATGTAGCCACTTTCCGTATAATCTTTTTTCAAAAATTTATATCGCACTGGTGTGTTAAAAAACAAATTTCGGACGGTAATTGTTGTTCCAACAGGGCAACCAATTTCTGCTTTTTCTAAAATTTTTCCACCTTCCACAACAATTTTATGTCCAATTTCCTCTCCTTCTTTTTTAGAAACCATCTCGACATTCGCAATGGCTGCAATGCTCGCCAAAGCCTCGCCACGAAATCCCATTGTAGTCACTGTTTCCAAATCGACCGCTTTTCTAATTTTACTGGTTGCGTGTCTTTCAAAAGCCATTTCCATATCATCCTCTGAAATTCCTGAACCATTATCCGTAATTTTAATAAACGAAATTCCACCGTTTTTGATTTCAACTGTTATGTTTTTCGCCCCTGCGTCAATGGAATTTTCCACCATTTCTTTTACCACAGAAGCAGGTCTTTCAATCACTTCTCCAGCCGCTATTTTATTAATTGTTAAATCATCTAAAAGAACAATATTCCCCATATATTTTCCCCTTTATTTTATTCCTACGTAATTTTATGAAGTTATTATATCATTAAAAAAATTTTTTGTATATGTTTTTTCAAAATTTATTTTCCGCAACAACAAAAGAGAGTATATCTATTATCTCTACTTTCAAAAATAATAGATATACTCTCTTTTTCTAGATATTAACAACTCGATTTAGTTATGATTTTCAATTTTATTTTACCTGTTGTTTTAACTTAAAAATGTCATTTTGGCAGACTTCCATTTTCAATTCTGTTCGGTTCATTCTTTCCTCTAAATCATGCATTTTTTCACTTCTCTCAACATTTTTTTGATTGTCTAACAAAGCAGAATCTCCAATCGCAACAATTCGATCTCCGTATTCACACTCAAATAAGAAAAACTGGTCTAACATATCTTGTCTTAACTCTTCTATTTTAGAATTAAAATCATCTGACATCTGCTGCATTTTTACAATAAATATATCTGACAAAATTTGCAATTTTGCATCAAATGTATCTGATAAATTCTGTAATCTAGCATCAACACTATCCGACAATTTCTGCAATTTCACATCAAAACTATCTGATAAATTTTGCAACTTTACGTCAAAGCTATCTGATAAATTCTGTAACTTTACATCAAAGTTATCCGAAAATTCTTGAAATTTAGCATCTAGTTTAGCATCTAACTTTTCGTCTAATAATTTTCCTATTTGTTTTTCTATCTTGTCATCTAACATTTGCCCAATTTTTACCAACAAATCTTCCATCTCATTCACCTCCATTTCAATTTTATTTTCGTTTATGTACATATCACGAATGTAGTTTCTACTATAACATATTTTTCTCATCTTGGCAAGCTTTTTGACAAATTTTTTTATTTTTTTCCCAATTCGGAACATACTGTTTTTCATTTTCTTCCAAAGTTTGAAAATAACCATTCTGAAAACCGTATTTTTCTACAAAATCCAACACTTCTTCATATTCCTCTTTTGTCAATTTTCGGTTAATATCTTCTCTTTCCAAGGCTCGATACGCAGGAAAATATTGTGCCATTATGCTCACATATACATTTGGATTTACATTTTTTCTAATCCACTTCAAAACCTGTTTTGTATTTTGCAAATGATTTGGCAAAACCAAATGTCTAATAATTAAACCTTTTTGTATCATTTCATTTTCATCAAACTTCGGGCTTCCCACTTGGCGCTCCATTTCCTTAATCGCCTTTGTCGCCACTTCAAAATAATTTGAAATGCCTGACAAATCTTTTGCCAATTCATCATAATAATATTTCAAATCTGGCAAATATACATCCACATAAGCACTAAACATTTGAAGTGTTTCCACTTTCTCATAGCCACTTGAATTGTACACAACTGGAAGCGTCAATCCCTTTGCTTTCGCCAACTTCAAACTTCCCACAATTTGCGGAACATAAATGCAACCTGTTACCAAATTAATATTATGAGCCCCTCTTTTTTGCAATTTCAAAAATTCATTTGCTAACTCTTCACCATTTACACATCTACCTTTCCTCATTTGACTAATTTCATAATTCTGACAAAACACACAATTCATATTACATCCTGTAAAAAACACTGCTCCTGAGCCATTCGTCCCGCTAATGCAAGGCTCCTCAAAAAAATGCAAGTCAGCCAAAGATATCTTTATCTTATCATCTGATTTGCATCTTCCGTAAATCCCCTTTCATTCGATTAACTTTGCACTCATGTGGACACAATGTACACTTCTCTAAAATTCGCATTTTTTAACTCCCAACGTTCAAATTTATTGCTAATTTAGAACATCTTTAATCGCTTCGCCTATGATTTTATTGACATCTGCAATCATCACATTAAAGCGTACCTCTTTATCAAAATAATCTTTGACTTTCGGATTTTGTACCAAAATCTTGTACAACTCTTGCAACTTTTGCATTTTTTCTTCGCTCTGCTTTTCGCCTTGCATTGCCAAAAGTTGTTCCTCATAACGAATTTTCTCAAATTCTTCTACTTGTTCTTTTAACTTCAAATCGATAAATAATTCTTGTTTCAAAGCCTTGTATTCTTGATATTCTTTTGAATCTTTGATTGCCTTTGCCAAACGATTGGCATTATCGTAAACTTCCATAATTCATGTCCTTTCTAATGATAAATCATGTAATCAATTTCTGGAAAAATGTCATCTTTCTCAAACACATCCAACAAAAATTGGGCATCAATTTTATCTTTCTTAATTTGATAATATAATTTTGTAAATCTCCCAATGTGTTCTTTAATCGCCTTATGCGCATATTCTACCATCGTTCCATTCGTAATAATAAACAACCAATCACTGCTTTGCGCCAGCAACAACTCGCGTGCGCACTGATTTAATGCCTGACGGCGCAGTGTATCTCCCTCATTCGGATACAAATACGCCAACTCACACATGCGGTCTCCTGCTTTATGTAAATGTCGATGAGCATAATCATTCGTTTCATTTAGCCAAACTTCGCTATAACCATTTGCCCCCCAACTTGAACGACACGGCGTAGATACTTGAATATTGGGATGCCTATCAATATAATCACTTGGCGTAATCAGTTCAAAATTGCACTCATCATAATAAATTTTCTTAAACAAAATATACAACCAATATGGTCCCTCATACCACCAATGCCCATACAATTCTGCATCATAAGGACAGGTAATAATCGGCGGAACATCCATATAACTTGCCAAATTTTCAATCTGCTTGGTTCTGCAATCCATAAAATGTCCTGCTTGTTTTTCTGCCGAATCCTTTGCCCATTGTACATCATAAAAATCCTTTTGATCAGTTTTCCCTGTAATTCTGTGGTACTTGATGCCAGTATTCACACGCACACCATTGCTCGCTATGTATGGTTTGATGTAATCATAGTCTGCTTCATAGCCGATATCACGATAAAATTCACGGTAATTAAAATCGCCTGGATAACCAGAAATCGAACTCCACACTTGCCTTGAAGATTCTAAATCACGTGCAAAAGCAACTACATTATTAGGCGAAACAATTGGTGCATACGTTCCATAAATTGGTGCAGGACTTCCATATAAAACCCCATGTGTTTCTGTAATGATAAACTCAATTCCAAATTCGCGCAAATACTTGTCAGCTTCTGGCACATAGCCACATTCTGGAAGCCAAATGCCACGTGGTTTTCTACCAAAAAATTTCTCATAAGTTTGCACACCAACTCCAATTTGCGCACGAACCGTTTTTTCGTTCACATACAAAATTGGAAAATAGCCATGTGTAGCGCCACATGTAATAATTTCCAAAAAACCGCTATCTTGAAAATGCTTAAAACCCTGAATGATATTGCATTCATATACATCTTGAAAAACATGTAAATCATTTGTGTAGCGGTCTAAATAATAATGTGACAAGCGATTTAAACGTTCGTCGTACTTTGTTCTCACGATTTCCTTTTCACACAACTCAATATGTTTTTTCAAATATTTGATATAACGATTTTGCAATAACTGATTGTCAAGCATATTCAAAAGCGGTGGCGTCATGGTCATCGTTAAACGAAACTTTACGCCTTCTTGTTCCAACTTTTGAAAATTCAACAACAATGGTATATATGTTTCTGAAATAGCTTCAAACAGCCATTCTTCCTCTAAATAATCCTCACTTTCTGGATGATGAATATAGGGAAGATGCGCATGCAATATGAAACTAACATAACCTTTTACATTTTTCATAAAATCTCCTTATTTTGCAATACTGCTACTGGTTCCCATAGAGGAAGGATTACACAAATCAAATTTCTCGCCTTCTACTCCATTTTCATACAATTTGTCATAAACTTTTTGCAATTCCTTTTGGAATATCGTTTTTGTCAAGTCTTTTGTTTCTTCTTGATATGTTTTTACATTTCGATACTTGACATATGGTTTAAATTCTTCAAATAGCATATGGTCATTGGGAACTTCTAATGGATTAGAATTGGCAATCATTAAATAGTCATTTTTTAAGTTAATATTCGTTTCTTCTACTGTTGGATTAATTTGTGGTTTGACATAGGATTTAAATTTTCTTCCGAGTTGAATCGTATATACATCACGAGAATCTGAAATATCTAAATACCAACTATTGGCAAAATCATTGATTGTAACTTCTCTTGTATAATTTTTATTCTCATTATGCACTAACAAAACAGGATACGTATCTTCAAAAAAATGTTCCCCAAATGCCTTTAAATATGTTGTTTTATCTTTATCTGAAACATCCCAATAGACAAATAATCGTTTTGGCGTTTGGGCCAAGATTTTGACAATCGTTTCATTATAGCGAATTGGCAAATCATAATACTCTAGAAAATATTGAGGCTTTTTTTCCTTCTTTTCTTGTTTTTGCTGATTTGCTTTTTCTTCCTTTTTTTCTAGTTTTTCTTTTTCCTCATCCTGACGCACTTTTTCTTGCATATCAATAATTTTAGAAATAAAATTTTTGATATTTTCAATCATTTTATTTTGGACACTTTTATTTTTTATCTTTTGTCTCACTTGTTTTTCTTTCTTGTCAAGTTTTTTTTCTTTGTTCTTCTCTTCCATTTCTTCTGTATTTTTTGCCATTTCCATTCCTCCTTTGTAGCGCTTAAAAAATCTAGGAAAATTTTCATACTCATCCATTTTTCGACATTCAAAATCTTTTCACGTTTCTTAAACAATTACTATATATTATATCTAAAATAAAAAAAAAATCAATATAAAAAAATAAATTTTTGAAAAAATTATCACATTTTGTTTTTTGCTAAAAATTTTTTGATTTTTTTGTAAAAAAATGTTTACTTTTTCAATGTTTTTTTATACAATAATAGTAAAGAAAAAAACTTGACAAAAACACACAAATGAAATTTGAAAGGAGCACAAAAATATGAAAATTTTAATGCTATCATGGGAATATCCACCAAGAGTTGTCGGAGGACTTGCAAGAGTTGTGCATGATTTATCACACCGATTATACCAAGATGGACATGAAGTAACTGTTGTAACTTACCGTGACGGCGACATTCCTTACTTTGAGGATGACAAAGGAGTACAAGTTCACAGAGTTGACAACTTTATGATTCACCCAAACAACTTTATTGATTGGATTATGCAACTCAATTTTAATATGGTAGCAAAAACACAAGAACTAATTGCTAAAGGAGAAAAATTTGATGTTGTACACGCCCATGATTGGCTTGTAGCCTATGCTGCCAAAACAATTAAAACAGCTAATGGAATTCCCTTAGTTTCTACAATTCATGCAACTGAAGCCGGCCGAAACAGTGGCATTAATGGGGAAACGCAAAAATATATTAACGACACAGAATGGATGCTCACTTTCGAATCTTCTGAAGTCATTGTCAATAGTAATTATATGAAAAACGAATTGCAAAGGCTTTTTGGACTGCCTTATGAAAAAATTAATGTTGTTCCAAATGGCGTCAATATTAATTTATTCAATGATGTTGAACGCGATTATGATTTTAGACGTCAGTATGCGATGGACAATGAAAAAATTATTTTGTTCATGGGACGTCTCGTTTATGAAAAAGGAATTCAAAATCTAATTGCTGCTATGCCAAAAGTTTTGCAGCATTATCATGACAGCAAATTAGTGATTTGTGGAAAAGGTGGCATGATTGATGAACTTCGTAACCAAGCAAATGCCTTAGGTTTGGGAAATAAAGTTTATTTTGCAGGTTACATGAATTCCAAAAATGTACAAAAAATCTATAAATGTGCCGATGTTGCTGTGTTCCCTAGTACATACGAGCCTTTCGGCATTGTTGCCTTAGAGGGAATGCTTTCTGGCACACCTGTTGTTGTCTCTGATATTGGCGGTTTGAATGAAATTGTCGACCATGGTATTAATGGAATGAAAAGTTATACGGGAAATCCAAACTCGCTTGCAGATTCGATTTTGACGTTATTATTTGACCAAAAATTATGTGAAACGGTTACAAAAAATGCCATTAGTAAAGTCAAAAAAGATTATAATTGGCAAAAAATTGCACAAGATACGCATTTTACCTATCAAAAAGCAATTTCTGAAACAATGGCAGAACGTCATGCAAAGCAAGTGGCTCAGCAACAAGCCCAAAAACAGTTGAAAAAATCAAAAGAATTTGCCAATCTTTTACCTTTCCGAAAAGGTCAAGAAATTTTGGCTCAATAGAAATTATAAAAAGCAAATACTTTAAAAGTATTTGCTTTTTTGAGCTTTACAAAATTTTAATCAATTCTCCCAAATCCTTCCCCACTTTTTCTGGAACTTTTAAAATTTCAAATTTGGAAACTTTATCTCCAAATTTAATTTCAATAATATCCCCTACTTTCACATCATAACTTGGCTTTACTGTTTTTCCGATTGACTGCAATTCTTCCCATATCCGCAGCCTCATTTGCCACTGTCCTACGCTTTATCACTCGACTTATTTTTAAAAATTTATCTAATCTCATAACTTGCTCCTTTGTTTTATTATATCTTATATTTTTACTTCCTGTCAATAACTTAAGAAAGGAAAGAATCAGCTTCTCTCCTCCTTAACTTTCCATATTCAATTTTTAATTCCTGCTACTGAAAACTATTTAATCCAGCCTTCCTGTCAAAAATTCTCTGGGCTCTCTTCTTGGCATCTTTAATTAACTCCTCCAATGACTCGTTCTTCAGTTCTGTTAAAGTATAATTTTCAACATGATGTGTAACTATATAAGGACGTTTTTCAAATAAATATTTTTCTCCCTCTAATTTTTCTAAACATCCTCTGTTTTCACAAATTTGCACAAAAAGTTTTTCCCTCTCCTGACAGTATTCAATTTCTCTTCTCAAATCTTCTTCTGTATTAACTTCCCAGAGGAAGTCTATTGGAGAAACATTAACAAGCTGATTAAAGTAATAATATAGGTCTCCAACCTCATATTTATCACTTTTAACTCTCTCTGTTAACCTTCCATTAAAGTATTCTACAAATCTCCGAGTTTCAATAATCATACTTTTCTCCCTTCTCATATTAGAAAACTGTTTCAACATATACTCTTTTCAAAAAATTAGTAATTCCTAATTATATTATACATTATTATGTCAATTTTGTCAATATTTATTTAAACTAAAAAATTTTATTTTACACTTGTAATTCATGTAAAAATATATTATAATCTATTTATCTTTAAGTTTTTTAGTCAAAAACTTTTATCCCATCTAAAAAATTAACTTTTGTACACAATCTACTGCTCCAAGGAGGTGATATTGTGGGGCAGCATTGTACGAAAGGAGGATATTATGAGAAAACCTAAAAACAGAAAAAAGAAACCAAAGATAAAAAACAAGAAAGAAAATTTAGAAATTGGAAAGCTTGTTTTAGAAATAACAAAAATTCTTCTAGAAATACTTAAGAAAAAGTGAAAACAAAAAGCCGATAACTGACACTTATCGGCTTTTTATTTGAGTAAACCTAAAATCAAAAATTTCTCCTATAAATCAAGTTATTATCTATAAAAATCAATATACTTAATCTACATTTTTAGTATATACGATATTTCTCTTTTTGTCAATATTTACTTAAAAAATTCCTCAAATTCCTCACTTGATATTTTTTCTTTTTCTAATAGACTGGCTGCTACTTTATCCAAAATATCCATATTTTTTGATAAAATCTGTTGTGCTGTTGTATAAGCATTTTCAATCAAAACTTGAATTTGATTTCCCACTTCATCAATTATTTTTTCGCCAAAAATCTGAAGCTCATAAGGATCATTTACTTTTAATGAAATTGGTCCTAATTTATCATCCATACCATAAACAGTTAACATATCTTTCGCAATCCCAGTTGCCACTTCAATATCATTGCTTGCTCCTGTAGAAATTTCATTTAGCGCAATTTTCTCAGCTGCTCGTCCTCCCATCAAAGCAACCATTTTTTCCAACAATTCCGTTTTAGAAACATAAAATTTATCTTCATTGGTTTTATACATTGTATAACCACCTGCGGCACCTCTTGGAATAATAGAAACTTCTTTGACATCGGTTTGCGTTTCCAAAAATTTACTTACAACCGCATGTCCAGCCTCATGATAAGCTGTCAACTTTTTATCTTTATCTGAAATCACGCGATTTGCTTTTTCCAAACCAACTGTTACTTTTTTTACTGCATTTTCAATATCCTCATTGGTAATCGCATTGTGTTCTTGTCTTGTGGCAATAATGGCTGCTTCATTTAAAATATTGGCAAGTTCTGCACCAGTAAAACCAGCCGTGTCTCCCGCAATGCTTCTAAAATCTACATCATCTGCAAATTTTTTATTCTCACTATGCAATTTCAAAATGGCTTCTCTTCCATTCAAATCTGGTGTCGGAATCGTAATTTGGCGGTCAAATCTACCCGGACGAAGCAACGCTTTATCTAGCATCTCTGGGCGGTTGGTCGCTGCTAAAACAATAATTGTTTCATCTGTTTCAAAACCATCCATCTCTACCAATAATTGATTTAAGGTTTGATTGTTTTCAGTTTCCGCACCGCTGCTGCTACTTCTTCGCGCACCAATCGCATCAATCTCATCAATAAAAATAATTGCTGGCGCCATTTTTTTTGCTTTATCAAACAATTTTCTAACACGTGATGCTCCAAGTCCTGCAAACATTTCAATAAATTCTGAACCACTCATAGAAATAAATGGCACACCAGCTTCGCCCGCAATCGCCTTAGCAATCAATGTTTTACCAGTCCCCGGTTTACCATATAGCAAAATTCCTCTTGGAATTTTGGCGCCCATTTCCAAATAGGCTTTTGGCTTTTTCAAAAAATCAACAATTTCAATGAGTTCCCCTTTTTCCTCGTCCAAACCTGCAATATCTTTGAAACGAATGTCTGATTTTTTATTGCTTTCTCCACCATAAACTTTATCTTTATCTCCACCAAAACCTTGCATTTTAAAAATCATCAGCATCAAGGCAATCAACAAAATAGTTGGCAAAAAGGAAAATAAACTGCCTGCAATTTTGACAAATTGATTGGTGCTTTCTTGTATTAATTCAAGCTCTAAACCACCTTGGTCAACCTTTTCTTGAATTAACTCAATAAACGCCTGTGTACTCGGCACAATTACCTTTTTTTGTCTTTCTTTTTCATTTTCTTCTGTTCCCTCTGCACCTTCTTTGGTTGTTTTATAAGTGACTGTAATAGTTGTGCTTCCAGTTGTCATTTTGATTTTTTCGATTTCGTTACTATTGATATCATGAATTAATTCTGTATAGGCAACTTCTTTTTCCTCCTTGTTGTTTTGCCCAAAATAGACAATTCCTACAATGGCGCCTATCACAATCAACACACAAATGGCACTTAAAATAGCTTTTAATTTGCTATCATCTTTATTATTTTTCATAATCTTCTCCTTTCTATCCTTTCTGATTTATATCTCTGAACCATCTGGTTCTTCATCTATCGTATCTTCTTTATTTTCTTCGTCTTTCTTATTTTTCTTTTTCTCTGGTTGATCTGGATTTTCCTGCTCTGGTTCGTTTGGTTCTTCTTGTATTTGTTTTTGCATTTCTACAATCTTTGCCACTTCAATTTGTTGCCTAATTAAATCAGATTTTATCATCGAAATAACTGCCACTACATAAACATACGCTATTAATAAGTAAACAACTCTAAAATATTCTGTATAAAAACCTGTTAAATAATACGCAATATTATACAACATCGTTAAAATAATCGATAAGGTAAGCGCATAAATTGAAATATTCCAAGCATGCTTCATTTGTATACTAATTCTAAAAATTCTTGCCGTAAAAAAGGAAAAAATGCACATAATCATCCAATCCATAAAAACGTTCACAACCTGAAAAATATACACACTAAACATGAGCATCATAAACAATGTCGCAGCAATTCCCACTAATCCAATTTTGTCAATTTCTTCTATTAACTTTGCCTTATCCAAATTCTCAAATCCATATTGTTCTACAAAATCACGATATTGATATTCTGCTTCACTGCCCCCAGCTTTATAAATTACTTTATCTTTTAGAAAAATAATTCCCATACTTTTTACATCATTTTTATATTCTTGCAGTTTTTCTTGCGAGATTTCATCAGCGGTATCTGTTATCATATAAAAATCATATTCTTCATCATAAGCCTTCACTTCTTGCGTAAATTTTAAATTTCCATCTGCATATGAAAAATCTGGTAATTCACTTTTCATGTATTCATAACCTTTTGACACCATTTGCATCACAGTATATGTTTCAACAAGTGCCATCACAAAAGTCAAACATAATACAATTAGAAAGAAATATTTGATAGCAACAGAGCTTTTTTCTTCTAAGAATATACCATAATTTTCTAATTTCGTTACTGCAATTTTTATTCTCGAAAAAAATCCTATTTTTTTAGTTTGGTTTTCCATTAAAAGTACTCCCTTCTAATCATACTATTTACTTGCATTGGCGGTATGTCTAACATAACTTCAGAATCAATCGTGACATCTTCTGCATTTGTTATATCAACAACCGCATGATACATTCCAATTCTCCCAATGATATAATATTTTTTATCCTTGATTATCACTTTCAGTCGATTATCTTTAAAAAATTTCTTGATTTCAATGCCAACCGATTTTACATTTTCTTTTAGCGAAAAAATATCTCGATCTTTTCTCATGCACAAACCATCTATATATCCAATTGGAATAACGGCTATTTTCGTTTCACGCTTTGTCTTAAACATTTTTCCATAACTTATATTATAACCTTTTGGCACTGTTTTTATTTCTTGAATACTGGTTTTGACTTGTCCAATTTTTTTCAAATCTTGTACCGAAATTAAGGTTCTTCCTTGCAAAATGGACCCAAGTCTGACGGCATTCAAATTCATCATCGGATACTTCAAAATCGCCGTGCTTTCTGAACAATGTAACATTCCTGGATTTTGACCTTCTTTTTTCAGCATCGCAATGATATCTAAAAAACGATTAAATTGTTTTCTCGTATACCATTCGTCCATGGGTCTTGCAAAATGCGTATAGGTTCCGTTTGATTTGTATTTTATCACACATTTGAAACAAATGCAAAATTTCATTTGGGTTTTTATACAAAAATCCATAACGCCCAAATCCTGTATCAATTTTTACATGTGCCTTAATTTCAAACTCATTCTTTTTTGCCATTTTTTCAAGGAGTTCCATTTGCTCTATCGAACTAATGGTCAAAGTAATTTTATTTTCAATTAATTTCGTTAATTCTTTTTCATTGCAAAATGGAGTGAGCATCAGAATTTCTGCCTCAATTGCCGCTTCTCGTAAAATTAGTGCTTCTTCTATATTGGCAACTGCCAAAAAATCTATTCCATTATTTACTAGAAATTTAGAATATTCAACCAGCCCAAGTCCCATTCCATTTCCTTTTACAACCGCAATGATTTTAGGATAATTTCCACTATCGTCTTTGCCGTGAGCTTTCAAAATTTTTCTAACCACTTTTAAATTATTTTTTAAGTCTTTTCGACTTATCATTAATTTTTTCATAGCCCTCCTAATTTAGCATTTCCCACTCATTTGTTTCTACATTTTTTTGCAAAACCAACTTGTATTCTCCATTTCCCTTATCAAAATAAATTTCTTCGCAAGCTGGATTTAAAGTTACTTCAAATTCATTTTTAGCACCAATTGCATTATTGAAACCAAACGTCGAATAAAATGTCAAATACAAATTATCTCCACCTTGTTTTACTTTCATTTTTCTTGTATAGCCCATACTACTTGCTAGTGTTGTATGCAATTGCAATTTAGTTCCATCTTCTGCTACAGAAAATTTCTCAAGCACTACATCTGCCCTTTTTCCTCCAGTCAGCACCAAAAATATAGCAATAACGATAAAAATAATTAATAAAAAAATAATTTTTTTCTTTCCCATTCATTTCTCCTATTTTTTCTGTGTTAACTTCTTTTTCAATGTCCTCAAACTTCTGAAAGTTTTTTCTGCTAATTTATATAACTTATAAATCACTGGCTTATAAGGCATATAAACTTCCCCAATAAATTCCGTAAATTCTGCGCCAAATCCCTTTTTAAAACGATACAATCCATATTGCGGATGATTTTCATCTACAACCCCTGAAACGCCACGAAAATCATACACTTCATGTCCATTTTGAATCGCTTCTTTTATCATTGTCCATTGCAGCAAATAATTTGGCATCAAATTTCGATGCGAATTTGAACTTGCCCCATACAAATACCATGTTTTTTTACCATATAGAATTGGAATAATTCCCGCAATCGGCTTGTCCTCATGATATGCCATCAGCAATTTCATGTGGTTTGGCGCTAAATAATCATACATTTTTTCAAAATAGTCCAAAGAACGAATGATAAAATCATCTCTCTTTCCTGTTTCCACCATAATGTCATGAAAATCCTTCAAATCCGCCTTTGTTCCCTCTTTTATGACAACCCCTTTTTTATTCGCCAAACGAATATTATAACGCGTTTTCGAATGAAAGTTACTAAAAACCTCGTCCTCCGTCTTCCCTTTAATATCTAACTGAAAAACAAAACGCGGCTGAATTTCGTCCTTAAAATCTTTGCTATCATCTTTAATTTTATAACCAGCATTTTCAGCAATTTCACGAAACTTGGTATCAGACTTCAAAATATCTGGCTCGATACGAAGCACAAAAGCCTTATATTTTTTCGCAAGTGCACCTGCACCTTCTGTCAAATCACGAATCACTTTTTCGTCATAAATATCACAAACAGGACCTCTTGCAGAATACATCAAATTTCCAAAAATCGGAATTTTACGTATCCACACACACAAGCTACCTTTAATATTTCCATTTTCATCTTCAGACAAAATCACTTCTTTTCTCCAATTCGTCTTGACTTCGCCCCATTCCAAAGATTGCTGAAAATTGCATCTCGGATGCTTTTCCAAAAATTCTTTATATTTTGTTTTATCTTTTTCTGTTAATAATCTCATATTTTCCCTTTCTCTACTACCGTTCCTTCTTTCGTGTCTTTGACGGTATATCCTTTTTCCATCAGCACATCACGAAGTCTGTCTGACTCTGCCCAATTTTTATTTTGACGTGCTTCGTCTCTTTCTTTGACAAGCTCCGAAATTTCCTGTGGCAACTCCTCTTCTTTGGGTTCATAATGTGCCAAATCAAATCCTAAAACTTGGTCAAATTTTAGCAATACTTCCATCAATTGTTTTGACTTTTTCGGATATTTCACCACTTCCCAAACAACACTCATCGCAACTGGCATATTCAAATCATCATTAATAGCCTCTAAAAAGCGATTTTCAAAATCCTGTAAAACCTTACTTTCCACCGTTTCTGTACCATTTTTATGCTTTAAGTATCCTTCACGAAGTCTTGAAAGAGCCACTTTGCTACTATCCATAGTATCCCATGTAAAATTAATTTTATTTCGATAATTGGAAGCAAAATTAAACATTCTATACACAAGTGGCTCATAGCCTCTATCCGCCAAATCTTGCAACGTATACAAATTATTCAAACTTTTTGACATCTTTCCGCCATCAATAGTTAGAAAATCAACATGCATCCAAAAATTGGCTGGAATTTTGCCACAAAAGCCCTTGCTTTGCGCAATCTCATTTTCATGATGAATTGGAATATGGTCAATCCCACCTGTATGAATATCAAACTGCTCGCCCAAATATTGATAACTCATCGCCGAACACTCCAAATGCCAACCTGGATAGCATTTTCCCCAAAAAGTATCCCATTTCATCAAATGATTTTCTGGTGCTTTAATCCAAAGTGCAAAATCCGAAATATTCTTTTTCTCACTATCAAATTCAACACGTGCACCAGCCTTTTGCTCTTCCACATTGCGGTTTGACAAAACGCCATACTGATCTAATTTTGAAGTATCAAAATAAATCGTATTTTCGGTTTCGTACGTATAACCATTTTCTATGATTTTCTGCACATATTTTTCCATCACATCAATGTGCTCAGTCGCACGAGCAATGATTTCAGGCTGGTCAATGTTTAATTTTGCAATATCTTTCAAGAAAGCATCCATATAAAACTGCGCAATTTCAAATGGGTCTTTTTTTTCTCTCTTTGCCGCTTTTAACATTTTATCTTCGCCCTCATCGGCATCCGAAGTCAAATGTCCTACATCGGTTATATTCATCACATGCTTTAACGTATAACCATTGTATTTTAACGTTCTGCGAAGTGTATCCATAAAAAGATACGCACGCAAATTTCCAATATGGGCATAACCATACACAGTTGGTCCGCAAGAATACATGCGAACCTCCTGCTCATTTATTGACTTAAACTCTTCTATCTTTCGAGACAAAGTATTATAAATTTTCATATGGAATTCTCCTTTTGCTTTACAAAATTTCTTATATTTTTATGTATTGCCTTCTGGTGTTGAAGGCTCAGTAGGTGAAGTTTCTGGAGTAGCTGGATTGGTTGATGGCTCTGGTGTTGTCGTTGACGGAGTTGTCGTATTCGTAGTTGTTTCTGGTGGCGTATTTGTGTCAGGTGTTGGGGTTGTATTAGTTGTTGTTGAACCTGATGGCGTTTCTGTGGTTGTGTTTGTAGGCTTCGTAGTATTTGATGTATTTCCAGAAGAACCACTTAAATCTACAACTGGCGTTGCTGGAACCGGTGTCTGTAATGGCGATGCTGTGTGTGGGCATACTCCAGTTGGTGCACTACCTGAACCACTACTTCCATTGGATGACCATGAAGCATCTCTTTCTTTTGGCGGTGTTCCATTATAATATCTCCATTCGCCAAATGGGCAACCTTCACAACATAGTAAATTCGTTTGTGTACAAACCATTGCCTTGGTGTGACCATCACAATTCTCTGGCACAGAATTTTCTGTAAACACTTCTGTGTAAGTTCCTGAACAAGTCCCTGCTGCTTTTAAGCCTGATGCTTTGCATACAGTTACCTCAACAATTCCTTCTGGTTTTACAAATTCTGCATTTGGTAAATCCTCATGAACTTTTGCCATAACCTCAGACCAAATTCGTCCCGCAGGATTTCCATTCGTATATTTTACTTCTGCATTAGTTTCATAACCATACCAACAAACTGCTGTGTAATATGGCGTAAATCCACAAAGCCATCGGTCAAAATCGTCATTGGTGGTACCTGTTTTAGCCGCTACATTCATTCCTTTAATTGCACAATATTTCGCAGTTCCACTTGAGCCAACTACGGGTTCTGTCAAAATGCTTTTTTCGATATAGGCATTTTGTTTACTCATCACGGTATTTACTTTTTGTTTTGGTTCAAATTCAACTTTATCTTGCTTATCTGTTACATATTTATAGAACGTTGGCTGAATATAAGTTCCATCATTGGCAATCATGCTATAGGCTCCTGCCATTTCAAGTGGTGTCACACCATCGCCTAAACCGCCCAAAGCAAGTGATAATCCTTCGTTTCCAGCCAATGGAAGTCCGACACTTTTACAAAAATCAATCGATTTATCAACTCCAATGTCAGATAAAGCTTTAACATGCGGAATATTAGATGAAATTTCAATGGCATGACGCATTGTCATAAGTCCTTTGAATCCTTTGTATTGGTTTTTAGGATTGTATTTTCCTTTATCAAACGCCGTCTGTGCATCATTATAAACAGTTGCAGCATTAATCGTTCCTGTTTCCAAGCCTGGTGCAATAACAGAAATTGGTTTCATAGAAGAACCTGTTGATTTACGCAATTTGGTTGGAAGATTAAAATAGCCAATTTTGGTTGTTGTTACTCTCTCTCCCTTTTCTCCAACAGCTGTTGCTGCCGCTACTACATTTCCTGTTGCATGGTCTACAATTACCATCGTCGGAATTGAAGTTTGTCTTAATTTTGTTTTATCTTTTTTCGTAATCGTTGCTTCTGTATAATACTTATCTTGCTTAATCACTTCTTCTAGTTTCGCTTGTACAGCAGTATCTTGTGTTGTGTAAATTTTTAAGCCACCACTATACAAATAGGTTTCTGCCATTGATTGGCTCATATTTCTTTCTTCCATAATTTGTGCTAAAATTTGCTCTAAAGCAGCCTCTACTGCATACGTTACTTCAATGGTTGGCGAAGTATCTCCATTTTGGAAATTTAAGCCATTGTCTACTTCTCCAACTGCTCCATCGTATTGTTCTTGATTAATAACCCCAAGTTCTTGCATTTTTTTCAAAACCGTTTTGGTTCTTTTTTTAATGTTTTCTTGTTTTTTTTGTGTTTTTTCTGCATCTTCTGTATCCATAAATGGATTGTAGGCATTGGGGGAATGGTTAATTCCCGCCATAAATGCACATTCTGCAACACTCAAATCAGCAGGCTTTTTATTGAAATAATATAACGCACCAAGCTCCACACCATTGATGTCATTTCCACCTATGAAAATTAAATTTAAGTACAATTCCAAAATTTGGTCTTTTGACAAATATTTTTCAACTTGCATAGCTTTTGACATTTCTTTGACTTTTCTAACAACACCTGCTAAATCGCTATCTTCCTTATCATTTGTGATATTTTTAACAAGCTGTTGCGTAATCGTGCTTCCACCAAATGATGATTGCCCTGCATGAGTAATAAAGGTCAGCGTTGCCGCAGCAGTTCTTTTGATATCCACACCTTGGTGTGTATAAAATCTTTCATCTTCAATTGCCACATAAGCCTTTGGCAAATATTCTCCCATCTCAGACAAAGAAATACATTTTCTTTTAGTGCCACCACTCAAAGTGGCAATCAAATTTCCATCTTTATCATAAACAGTCGAGTTCTCATATGGGATGACTAAATCTTCTTTGCTAATTGTTAACTCGTCACCAAACATGCTATAAAATGCTCCAATAAGCACTCCGCTTCCTATAATTAAGGCTAATAATAAAACAATAATTAAAATTTTAATGACTTTTCCAGCTTTGGATTTTTTCTTCTTATTTTTTGTTTTCGTGCTTTTACTTGCTTTTTTAGTTACTTTTTCTGAATCATATTTTTTTGTTTCATCATTTCTTTTTCCACTCCCCATTTTATCCCTCGCTTTCTTTTTTGCATTATATTACATTTCATAAAAAATATAAAGTATAAAATAAAAATTTATCCAAATTTTTCACCGTATTTTGATTGGATTTCCTCTCAAAAAATCCTGAATACTCATTTTTTTTGCGTTTTCGCCTTGTATCTCTAAAACTGACAAAATTCCCAATTTGGTTTGCACCAATAAGCCTTTTTTGTCATCCGCTAAAATCACTGTACCACTCATTTCTGAAGTCTCTGCCATCTCCTTTTCTACATCTACCTTCCAAAATTTTACTTTTCTTTGTCCTAACATACCATATGCACCCAAAATCGGATTTAGTCCTCGAACTAGATTTTTGATGTCTTCCGCAGTTTGATTTTCCCAATCAATTCTCGCCATATCTTTAGTAATCATTGGCGCAATTGAATATTCCTCTGGTTGTTTCGTATAAATTGCTGTCCCATTTTCAATTTTCTGAATTGCTTCTAATAACAACTCTCTACTGATTTTCGCCAAACGCCCCCACAATTCTCCTGTGGTTTCATTTTCCAAAATCGAAACTTGTTTTTGCAAAATGATATCCCCTGCATCCATTTTTTCATTCATTTTCATAATGGTTGTGCCAGTTATTTTATCTCCATTTAAAATCGCCCATTGAATTGGCGCAGAACCTCTATACTTTGGAAGTAAAGACGGATGCACATTGATACAGCCATACTTTGGCATATTTAAAATCGACTTTGGCAAAAACTTTCCGTAAGATACAACTACAATCATATCTGGATTTGCTTCAACAATTTGTTGTTTAATCTCACTTAATTTTTCTGGCTGATATACTTTCAATTGTTTTTCCAAAGCAAACTCTTTTACCTCACAAGCTAGCATTTTCATGCCTCTGCCTTTTGGTCTATCAGGCGGCGTGACAACAAATGCAATTTCATGCCCTGCGTCATATAATTTTTCCAAGGCTTCTCTTGCAAAATCAGGTGTTCCCATAAAAATTATTTTCATGATTTTTCTTTCCTTCTTTCTTCTTTTTGTTGTTCTGTTACCGTTTCCAAAGTTCCTTCTTCTACCTTCTGAATAAAAACTTCTCCATTCAAATGGTCAATTTCGTGTGATAAAGCCTGAGCTAGCAAATCTTTTCCTTCTATACGAACCTTTTTCCCATTGATGTCTAAACCTTCCACTACAATCGTTTTTGGACGTTTTACTTTGCCATATTGATTCGGAAAACTAAGACATCCTTCATCCACAATTTGTTCGCCTTTTTGCTTTTTAATCACAGGATTAATCAAAATATATTGCGTATTTTCTTCATATAAATCAATCACAATAATGCGCTTCAAAATTCCAACTTGTGGACCTGCTAGTCCAACACCTTCATATTTGTGCATCGTGTCCATCATATCTTCTGCCAAAATTTTTATTTTATCATCAATTACTTCAATCTCTCTTGCCTTTTTCTTTAAAATTTCATCATCACCATATCTTAAATTTCGAATTGCCATTTTTCTTCTTCCTTTCTTTACATCAAGTTATTTGGATTGACATCTACAATTATTGATGTATTTTTCATTTTCGCAATTTGTGCATCTGTGATGCTATATTTTATCAAATCCAATATTTTTGCATTAATCTTGCCTTTTATAATCATACGCCAACGGTATTTATTTTGTATTTTATCAATTGGCGCTGGCACAGGTTGATACACCAATACCTCTTTCATTGCTACTTGTTTCACCTTATTATATACTATTCCGAGCTGCCTTTTTAAGTTCTGAAATATTTGTCCCTTGAAACCTGATTAATATTATATCGCAAAACGGTGGATATTTCAACAATTTTCTTAAAGGAATTTCCGTCTTAACAAAATCTTCATAATTTTGATTTTGACTATGGATAATCGCATAATGCTCTGGATTATAAGTTTGAATAATAACACGCCCTGCTTCCTCACGACCTGCACGACCTGCTACCTGCACCAAAGTTTGAAACGTTCGCTCTGGTGCCCTAAAATCCTCCAAATTCAAAATGCCATCTGCTGCCACAACACCAACCAATGTCACATTGGGAAAATGATGCCCTTTTACCACCATTTGAGTTCCAATCAAAATATCTATCTTTTCATTTTTAAACTGGTTCAAAATTTCTTCATGGGAATTTTTCTTTGTCACTGTATCATTGTCCATACGAATCGTTGTGCCATTCGGAAAAAGATGATGGACTTCTTCTTCTAATTTTTGCGTGCCTGTCCCAAAATATTTTACTTTTTCACTGCCACATTCTGGGCAGTTATGTGGCACATTTTCCTCTAAACCACAATAATGACATTTTAATTGATTCTCAAACTTATGATAAGTCAAACTAATATTGCAATTTTTGCATTTGAAAACATAGCCACAATCGCGACACATCAAAAAAGTCGAGTAACCTCTACGGTTCAAAAATAAAATCGTTTGCTTTTTCGCCTCTAAATTCTTTTGAATTTCCTCTTGCAACTGAGAGCTTAGCATAGATTTGTTGCCAAGTGCCAATTCTTGCCTCAAATCAATGACTTGAATTTGTGGCAATTTTGCCTCATTTGCCCTTTTCGTCAAGCAATACAAATTGGATTTTTCCGTTTCTTTTGCCTCATAATAACTCTCCAAATCTGGTGTTGCACTTCCTAAAACAAGCGGGCAACTATTTTTCTTCGCCAAATAGCCAGCCAATTCTTTCGCATGATAACGTGGGGTTGTCTCTGATTTATACGAAGCATCATGCTCTTCATCAATCATGATAATACCCAAATTTTGCAGTGGCGCAAAAATTGCAGAACGCGCTCCAATGACAATTTTGACTTCCCCTTTTTGAATTTTTTGCCATTCATCATAACGCTCTCCAATCGAAAGTTTACTATGTAAAACCGCAATTTGTTCCCCAAAACGCGCCAAAAATCGATCCACCATTTGTGGGGTCAACGATATTTCAGGCACAAGCACAATCGCTGTTTTTCCGCTTTTCTAGAACTTTGCTAATGAGTTGCAAATAAATTTCTGTTTTACCGTGAACCTGTAATTCCAAAAATCAAATTTTTGGAATATTCGCTAAACTCAATATCTTCTGCAATTGATTGAAAACAATTTTGCTGCTCATCTGTCAATTTTTTAGGCGCATCTTTTTCCACATTTTTATGTACAAATGGATTTCGCTCAATTGGTTTTTCCACAATTTCAATGATTTTATTTTTCTCCATTGTTTTCAAAACAGCGTGACTCACATCCGCCAAAACCTCCAAATCCGAAATATAAATTCCGTCATTTTCTAGCAAAAACTGAGCTGCTCGAATTTGTTTTTCACTTTTTATTTTTCTCGTTTCGATTAAAAAATTGATTTCGTCTTCATCCTTTTTCAAAAACACAAAATTGCCTTTTTTTTCTTTGGCTCTGTTTTCCAACTTTTTCCCACCAGTCCCTGGTGGTAACATCAACTTGATACAATCTGAAATATTGCAAAAATATTTTCGCGCCATCAATTTTGCCAAAATCATATTTTCTTCTGTCAAACTTTCATTTTTGTTAATCTGACTAATTTCTTTCACCGCAAATTCTGAATTTTCCTTTAAAGCAATCACAAATCCGTCTTCTAATTTGGAGCCCCTGCCAAAAGGCACCAAAACACGAGTGCCAATTTTGATTTCATATTCAAAATCGCTTGGTACGATGTAATCAAATATTCGGTTAAGCGCTTTAGCATTGCTATTGATAATGATTTCCGCAAACATATTTCTTCCTTTTCTTTATTTCCAAAAAAAGCGAGCGAAACTTTCGGCGTTGCCCAAAATTTCCCACGCTTTTAGTTTTTACTCTCTTCAGTTTATTGATTTAAGCCAGTTTTGGTATTCTTTTATAATCTCATCTTTTACTTCTTCTGGTGTTTTATTCGTCGTATCTATTACTAAATCATAATTTGCAAAATCTTCTTTATGTACACCATAAAGTTCAAAATATCTTTCATTTTCCATTTTAAAACGACGCATAATATCTTCCTTTTGTTCCTGAACCGTAGAAAATTTCTCAGTTGCTTTTCGTGCCTCATCATAAAAAGCTCTTTTGGCAGCTTCGTCAATATCCACTACCAAATACACTTTAAACGACTCTGGAACCGCATACCAACCAAGTCTTGCATCAATGATAAAATGATTATGTGTCTTCGCATATTCTGCCGCACTTTTTTCGATTTGTCTATCAATCTCTGGGTGGTCTTTCAAGTATGCATTAAAACTCGTAATATCTAGTCCTTTCTCCTTTGCCAATTTTCTAACATATTCTCCATTTCGATAAACGGTATAATTTAACTCTTCACATAATAGCTTAGAAACCGCACCTTTTCCAGACGCTAACTCTCCTGCCAATGAAATGATATTTTTCTTTTCCATATTTTTTCTCACTTTTATTTATTCTTCATTTTCTTCATTATTTTCTTCTGTTTCATCTTCATTAATGCGATAAACTTTGTCTTCATAGATTTCGTCAACAGCAAGTGACACTGGAGACTTATCCTCCATCGTCGTCATTGGCATTTCCCCTTCTGCAATTTGTCTTGCCCTTTTGGCTGTCATAATCACAAGCGAATAACGATTATCCACCTTTTTCAATAAATCTGTAACTGCTGGTTTAACTAACATTTTAACATTCCCCCTTTTCTTTTTCTAACTCATTTTGATTATTATTCAATCTACCTGCAATCGTTTCAGGTTGCACAGCAGATAAAATCACATGCCCCGAATCCATCATAATAACAGCTCTTGTACGTCTTCCAAATGTAGCATCAATTGCTTTTTTTTCGTCTTTCGCCTCTTGCACAATTCTTTTCAGCGGCGCCGACTCAGGACTGACAATTGAGATAATTCTGTCGCTTGACACCATATTTCCAAATCCAATATTAATCAGTTGCATAATTTAAAACCCCTTCTCTTATTCTATATTTTGAACTTGTTCTCTTATGTTTTCGATTTCATTTTTCAAATCAATCACACGATTTGTAATTTCCAAACAATTCGCCTTTGAGCCAATCGTATTGACCTCTCGGTTCATTTCTTGAATTAAAAAATCAAATTTTTTCCCAATTGGTGATGTTCCTTCTGTAAACTGATCAAATTGTCTGATGTGACTCTTCAACCTTGTAAGTTCTTCTTCAATCGAACATTTATCCGAAAAAATCACAATTTCTGCTGCCAAACGATTTTCATCGATTACTTTTTCCTCTAGCAATTCTTTCATTCTTGTTTCCAACTTTTGCCTATATTCCTGCACTAAACTTCCCGAATAATGCTCAATTTCCTGCACTTTTTGCTCCACAACTTGAATTCTCTTTTGCATATCTTGGATTAATTCAGTCCCCTCTTGCTGTCTCATTTCCACAAAATTCTTGAGTGCCTCCTCTACTGCTATCATTAATTCTGTTCCAAATAATTCCTCGTTTTCATCCTCTTCTAGTTTCAAAATCTCTGGCAATTTCGCTATGTCCATTAAGTTCACTTCATATTTCAAGTCAGTCTCCTTTGCCAATTCTTGCAAACCTTTCACATATTCTTTAGCAAGTTCTAGGTTAAAATGAATGTGATTTCCAATACTACTATTATTTTCAAATGTAATAAAAACATCCATTTTACCACGTGAAATTTGTTCTGCTATTTTCTTTCGAATTTTGTCTTCAAAACAACTTAAAAATTTAGGCATTCGAACCGAAATATCACTGTATTTATGATTAACCGATTTTATCTCACAGGTATAATTTCTGCCATCTTTTTCATATTTTCCACGCCCAAATCCTGTCATACTTTTTATCATTTTTATTCCTCTTCTCGTACAATTTCTTTCACATCACTCAAATTATTTTGGTAATTTTCTTCTGTCTTTACATAATCAATCATTGATTTTACTAGATAATACACAGCACAAAAAAATGGTGTTAATGCAAAAATTTGTGCCATTCCTTGATTTAAATTTTTTAAAATTTGTGGCATATAAAGCATAATGACACTAAACACTAGCAATTCTATTCCCACAATACCCAAAGTTCCGCTTTCTCTGCGATACGCAATCTCAAATACAAGCACCGTTACCAAAATAAACGCCACTGCAAATCCTTTTAGCACCCTATTTGAAATAACTTCTGGCACCCCAATATACACTCCATCTGCGATGCAAAAATACAACATAATCAAAATCGCAAGCCACATATTCCAAAGGATTTTTTTATCTAATTCATCTTTAACTTCTTGTGTCATTTTTCTTTTTCGTGTAATTTCTTCTACCATTTTTGTTGCCTTTTGTACTGTTTTTTTCAAAATTCATCCTCCAATTCATACATCACAATCGAAGCTACTACTAAAGCCACTGTTTCTGTTCTTAAAATTCGCCTGCCAAGACTAACTACTTTTGCCCCAGCATTTTTTAGCAGCAAAACTTCCTCTTTTTCAATTCCGCCTTCTGGTCCAATCACGACTGCAATTTTGAAATTTTCTTTTTTTTCCTTCATTTTCAATAATTCATTTTTGAGCATATTTTCTTTTTCTTCCTCATAGGCTAGCAATATTATATCATACTCTTGCACCAAATGACAAATTTTTTTAACATCTATAACTTCTTTTATTTCTGGAACCAAATCACGTCCACTTTGTTTTGCTGCGACTTCTGCAATTTTTTGCCAGCGTTGAAATTTTTTTGTTTCATCTTTTCCAGAAAATTTCACAATACTTCTTTGAAACGCCACTGGAATAATTTTGGATACGCCAAGTTCGGTTCCTTTTTGAATAATCAGCTCCATTTTATCTGCTTTGGGAAGCCCTTGAAAAATGTGTAATTCTACATTTCCTTCTGAAACCGTTTCCACTTTTTCTACGATTTTAGTTTGCACAAATTCCTTCTGTATCTCCTCAATTTCACAAACAAAATTCTCCCTTGTTTCTTGATTACAAACTTGAATTTCGTCCCCCATTTTTAATCTTAGCACATTTTTAATATGATTGACATCAGTTCCAATAATTTTGATTTTTTCTTCTTCTCTATTTTCATTTTTTATAAAAAATTTACTCATTTTATTTTTCCCATTGTTAATAAGAATACTGCAATTGTATTCTTAAAATAATTATACCATATTTTCGCAAAAAAAGAAAGAGATTTTGGAAAAAATTTACAATTTTTATTCTTTTCCATTCTCTTTCTCGATTGATTTTGGTTTGCTGGAAGGCTTTAATGGTTTAAGTTCTTCTGGATTGACCCTATATCTTTCATCAAAGTCACTTTTGGGCTCCACAAAAGCATCTTCGCCATTTTCACTTGGAGAATTCAATTTCTTTAGCTTTCTATTTCTAAATCTTGAAAAAAAGCCACCAATCGTTTCAAATATTATCTCTTTTCTAACATCAACAACTTCTTTTTCTATCCACAATTGCTTCATTATCCTAATTACAGATTCATTATCCCATTGTACAACATGATCAAATTCGTGATTCATTTTCGGATAATTCTCAACAAGAGGAAGCCTATTTTTTAAACTCTTTTCTTCTTCTGTTCCGAATGTATCAATATATTCACCAACTTTTGCTGCTTTTACCGCTTCTTGCCATTCGTGCTCATCTGTTAGTTTATCTTTCTTCTCTGCTACTGTAATAATATCTGAAATTTGCTTAATCAATTCTAACTCTTCCTTTAGTATTCCACTCTCTAATTTTCCTTTCGTTTTTTTATCTATATATTTTAAAACTTCATAACTAACTATACTCTTCAAAATTATTTTCTCTATTTTTCGATAATCATAAGCTAAGCTTTCAGCATATTCCCTATTGATTTCTCTTGTATCAAAAGCTATCCTCAGTTTAGTAATCTCATAAATATACTCTTGTATCTGCTTCAAACTCGCAGCAATCATTGTTTCATTTATAGAATTCTCCTTTTCTACATAAAGACATCTAAAAAGAATATCCAAATTACATTCTAATAAATCCACCTCACGAAGTAAAATATCACCACCAGTTGAAATGTTTTTTGTCAAAGCACTCTTGAATTCTTCTCTATTTTGAATTCCTGCTCTCAAAAGTTCTCGTTCTTCAATTCCGAAACTGGCCGCCAATAAATTGACAATATACGTTAGTTCATAATATCCCTCTGTTTCTTGTCTAAAATTTTCGTCGTCTTCTTTCGTTCTTACATAAGTTGTTCTAGTTGCTGCTGTCTCAACACAAATTTCATTTATTGCTACTCCTTGTTTTTTTCTAACATTACATAATCCGATTATTTCCATTTAAATCATCTTCTGAAATAGCATGGTAAACTTCATGAGTGAATGTTTCAAATAATTCCAACCATGGTATCTTTTCTCTTTGAAATATCTCTGCTTCACAATTAAAATATATTCTTTTTCTGTTTCTATCATAACATCCTGCTGAACTAGAATTAAGTCTAGGAATGTTTCTTCCAAATTCAATTGCTTCCACTTTTTCCACAAAATTCTTAATTTCTTTTTCCATATTCTGATGATCAAATCGATATTCATATGCTCTTCTTTGGAATATTTCATTTAAAAGTAGCTTAAATCCGCCATATTTTTCTTCTTTGATATAGTGATTTAAAATTTCCTCTAGTTCTTCATTATAATAAACTTTATCCTCCACAATTTCTCCTTCGTTACTTCATAAAATTTAAATCACATCCAAACTTTTTAGCGGTTTTAAATATGGACTCAAAGTTTGAGCATCTTTATCCCCTTTTGAACATTTATGAAATTTGCCATTTTCATCCTTTTCAAAAACTTTTTTGTCGACTGTAATAGCAAAATTTCTTTTATTAATCGTTATTTGCAAAGCAATTTTTCTTTCATCTATTTCAATACTTTTCATAAATCTCATTCCTTTATTAACTTCAACTGAAACCCCAAATAATCCGAGCTCACAAGCGAAAAATGAATGCCATTTTTTTCGCCTTCAAAAGCTTCTCTGTGCGAATTCCCATGCAAATGCCCATAATAACACTTTGTGATGTGATTATCTTGCATTGTTTTCAGAAAATCAATTTCTTCTGGCACACTTTCTTTAAAAAATGGTGGATAATGCAAAAAACACAAAATTTCCTTGTCCTCCCCAAATTGCTCAATCCCTAGGTTTATCGACAACTTCAAGCGCTCATTTTCACGTTTTAACAATTTATATCCATTTTCTGTTTTCCAATTCAAAGTCGTCCAGCCCCTCGTTCCTACAATAATTTTGTCTTCCACTAAATAACTATTATTTTGCAAAAAATAAATTTTCTCAAATCCATTTTCCTGCAAATAATTTTCCATTTTCGTGATTGTGTTCCACCAATAATCATGGTTCCCTTTTGACAAAATTTTCGTTCCCGGCAAAGCATTCAAAAACACAAAATCTTGATACACTTCTTCAAAACTCATACCCCACGAAAAATCTCCTGGTAAAATCACAGTATCTTGAGGCTCTACATTTTGCAACCAATTTTCTTTGATTTTCTCACTATGATTTCCCCAACCAAATTTGTCCATCGGCTTGTCTGTTCCAAACGACAAATGCAAATCTCCTATTACAAAAATCGCCATTTTACTCTCCTAATTTCAAATTTGGCACAGCATTCAAATGCAAATCTGCTCTCTTCCCTGCCACAAAATCATAATATCCTTGCGCCGCAATCATGGCTGCATTGTCTGTACACAAAATTGGTTCTGGATAATAAATTTTGACGTTTTGTCTTTCTGCCAACTTATCAAATTCGCCTCTTATGTATGAATTTCTCGAAACGCCACCTGCCAGCACCACTTTGTCGAAATGATATTGCCCAATTGCTTTTTCCACATTGACCATTAACATTTTTGTTACTGCACTTTGAAAACTAGCACACAAATCCGCTTTATCCACATCTGGGGTTTTATGATGCAAATTAATCACTGCTGTTTTAATGCCACTAAAACTAAAATCCAACCCTTCCAAATGTGTCAATGGAAGCGTTATATTCGCATTTCCTGTTTTCGCCATTTGGTCAATTTTAGGTCCACCCGGATAACCAAGCCCCACCACTCGCGCCACTTTGTCAAAAACCTCTCCGATGGCGTCATCTCGCGTTTTTCCTAAAATTTCATATTCCTGCATACTTTTTACGTTTACTAAGTGCGAATGTCCGCCTGAAATAATCAAACATAAAAATGGTGGTTCCAATTCTGAATAGGTCAAAAAATTAGCCGCAATATGCCCTGCAATGTGGTTGACAGCAATCAGTGGTTTTCCTGTCGCAAAACTCAAAGCCTTTGCGTACGAAACACCAACCAACAAAGCTCCAACTAACCCTGGACCTTGTGTCACAGCAATGGCATCCATTTCCTCTAACGTTTTTCCCGCTTCCTTCAATGCTTGCTTCATGATTTGATTGATTACTTCTGTGTGACATCTTGAGGCAATTTCTGGCACAACCCCGCCATATTCTTCATGAATTTTTATCTGTGAGCGAATGACATTTGATAGAAGCTCTCTTCCATTTTTCACTACGGCAACCGACGTTTCGTCACAACTTGATTCAATTCCTAAAATTAATGTATCTTTCATTTTTCATTTCTCCTATTTTTTATAAAAAGCGTGAGAAATTTTGCCTGCAAAATTTCGCTCGCTTATAAAAGGGACTGTAAAAAAACTCTAAATTCTCAAGAAAGAGCGAGCAAAATATATTGAGTTTTTTACAACTCCTTTTAGAAAAACAATCCAAAAATTGCGCCTACGCCATTAAACAACATATTTGATATAAATGTTATAATCGGTGATACGATTTTTCCCAATAACCCTAAAAACCACAATAGCATAAAAATAAATTGCAACAAATTAGCGTTATTATCTAGCCATTGAATTGCGTTATAAGGCAAAAATCTGCGGAAAATTTTTTCGCCATCTAATGGTGGAAGTGGAATTAAATTGAACACCCCTAAACCAATGTTAATCGCAATTGTGTAAATGACAATATTCAGCAAAATAATACTGATTTGTGTATCTGGCGCATAGGTCAAAAGCAGATAATAAATCACGGTAAAAATAATTGCCAATATAAAGTTCATGGCTGGTCCAGCAAACGAAACCAACATTTCGCAGGTCGAACGCGATTTATTGCTCGTGAAATTATTCGGATTGATTTCAACTGGTCGCCCCCAACCAATATGCACAAAGAAAAGCAAGACTAAGCCAATTGGGTCAATATGTGCTATTGGATTTAAGGTTAAACGTCCTTGTGAGCGTGGTGTGTAGTCGCCTAATTTATCTGCCATCCACGCATGGGCGTATTCGTGAAATGACATAGCAATCACAACAGCTGGAAGTGTTAGTACAATTTCAATCAAAAAACCTGTGCCTGCACTTAATAAATAGGCTGCTGCTATCACACCCAAAATAATATATAATGTTCTTTTATCAAATCCATTTCCAAAATAGAACATAAAGTTCCTCCTATCCTCGCTTTATTTTGAACTATTAAAGGATTTTTAATAGTTCGTTTTCTAATTTTCTTTTAAAGTATCATAAAAACTTTTCTTATATTCTTCTATTTTCTCATGATCAACTTTACCAATTTTAAATATAATTTGCTCATTTAAAATTTTATATACTACATCAGTTTTGACTATACTATTTTTATGCAAGTTATTTATATCATCTTTCATTAATAATTTATTACTCTTAAATTTTAACTTGTTTAAATTAGAAGATATAAGCATTCCAAAATTTTCAATCGGCACTGCAGTATTGTCTCGATCTATTATAACAAAAAAGTGATTATTTCCTACTTTTCCATCCAAATAAACATATTCTTTAACAAAAACAATATCTCCAATTTCATAATTTGTTTGATAAGACACTTCATTTTCTTTTAACACATTTTCTGTCTTTCCTTTATGCCATTCATCTTCAACAGGATATTCTCTAAATGCCTCTTCAACATTTTTAATTTTGTCATATTGATATGCAATTTTTAAAAAGTCACTCAGTTCTTTTTTCACAAAATCACTCCTATCTTCTACTTTGAACTATTAAAGGATTTTTAATAGTTCGTTTTTGTTAAATTCCTTTATTTTTCTATATATATCATACCAACTGTAACATCTAGTAATTTTATTCCCTATACAATTTTTATTATATGCGGCATTATAACAAATCACTGGAATAATTTTAGATAATTCATTGACATTGTTAGGACTATCTTCAATCATTAAATCTATTTTATTTTCAATCATTTCCTGCCATTTATTTTCCCTTACAGCTTTTGAAAAAATCAACTTATCATATATGATTTCATTTTTAGATAACCAACTTTTAACGATTTCTCTCATCTTATTTCCTTTATCGTCTTCCCTATTAGTAAGCCATCTAGCAGTTATAATATATATTTCATGTCCATCCTCTTTTAATTTCTTTATGACTTCTGCTGCAAAAGGTCTAGCATTTTCCTGCATTGCATAATCTTCTAAATACTGTTTCCAAAAGTTCATTTCTTCTTCTTTGCTAATATGAAAAGTCTTACAATAATCATAATTGCTAGTACCAATCTTATATTCAATATTATTTTCAACACAATATTTACTTATATAATCTATGACAAATTGTTCTATATTAGTCAAAACGCCATCAATATCTATTCCTACCCTCATAAAATTTTCCATTCTTCATAAATTCTCTTTTATTTTTCCTGCATTTGACGATTAATTTCTTCCTCGTTTTCTCGCATTGCCAAAATGGTTTTCTCAAACAATTCTTCCAATTCCCAGCCAAGCATTTGCGCCCCTTGCTGGATAATTTCTCGTGAACATCCACTCGCAAACTTTTTATCTTTAAATTTCTTCTTCAAGCTTGAAACTTCCATATCTTGCACACTTTTTGAAGGTCTCATTTTGGCAGCCGCCCAAATCAAACCTGTCAACTCATCAGTTGCAAACAATATTTTTTCCATCATATGCTTAGGCTCAATATCAGAACAAATACCATAACCATGGCTACAAATCGAACGAATGATGCCATCACTCACGTTTTCTTGTTTCAACAACTCGACACATTTTTGGCAATGTTCGTCTGGATACATTTCAAAATCCACATCATGCAAAAGTCCAATATTTCCCCAATATTCTTCATCTTCCTTTTGCTCTTTAGCAAAATACTTCATGACACCTTCAACCGTCAAAGCATGCCTAATATGAAATTCCTCTTTGTTATATTTTTTTAGAATGTCTAGTGCCTTTTCTCTTGCTATTCCTTCTGTTTTTTCGCAAGATTTTTCAAGTGTCTCCACTTCTTTGGCTACTTGTTTTGCCGTAACTTTTTCCGTTTTCAAAGGCTTCATGGTTGGGAAAAGCAAAACATCTCGAATGGATACCGAATCCGTAAACAGCATCACCATTCTATCAACTCCAATTCCCAGACCGCCTGTTGGTGGCATTCCATATTCCAATGCTCGTACAAAATCATCATCCATCATATTAGCTTCGTCGTCGCCTGCTTCACGCTGTTTTACTTGTGCCAAAAATCTCTCGTATTGGTCAATCGGATCATTTAACTCAGAATAACCATTTCCATATTCACGAGCGTCAATAAAAAATTCAAATCTTTCTGTTACTCTGCCATCTGATGGCTTCTTTTTCGCAAGTGGAGAAACTTCAATTGGATATTCACAAATAAACGTTGGTTGAATTAACGTTTCTTCTACAAAGCTTTCAAAAAATTCACTAATCACATAACCTCTTGTTTGCTTGCTTGGTTGGATTTCCACGCCTTTTTCTTTGGCGATGTTAAGAGCTTCTTCGTCCGAATTGATTGTGTTAAAATCAACTCCAGTTACTTCTTTGATTGCGTCAATCATGGTAATTCTTTTCCAAGGTGCTCCCAAATCAATTTCTTTTCCTTGGTACGTAATTTTCGTTTTTCCCAATAATTTCTCAGCAATCGAACGAAACATTTCTTCCACCAAATCCATAATTTCGTTATAATCTTGATAAGCCGCATATGACTCCATGGAAGTAAATTCTGGGTTATGATGAATGTCTATTCCTTCATTTCTGAAATTTTTTCCAATTTCATAAACACGGTCAAAACCGCCCACAATCAACCTTTTTAAATACAACTCTGGCGCAATTCTCAGATACATATCAAGCCCCAAAGCATTGTGATACGTCTCAAACAGCTTTGCATTAGCACCACCCGCAATTGTGCTCAAAGAAGGCGTTTCCACCTCCATGTAATTTTTGTTATCATAAAAATTTCTAATTTCCTTGATAATTTTACTTCTCATCTCAAACGTATTTTTCACTTCTGGGTTCACAATTAAATCCACATATCTCTGGCGATAACGCAAATCTGTATCTTTTAATCCATGAAACTTTTCTGGCAAATCTCTAAGCGATTTTGCAAGCAATACAACTTCTTTGGCATGAATCGAAACTTCCCCTGTTTTTGTCTTAAAGACAAAACCTTTGATGCCAATCATATCACCAATATCGTATGTTTTAAATGCCTTGTAACTTTCGTCACCTAAATCATTCACACTCACATAGCTTTGAATGGTTCCTGTGCTATCTTGAATGGTACAAAAAGAAGCTTTTCCCATAATTCTTTTTGCCATAATTCTACCAGCTACTGAAACATCTTTATTTTCAAAATTCTCATAATTTTCTTTGATTTGACCACTAAATTCCGTTCGATCATATTTGGTTATTTGAAAAGGGTCCTTTCCTGCCTCTTGCAATTCTTTCAATTTATCTTTTCTTACCTGCATTAACTTATTTAACTCTAATTCTTCATTTTGCTCATCCATTCTCCATCCATCCTCTCTTTTCTAATATTTTCTATTATATACCAAAATATCGAAAATGTAAACAGATTTTCAACAAAAAAGAGAAGTCTCACTTTTTAAGACTTCTCTTTTTAACTGATTAATTATTATGATTAGCTGCTTGTTGTTTTCTAGCTTTTCTACAATCTGGGCATCGAACTGGTTTATTATCGAAACCTTTTTCAGCATAAAACGCTTGCTCACCAGCTGAAAAAACAAACTCAGCGCCACAATCTTTACAAGTTAAAACCATATCTGTATATTCATTATTTTCCATATCTTCCAACCTCCTTTTCAGATTTGAATTAAAACTTTTAACATAAACCAATCCAAAAAGAACGATTATATCAAAACAAAATTCATACTTGTTCCTTTCAGAACAAAATCATTATAACACATAAAAAATAATAATTCAAGACAAAATTTAAATTTTTTTAACACAAATATAAATCGTCTCCATGAGCAAAACAAACACCATGCCAACTATTCCCATAAAAGAAATCCATGGTTTAGCCAATATTGTGATTAACAAAATAAATCCAAAAATCACAAATGTATAGCCTAGCATTCTTGCCATTTTTTTGTAGCCATTTTCGCTCTTTGGCATGGGGTGCACCTTTCCTTTCATTTGCTCATAACTCATTTTGGGTAAATAATTGCCTATCATCATCCACAAAATTCCTATCACCAAAATAATCCATTTTCTCACATCAACTGCGTTTCCCAGTGCCACACTAATCGTTATCACTGAAATAATAACGCTTAAAACTGGTATGATCCATTTCACAATAACAACAAATTTAGGTTTGTTACTTTCTTGATTTCCTCTCCAATCACTCATCACACAACAAAATATTTGCAGCATTATCATCAAAACTGGTATACCAAATAACGCAAAATTCTTTGATGCATAATGATCTACCTCATTATTCATATTAAAATGAATTGCCACCATTTCTGGCATTTTTTGATAAAAAAACACCCCAAATACAATTGGCAACAAACAAACTGCAAGCGTCAAACTTAACATTTTTCCATCAATTTTTCTCATTTTTCGTACCTCCTAACCCATAAATCCAAGTCAACACATCTTCAAAAACGGATGTATTGAGTTCATAAAAAATAAAATTTTTGTATTTACTTTCTGTTATTAAATCTGCTTTTTTGAGCTGTGACAAATGATACGAGACAGTCGCATTTGTCAAATTAAATTTTTCAGCAATCTCCCCTGCCGATTTTTTCTCCACTTTAAGCATTTCTAAAATATTCCTTCTGACAGGATCCGAAATCGCTTTTAATGTTTCTGACATTCCCATTTTATCACCTCTTTCTTATTGACTATTTAGAAATATTTCTAAATACATTATAACATTTTCCGTCTCCTCTGTCAATACTATTTAGATTTTTTTCTAAATACTTGTTAAAAAAACTAGAAATCAACCCAAAGCCAATTTCTAGTTTCATGATAATCACAAATTTTTATTTCATTTTCTTATCAAGCAATTTCATTTTAATATAGAATATTACAACTAAAACAAGTAATACACCAATCACAATCAAAATAACATTTCTAGCTATTCCAGTCTTTGGCAAAATTCCCTTTTTAACTGAGTCCTTTTGTGTATTATTTGCTGTATTTGCTACTATATTTTGATTTGAACCTGAACCTGAATTGTTAGTTCCTGTCCCTGAGCTACCATTTCCATTATTGTTTGTTGAATTTTGATTTGTATTATTATTACCACCATTATTATTTGTAGAATTCGTTGGTGTTGTATTGGTCGTATTGGTGTTAGTCGTATTCGTTGTATTTTCTGGCTTTGGAGCTGGGCTTGCTGTCTTTATATCAATTGTTTTTGTCAGATTAGCCACTTTAATCTCTTCCATCCCATTGGAAACAGCAATATCTTTTAAGGTAATCGTTGTGTTTGCCTTGCTATTTTCCTTCACTTTAAAAGTAATTTTAAACACTGTTTCATCACTAGAAGTTAAACTTCCTCTATCTGTAACCAATTTACCATTTGCTTCATTATAAGAAGGATTTGCCCAACTATTTTGTCCTGACATTCCCACTAATGACAAACTCTCTTTATCATAGTCAAGTGTTGCTCCTAGTGCAATAATTCCCTTCTGAGCTTGAATATTAGAAATATTCACGTCTACAACAAATTCCTCTGCTTTGTCAAATTCATTTTTTGCAGTTTGCAAACTCATATCACATGAAGCTGCATACACACAAGACGCCACACATAGTATGCTAAATAAAATGAATGCTATTTTTACTATTTTCTTCATAGTTTCTCCTTTGATTTTATTTTATTTCCATCAAACCAATTAATGCTAATTTAAGTTGTGCTAAATCCGTGATGGTAATTTCGCCATTTCCATCTACATCAGCAGATTTCAAAGCAATTCCTGTCAACAATTCTTGCTCAATATAATGTAACTTTAATTTAGCAAGGTCTGTAATTCCTAATTCACCATTTCCATCAATATCTCCTGTTACAACTAAAGTGAATAGTAATTTATCGCCTACTTTCAAAGTCATTCCTGTTGCAATCACAGCATCATTTCCAAGAACATTTCCAGCTTTATCCATAAGAACTAAATCTTGTTGTGTTACCACATTTGTTTTAAATTTACTAAAAGTTGTACCTGGGGCAATTCTTGAAATTACATTTTCTTCAATTGTATATACATCTGAAGTAATTCCTTCTAATTTCTTGGTAACATTGATTTCTAAACTTGCATTTTCAGAAACCACTTCTATATCTCCATTACTTGCTACAATATCACGAACACTAATCATTGTTTTTGTGTCTTGGTCAATCGTTTCTTTTACTTTGAATTTGATTTTGAAAACATCACTATTGTCTGTTACATAATGATTATTGTCTGTTACAAATTTTAAATTCTCTTCATTTATTGCAACATCCCAACCATTTTGATTTTCAACACTGATTTTTTCCAAAACATTTTTATCATAGTCTAATTTACCACCCAATGTAATCAAACCTTTATCAATTGCAGTTAAATCACTAATTTTAACAATTACTTCCATTTCATCGCCTGGATACACAGGTTGATCTGCCACTTTTTCAATAGATGTAACAAAACTTGGTGTTGTTGGTGGAATTTCACTTGCAACTGTTACTGCACAAGGTTTACTTGTTGCATTTTCACTTGTTGTTCCAACAGTTGTTGTCACTTCTAAAACATAATTTCCACTATCTGTTTCTTGAGCGTTTTCTATTTCTAATACTTTATCTGTTTTTCCTGTTAATTTAACGTCATTTTTATACCATTGATAAGTTTGAATTCCTTCATTTTCTGTTACTTCTGGACGAATCGTTAATTTCTCCCCTACTTTTACTGAAGTAGCATCTTGTATTGTAATTTCTGCTGGAACTGCGGCTGGAACAGCCACTGTCTCTCCTCTAGCAGTTTCTTCTTGTACAATTGCTTTTGCAACAAAAGTAGCTTCAACAATACAGTTCTCAGAATTTGCATCATCATAATTTACTGTAATATCCATTGCATCTTTATTGTTTACATCAATTTGTTTTCCACAAACTGTAATTGTTTCAATTTCATAACCTGCATCTGGTCTTACATTAAGAGTTCTAGATGCACCTTCTGTAAGAGTAACAATATTTCCTTCTTCACGATTTGCTCCTTCAATATTACCACCTTCTGTAGCTGATACTACAATTGCCTTATTTTGTGGTACAGTTCCATCATTTTCAACAACTGCAATCGCAAATGGACTGAATGAATCACAAGTTATAATTAATCCATATGGTGTTACAACACAAGGAATTTCTTCAACACCTGTTACATTGCCAGCATTATCTCTTTTAAAGTGATATGCTTTAAAAGTAACACCTACATCTTCTGGACCATATCCTTCTGGAAATCCTAAAGATATTCTTAGTCTATGACCAGTTTTTACAACATATTTTTTACATACATTTAATGAAATATTATAGGTTTCACTTGTTACTAATTCTTGACTGCCTAATTCGTTTTCCATTAAATCATTCATTGTTTCTCTTTCAGTTTTTGTAGTTCTTGTTGTTACTAAAGCAATTCTACTTTTTAATTTATCAGAAACGTCTTCTCCATCACTTGTTTGCCAACCATTCATTGAAAGGTCTTCATTTTCAAGAAGAGTTGGTCTACCAAATACTTCCCAATTTTTTGCTTTATTCATACTAAATGAACATGCTATTGTATTAATTGCTCCATAGCTTATTTCCATTGGTGCTTTTCCACTATTTTTTCCAACTAGACCTGTTAAATAAATATGGTACGTTGCTCCATCGTCAGCCCACATTTTACTGAATTTTAAATCAAATGTTACTCTATTTTTTCCATCAAAAACAAAATTTGTTATTTCTGCCTCATCTGCTCCTGTTGGTCCTGTTGAATCTAATGTATAACCTACTTCTGTTGCTCCTTCTGCTAATATTAAATCATCATCATAAGTAACATCTACATGATAAGTAGGTCCAACTGAAAGTGTTGCTGTTGGTGCTGGTGTTTGTTTTTTTATGTATGGCTTACTTTTATAAATTCCATTTGGATTGTATAATTTTCCTGATTGTGCTACAAAGTCAGATTCGTCACCTTGATACGTGTAACCTGCTAGCCCTTCACTTGGTGCTAATGTCGTTACAGCAAATTCAACATATTCTCCATTTGCAACGATAATATAAATATGATCTCCATAATCTTGAAAGGCTCCTGGTGCATATAATTCTGGATTCATGTATCCCCATTTACCTTCAATCCATATATCATCTCCTGGTCTATATTCATGATATTTCATCAAGATATATTTTCCTTCTTTTACTGCTTCTGCATATCCCTTATTGTTATAACTGATATAAAAATCTCCTGCTCTATATTCTTCTGTTTCAGTTCCTTCTTGTTTGAATTTTACTAATAATCCATTAACATTTGTTACATTATCAATTCCATAATCTTCTGAATATAATTCTGGATATTTAAATGTATAAAATCCTGCTGCTTCAACTGATTCTAAGACAACATGTTCTTTGTTCATGGTTTCTGTTCCCACTAAACAATATCTTGTGTTTTCAAATCCTTCTGTAATGTCATCACCTGGATTGTATTCTGGTTTTGAAACATCTATGTGAGTATTACGTAAAAATGGATCATCTAAAGTAGCATCTACTGCATACCAAACTTTTTCTCCTGTTCTAGCTACTGTCGATTTTTCAATTTCAACATAGTTCCACATATGAGGAACTGCTGCTGAACCTTCACTTTGATGAGTTCCTTGTACAAGAATATTATTCACTCCAACTTTATCTAAAATTGTTTTGAATGCTCTTGCATATCCTTCACATACTGCTTCTTTTTCTACAAGCGCTCCATAAGGTGTCGAAATAAATCCTTCATTTCCTTCCTTACAATCACTTTCTAATCTATAACCTGTACGATTAATAATTTCATTATGAACTAATTTAACTTGTTCTACTGTTTTATTTTGATTTGCTTCTACTTTTACATTTTCAGCTTTTGCAGCAATTTCATTAACAACATTATCAAATTCTACAATCGCTTGTTCTACTTGTTGTGCACTCATAAAACCATCTGTGTAATAATTAGCAAATCTTCCAGAACCAACATAGGCATGATATTCCTGATTTGCGCCTCTTGTTATTCGGATACTAACTTTTTGGAAATCCACATAAAAAATTTCTGGATAATCCGCATAAAAAGCATACCTTGCAGCATTCATTGCTGAGGTCAATGTGTTATTTCCTTTTTCATATTGTTTCACTTCATCTTCTGTAAAAATACCATTTTGGACAAGGTCATAACCTTGTGTTCCTGTTTTAAATATACCATCTATGTACATTTTGTGCATGGCTTGGTATATTTTTTTAGCTTCTGTCCCAAGTTGAGCATAATGGAAATTATTTTCCATTTCACTTTCTGCTGCATACACAATATTATTTAGGCTAACCCAACTAAATTGTGCCAACAAAAGTGTTGTAAGTAAAAAAATAGCAAGTAATTTTTTTAACTTCATAATTAAACTCTCCTTTTATTATATTTTTACCTACATACTAGCAAATAGCTAACATATAGATAATTTTATTATACTATAAAAAGGGGATTTTGTCAATAGTTTCCATGGTAAATTGTATCTTTTTAAAAATCCACAAAACCCTTAATATATCTGACTTTCTCGTTTTTATTTTGAGGGCAAATTAAAAACCATTCACAACTTTATTTAATTTTACATAATGTATTACTAGGAGGGATAAACATGATAGAAAATATGCAAGGATTTTTTCCAAAAAATGCAATGTTTGGGCACGCTTATGTGATGAATCAAACATTAAGAAAAACTTTTTCTCCTGAAGAAGCACTAAAAAAGGGGACTATTTTTCCAGAATTATTTAGTCCTTATTCTCCTGGAGATTCTATGCGAGAAATCGAATTTTTAAAAAATGCTAGAAAAGGAGGATTTGATTTATAATGGAAAATCTTCAAAATAATACCAGAGAAAAATTGCTAAGAAAAATTATGGAGTATAAATTTTATGTAAATGATTTAACTTTGTATTTGGACACTCATCCAAATGATAGAAAAGCACTTGCTTTGCATAATGATTATGTTGAAAAATTAGAAGAAGTAACAAAAGAATTTGAAAAAATGTATGGTCCTCTAACTGTGGAAACAGTTATGGAGAGCTGGGAATGGGCTCAAAATTTATGGCCATGGCAAAGGGGGTTTAACAGATAATGTGGAATTATAGTAGAAATTTACAATATCCAATTAATATCAAAAATAGAAATCCAGAAATGGCGAAAGTAATTATTAGTCAATATGGTGGTCCTGATGGAGAATTGGCAGCATCTTTAAGATATTTGTCACAACGTTTTGGCATGCCTGACCAAAATTCAAAAGCTATTTTGAATGATATTGGAACCGAAGAATTAGCCCACTTGGAAATGGTTGGAACTTTGGTTCATCAATTAACAGATGGCGCATCTATTGAAGAGATTGAAAAAGGTGGCTTATCCGCTTATTATACTGATCACGGTTTGGGTGTATATCCACAAGCAGCTGCTGGTTTCCCATTTAATGCTGCTGTGCTTGCTGTAAAAGGAGATCCTGTTGCAGATTTAACAGAAGATTTGGCAGCTGAGCAAAAAGCCCGTGCCACTTATGAAAAATTAATTGATTTATGCAAAGATGACCCAGACGTTGTCAATGTATTACGTTATTTGCGTGAAAGAGAAGTGGTCCACTTCCAAAGATTTGGTGAGGCTTTAAATGGCGTTCAAGAAAAATTAGCACAAAAAAGATTTTATATGAACAATGTCGATAAAGCATTAGAACAAAAAAATGAAAATATCATCAAACACAATTTAAGTCATAGCAACTATGGAATGAATTGGGAAAATTGTAAAAATTAAGGATAAAAGTGCTGTAAAAAATTCTTTTACAGCACTCCATATTTTATACATATGATTGCAGCA
Source organism: uncultured Clostridium sp. (assembly GCA_948467875.1). Lineage (GTDB taxonomy): Bacteria > Bacillota > Clostridia > TANB77 > CAG-508 > Scatovivens. The sequence goes on from CAOKFZ010000001.1 coordinate 129,153, forward strand.
ATTCCATATTGCCTAATAATTCATATTTTTTAGCATTAGCTGGAACCAAAAAACTATCTCCTTTTTTGATTTCATAATTCTGATTTGCTACTTTTAACGTTCCTTTTCCCTCAATCACATTCAAAGCAATAAAACTCTCCTCAGAGATTTCTTCTGCAAATTGGTCCTGCACATGAAGTTTATTCGTCGTAAAAAATTCCGATTTGGCAACATTAACTTTTGAGCAATTATTTTCAATTTTTCTAATCTGCGGAGTTCTGTCTGTGCAAATCACGTCAAGTGCCTTTTGAACATGCAATTCTCTAGGCTTTCCGTCCTTTCCCACTCTTCCCCAGTCATACACACGATACGTTACATTGCTATTTTGTTGCACTTCTGCAACTAACGTTTTTCCAAGTAACGCATGAATCGTTCCTGAAGGAATATAAATAGCATCCCCTTTTTCCACGTTCACATAATTCAAACATTCTGCAATTTTTTCAGAATTTATACACTCTTTTAGTTTCTCTTTGGTTACACCTTTCTTTACTCCACAAATAATTTGCGCACCTGGCTCACAATCTAAAATATACCACATTTCTGTTTTACCTAAAGAATTTTCATGCTTCATCGCATATTCATTATCGGGATGTACTTGCACAGACAAACTTTTATTAGCATCTATGAATTTGATAAGCAATGGAAATTCCGCCAAATCAACACATTTCGTTCCAAAAATCGCTTTTCGCAAATCTTGATTAGCAAAAACTTGTGTTAATGTTTGCCCCTTAAATTCTCCATTTTTAACAAGCGTTTCTCCATTTTCATTGGTGGAAACTTCCCAACTCTCCGCTGTACATTCCTCATTTTGCACTTTTTTGCCAAAAATATTTTTCAATTTTTGACCCCCCCAAATATAATCTTTAAATACTGGTTCTAAAAAAATTGGCTCACTATTCATAACATTTCCTCCTTTTTATTTTTTCTGAAATACTATATTGTTGCAATTTTTCCATTAATTCTTTAAATATTTTTTCAAATCAGCTATACTTCTAAATATTTACGAAATCCTCAATCATTACTTATTTCAACTTTTCCTTATCTTTCTGAATTTGTTTTGCGTATCTCTCCTCCTCGCTAAAAACACACCCACAATACTTCTGCATATACAATCCAAGTTCCCTTGCTTTTTGCTGCCCTTCCCTGAAGCCTACTCGAAAATCACGATACAAAAAGTCCACACCATATTTTTTCGCCATTTGCTCACATACTTTTTTCAACTCCTCATGCTTTTGATAAGGGCTCACAAAAAGTGTACTCGTAAAAGCATCATATCCATTTTCCTTAGCATATTTTGCCGTTTCTTCCACACGAACTGGATAGCAATAATTGACACAGCGATTTTCCAAATCTCCAATTACCTTTTTGCAAAAATTTTGCAAACCATAATTCTCGTTTATAACCAATTCTAAATTTACCATTTTCGCATATTCCATTAACGTATCTCTTCTCGTTTTATATTCTATGTATGGATGAATATTCGGATTAAACCAATACAATGTTGGTTCTATTTTTTCTGTTTTCAAACTCTCAATACAGTACACGCTACATGGCGCACAACAAGTATGCATTAACAATTTCATCTTTTACCCTCTTATATAAACAATTTTTTCTTTCTTATTTTGGAGCATACAAACCAAAGTTCCAACTAAAAATATCACAAAAAATGGCACTCCATAAATATAATATTCTGAATACGCCAAAAATACCATATCTGCAACCAAAGTCAAAATTTGCATTTGCACCATTAATTTGATATTTTTGCCATTTTGCCAAAACATAAACGGCGTAAGCCACATAAAATACCATGGCTGAAAATTGGAAATGAGTAGCCATAAAAAAGCAAGCATAAACCAATATAAGTCTTTCATTTCTTTGCTAAATTTAATTTCAGCTTGAAAAAGTAATTTTACTGATTTATAAAAATATGCCACCACAAAAATAACTAACACTATATCTGCTAATAATTTATGTAAGTTTTCTGGGTTAGTGAAATATTGCATGATAAAAAAATAAATGCCTTTAGTTACTTTTCCTCGTTGCGTATTCATTCCCATAAACACTTGTAAATCTCGTATATACAACCAATATGGAAGTGCCACAAAAACAGCATATAGCAAACCATACTGGATACATTTTAGAAATCTTTTCGATACTTTTTCCTCTCGATAAAAATAAATCACAAATAATGGCAACAGCAATATGGCAAAATATTTAATGTCGGTTGCTAGCGCCAAACAAAATATGCTAAGCACTAAATTTTTCTTTTTCAAAAGCGCAAAAAATGCAAGCAAAATAAAACATACCACAAACATATCATTATGTACATTTCCAATTCCTTCTAGTAATACAAATGGATTCAAGCCATAAAGCAAAATAAATAATTTCTTCTTATTGGTAATTTTATAAATCAAATAACAATTCAGCAAATGAACTGCCAAATTGGCAATTTTGAACAGCCATAATCCAACATCAATATTACCAAAAGAAAGTCCTGCAATAGTGCTACAAATCATCGTCCAAATTGGTCCATATACTACCGTAGTTCCTGACCAATAATTTTGGTATCCTTTTTGTAAAACGGTATCTTGCTCTAAATTGGGTGCCTCTTGTTCCACATAAGCTTTCATTGTTACATAATATGGATTTTGCCCATATTTCGCATTTAATCGCCCCACCCCTAAATAGTAAAACACATCCGAACTCATAAACGGAATGACTAAAACAAATATCGCTGAAACAATAAAAGTCAGCACAAAAATTTGCTTGGTATTTTTAAAGATTTTATTTCTATCTTTCATCAAAATACCATAAGAAAAAACAAAGCCAACCAAAATAATACCATAAATAACCGTTTGATACAAACGGCTACTTTCGTCCATTAGAAACTTAAATTCGTCCTTAAACTCCAGAACAGTTTTATTTTGAAACAGATATGTGATGGAAGGAATTGCAAAGCAAATCGCAAACAGTACAATCACAAGCACATAAATTTTATTATCTTGCCCTCCAACATTTCTATTAAAAATCTTTTTCATGATATTCTACCCCCAAATGTTCATAAGCAAGCGGAGTGGCAATTCTACCTCGCGGCGTCCTTGCCAAAAAGCCAATTTGCATCAAATATGGCTCGTACACATCTTCCACTGTATCAATTTCTTCATTAATCGTTGCTGCCAAAGTCTCTAGCCCAACTGGCTTTCCTGCATAGTTAGTAACCAATGTTTGCAAAATTTTAAGGTCAATGTGGTCTAGCCCCAAATCATCAATTTCCAATTTATGCAAAGCAATTTTGGCAATTTCAAGTGTGATATTTCCGTCTCCTAAAATGGTCGCATAATCCCTCACACGCTTCAAAAGTCGATTGGCAATACGTGGCGTTCCCCTTGAGCGTTTCGCAATTTCAATGGCTGCCTCTTTCTCAATTTCGATTTGCAAAATATCACTCGAACGAAGCACAATAGTTGTCAAATCCTCCACACAGTACAATTCCAATCTGCTCACAATGCCAAATCTGTCGCGCAGTGGCGTCGTCAGAGAACCTGCTCTTGTGGTCGCTCCTACTAATGTAAACTTTGGCAAGTCGAGACGAATAGAACGCGCACTTGGTCCTTTTCCAATCATAATATCCAAACTAAAATCCTCTAACGCTGGATACAAAATCTCTTCTACATTTCGATTCAAACGGTGAATTTCGTCAATAAATAAAACATCATTTTCTGCCAAACTGGTCAAAATAGCTGCCAAGTCGCCTGATTTTTCAATCGCTGGACCTGACGTAATATGAATTTTGGAGTTCATTTCATTGGCAATAATATTGGAAAGCGTCGTTTTTCCCAAACCAGGAGGACCATATAGTAAAACATGGTCAAGTGTTTCCCCTCTTTTTTTAGCAGCTTCAATATAAACTTTCATATTTTCTTTGACTTTATTTTGCCCAATATATTCGCTTAAACTTTTGGGACGCAACGAAAACTCATTAACACTCTCTTCTTCATCATGCAAATCTGGCAAAAGTAAATTATTTTCCTTCATCTTCTCTCCCTAGCTCTTCTTTTCCTAGTACAAAACCGCCATCCGAATCTCTTTTGACAGTTGGTAATCCTTTTCCCAATTTTATCTTTTTCACATCTTCCTGCCATTGTTCTTTAAAACTTTCTAACCTAAATCCTATATCAAATTTTTGCATAAGCCCAGCATATATATTAATATCTTCCTGATATTTCATTTGAAGTTCACTCGACATTATTTTTGCTGCACCAAATAACACTTGAATTTTTGAAATATATCCTTCATCCTCTTTTTGTATTCCTTCAAAATTAGCTGCCAATCCTTGATATTTTGGATTTTCTGAAGTTCCCAAATATTCAAGAATAGAAGCCACTTCAAAATGAGGGATTTGATTTAAATAATTTTCAACAGCTTCTGCTTTTCTCTCATCTGTAATCTCTCCAGACTTTACTTCCAAATCCAATAGCTCAAACTTAGTAATAGAATCTAACATTCTATTCCCACGACTAATTTGATTGTATTCCTCTGGATTACTTACTTTTAATTCTCTTAAATAGTTCCAATAAGCCTCAAATCCCTTTTGATTTTCCATACTCAATGCTTTTTTCGCAGCTGGTTCACTCATCACAGAATACACATGATGATCTTTATACAAATCTGTTTTGGGAATTTCCAATTTTTCTCCATTTTTAAAAACATCAAATTCACCAGACTTTAATTTGTCTAGCAAAATTTGACATTGCTTTGTTACTTCCAAATCTCCATCACACATTTGAGCAATATCTTCCATTGAAATCTCGTCTATATTGACAGATTTTCCATTTGAATCTGGTTGATTATTAATTTGCTCAAGTGTCGGATTAATGATTAGTTTCTGAAAAGCCTTCGCTATTCCAATTACTCCCACTTCTTTAAAATTTCCTTTTGCCAAAGCCACAACCCTTCTATTACTTTCATCTTTTCCATATTTTAAAGCAACAAGTATTCTTTCGTCACCTTCTAAAACAAAACAATCTATTTTAGCTTTTCTAAAATCCTCTTCTGATATTTCCCAATAAATTGAATTTTTATCATCGTTTTCAATCGCCATATTTTTTCCTCCGTATATCTCATTTTTTATATTTTATACTATAATTTTCAAGTTTACAATATTTTTCACTAAATTTCCATATAATATTCCAAATTACTATTTTTTATATCATATTATATTTTTTCCACATTTGCAATACTTTTTTTAATATTCAAAAAGAAGATATAAAAAACTGTATCTTCTAAAAAACGAGAGAAACTTTGAACATTATCCAAAATTTCTCTCGCAATATATTGAGTTTTTTTACAACTCCAAAATACGTCAATAGGAATTTTGGCAGGCATGCCATAAACCTGCATCTCTCGGGTTTCCCCTGTTATTACCGAATCGGCGTGTGGTCGGCACTATATCTTACCACCACAAAATTCCTATTCTCTATTGTACTTTAATTATACCATATTTATTCATTTTTGTCTAGTTTTTTCAAAGATTTTTTCGTTTTTCTTAATAATTTGCACATAACTTCTTTTTCTCATATGCCAAAAAGTAATCACTGAATTTGCTTTATTAACATTGCTTTCTGTTTGCAATTTTACCACAATTTGCAAATTCAATTCTTTTATTGTTTTCAGATATAAAACTGTATTCTTATTCATAATATCTTTCAATATATAATGAGGATTTTCTATAATTTCTGGTATAAGCCTTCCATACAAATTATAGTCATTATTATGTCTTTCATTAATATGTTCTATTCTCTCTTTTGTTATAATCAATCTGTCTGTTTTTATAGAAAAAAATCTTTTTAACATATCTACATTTATTTTTCCTATCTCTTCATATTCTTTCTCCAAATTTCATTCCTTCATTTTTCACTAAATTTCCATATAATATTCCAAATTTTCCATAAAGGGAAATAATTCTTTCACTCTTTTCAACGTATATACTGCACTTTTTTGATGTGGACACTTTTCTGGCGCCTCCACCAATTCATTTTTATAACAATTTTTATCCATTTTATAAATCAAATAACGACATCCCATATATTCATAATAAAGCTGAAAACCATTATCCAAATCCTCCCAAAACATCTCAAATGTATAATCTTTTTCCATAATCCTTTATCGTCCTCCTACTTTATCATTTCCTCAAAATCACTCTCACTAATTACTGCAACGCCCAATTCTTGCGCTTTTGTCAATTTACTTCCAGCTTCTTTACCTGCCAAAACATAATTCGTCTTTTTTGACACAGAACCTGTCACTTTTCCGCCATAATTTTCAATAATTTGCTTTGCCTCATCACGCGTATAATTCTCCAAACTTCCTGTTAGCACAAAAATTTGGCCTGCCAATCGTTCGTCCAAAGCCTCACTTTGCGCCGAATTCTCCATAGTAACACCCGCATTTTTCAACTTTTGTATCAAATCCTGCGTTTGCTCTTGATGAAAGAATTCATACACATTTTTTGCTCTAATTTCGCCCATATCTTCTGTCAAAGTCAGGCTCTCCACGCTCGCATTCACCAAATTTTCCATATTCTGATATTTTCGAGCCAATTGCTTAGCAGCATTTGCCCCAATATTACGAATACCAAACCCATTTATCAAGCGATAAAATTCATTGTTTTTGCTATTTTCAATACTATCCACCAAATTTTGTGCAAACTTTTTTCCGTCTTTTTTTAGGCTTGCAAAATCCTCCAACTTCAAATAATACAAATCCGCAATATTAGAAATCAGCTTTCGTTCCAACAAATCTTCAATAATTTCCTCGCCAAGTCCGCCAATATTCATGCATTCACGTGACGCAAAATGAATGATATTGCGATGCAATTTAGCAGGACACTCACTTCCAATACAGCGCATAACCGCTTCGCCTTCTTCGCGAACCGTTGGTGCCCCACAAACTGGACATGTCTTCGGCATAGAAAACTCTCTTTCCTGCCCCGTCCTTTTTTCCACCACAACTTTGACAACTTCTGGTATCACGTCTCCAGCCTTTTGAATAAGCACTTTGTCTCCAATTTTTAAATCTTTTTCTTTGATAAAATCTTCATTATGCAGTGTCGTTTTAGAAATCGTCGATCCAGCTACTTTTACCGGCTCCAACAACGCCATGGGTGTAACCGCACCAGTCCTACCTACTTGACAAACAATGTCTTTTATGGTAGTTTCTTTCATTTCTGGCGGATATTTGTACGCAATCGCCCACCTCGGAGTTTTGCTATTCACACCTAACTTTTCGCGATATGCCAAATCATCCACCTTGATAACCGCTCCGTCAATCCCAAATGTCAAATTTTCTCGATTTTCTCCTATCTTCTCGATTTCTTTAACAGCCTCCTCTATATCGTCACACAAAACCGCAATTGGATTTGTCTGAAAACCTAAGTTCTTCAACTTCTGAAGTGTCTCATAATGTGAAGAAAACTGCAAAGTATCTGATTTTTGCACATTAAAAATATAAATATCCAAAGGACGAGAAGCTGTAATCTTGCTATCTAGCTGGCGAAGCGAACCTGCTGCCGCATTTCTGCTATTGGCAAAAAGCGCCTCTTCCATTTCTTCGCGCTCTTCATTCATCTTCTCAAATTCCTTTTTGCCAATAAAAACCTCGCCCCTAACTGTAATATCCACTTTTTTGTTCAAGGTTTGAGGAATGTTTTTAATCGTTTTCAAATTCTGGGTAATATCTTCGCCAACTAGCCCATTTCCTCGCGTTGCACCTCGCACAAATTCTCCATTTTTATATTCAAGGCTGACAGACAAACCGTCTATCTTGGTTTCGACAACATACTGCAACTCGTTTACTTCTAACAATTTTTTCACACGTTCGTCAAAAGCATACAATTCGTCAAAATCAAAAATATCTTGCAAACTTTGCAGCGGAACCTCGTGCTCTACTTTCTCGAACCCTTCTTTTACGGTTCCTCCCACATGTTGCGTAAGCGAATTTTGGCTCACAAATTCGGGATATTTTTTCTCCAAATCCTTTAGCTCTACCATTAACATATCATACTCAAAATCACTAATTTCAGGGCTATCTTCGTCATAATATTTTTGAGCATGATAGGCTGTCAGCTTATTTAATTCCTCAATTCTCTTTCGTGCTTGTTCCTTCGTCATAAAACAATTCCTTTCCATTTTTCAAATAATCGTAGCCTGAGAAAATTGTCGCCACGACTGATATTAACATTAACACAGAGGTAATCACATTAAAAACAAATCCAAAACTTGTGTACGAAAATCCTTGCCATAAAAACTCACCAAAACCATGTACATCAACAAAGGCAAAAATAATCGCTACCATTTGTGTTACTGTTTTTAATTTTCCCCAAAAAGATGCGCTAATTACTTTCCCGCCTTTTTCTACTGCCACCAGTCGATAGCCTGACACTAAAAATTCTCTTGCCAAAATAATAGCAGGCACCCAAGCTGGCAATTTCCCAAATTCTACCAAAATAATCAGTGCTACTAAAACTAAAATTTTATCAGCAAGCGGATCCAAAAACTTGCCAAATGTTGTGACCATATTTCTAGAACGTGCCAAATAGCCGTCTAATTTATCTGTGATGGATGCAATGATAAACACAACATCCATCCAAAGCATTACCATTGGAATTCCTTCTTCCACCTCAAATGTCCCAATCAAAATTTGCTTTTCAATTGGTAAATAGGCGATTATCAATAGAATTGGTACTAATATCATTCTGAATATTGTTAGTTTGTTCGCTAGGTTCATTTTCATTTTCTGGTTCCTCCTCTTTTTTCTCAGCTTTTCGCAATTCTTCTAATCTTTTGATTAAGCTCTCTAGTTCACTCAAATCCTTACCAATCATTTCAAAATCATTGGAATTAAGTGATTCTTCTAAATTCGTATTGGAGCGAATAATCGCATCAATCACGCTTTCTAAATCTTGCCCATCCACAATTTCTAAATCGACCGCATAGTCTGTAAATAAATTCGAAATCGCCTCTTCTAAATTATCTCCAATTGCCAATTTATTTCCGAGATGCCACAATAATCTTCTTTAAAACTGGAATTTCACTTTCATTCAAACGTACTTGATACACTGGCTGGACGTACAAAAGTGTGTTGTTAATTGGCACAATAACAATATTTTTAATCAGCTTTGTTCCAGCCACATTTAAGGTTGCTAATTCTTTAGCTATGGTTTCATCTTGTTCAATTTGCGAACTTAGTTGCAAAATGCTTGCCACATTGCTCTCAGAACTAAATTTATAAAGTGACAATTTTGGTTTTCCTTCTTCGTAAGTTCCTACCAAATATGACGTAATATTCTGTTTGGCTTGCCTATTAAAAGTAATAACCAAACCTAAAGCAGCTTGTTTCATATCTTTTGTTTTGAGCATAGTGTAATAAGGTTGTAACTTCTCTCCAACAGCCGCCGTTTTAGCCACTGATTCAGTTGGCGTAATTTCCCAAATATCATCTGCTCGATACAGAACATCTTCACTAATATCATGATAAACACTAAGCATTTCAGCTTGTACTTGGTATAACATTTTCGGATACACAAATTGACGACTGATATCTTCTGGAATTTGCTCATCTAAATCTTGAAATAAGGTTGGGTATAAATTTCTATATGCCATAATAATGGGGTCATTTCTGTCTGTAATGTAAAATTTCGTGGTTCCGTCATAAGCGTCAATTAGCACTTTGACTGAGTTTCTAATGTAGTTAATTTCCTCTATATTTCCATTAATTTTTACATTGGCTCTTTGAGAATACGGATATTCATTAGAAGTTGTATAGCCGTCTAAAACCCATATTAAGCGCCCTTCATCTGTAATGACTAGATAGGGATTTTCGTCATAAGTAATATAAGGAAGCAAAACTTTTGCCCTTTCTATAATATTTCGATTTGCTATGATTTTTGAATTTGGGTTAACATTTCCAGAAAAAGCTAACTTCGGATTTTTGTCCCAAATTGCCAAAATAACTCGATCTAAAAATCCCAAATTCAAGCCAGCTTTTCCTTCATAATGATTTTCTCTATAATTGGTTGCTGTAATAGGATAATCGTATTCTGGTCCAAAATCTGAATTTGTCACAATGGTACTATTTGTCTCCAAACCAAAATAAATTCTAGGTTCCTTTATCTTGGCTACATTTTGGTCTATAAAATCGGATAAAATATATTTGGTATAACCATTTTCGTCTACACTAGATGCAGAATTGATAACCATGGAATAGCCATGTGTATAATGAAAGGTTCGGTTATTGTAACTCATACTATTATTGCTCAAAATTTCACGTGGTGTTAGGTAGCACAATCGAGAATCCACCAATCCCAAAAAGTTTCGTTGATACGAATAATACACCCCATCTTCTTGATGTTCTGACACTGTTGTACGTGTTATATCACTTGATACAATTGGAATATTTTGAATGACATCAGAATTTCCTAAAATTTCATTGTAAGTGATTGTGTCATAATTATCAATGGATTGCTGTTCCAAATGAATGCCATACGCTTCTTTCGTATTAGAAATATGATAACCAATATATTTTTTTTGATTATCCAAAACTTCATTTTTTACAATAAATTGGTCATAATAAAGCATACAAATAAACAGTCCTATTAAATAGGTTGGTACAATGGCAATGGATAGCATCGCTTGTTTGAAATTCGCCTTTTTGGCATATTTTAACAAACGCACTGCTGCTACAAACAAAATAACTGCAAAAATTCGATAACCCCATAATTTTATCGTAACATCTGTTTTACCTGCGCCCACTAATTCAAATGATTTTTGACTTTCTACTTTAAGCATATCTTGTGTTAAAATATTTTGTGAAGTCATAAAAATATAAATTGATACCAATAATGCTATTATCGTTAAAATCGCTATGATTTGCTTAATAAATGTATTTTTTTTCAGCACTTCAATATCTACGCCATCTAAATAAGTATTCATAACAATCACATAATAAAATGCAGTATAAACAATTAAACATACCAAACTGCTAATGGCAAAAATAATAAGAGATTGGATAAATGGCAAGGTAAAAATGTAATAGCCAATATCGGTATTAAAAATAGGATCCGACTTGCCAAACCAAGCCATATTCACAAACATCGTATATTTTCGATGCAACATCAGCATGCCAATCAAGGCTGCAATCAGTCCACCAATCATGGCAAATGTTTTGTTTGGTAATTTTGGTAACTCTTTATCCTCTTCTGCAAAAAACTTTTTCAGCCCATGTTTGATAAACTTATTAGAAATATAAATTACCAAATAAGTCACTATAAATATTCCACCAGCTAAATATATTCTATTATTGACATTTTTAAAAAAGATATCGGTGTACTGCTCTCCTATTTCTTTAATGCTTAGAAATTCTGCTCGAAAAGCAATAAGCAATATTACTGCAACAACAAGCAGTGTTAAACTCACAACTATATAACGAACTGCAATATTACGTTTTTTTCCTACTTTTTCTTTTGTTTTATTTTCTTCTACTTGATCTGCCATTTTTTCACCTCTTCTAAAACAAAATCTTTATAGCATTGCATCCAAAAATTCAGTGCTATCAAACACTTGCATATCTTCTATTTGCTCACCGACTCCAATAAATTTGACTGGAATTTGATTTTCTGACACAATTCCAATCACAACACCACCTTTGGAAGTTCCATCTAGTTTGGTCAGCACAATTCCTGTAATATCCGTTGTTTCTTTAAATGCTTTTACTTGAGCAATCGCATTTTGCCCTGTTTCCGCATCTAATACAATCAAAATTTCCTTCCTTACTTCTGGCATTTCTTTATCAATTACTTTTTTAATTTTAGCTAATTCATCCATTAAATATTTTTTATTATGCAACCTTCCAGCTGTATCACAAATTAAAACATCTGCACCAATTTCCTTTGTTTTAGCCATAGACTCATACACAACAGAAGCTGGGTCTGATCCTTCTTCTTTTTTGACAAGAATACTTCCTGAACGGTTTGCCCATTCTTCCAATTGTTCTACCGCAGCAGCACGAAATGTATCACTCGCTGCCACAACCACTTTTTTTCCTTCTCTAACCAATTTGCTGGCAATTTTTCCAATCGAAGTTGTTTTTCCGAACACCATTCACACCAACAACCAAAATAATAGAAGGCGTTGTATCTAAGCAAAGTTCTGGACTTTCCACCTCTAAAATTTCTTTCATAATTTCTTTTAAAGCAATTTTTACATCTTCTTCATTCTCGATTTTTTGCCTTTTGATTTTGGTGCGCAATTCGTCAATAATTTTTTCTGATGTCTCAAATCCTAAATCAGACATAATCAAGGCTTCTTCAAGCTCTTCTAACAACTCTTCGTCAACTTTTCTAAAATTGCTAAACACGTTATTGATTTTATCATTAAAAGACTCTTTGGTCTTATTTAATCCCGATTTTAATTTATCAAAAAACCCCATACATCCTCCTTTTTTTCTTGGTTATGTTATATCATTATATCAAAAAAAATGCAATAGATTTTGCATTCTTTTTAGAATTTCTACTTAATATAATAATTGATAAACCCATTCAAATATGAGAAAAACGCCACAGCTAATACATTCAAATTAAAAAATAACATAAATAGCGCTATGTATCGTCTGCTCAAAGGCTGCTGATATGCAATTTTGTGATTGTCCACAACAATTGCCATAAGTAACATAATTGGCAAAAAGTAACGTGACTGAATGCCATATATCATTGGATTTTTAAGGCTTGTCCATTGCACATATAAACTCGCATAAATTAGCATTACAATTGCCACAAAAATCAACAAAAAAATGCCTCTTACTGACCAATTAATTTTGATTTTTTCATCTTTTTCTTTGACTAAAAACAACATCGCAAACAGCAATAAGCACGGCATAATAAACAGCACTGAAGCCTGCACGTCAAATAGCCCTAAGCTTTCCCCACACAGACCAACAATGACCATCTCAAAGAAAATATTGATACTTCTAAACAAAATCAACAAATAACTAATCGGATGTGTAAGCACATATTTGATTTGGGCTGGTGTATCGACTCCATAATTAAATGTTACCAAAAAACGAGTGCAATAAATCAGCCAAATCAAGTTTATTAAAACCGAAAAAGCAACTATACTAATCGTTGCTATTTTTTTGTTTTTAGTGGTTTTAAATTTTTCTTTTGGCAATACAAAAAGTAAGAAACATAGTGGCAAATACACAATTTTACAAAGTGAAACAACCATTGAAGAAATTGCCAAAATCGCAATTTCCCTGCCACGAATCTCTTTTTTGCTAGCATCATATTTCAAATATAATAGGTAAGAAATGTAAAACATAGAGATAGCAATTGTTAAGCCATCTGCTGCCATAGATGCAATTTCTTGAAACGTAATTGGCAGTAGCGCAAGAAACAATAACAAATGCTTTTTAAATGGCATAAATTTAATGGCTTGATAAATCAAAAATACAGCCACTGCAAAATTCGCCAACCTTGCTGCATAACACTGAATTGGCACTGTTGCTCCCAAGGCTTTCGTAATAAACATGCCAAATGCTTGTGGCAAATGGCAAATCGGCGCATATAACGCCATTGTCGTATAGCCCAATTCTACCATATCTTCTGTCTCAGGCGTAAACATTCTATCCATCGCTTCTTCATAAGAATCCGCCGAGCGTGTTACAATTTCATTCAATTTTGCATTCATGAAATCTGTGGCATCGCCATTTTCATTTGGGTGTGAAAAAAAATTACCTTGCGCAATCGCCATTGCTTTTCTCGCATGAAATTCTTCATCTGGAACTCTTCCCAAGGGCGTTACCAAACTATACAAAAGCCCAAGCGGAATACTCAAAATCAAAAACAGTTTCGCCAAATCAACTTTTTTTCTATCTGTGTTCTTGAGAAACACAATTCCAGTTATGCCCAAAAGAATGGTCACACTCCAAGCGACTGTACCAAATAAAGTTTTGGCAGGAAATTGCAGTGTATAATCTCCTTCGTAAAATGTTGTCGTAATTAGCAACAGCGAAATAACCAGCAAAATAACTCCCATTAACAAATATGTTCCATCTTTTTGAACAAGTTCTTTTAGGCTCTTTCTAAATTTTTCCCCCTTCACAATATAAATCCCCCTTTTTCTTGTTTTCAGCATATCATACAAAATTCGTTTTTTCAAGTTTTTTCTGCAACAAAAAAACCGCTCTTTTCGAACGGTTGCTTTTGGTGGGCAGGGTTGGATTCGAACCAACGTAGACTCTCGTCGCCAGATTTACAGTCTGGTGCCATTAACCACTCGACCACCTACCCATATTTATTTTTGGTGCACCATCAAGGATTCGAACCTTGGACCCACCGGTTATGAGCCGGTTGCTCTGACCAGCTGAGCTAATGGTGCAGGTGCAATTACCTTAATGCAAAATCTATTATAAACCAACATTTCAAATATGTCAATACCTAAATTTCAAATTTTGCAATTTTTATTTTCACATAAGAAAAAAGACTTACGCCACACTTGACGCAAGTCTCTTCCCTATACACTACTCATACAAGTCCTGCATGAGTTCAGAAATCAATTTCTCATCAGCCTCCTTTTCTTGCTGATATTTTTGTTCTGATTGCTGCATTCCACAATTGTGCCCATAAAAAAATGCACCAATTGCAACTGTGCCTACAATCAAAATCAGCTGTAAAAAGCTAATTTCCAATTTCTCTTTCCGTCTCATTCTTTTTCTCTCTTTCTGTGTATTTGACCAAAAATTTCTGGTCATTTTTCTAAAAATACCAACGTATTTCATGATAAGCATAACACAAAATTACGTTTTTGGCAAGTTTTTTACTACATAATCACTTGACGATTTTGACATATTTTTTCATTGCAACATGATTTCATAGGCTATCCTATTTGCTAATGTTGCATTTTTATTGGGAAGCTCCAAAAGAAACTCCTCTGAGCCACTTCTCATATTCACTTTTCGTTCCGTTAAATGGTGAACATCACTGTTGATGATGTATCTTGCAAGACATTTGACTTTTAACCAATTTGCCAAATCAGAATGCGGATAGCTATAAATTTTATTGTTTATATGAATATATGGCTTTCCTTCACTAAATTCTACTTCCGCTAGAGAATCGTTCGTAACCAGAGAATCCACTGAAATTTCTAATTCTTGCAATATTTTATCTACCGATACAGGAAGCCGAATTTTTTCAGCTAGCGTTTCTTGCAAAAAAACTTGTACATAATTTGCTACATAATCTAATACCTCGTAATATGTCGCTGATGCCATAATGTCTTTCTGAAACCGTTGTACTTTTTTCATGCTTTCTTCTCCTTTAAATTATTGTTTGGATACTAATGTTATTATTGTTATAAACATAAAAAATATATCATGTTTTTATTCTAAAGTCAAGTTGACATGAAAAACACACGAAAAAGACCAAAACCTTACTACCTTGGTTCTGGTCTTTTTCTACACACTATCCTAATTCTAGCGCTAACTCCTGAGAGGCTGCATCTGCAAAAGGAACGCCATTTTTGCGACACATCTGAAAATACTGCAGCATCGCATCAAATATATTGACACGAATTTCATCTTTCGTAAATCCTTCCTTTGCAAAAAGTTCCTTTTCCTGAACAATCATATCAATTTCATCGTCGATACGTTCACGCACCAACAAATCCGTAAAAAGCTGGCTTTCTTTTACTTCTTCCAACCATTCAACGTATTTGTCCAAAGTAGCCTCAATATCTTCTTCCTTTATCGAGCCCGCAAAAATATCGCGGTGCAGCCTTAATTCATTCTCTGCAATGCTGTATGACACAATGTCATCTTGGGAGAGACCGTTCTGGCTGTCAACAAGACCAAATTCTGTGTCTTCCATTCGCCTTGCGGTAGGCTCTGCCGGCTCTTTGGAAAGCAGTTCATTTTCTTTTTCAAGCCGCGCATTTTCTACCCGCAGAAATTCCAGCTCTTTTTTCTCTGCTTCTACCTGCTGTTCTTCTGCCTGAGCCTTGACCTGCATTTCTGCATGCCTTTCGCTGTTATAAACGGAAGCACACAGTAGTCCCATAACTATAACTGCTGCTAAACAAGTCTTTCCTATAAAAGCTGCCCAGTTGATCCGTTCCATAAAGTTTTTGATTTCTTTCATCTTATTTTCCTCCTTAAGATGTGTGTGTTGTGTCCGCAGGCGGACACGTGGATTAGTTTCTTCAAACATACATATGTTCTTATGTTAATTTTAGCATAAATTTCCAAAAAAGTCAAGTTTTTTCTATAAATCACTTGACTTTTGCTTGGTTTTGTATTACAATAAATAAGCAATTTATGATAGGTTTATTTTAACTTAGGCTTCTCCCCGGTAGCTTTTGGTAAAAGAAACAAAAAATATCATAAATCATGAGATTTATAGCATTTTTTGTCTTAGCAACTTAAAATTCTATAAAATATAAAAATATTTGAAATGGAGGGTATTGATTACCATGAATAATGCTACTTATAGTCCAAAAAAAGGCGAAATTGAAAAAAAATGGTATGTAATTGATGCTAGCGGTCGTCCTCTTGGTAGAACAGCTGCTGAAGCTGCTAAATTACTACGTGGAAAACATAAACCAACTTTCACACCAAATGCTGATTGTGGTGATTATGTTATCATTATAAATTGTAAAGATGCGATGTTTACTGGTCGCAAATTAGACCAAAAAATTTATAGACACCATTCTGGATATATTGGTGGAATGAAAGAAACAACTGCCAGAGTTATGATGGATACAAAGCCGGAAAAAGCTATGTTTATGGCTGTAAAAGGAATGTTACCTCATACAAAATTGGGTAGAAAACAAGCTACTCATGTGAGAGTTTATGCAGGCAGCGAACATGAAAATATAGCTCAAAAACCAGAAGTTTGGGAGGTAAAGTAAAATGGCAAAAAAAGATAATAATGTGTTTTTAGGAACAGGTCGTAGAAAAAAGTCAATTGCTCGTGTAAGATTAATGCAAGGTACTGGAAAAATCACGGTTAACGGAAAAGATTTAAGCGAGTATTTTGGAACAGAAATTTTGAAAGTGATTGTTAACCAACCTTTTGCAATCACAAATTCGGTTGGAAAATTTGATGTTGTTTGCACAGTAACTGGTGGTGGTTTTACGGGGCAAGCAGGGGCTGTAAGACATGGAATTGCAAGAGCATTAGTTGAAGCTAATGGCGAATTTAGACAAAATTTAAAACATGCAGGTTTCTTAACAAGAGATCCTCGTATGAAAGAAAGAAAGAAATATGGATTGAAGAAAGCAAGAAAAGCTCCTCAATTCTCTAAGAGATAAGAAAAAGCACAAAAAATCGGTAAAATTAATTACCGATTTTTTATTTTATTACTTGAATAAATAATTTAAAGAACTGTTAAAAACCTCTCTTTTCCTGAAGCACACTTCTCATTGCAGAATTTAAGTCGCCCTTACATACCACCTGATAGATACCTGTATATGAATTGGGAGACGTGCTATAATATCCACGCCAGAATTCTGCAATACAGTCAATACAGTAGTCGTCTGTTGGTGCATATAATCGAATTACTTCGTAATCCGCCGCAGCTTCTCCTGCTTCTACTCTCATCCCACCCAGTTGTCCTCGTTTCATTTTCCAATTTGGCATATTTTCTTTGACATACCGTTCTACATCGTCTAAATTTCTTAAATCAAGCATAAAATTCCTCCTTTTTTACATGCTCTCCTATAAAAGGACTGCGATTTCGTCAATTTTATTTATGTTCATCATTTTCTCGAGCACAAAATATTGACACCTATTTCTATTTTTTTATTACTTATAACTTTATATCACAAATTAACAAAAAAGTCAATATTATTATACCAAACTACTACAATTTTGATAGTTCATTTATCATTCTCTTTCTGGTATTCTTCTTTACTTGGAAAATGTATTTCAGGAAGTTGCTGCAATTTCTGATAATATTCCTCATCTGTTAATCTACTATAATTATCAAATTCTGGCCAACGAACTACCTTATTTTGAAAAACAAATACCATATCATGTAATTGTAATTGATGGTCTCCCTGAAAATTAGTAATAGGCAAACATTGCACAAACTCATTTTCCAATCTCTTCATCTGTTTTGATTCAATCTGTGGTTTGGTTAACATTTTATTCCCTCATTTTCTTTTATAATTTCAACCACTTCTGGAATTTTCTGCAAATTACTTTTTCTGCCCATATGCCCGATATTCGGAATCATTTGTCCAATTCCAGCAATATTTTCCACATGTTTTTGCAAGATCTCAAAAGGCACAATATGGTCATTATCACTAAAAATGCAATATCTCTTTTTTACTTTTTGTTTAAAATTTTCCAATTCTTCTTGTGTTGGTGCTACACTTTTCACTGCTTCATATAAATCCTCTCTTCCTTCCATTTTATAAACATCACTAAAACCCACAAGTCCAATATAAAGTTTAATATCCAAATTATGTTTTTGCAAGTATCTAATGATAAACGGATTTCCAGCAGAATGCGCAACTACAATCAATTCTCCTTCCAACTCATTACCTAGTTGATCCATTTCTTTCTTCCAAATCGAATATCTTACTCCTTCACGCGGCGGCAAATCTGGCATAACAACCATATATTGCATTTTCTCGAGTTCCTGTTTTAGCCAATAAAATATTTGTGGTATTCCGTTATAGCCATGTAATAACAAAACTTTTTTCATTCTATTTCTCCCTGCATTCATCATACTTTCGCATATTTTAATTCATTTCTACTGCACCAACCAAACTATTAACATCTTCTACCTTGTTTTCTCGCATATATTCTTCAATTTGCCTAACGACATGAATACTTGTTTCTGGGTCAATAAAATTGCCACATCCAATCGACACGCATTTCGCACCTGCAAGCATGTACTCTATCGCATCTTCGCCAGTTACAATGCCACCTAGTCCCATCACTGGAATTTTAATTTTCTGCGCAATTTGATAAACCATTCTAACACCAACTGGCTTAATCGCAGGCCCTGATAGTCCACCTGTATTATTCGCCAAAATTGGTCTGCGTTTTTTCACATCAATTTTCATGGCAAGTAATGTATTAATCGCTGAAACCGCATCTGCTCCTGCATCTTCTGCGCCTTTGGCAGGCATTGTAATATCTGTTACATTGGGCGTCAATTTTACAATCAATGGCTTATCCAAAACCTTTCTAACTGCGCTAGTTGCCTCTTTCACGCCTTCATATGTAGTTCCAAAAGCCATACAACCAGCATGCACATTTGGACAAGACAAATTCAGTTCCACGCCATCAATATCTAATTTATTTGCAAAACGACAAACTTCGACATATTCCTCCAAAGTACTTGCCCCAACATTCAAAATAATTGGTGTATGAAACTGTTTTAGCCATGGCAAATCTTCCTCAGCAAAATGCTCTATTCCTGGATTTTCCAAACCAATCGCGTTCATCATTCCGCTCGCTGTTTCACACACACGTGGTGGCTTATTTCCGCTACGAGGCTTTAGAAAAGTTCCTTTTGTAATAATTGCTCCGAAGTTTGGTCAAATCGATATATTCAGACATTTCACGTCCATAGCCAAACGTTCCGAGATGCCACTGTCACAGGATTTTTCATTTTAATCCCAGCAAAATCAATCTCTGTTTTCATAATATTCTTCCTTTCTATCCTAATTTTTTATTAAATCTCCTGTATAAATTTTGAAAAGAACACGTAATTTTTGAATTATTTTCAAAATTCTACATCCGCAATATCAAACACTGGTCCATCTTTGCAAACATGCTTATATCCGTCCGAATTTTTGTCCTTAACACTACATCCCAAACAAATTCCAATTCCACAGCCCATTCTCTCTTCCAAAGAAACTTGCGCAGGAATGTTATTTTGAATTGCAAAATCTCGAACTACTTTTAGCATTGGAAGTGGTCCGCAAGCATAGATGCAATCTGGCTTTTCCTTTTGGCAATCCTCCTTCAAATAATCTATGGCAAATCCCTTTTGTCCATAACTTCCGTCATCTGTTGTAAGTACAAGTTTGTTGGAAACTTGCAAAAATTCATTTTCTAATACAACAAAATCCTTATTTCGGAATCCTAAATAAGTCGTAACCTTGGCATTTTCTCTGGCCTGTCTTGCTAATTCATACAAAGGAAAAATTCCAATTCCGCCACCAATAATTGCTATATTCTTGTAATTTTCAAATTGAAAACTACCTTTTCCTAAAGGTCCCAAAACACTAATTTTATCGCCAACTTGCTTTTGTGCCAAAATTTCCGTTCCTTTCCCTCTGACTTGAAAAATAAACTCTAATTCACTTTCTTCTTGCTCTATTTTATGTATACTAATTGGTCTTCTTAAAAAAGGTTCTATATTGTCATTTACTCTAATTTCCAAAAACTGCCCTGGCAAAGCAACTTTCGCCATTTCCTCTGATTGAATAGCAAATTTAAAAATATCATTTTTCAATTGTTCTTTTGTAACAATTTCCACACTCCTACTAAAAGACATCGTTTCCTCCTTCATATTATTTTATCTATTATATTATATTTATTCTGAATAATCAAGGCAAAAATCGAATTTTAACAAAAACCCTGCGCCGCAGTCCGCAGCACAGGGTTTTTATCTTCCAGGTTTATTTTTTTGTTATATAATACGCTTCTTCTTCTCCAAAGCAAAAAAATTTTGCCTTACTTTTATGAAGTACATCAAATAATTTATGCGTTGGTAATGCCGCATTAGTACACATTTTGCAGCCATTTTCTGTTACAAAATGCAATACTCCTGACCGCTTTTTCATCTCCAATATTGCCCAAAGTTGTTTTTCTGGAATTTGTTGAATGACTCGCACCTTACATTCTTCGCATGCAGCACATTTTTTAGTAAGGGCTTTAAGATATGAGTCATCTTCCTTCTTCGGCTTTATGAAATACAGCGGCTTTTCCTCAGAATCCAAAAATTCAATCTTGCCCAAATTAATCGGTAAATCTTTTTGCCTAAATTTAATCCACTCTATAGCCGCGTTCATTTCTTCAGCCGTAAATTCAGCTCCAAAAATCTGATTGGTAAAAACTGTAATTCTGATATCCTTCTTCATTTTTCTTATTTTACCTATCATGGAAGCAGCAATGTCAATCCCCTCAATACTTTTAATGATTTCTTCTTTCATTTCTTTTCCTCCTGTTCTTGCTCAACCCTTTACAAAAGATTGTTGTTGAATTCTGTTCTTGTTACTTATTTATTGTATCATATTTACATAATTTTGTCAAATTTCTAGAAAATTCCTACAATTTCTCCCTCATCATCTACATAAATCTCTTCCGCTGCTGGCACTTTAGGAAGTCCTGGCATACTCATGATTTTTCCAGTTTTCACAACTACAAATTCAGCACCTGTTTTCAAATTCACTTCAGTCACGTGGATTTTAAATGGCTCTTTACATTGCAAATTTTTTGCATCATCTGAGAATGAATACTGCGTTTTTGCAATACAAACTGGATAATTCTGGTAACCCAATTTTTCAATCTGCGCAATTTCCGCTAACGCTTTTTCTGCATATTCCACGCCTTCTGCGCCATAAACTTGGCAAGCAACTTTCTCAATTTTCGTCTTGATATCGTCTTGTTCTTCATAAACAAAATGAATCTTTTCTTTTTCTGCAACATTCATTACTTTTTCTGCCAAATCAAGCGCGCCTTCTCCACCTTTTGCCCATACCTCTGCCAAACTCAACACAACGCCAGCTTCCTTTAATTTATTTGTTAAAAATGCAATCTCTTTTTCTGTATCAGTGGCAAATTTATTAATCGCAACAACTACATTAATTCCATATTGATTTTTTATGTTATCCACATGTTTTAGCAAATTCTCAATTCCATTTTCTAGAGCTTCTATATTTTCTGTTTTACATTCATCTACACCCAAACCACCATGGTATTTCAATGCTTTCAATGTTGCTACACAAACCGCAGCAGATGGCTTCAAGCCTGATTTTCTGCATTTAATATCTACAAATTTCTCAGCGCCTAAATCCGCTCCAAATCCTGCCTCAGTTACCACATAATCGCCAAGTTTCAAAGCCATTCTTGTTGCCATAATACTATTACATCCATGAGCAATATTAGCAAAAGGTCCACCATGAATGAAAGCCAAATTATGCTCCAATGTTTGTACAATGTTAGGATTAATTGCTTCTTTCATAAGCGCTGTTACAGCGCCTTGCGCCTTAATGTCACGAACGGTTATTGGCTTACCTTCTTCATCAAAACCAATTGTTATATTCCCTACTCTTCTTTCAAAATCTTTCAAATCATTTGATAAACATAACACAGCCATAATTTCTGACGCAACGGTTATGTCAAATCCATCCTGTCTTGCTTTCATATTTTTCTCTTTGGAAAGACCAACCTCAATTTTACGAAGTGCTCTATCATTCAAATCCATACATCTTTTCCAGATAACTTCTTTGAAACCTAATTTGTTTCCATAAAAACGATGATTATCAATCATGGCTGAAATCAAATTATTCGCAGCAGTAATACTATGTATATCTCCTGTAAAATGTAAATTAATTTCGTCCATTGGTGCAATTTGGGCATACCCTCCACCAGTTGCCCCACCTTTCATTCCAAAAACAGGTCCTAAAGAAGGTTCTCTTAGCGCCAAAATTGACTTTTTCCCTAAACGATTTAAGCCATCCGAAAGTCCAATTGAAATGGTCGTTTTACCTTCTCCTAACGGAGTTGGATTAATGGAAGTTACTAAAATCAATTTTCCGTTTTTCTGATTTTCCAACTTTTTCATTAATTGGTTATCTACTTTGGCTTTATATTTTCCATAGGGAATTAAATCGTCTTCTGGTATTCCAAAGTTTTCTGCTACTTTTGCAATTTTTTCTAATTTTACACTTTTTGCAATTTCAATATCATTCATCTTTTATTCCTTTCTAATAAAATATCTACATAATTGCACCAACTACAACGCCCAAAATCGCTCCCACAAATACCTGTATTGGCGTATGTCCCAAAACTTCTACTAATTTTTCTTGTACTTCTATTGTCGTAAGTCCTGGCGTTTCTAAAATTTTATTCAAAATGCGAGCTTGTTTTCCTGCAGCTCTTCTTACACCTGCTGCATCATACATAACCACAAAAGCTATTACCATTGCTATCGCAAATATTCCACTATCAAAGCCATATTCTTTTCCAACACAAGTCGCTAATGAACAAACAATGGCAGAATGCGAACTTGGCATTCCTCCTGCACCAACAATTCTTCTGACATTTAACTTTTTATTAACTACTAAATCTGTCAAAACTTTAAAGGTTTGTATCAAAAACCACAATATAAACGGAATGTAAATACATTTATTATGTACTATTTCATCTAAAATTTGCATACCCCTTATACTTCATCTGGATTGAAGTTTTCCTCCTTTATTTCATCATTCTCTTTGATTAAAATTGAAATTTTCTTTTCAGCCTCTTCAATTTGCTTATTACACTTTTGAGAAATTTCAATCCCTTCTTCAAATAATTTCATAGATTCTTCTAATGAATTTCCTTCCTCATTTTCCAACTTTGTCGTAATTTCTTCCAATCTTTTTAGTAAATCTTCAAAATTTTCCTTTTTTTCTTTCACAACCATTTACCTACCTTCATTAATCTAGTTCTACTGTTCCTGTTTCCAAATTAACTCTAAAATAATATTTTACAGTTGCTGTTGCTTTATCTTTAACAGCCACTACATATTCATTTTTTTCATTGACATAGTCAAACAGAAAATCAACTGAATCGTCATTTCCCCATTCTTTCTTGACTAGCTCAATCGCTTTTTGTTTCTGGTCTGTTACACCTGGATTGAAAGAAGTATTCGGTTTGTTATTATTGGTATTCGTATTTGGCACTGGTTTACTTGTATTGGTAACATTAATCATAACATTTGCAGTTTCGTTGTTAATTTCATTTGCAATTTCATTTTCTATAACCTCATTCTGCACTTGATTTTTACTTATCACATTTTCACTTGAAATAGAATTTTGTACTTCGTTCGAATCTTCATATTCAGTTAGTTGATCCACTTTGTTTTGAATATCATAAATCATATAAAAGGTCACTCCAACTACTACAATACAAAGAATTGGAAGCCAAATCTTTATTTTAAATTTACTTTCCTTCCCTTTTTCTCGTCTCCCCATAATCATACTTCTCCTATTCTATTATTTGGGCTCGTGCCTTTCCATCTTGAAATGTTAAATCAATTTCTTGATTGGGTTCCAAATTTTCTGCTTTTACTATCACTTTATCTTTTTGTTGCACAATGCAAAATCCTCTTGACAATGTTTTGAGAGGACTCAAAGCATCTAATTTAGTGACTTCTTTGGAAAAGTTGGATTTTACATTTTTTAATTTTTTAGTCATTGCATTTTCCATTTGTTTTGCTAATTGGTCAATTTGCAAATAAGCATTATTAACTTTTTGCAAAGGATTTTTAAAAGCATTAGAATTCCTATATTTTTCTAATTTTAATCTCATTAATTCCGTTTTTCTTTTGAGCGAAATTTTTAATCTACTTTTATAAATCTGTAGCGTATTTTTCAAATCTTCCACATCTGCTACGACTAATTCCGCTGCCGCAGACGGTGTTGGTGCTCTCAAGTCAGCTACAAAATCGGCAATTGTAAAATCCGTTTCATGTCCCACGGCTGACACAACTGGAAGTCTTGATGCATAAATACTGCGAGCCACAATTTCTTCATTAAAAGGCCATAAATCTTCTAGCGAACCTCCGCCTCGAGCAATAATAATCACGTCTGCCAAATTTTTTTCATTCATGAATTGAATTGCATCTGCAATTTTCTGGGCGGCTCCTTCGCCCTGCACTGGAACTGGCAACAGTCGAATATGCACATTTGGATTGCGTCTTGTGGAAACATTGATGATATCTCGAATGACAGCTCCTGTGTTAGAAGTCAAGACACCAATTACTTTTGGCATAAATGGTATTTTCTTTTTATGTTCTGTATCAAATAATCCTTCTTCCTCAAGCCTCGCCTTTAATTCCTCATATTGAGCATATAGATTTCCGATGCCATCTTCTTGCATTGCTTGCACATAAATTTGATATACTCCATCGCGTTCAAAAACTCCCACACTTCCCAAAACATTAACTTTCATCCCATCTTTTGGAACAAAATTCAAATGTCCTGTAGCTGTTTTGAACATCACGCATTTTATCAACGAATTTTCATCTTTCAAAGTAAAATACATGTGCCCTGTGTAGTGATGTTTAAAATTTGAAATCTCTCCTGCTACAAAAACACTATTTAAAAATTCGTCAGAAGCAATTTTATCTTTGACATATTTATTTAATTCTGTAACCGAAATTGGCTTAATTTTCATTTATTCTTCCCTTTTACTACTCAAGTTTTTGGTCTTCACAACACTGGCTAAAATTCCATTGATAAATACTGGAGCTGATTCGTCTGAATATTTTTTGGCAAGTTCAACAACTTCATTAATCGCCACTTTATAAGGCAAATCCGCATATAGCATCTCATAAATCGCAATTTTAATCAAACTCAGATTAATTTTAGAAACTCTGTTCAAGCTCCAATTTTCTTTTAAGTTTGCTTCAATCAAAGCATTAATTTCTTCCCTATTTTCCCATAAACCTTTTTGAATATTTTTTAAATATTCTATGGTTCTTTTGTCTTTTATTTCATTTGTTTCTACAAAAATATCTACTTGCTCAAAATTTCCTTCTTCTTTTTGCATCTCCAACCCATAAACCATTTTAAAAGCAAGTTCTCGCATTGCCGACCTTTGCATCATTTCCTCCTAAAACTTATCAATAAAATCTTTTAGATTATCTTTCACATTTTCTTTATTTTTTTGAACATAATTTCCCAAATAAATTCCAGCCATAATTACAATAACGGCAATACATAGGCGATATAGCCCTGTACTAATGAAAATAATCGCAATAATGGCTCCAATAATAGCGCCTTTGTATTTGTCCCAAAACTCTTTCAAATTATTTGAATTTCCCATGATTTTTCAACTTCCTTTCACCTACTATTTTTCTACACTTTCCTCACTTTGAGTTATTTCATTGGTTTCTTCACTACTTTCATTTTCCCCAGCAGGCAAGCCTTTTATCTTTTTATTGGTAATATTTTTTACTTTAATATTAACTTGTTTTACCTCTAAATCCGCTGTTTGGCTTAATGCTTGTTTTATTTTTTCTTGAATTTGAGAAGATACATCTTTTATCATCATGTCCTTTGAAACCAAAGTAGTAACATAAACAATCAAATTATTATGTCTATCTAAAATAGTCCTACTTGAAATCGCCTCAATTCCTTGCACATCTTTGACAACATTTGCAATTAAATTTTCTAAGCTTTCTCTTGAAATCACTAATTTTCCTGCTGTATTTTCTAACGTTACTCCATTTCGTCCATCATCCTCTTTTTTGGCTCCAAAAAAAATACATTTAATCGCAAGCAATAGTAAAACAAGAGTTACTGCCAATGTAATTTTAAAGCTCAAATCGCCTTGTAATAACTGCAAAATCCATCTTGATACCGTTGCTATTTGTAGCACATCAAGCATAATCAAAATCAAGCCAATTGCCAAAATTCCAATCACAATAGAAAAAATAATTAATGCCAATTTTTCTAAAAATTTCATACTTTTATCCTCCGTTTTATTCTTCTACATTTTCAGCGCTTTCTTCGGTCTCTTGCTCTTCTTTTTCCGTTCTTTTATGCACCCCTTGTACATTGACATTGACTTCAAGCACTTTTAAATCTGTCATCGATTCTACAGATTTTTTTATCCTAGTTTGAATTTCATAAGCAACTTCAGGAATTCTAGCTCCGTATTCTACAATAATATTAACATCGATTTTCGTACTTTTTTCCCCAACTTCAACTTTAATTCCCTTGCTTAAGTTCTTCTTTCCGCTAATCACTTCTGTAATTCCTGCAAAACCGCCTGCCATTCCATAAACGCCTTCTACTTCAGATACCGCAATTCCTGCATAAGTAGCCACTACATCATTTGAAATCTTGATGGTGTCATTTCCTCCAACAGCAATTTCCTCATCATTTCTAACTTCTTCATTTACATCAGACATATTTTCCGTTCCTCCTTTATTTTTATTTATCATTAGTATATCAATATATTTCCAATTTTACAAGTATTTTAAGTAAAATTTTCTTCTTTTTCCAATTTTCCGTTACACGCTTTTAAAACCAATTTTAAATCATTCCAAAAATCAATCTTTTTTGTGTCATCTCTAAGAAGAGCCGCTGGATGAAATGTTGGCATGTATTGGATGCCTTTTTTCTCAATCCATTTTCCTCTACTTGACGTAATTCCGTATTGGTCGCCCAAAATATTTTTTAAAGCAGTATTCCCCATCAGTACAACAATTTCCGGCTTTACCAGCATCACTTGATTTCTCAAATAATCCAAGCAAGCCTCTGCTTCATTTTTCAGTGGAGTTCGATTTCCTGGCGGTCTACATTTCACAATATTGGCTATATAAATTTGGCTGCGATCAATGCCAAGACCTTTAAATGCTTGATTCATCAATTTCCCTGCTTTTCCTACAAATGGCACACCTTGTTTATCCTCATCCGCACCTGGTCCTTCCCCAATAAACATAATTTTGGCATTGGGATTTCCGTCCGCAAAAACTGTATTTGTCCTGTTTTGACATAAGCCACACTTCGTGCATTTCTTCACTACTTCATTGATTTCTTCTAATGTTTGGTACATCTATTTTCCCTTTCTTATATTAAATATTAAATTAATTTGCTAAAATCCCTTTTATGATATTTTATATTTCTAATTTCCATAACATCTTCTATTACTGTATAAAATATTATATAATGATCAACATAAATTTTGTAATAAGTATATCCCCCATATGTATTATACTTCTCATAACTGATTGGTTTTTCTATTGCAATTTCTACTTTTTCAATTAATCTATTTGCTACAATACCATTTTTCAACTCATTTTTTATATAAGAAGTAATTGCATCTAAATCCTCAAAAAAATCTACGGAATATCTTATTCCAAATTTATTAGTCATTCAGTTTCCTCCTTATTTCTCTAAATACCTCCTCATGTGTCAAAAATTTTGTATTAGGATCTTCTATTTGTTTTTCTAATTCTTTCAAGAAATTTTCCATATCTACATCACCAAACCTTTCTTCTAATTTATTCTGCAATTCTATTTCTTTCATTAAATCTGAATATTTTTCCAAGCTCATTACCACCATTGTTCCATAGCCATTCTTGGTTAAATAAACCTCTTCGTTTTCTTTCAAAACTAATTCTTCTATTTCTGGATATTTGTTTCTCAAATCTGAAACTGGTCTTATATTTATCATAAATGACGCCCCCCTCAATCAATTATTATCAGTTTTTTATCATAATTTTATCGATATGTCAATAGTAATTTGATATTTTTACAAACTTATCACTGCTGTTGCCCTTTTGAAATGTTCTCCTTCTGCCCTTGCCGAATGAATTCTATCTTGATTGCAAACGCTACAAATTCCACAATCGATGATATTACTTTTTTTCACACCTAGGTCCTCTAGCAAAATTTGATTAATCAAAACTGTATCAATCAAATATTTTGTTTTTCCATTTTTCACTTCTCCCACCTCAATCATGTCCTCTAAACGGTTCGTAAACTTAAAAATTTCGCTACACAAATCTTTCACATCTTCGTCTACTTCAAAGTGACATTTACGAATACTTGGACAAATACAAACCAAAATGTTTTCTGGTTTGCACTCATACAAATTTATCATTTTTACAACCGTTTTTTCTGCAATTTTTTGAAAGGTTCCTTTCCAACCTGAATGCACATTTGCAATCACTTTTTGGACTGGATCATACATCAAAAATAAAATACAATCCGCATTTTTGGTTGTCAGTGTAATTCCCTTTTGATTCGTGATTAATCCATCCACATTTTGCAACTCTTCACTTGGTTTGACACAATCAATACATTTGACAACATCTGTATGTGTTTGGACTGGTTTTACCAATGTTTTCTCGTCCAATTCTAACGCCTTGCTAAGTCGCAAATAACTTTCATTTTCTACTTCAGAATTTCTACTAAAATCTAAATTTTCACCCTTTAAAGTATAAGCATGTTTGATGCCATATTTTAGCAATTTTTTAAACTGTATCAACTCTATATTTCCGTTATTTTTATACACAATATTTTCATTAGAAAAATGAAACATTTTATCCCTCCATTAATTCATTCAAAATACCTTGATGATTTCTATGATTAACATAGCCATAATCATTTCCTTTTATATTGGGATTAAACATACAAATAGACTTATATTGGCAATAATCACAACCTGTTTTTCCCTGATATTGATATGGTTTTATTGAAATATTCCCTGCTAAAATTTCTTGCGAAATTTCTTTGATAATTTCCTTGACTTTTTTTTGCAACTTTTCAAACTCTTCTTTAGAAGCTACACTCGATAATTTTTCACTAATTTCGCCATTTTTTCCGACATAAACTGGCACTGCCATCGAGTAACCATTTTCTAACTGATTATCCATCATTTTTATCACATTAACATCTGCCAAAATTAGTCCTTGCATCTTAAAATTTTTTCGGATTTCCTTCTCAATTTCTTCTTCCGATAAATTCTTTTTTGCCTTCACAATTGAGTCAACTAAACCTAAATATAAAATCCCTGCTTGTTCCGAATTTTTCTGCTCCGCAACTGCATCTAAATAAGTAATTAATTGAATTTGCAAACCAGCCACAACTTGATTCAAATCTAACTTTTTTATTTGCGATTTGTAATCAATAATTCTGACATATTCTTTATCATTTAATTGACCTACATCAAGCCTATCAATCTTTCCAATAATTTCAATATTTTCACCTGTTTCTAACTGCAATTTAATCGCATCATAGTCCGCATTTTTGGAACCAAATTCTAACTCATGACCAGCCACTTCAAAATCACTATATCTTAAACTTTCAATAATATACTTTATCGATTGTTTTACAACTTTTTTTAGCCTTCTTGTCATCAACTTAAATTTAGCAGAACTCGAAAAAATATAATACTTCGAAGTTTGTAAAATTTCCTCTATTATTTTATCTACTATCTCTAAAATTTTTTCTTCTGAAAGTGTCTTAACATTCAAATTTTTATTCTGAATTTCTTCACAAAATGCATCAATTACTTCATGCATAAAAGATCCTGCATCAATTGCATTCATTTGAAATCCTTCGTTTTCTTTTAATTTTAAGCCATATGTCATGTGAAAAGAGAAAGGACATCTACGATAATTTTCTAATCTCGAAACAGTCGTTTTCAAAGTAGTTCCATACATTTTTTTGATGCTTTTTAAACTAATTTTTTCTGCCTGATTTGTATAGTACATTCCTGAAATAGCTCTTGAAAATTTTTTCTTATTTTTTTGATAAAAATAAAGCAAAATATCTCTCCAAATGTCCTTTATTTTTCCATTTTCTAAATAGTCATGATAAACTTGCAAAGCCTCTTCAAAAGTTGCCTGTTCATTTGTAACAGAATATTCTTTTTGAATCATATCACTTTTCTGCTCTAATTTTGGAAAAAATCGTCTTATTTTTTTTATCATAATAGAAGGTCGAACAGAATTTCCCTCTTTATCTGACGAGCAATAACTTAAATATAATTTTTCTTCTGGCAAAGTCAAAGTTCTATACATATTAAATTGACTTTCATACACACTATCAATCGAATCTTTAGCAAGTTCCATTCCATTTTTTTCTAACAAATTTCGATCTTGGTCATTCAAAAAACCTTCTTGTCGATTGGCCTTTGGAAATTTTCCATCATTCATACCAAGCACAAATAAAACTTTAATTTTTTTACTTCTTGTTCGTTCCATATCTCCCAACATAACTTGGTCCTGAGTGGCTGGAATTTTACCGAAGTTCAGAGGATTGAATTCCCACTTTTAGCAACTCTTTATATTTTTCAAATGTGATTTTTTCCTTGCCAAATAAATCTACCATTTCTTCTAAAACATGAGATAAAATTTTATAACTCGTATTATATTCATTCGAAATTTCAACATCATTTGTTTGTATCATTTTTTCATTTAAATTATGTATAATATCATTTTCTAATAAAAAATCATAAATAATTTGTGTTAAATCTGCTACTGTTTTATTTTGCAAAAAATTATTTTTAAAAACAAGTAATGGTTCTACTATTTTTCTTCGCATTTTTTCTAAATTTTCTTGATTTTCATTAAGTGGCTCATACAAAAACTCTTTTTGCCATTTTGCCCCACGAATGCCCCATTTCTTACAATAATTTTCTAGACAACAAATACTTTCAAAATCAAATCCCAAAAGTCCTATTTTTAAATAATTAAAAACTGCATCAAAACTCCAATTATAATCAAAAATCTCTAATAAACTAATCAAATATCGAATTAAAATACTTTGATTTAAATCTTTTTTTTCATCAATAAAAATTGGAATTTGATATTTTTGAAAAATTGCCTTGCTGTCTTCTGCATAGTTTTCAATATCATTTGCAATGATTGCAATTTCATGATATTTATATCCATCATTTTTTACTAAATGATAAATTTTTTTTGCCACATGCTCCACTTCTGAATAAGGATGATTCGCTAAAAATAATTCCATATTTTCGATTTTTTCTTCCCATTTTTGAGCATTTCCATACAAATTTTTTTCTAAATTTACCAACTCATCATTCTTAAAACGATAAGTCTTATCTTGTACCATAAATTCTATTTTACAGCCTTGTTTGCTTGCTATTTCTAATAATTTTTTAGCATATTTTCGATTAAAATAAAAAATATCATTTTCTTTCTTTTTCGTGCTTTCCAAACAGTCTAGACAAACAGCAACATTCATTTCTCTACACAATTTTAAAAGTTCTTCAAAAATACCATATTCTTGTGGCGTAAAACCAAAAAATTCGTCCATATAAATACATGAATTTTCAAACATTTTTGAAAATTTTAAATTGTTTTTTAATATAGTCAATTCATCATTTTCGTCCACTAAATTTTGTGCTAGTTTTTCTTCATATTTCTCATACAAAAGTGTCATATCTTGTAATTTTAGAGAAACATATTGGTCTTCTAATTTTAAATTTTTTAAATCTTCCACAGACACATTATGCTTCTTAAATTCAGTCAACATTTTATCTACCAGTTGAATATTTTTTTCTGATTTTCCCAGAAATTTTAGTGTATTTTTGTTTTGATTTAAAAGCTCAAAAATCAACATCGATTTCCCAACTTTTGTCAAAGAATTTGTCGCAATTTCTACTTCTTCTAAAACACGATATGCCATTCTGCTCAAAGTCAAAACCTCTACATTCAGCATTGCTTTTTTACCAGTAACCTCAAAAAATTTTTTTTCACTTATCAAGTTACTTTGCTCTGGAACAATCACAAAAATATTTTTAAATTGGCTCATTTTTTGTTCCATATCTCGATACAAATATTCACTTTTTCCTGTGCCACTTCTTCCATAAATTACATTCAATTTTGTTTGCATTTTGCTCATCATTTTCTCCTTAATTAAGTTAGCCGTTTGAACGATAGTGAATTACTGTTAACTACCTTAATAATCATTCACACTCAAAGTCGGATATTTAAAATTAGCATTTCCAACGATTTCCCCATCTTCTCTGTGATTAGTAAAAAATTCTCTGGATCCTTTCAAATAATAACGATAATTTACATCCTTGCTCACTCGACCATTTCCAATAATAATTGGATCGTCCCAAGTAACATCCATCGCATACCATTTTCCATCAATCATCACATAATTCCAAGCATGACTTTCTGTTTCTCCACTGCTATTTTCACCCGTTCCGCATGCAATTAAACACGGAATTTCTAAATCATCCATAATCGCCTTAAAAGCACGTGCGTAACCCTCACACACCGTAATTCGATTAATTAAAGCACCATAAATATTATAAATATTTTCTTTAGAAACACTGCTATCATACTCCAAATTTTCCACTAAATAATCATGCACACTACGAATTTTATTCTCTACATTTCCATTCAAACGCGACTTAATTCGAGCCTTTTGTTCCTCAATATCAGCAATTGCTTGTCGCACTTCTTGCTCATTTCTAAAACTTGAATTCAAATAACTTTTTCCGTTACTCGCACCAATTTCAACTGTATAGGTTGTGCCTAAAATTTTCGTCGTAACTTTAGTCAATAAATACACTTTTGAAATATCAATATAAAACAATTCTGGATTGTCAAAATTCAGTGCATTAATTGCCAATTGAAACGCATCATTTAATGTCTGCTCGCCTCCCTCTTCATGCAATAAATCATCAAATGTTGTACCAAAATCTACATTATATGTACCAGACTTCATACGATCTAAATTTTTCTCTAATTCTGTGTAAATAATCTTCGCATAATAATCCAATTGTGCGTAATAAGAAAAATAAGTCGCTGGCTCAATTTCTGTATCAAAATTTCCAGAAGAAATTGTCGTATTCATGTTCGGTGCTTCCACATTATGATAGGAAGTTTTTGTCGAATTTTCTTCTCTTATTCCAATCGTTTTATTCCCTTGGTTACTACTATCAATTGGTTCATATTCTTGTACTTGAAAATCGCCCAACGTTTGATTAATCCACTTTGAAATACGATATTCTTCTGGAATTTCTACAATTTCAAGAATGTCCACACAAGCATACACTGTAACAACAAAAATAACTAATATTAACAAATAAATAATAATATTAATAAACCCATTTTGGTTTGATTTTTTCATATTTTTCCTCCCATTTTTCAGGATGTTTCTCTCTTCCAATAAAACAAATATTGCTGCGCAATTCCAGCCATATTTTCAAACTTTTTTCTAGCCAATTCTTCCAACATTTTTTGGCTTATTTTTTCTTCTTTTTCATCGTGAATATAAAGCTCATTCATGACACGTCTGACCCAAACGTCAATCGGAAAAACGTCAAATTTTTGAAGCGAAAATAGCATAATACAATCCGCTACTTTGGGTCCAACTCCGTTTAATTTTAGAAGTTCTTCACGAAGTAATTTTGTGTCATTCAAATCTTTCATTTTTTCCAAATCTAATTGCCCTTCAACAACTTTTTTTGTCACTTCAAAAACTCTTTTATCTCGAAAGCCCAGTCCCAAATTTCTCAAATCTTCTACACTTGCTTTTGCCAATTGTTCTGGCTTTGGAAACAGATAATAGTGATTTTCTTCAAATTCAATTTTATCACCATATTTTTGAGAAATTCGCTCAATAATTTTTTTAATTCGCGGAATATTATTGTTTGCCGAAATCATAAACGAAATAATACATTCCCAAAAATCTTGATGTAAAATACGAATTCCCTCTCCAAATTCTATGCTATTTTTCATAAAATTATCAACACTTGCTAAAGCATTTTTTAAGGCTTTATAATCACGATTTAAATCAAAATAATCGGTTATAATTGTCTTCAAATTCCCCTCACATTTTGCTTGAAAAGAAATCGTTTTATCTTCCTGTTTTACTCTAATCACTGCGTTCTTAATTACCCCAATATAGCTTCCATCTTCTTGCAAATTCCATCGAAAACACTGCCCACATTCAAAAATATGTTTCAGTTTAAAATCTTCTTGATTTTCTAATTGATATTCTTGGTATCGCATCCTCAAAACTCCATTCCTTCGATTGCATTTTCATAAATCCATTGTTTTAATTCTGTCATATCATTTTTTTCATAAAACACAAGTAATTTTTCAAAAAATTCAGCTTGCTTTTTGACTGAAATTTGAATAATTCCACAACCATTTTCTATCATTATTTTATTGGCAAACAACATCGCTGTTCTCTTATTTCCATCCAAAAACATTTGCCTACGCATTGCCCATAGCATAATTGTAATCGCTCTCTCAGTCGGATTCTGTATTTCAAGAAACTCATCTAATTCCTCTTTAATTTGACTTTCTATCGGAAAATTTGGTTTCCAATCAGTTCCTCCAATGCTAACTGGAGTCGTTCGTAAATTTCCACAATTGATAATTAAATTCATCCCAATTTTTTTATGAATTTCCCTTAGTGTATTAAAATTATTCGGAATTTCTTCATTTTTATTATAACATATCTTACCTCTATTTTTCAATTTAATTTTACAAAATTTTTTACACCTTTTATAGAAAAAAGAGCTGTTAAAAACTCTATCTTCCAAAAAGAAATCTAAGTTTTTTTCAGCTCCTTTATATAACTTATTTTTTCTAAAATCCATAAGCTGAGAATAACCAGCCACCCATGTAAATTTGGATACATGGCACAAGCACTACAATTACGAAGAAAATCAGTACCACACCTACAATTGCATATGCCAATTCTGGCAATACTTTCATGATTTTTTCAAGCGTATTATCAATATCAATATCCATATACTCTACTAATTTTCCCATCATTTCTGTCAAGTCAGTTTGCATACCAATTTTCAACATTTCAACTGTCATTGGATTTGAAAACTTCGCACTTTCAAATGGTTCAATCCAAGATTGACCAATATAAATATTGTTAATTGAAACATCAATCATAGACAGCATAACATTATTTTTTACAACGTTTTTACTAACTTGCAGCGCATCTTGAATTCGGATACCATTTTGAATATTCAAAAGCATATTTTTAAGTAATCTTGAAAAATCAATCAAATAAATCAATTTACCAAAAATCGGCATCGTATATTTGAATGTATCAAAACGATATCTTCCATCTGGCGTATGAATGTAAAACCAAACGCCACCTACAATTCCTGCAATCACGAGAACTGGTATGTACCAATATGCAATCAGCACATCAACAACACCTGCAAACCAAAGTGTAATCCATGGCAATTGATCTTTGGTTCCAATAGACTCAAAAATGTTTTGCACTGCTGGAAGTCCTACAATGACGCATACAAAAAGCATGATTATAATACCAATAAACATTGCCAAATTTGGTATCAATATTCTTTTCAATTTGGTATTCAAAGCTTCACTCTCATCCAAATATTTTATCGCTTGCCCAAGCGCCAAATCTAGCGAACCAGAAAGCTCTCCAACCTTAATCATGTTAATATAAATGTAGGGAAATACGTCAGAGTAATATTCCATTGTAGTATGCATAAATTCACCAGCTTCCACACCATACAAAATATCCTCAATTACCAACTTCAATTTTGGATTTTCTGTACTCTCCATAACGGTACTTAGGGCATGCACATTATTAAACTTTGCCTTTTTCAAAAGATAGAAATTCTGTGTAAAAATACGAATATCTTTTGACGGAATTTTTCTTCTTTCTGCCATACTAGTAACCACTCGCTCACGCAAAGTTTGCCTCTTTATTTTTCGATTGCTATCTTTTACTCTTTGGGTTCCAATTTTCTTTAATTCCGAATTCACTCGCCTAAAATTTCTTGGCTTCTTTTTCGCATTTCTTTCATTCATGCGAAGTGTTTGTGTCACACTAATCGGAATTAAATCATTATGCTTCAAACGTTTTACACAACTTATTTTATTGGCATCCGTAATTCTGTTTTTTACAATTTGACCATTTCTAGTCATTGCTTTATACATATATGTTGGCATTTATACGTCCTCCTTAATGTTTTCTTTTAAAATTCATCTGCATAATCGTACGATTTAAAGTATCATAATTTCTCTCTTCAACCTGAGACTTCACTTGCTCAAGCGACAATTTTCCTTCTACATACAAATTCGCCAATGAATTAATCAAACCAATACTTCCTTTGTCAGAATTTCCTTGTATTGCATCTTCAATTTCGGAAATATTAAATTTCTCTTTTCGAATGCAAGCAGCAATTGTATTATCAACTACCATAACCTCTGGCACTAATATCAACTCTTCTGTTTTTGGCGATTTCAATAATCTCTGAGAAACAACCAATTTCAGCAAATTTGAAAGCAAATTCTTAACCGAAGCTTGGTCTCTTACTTCATAAAAATTAATCATTCTATCCACAGTTTCTGCACAAGATTTGGTATGCAAAGTTCCAATTACCAAATGTCCAGACTCCACCATATCAATCGCTGCTTCCATAGTCGCCTTATCACGAATCTCACCAATAACCAAAATATCGCAATCTTCTCTTAGTGAATTCTTAACACCATCAATAAAACTTTCCACATCTTTTCCAGGTCCAACCTCTTTTTGCACAATAATAGATTTTTTACTTTTATGTCGATATTCCACAGGATTCTCCAAAGTCAAAATCTTTTTATTTTGCTTCATATTAATCTCATCAATCAATGAATTCAAAGTCGTCGTTTTACCAGAATTCGTTTTACCAGTCACCAAAATCAAACCTTGTGGCTGATAAGTCATACTTCTTACAATCTCTGGCACGCCCAGCGACTCAAAGGTTGGCAAAACATCTTTCACAAGACGCATCGTAAAAACGGGAACCTCATCCGAAAAAGAAGCATTAATTCTAAGTCTTATATTCTCAAAAACAAGTGACGTATCTAATCTTCTATTTTTCGTATATTCTTCATTTCGCTCCACATTTCCTCTGACAATATAATCATAAATATCATATAAAGCAGTTTCATCCAAGGCTTCCATTTCCTTAATTTCCACCAATGTTCTCGCAATTCTCAAAATTGGTTTCATTCCATTAATCAAATGAATATCAGACGCATCTCTTTCCATTGCTTGTTTTATAATACTCTCTATTAATATCATTTATTATCCTCCTATTTTCCTTTGTTCCTAATTTTTAGTATAAAGCCAATCTTTTATCTACTTCTTCCACAGTCGTAACTCCATCTAACACTTTCTGGAAAGCATCAATCACAAGTGGTCTGTAGCCTTGCTTAAGCGCCAAATCTCGAATTTGCAAACTAGAAGCACCTGTCACAATCAAATCCTTCATTTCATCTGTAATTTCCAATACTTCAAAAGCCGCAATTCTCTCCAAATATCCTGTATGATTACACATCTTGCAACCTTTTGTATCATAGGTAAATTTGCCTGTATAATCAAATTTCGTATGATATCTCTCAGCAAATTTGTTCATAAATCCTTTTTCTTCCTCTGTAAACTTTCTTTTAATCGCACAATGTGGGCATACTCTTCTAAGCAATCTTTGGGAAACCGCTGTTGCCAATGTACTCGAAATGTCGTAATCAGAAATTCCCATTTTTCTAAGTCTTGTAATAACCTCAATCGCATTGATTGTGTGAATGGTTGATAATACATAATGACCTGTTTGTCCTGCTTGAATAGCAATTTCCGCCGTCTCTAAATCACGCACCTCACCTAACAAAATAATATCAGGATCACTTCTCAAAATCGCTCTTAAAGCTGAAGCAAATGTTGATTTCTCATCAATTTCAATTTGGTTAATTCCTGGAACTCTAATTTCAACTGGGTCTTCAACTGTCGTAATATTAATTTCTGGTCGGTTCAAATAATCCAAAATACTATACAAAGTTGTTGTTTTACCTTGTCCCGTTGGCGCTGCTACAATCGTCATACTATTTCTTTTATCAAAACATTTTTTAAGTGCTCCTTCATCAGAAGGGAATCCTAAATCAAAAATACTTCTCAAACCTTCATTTTTCTTAAGTAATCTCAAACAAAACTTTTCGCCATCAATCGTTGGCTGTGAAGCCACACGAATATTATAATCTCCATACAAATTAATGCTACCATCTTGCGCATCTTGACGCTCTTGATACATATTTGAAATTGCTTTCAATCTTCCGATTAACTGTAACTGTTTCTCTTTCTCAAAATTAGCTACTGTAATCAACTCGCCATCCACCCTAAAACGAACTCTAATTTCATTTTCTAATGGCTCAATATGTATGTCACTCGCTCTTTTATCCATAGCAGAACGAATAATCGTATCCACCAACTTCGTAATATCGCCTGCGCTTACAATGGTTGCTTCTTCCTTTTTCTCAAGTGATTGAAGAACATTTTCAATATTGGTTTCAAATGTCAAAAACTTCTCCATCATCAAACCATTTTTCAATAAAGAAAGTCTCACTTCTTCAATTGCTTTATTATTAGAAGTATCTGCAAAACACACTTTGGCACGTCTACCAATCACCTCAAACAAAACTGCTTTACAAGTTTTAGAAATATTCAACGGCAAATATTTATTTTCTCTAATTTTAACATCATCTGTTGTCAAAATAATAACATTTTCCCCTAAAATTTCGCCCATTGCATCAATCAATTTTTTCTGTGGGCACAAATTCAAAATATTTAAAATATCCCCTAATTTCTTTTCTGGATGTTGCTTTTGGTACTCAATCGCTGTCGCAATATCCGTTTCTTTCACAACGCCCCTTCTTACTAATTCTACACCTATTGGAGTTCTTCCGTTCATTTTATTTCTCCTTTCTTTTGTTCGTCTTTATTTCTATTATACAACACTTTCATTTTAAAATAAATATTTTTGATGAAATTACCAAACATTTCTAATAATCCATTATAGGACCATATTGTGAATGATTTAAAATATAGCCATCTGTGTTTTGCGTATTTAAACTTGAATACAAAACCCACTTTCCTGCAAAATCTGTATTCGCCTCAAAAGAAATTCCTCTGCTGCCCCACGTAAACGATTGAGCGCTGTTAATATAATAATTTACTGTATCTGCATTATTTTCGTAAGAATTAAAAATCGGCAAATTCGTTTTCTTATATTTAAAATACGTTCCACCAAATAAATTCTCGCCATTTTGCACGCCAAATCTTGGAACCCAAACAAACGACTTTTCCCCATCTTGTAAAATCGATTTATCTGTCACTTTTTTGTTCACATCAAAATACGTATTATATTCACTCGCCTCTAAAAGCAACAAACGTGCCCAATTTTTATTAGAATAACTATACCAAATTGGCTCTTTTTCCACGTCTACCAAACGATAACTTCCCAAAGCTTTATCATACGTGACAGGGCACACAATTTTAATGCCATTTTGCAAACTTCCTGCTGTCTCAGACACCATAACATACTCCATATTTGAATTAACAATTGGTCTGACATATTCATCAGAAAATTTAGGCGAATTGCATTCTCGAATGGTTTCTTTTTCTAGCACTTTGTTAAGCGCAACTTCTTTTGGCATCTGGTCTACTTTATATTGAATTTTTACATTGACTTTCTTCACAACATCATAACTAGCATTTGGCTTTTCAAAAGAAATTACACATGTGTAACCTTTGGGAATACTCGTATCTAGCACTTTTGAAGTATCCGTTCCGACAATGGTATAAGTATCTCCCACTTTTGTAGCATCGCCTTTATCAGCCAATAAATTCAATTTCGTTTCCACTTCAGAATAATAAGTTTTATTCATAGCTTCCAAAATATTGGTCGCCATTCTGCTAGCTCCTGCTTTCCTAGTGATTTCCACAGAATTCAAACTTAAATTGACATATAACATAGCAATAACACCTACAGTTAGCAAAATAACAAGCATTGCAATAATACTATCTGCAGCACTTATGCCGTTTTTGATTATTTAATTTCTGGTTTAAATTGCTTTTTTTCATATACATCCTCAATTAAATAAAATAATAATTTTCCACAAGTTTTTCCACAATTTGGTAAACAATTGTGGAAATTCCTATGATGTATCCACAGGGCACCTCTTGTATTGTTTGGTATTTTTTCCTACCAATTATTTTTAAAAATCCTAGACCAAAAATACTCAAAATTCCTACAAAACCTATTGCCTTTTCTCCTAAAGCAAATAAAATATAACTTGCCAAAAGTAAAAGTTGTATTTTATAATTTGCTTTTTTCATAAATCGATTGATAACAAACAATGTGACAAACAAAATAAGATATATAACATATCTATGTATATTAATATTTTTTACTATATATAGATATAGCATATACAATACTTGTGAAATCGCCCCAAATAGCA
This sequence comes from uncultured Clostridium sp., assembly GCA_948467875.1. Taxonomy (GTDB): domain Bacteria; phylum Bacillota; class Clostridia; order TANB77; family CAG-508; genus Scatovivens. Next base: position 170,246 of record CAOKFZ010000001.1, read on the forward strand.
AAACGGAAGAATTGATTTTTCGGTGTTCTTTATCAATACCTGCAATAATCACTAATGTCACATATTGAAAAATAAAAGATAGAAAGAATTCTAGATTATGAATATCAAAAAAATTGCCATGTTTATTTAGAATTATGTACATTGTCACGAAAACAAGTCCTGATAAAATCTCTAAAAGGAAATATCGAATTCTAATTTTTTCACCGCAATATCTACATTTTCCACGTAAAAATAAGTAACTCCAAACTGGAAATAAGTCTAGCATTCCTAATTTATGGTTGCAGTTTGGGCAAAATGAATGTTCATGTGTTATGTCTTTTTTTAATGGAATTCGGTAAACGGCTAGTGTGAAAAAACTTCCAAAAAATGTTCCCATGATAAATAGAATAACACCTAAAAAAATCTCCATATCTCTCCTTTTATTCTTTCTTTTTTAAACTTAAGAGGTATACACTAATTTGTTAGAAGAAGTATATACCTCTTGAAAATTGTTGTTATTAATTCCAACTAATTTGTAAATCATTTCCTGTAGTTCCTGTTCCTCCTGTAGTATATGAAAGAGTTCCAGTAGCTATCTCATCACTATCGTCTCCTGCTCTTGCAATTTTTACTGATACACCAGTACCTGCATCATCAACTTTTACAGTATAGTCTCCCATTAATTTAGATTTGCCTTTCAAATAAGCATTCAAATTTGCATACTCTCCTGTTCTATTTCCATTTGCATAATATCCTTCATACCATTCCATTTGTAATTCTGCTATTGCCAATTCTCCACGCTCTTTTGCTGTTGCAATTTCATTTTTGTCTCTTGCGGCTACTGTTCTTGTCATAATTCCGTTACTTCCTGCTACAAGTGATAATGACACACCTGCTAAAATTAACAATACGATAATTGTAACTACTAGAGCTACTAATGTAATACCTTTTTGATTTTTTAAATTTTTCATTTTTCATTCTCCTTTGTTTTTTATTTTTTATCTATTAAAAATAATATATTTACTCAGTTGCAGCTTCTGTTCCTGGTTTAACTAAAGTCCAACTCTTTATTGCTACTTTATTTAAATCAGCATTATTATTTGCATCTTGATAAACAAGATCTGCTTTAGCTAATACACCATCTTTTGTAGTGCTGACTTCAACATTAGTATTTGTAATTTTTAATTTATATCCTCCAATTTCTTTACCTGTCTTTGATGTTAAATATTGTTGTAATGTAGCATAATTACCAGTCTTATCTCCATTTGCATAATATGCTTCATACCATTCCATTTGTAGTTCTGCTATTGCTAATTCTGCTCTTTCTGCTGCTGTTGCAGATTCATTTTTGTCTCTTGCATTTACTGTTCTTGTCATAATTCCGTTACTTCCTGCTACAAGTGATAATGACACACCTGCCAAGATTAACAATACGATAATTGTAACTACTAGAGCTACTAACGTAATACCTTTTTGATTTTTTAAATTTTTCATTTTTCATTCTCCTTTGTTTTTAAATTTTTATAAGTTTTCACTTATTTTTTCATATGTTTATTGAAACATATCTTCGAGCTCTAAATCTTGTTGCAAAAATTGTCTCACCCCTTTTCATCACTCCTTTCAAATCTATATAATTTATTTGTATATACTTAAATATAATTAAATATATCCTACTTAGAATTTGGACTTTCAAAGAAAGTTCCTGTATTTGAATTATTTGTCGTGCCTGGTGTCACAGTTGTTGTATTATTTTGTGTCGTAGTCGTGTTATTATTCGTTGTTGGCTGACCTGTTGTTGTATTTGTATTATTGGTTCCATTTGAGGTATTATTGGCATCTGGCGTAGTTGTTGGATTTGTTGCTGTTGCTTCAATGCCATATTCAAATGGATTTGAATTTCCTTTATCATAATTTTTTTGTGCAAACATCGATAAATCACTTGCCTCAATACTATATGACTTGAGTGAGCCATTATCATTTTCTGTTGTATCTCCGCCATTGGTATAAGCAATTTCTTGCTTAATGGCAGTTGTTTTGCTATCAGCATTATATTCCTTGATTTCTGATGCTTTTATAGTAGAAGGAATATAATCATACATGCTAACTGCTAAGATTAACAATACTAATATTAACAAAATAATAAAAATAAATACTTCTTTCACAATGTTTTTCTTGCTCTTCATTTCTTTCCTCCTTTTTAATTTGCTTTATAAGTTGTATTGGTTGTTGCCGAATCAATTGTTTGTACTGCTGAATTAATCGCTTTTTCATCTGCTGTTACATTAAATGGATCACTATTATAACCTGTGCTTGAAGTGTTTGTTGTAGTACTTGAAGATGAAGTAATTCCACTTTCAATCAAGTCTTTTGAATTTACTTTTACTTCTTTTACTGTTAGCGTTACTTGCAAATCCTCGCCACTTTTTTGCATATCAAAATTATTAATTTCAAAGCCTAATCGATCATCATCTTCTAGATTTTGAATAAAACTTGCTAAATTGATATATTTTCCTGTTGCGACAAATTTCAAATCACATACGATAAAGTCACTGGTTGAAGAATTTTGAATTGAACTTGCTGAAGTCGTATTTTTGCCAATATCCATTTTAATCAAAACGCCTTCCTCTGTCGCATAATTACCAATGATTGTCCACAAAAAGCTGACATCATATGTGTCTTTGGAAGCAACTTGACTCACTAAATCCACATCTGGAACAAGTTCGTCATATTCTGTTTTGGCTAAATTGTAATTCTTGATTGCTGTTTCTAATTCTTCTTTTTTCTTATCATATGTTGCATTGGTTTTTAGTTCTAGATTTGCAACTGCCTGATTGAGTTCCTTGCTTTTTTGCTCCAATTGCCTTACAGAAGCAATTTTAGAACGAATGGTTTCATTAGAACCAAAAACAACTTCAAAACAACCAAAAACTAATACTATTAAAATAATTGATAATGTTATTTTCCTTGTCATGGCAAATCTCCTTCTATCGTTACCTGAACAACTGTATCACTCTTTTGTCCTGGTGTTGATTTTACGTTTTCTAATATTCCATTTGTTGCAAGAACTGCTTTAAAATATCCTAATTGTTCATATTTTTCAGCTTCTGCTTTAATCACAATTCGTTTATTGGTTGTATTTTGAATCGATGTTATCTTAACTTTTTTGGGTATAGCAAACATCACTCTGTTTAGCAAATTCGGAATTGCATCTTTTTCTATAATTCTTCTTGATGTCGTCGTATCTTCTGGCGGATTTGTGATTTCTTCAATCAAAGATTGATACGTTGTTGTTCTGCCAGAAATCAAGGAAATATCATTACTGATTTCCGTTAATTCCACATCTGCTTTGCTAATTTTCCCTGCGATTTCATTTTTCTTATCTGTAATCTGTTTCTCAATTGTGTGACTGAATGCTGCAAACATCAAAGCAAGCATGACACATAAAACTGACATTCGGATGATAATTTTGTCAAAACTTTGTAGGGGTGCTGAAAAATCCTCTTTTATATTTTTGCCAAAATGAACAAAGTAATTTTTGATGGTCCCTAAGTCAATATCTTGACTCCAAAGCGAATCGCCTTTTCCGCCTCCTGCTACTTTTGATTTAGAAAAATTCACTTCTTTGTTGACCATACCCAAGCCATCAAGAGCAAGCGCGATTGCTGAATTTACCTCAATATATTCTTTGATTGGCAATTGCATTTGAGCTTCATCCACAAAATATGGTTTCAAAATTTCACACTTCGCCTCTGGCATATAATCTTGAAAATATAAGTCAATGTTATTAATACTTGTTCCCAAACCTGTGATATATACTTTTTCAACACTTGAGAAAAATCCACTAATAATTTCTTTAGTTTTTTGCACAATTTTATATAAAATTCCAGTTACCAAACTCATATATTCATTGGTATCGCTATATAATTCTGATGAATTTTGAGTATATAACGTCATATTTTTACAAACTTCATAGGATTTGGAATACGAATTTTCTACCTTATTAATTTCATCTAAAATGGTTCCCATTCCTTCATCTAAAACATCTATTTGATAAATTTGTCCATCCACAATTGTTGTGATTTTAGTCTTGTCTTCAATGTTTACTATGGCAATATTTTCTCTTTCTTGAATGTTCGCCAAATTAACAATACTTGTCGAAATTGGTGTAATGGTATTGAGTTTGCGTCCATCAAAAGCCATTGATTTTTTAGAAATATCGTTTTTATTGACAATGATATTGAGTGCTTTTTGCTTATCCGCCTCTTTCTTTTCTTCCACTAACAAATAACGATGTTCTAAAGATTCGATATTATAATCTTTTTCGCTACACAACATTTCGTACTCAATTTTAACTGCTTTCTTCATATCTTTCTTATTCAATAAAGCAGAAATCTGAAATTCCCTGTAGATTTCGTTAGACACATTAATACTGATTGGAACCTTATAACTATAAGTTTCATTAATAATTCGGTTTAATGTTTGATCTAAGTCACCATCGTAAAAAACCATGTTATAATTTTCTACTTTTACGTTTTCTTTATCTTTTTGTAGTTTTGCATATTTAATTATGTGATCCTCAATATAAATACCCAAACTGGCTTGCATTTATTTTTCTCCTTTGACTTTAGATTACATTATATAATGTATTTATATCCTTAATCCAAAAAAAAGTCAATAGAATTATCGAATGTAATACAAATATAATGATTCTGTAACATTTTTGTAATATTTTGACATATTTTGTTACAATTCCTGTTGTAATTTTTAAATAATAATATTATGCCACTTTTCAAATTTTTCATACCAAACTTCAAATTGTGAAAATTTATGTATATTTCTCCTATTTTCGGAAAATCTAAAATTATAACCATTTTAAAAGCAAGGAGGAAAAATTATGAATTCAGAAAAACACATCAAAGTAACTGGATATTCAAATATTTCATGGAAGGATGCGATTGTAAAAACAGTTGATGAAGCTTCCAAAACGATTAAAAATTTGAAAAGCATTACTGTTTTAGAACAACGTGCCAATATCACAGGAAATAAAATTGTAGAATATATGGTGGATTTAGACATTAGCTTTCAAATCGAACCATTTCAAATAGAGCAACCAACAGACGATACAGACAATATGTAAAATAAATTGGGTTGGTATTTTTTTCGCCAACCCCATCTTTTGAAAGGAGCGTTTTATGAAACCAATTAATAGTAAAGAAGAATATGCCAAATACGTTGACCAAAAAACACCCAATTCCCCTATTCTAAAAAACTGTTTTAATGCTTTTTGGGTTGGTGGTTTGATTTGTGCCATTGGGCAAATCATATTTGAAATTTGCAAAACACGCGGTCTTGACGAAACCACTTCTTACACAATCGTATCCATTAGCCTTATTTTCATCAGCGCCTTTTTAACCGCTTTAAATATTTTTAACAAAATCGGAAAATTTGCAGGCGCAGGATCTCTAGTTCCTATCACAGGTTTTGCAAATTCCATTGTATCCCCTGCTATGGAATATAAATCAGAAGGCTACGTCATGGGCGTCGGCGCCAAAATGTTTACTGTTGCAGGTCCTGTTCTCGTTTACGGAATTTCCAGCAGTATTATTATTGGTATTATTTATCTTATTTTTAACACACAATCGATCACATTAATATAAAAGAAAGGAGAAAATTATGAAAAAAATAGGAAATCAATCTTACATGCTTTCAAAGCCTGTCAACATTTTATCAACTGCTTGCATTGTTGGTCCAAAAGAAAAAGATGGTCCCCTTAATCCTTATTTTGACCAATGCCTTGAAGACGAATTTTGGGGCGAAAATAGTTGGGAAAAAGCAGAAAGTAAAATCATCAAAGAAACTGTCAACCTAGCCATTGCCAAATCCAAATTGCCTTCTAGTGATATTGATTTTTGCTTTGCAGGAGATTTGCTCAACCAATGTATTTCGTCTTCTTTTGGGCTTCGCGAAATAAATCTTCCATTTTTTGGCATCTTTGGTGCTTGCTCTACCTTTGGAGAAGCTTTGACATTAGGCGCAATCACAATAGATGGCGATTTTGCTACCAATGTTGTATGTGCAGCATCAAGCCATTTTTGTAGTGCTGAAAAACAATTTCGTTTTCCACTTGAGCTTGGTAATCAGCGTGCGCCTTCTAGCCAATGGACTGTAACAGGTTCAGGTGCAGCTGTTCTTTCCAAAGATGGCGAAGGACCTTACATCACAGCCATCACGCCAGGAAAAATCGTTGATATGGGAATTAAAGATGCCAATAACATGGGAGCTGCCATGGCAGGTGCCGCACAAGACACTCTTTTGTGCCACTTCAAAGACACTGGTCGAAATCCAAGTTACTATGATGCCATTTTTACGGGCGACTTAGGCCATATTGGCAAAGACATTTTAATTGATTTAATGGAAACAAAAGGTTACAACATAAAAGCAAATTATAATGATTGTGGTGTTTTGATTTTTGATAAAGAACAACAAGACACACACAGCGGTGGTTCTGGTTGCGGTTGCAGTGCAAGTGTATTTTGCGGCTTTATTTCACACATGTTTAAAGAAAGCAAATACAAAAAAATTCTGCTCATGCCAACAGGTGCCCTAATGAATTCCACAACTTCTCAACAAGGCGAATCCATTCCCGGAATTGCTCACGCTGTCGCAATCGAAATGTCATAAAAGCAAGAAAGGAGAAAAACAATGGATTGGACAATGATTTTAAAAGCATTTATTTTAGGTGGAATCATTTGCGTGATTGGTCAAATATTAATTGACAAAACCAAGCTAACACCAGCTCGTATTTTAGTTACTTTCGTAACAACAGGTGTAATTTTAGGTGGACTTGGTTGGTATAAATATTTGATTAATTGGGCTGGTTGTGGTGCAACTGTTCCCCTTACTGGTTTTGGGAATTTGCTTGCAAAAGGTGCCATTGAAGATGTAAAAAATAGTGGTTTACTTGGTGCTTTCTTAGGTGGCATAAAAGCTGCCGCTGGAGGTATTTCAGCAGCCATCTTCTTTGGTTATATTGCCTCTCTTATCTCAAAACCAAAAATCAAAAAACAATAAACTAGAATTGTTCATAGTTTATGAAAAAGTTGTCGAAACACGTCGACAGCTTTTTTTCTTTTTTATAAAAATACGACAACTTTAACTACTTTTGTATTTTGATTCATTATTTAATAAATATGCTAGTTTATTTTAACTTTTTAAAACATATTTTATTCAATATATTCATATTTATTTTGACAATACAAACTTTCACAACACGACTGTTGTAAATAAAAGATAAGCATTTTTTATATTTTATAATTATTTTAAATATAAGTTATAAAGGAGAAAAATCATGTATTTAAAAAGACTGAAAGAATTAAGAGAAGATCGCGATTTTAAACAAGAAAAAATTGCCACTTTTTTAGGAATGAAACAGCAACAATATTCAAGATATGAAATTGGCGTAAATGAAATTCCCTTTGAATATGTTGTAAAATTAGCCCAATTTTACGATGTTTCAATTGATTACATAGCAGAATTAACAGACCAACCAAAATCTTATTTACACGAAAAAAGTAGCTGAGCTGTCGCGAATGGCTCAGCTTAAAAAATGTCAATTTTCCTTTTCTCTACTTTACAAATTTACTTATTCGAGATATAATAAATCTAACTTTACAAGATTAAGAAAGGAAAAAAATTTATGAAATTAAATCAATTACTATCAGAAGTAACCATCCAAAACTCAATTGGAGACTTAAATCTAGAAATCACCAATATTCATTCTGATTCACGAAAAATCAAAGAAGGCGGACTTTTTGTTGCAATTAACGGATTCTCTAAAAATGGAACTGAATTTATCCCTGCTGCTATTGAAAATGGCGCAAAAGCCATTCTTGTCGAACCCGATGTCGACATATATTCTTTACAAATTAGCCAAGAAATTCCTATTATTTCTGTCGAAAACACGAGAAAAGCTCTTGCTCAAACTGCGTGTGAATTTTATCAACATCCTTCCCAAAAATTAAAATTGATTGGTGTTACTGGAACAAAAGGCAAAACGACTACTACTTTTATGATAAAATCTATTCTAGAAACACATGGCTTCAAAGTCGGCTTGATTGGAAGCATTGCCGTTTATATCAATGGCGAAAAAATCGAAGACACTGACAGGACAACTCCTGAAAGCATTGAAATTCAAAAATATTTGAGCCAAATGGTCGAACAAAAAACCGATATTGCGATTATAGAAGTTTCCTCTCAAGCCACCAAAATGGAGCGTGTCGCTGGCTGTGAATTTGATGTTGGTGTTTTTACTAATTTAAGTGAAGACCATATCAGCCCAAAAGAGCATCCTAATATGGAGGATTATTTTAATTGTAAATTGGAACTCCTAAAAATGGCAAAATGCGCTGTTATCAATAATGATGACGAAAAAGTGAAAACCATTCAAACTTTACTGCCTGAAAAAAACATTCGAACTTTTGGCATCGAAACCCCTTCCGATATTCAAGCAGATAGCAATAACGTAATAATCACCGATTCTTACATTGATTTCACGATTGACTACCACCATAAAAAAGAAAAAATCGAAGCTGCCATTCCCGGAAAATTCAGTATATACAACGCATTAGGCGCCATCGCTGCCGCTTCCTATTTTGACATCACAGCTGACGAAATTAGAGCTGGTTTAAAAGATTTAAAAGTACTTGGCAGAAGCGAACTTGTGCCAAATCCTTTAGGCATTACTATTATGATTGATTACGCCCACACACCTTCTAGCTTAGAAAGCATTTTAACAGCTGTCAATACCTATGCCAAAGGAAAAGTCATTTGTGCTTGGGGCGTGGGTGGTGACCGTGACAGCGCCAAACGACCTATTATGGGAGAAATCTCTGGCAGACTTGCTGATTTTACAGTACTTATGTCAGATCAAGTTCGTACTGAGGATCCTCTCAAAATTTTAAAAGAAATCGAAGTTCGGCATCATTCCAACTGGTAAACCATACAAAATTATTGTTAACCGAACAGAAGGCATTCGTTATGCTATTTCGATTGCAAAACCGGGAGACATCATCGTTATTCCTGGGCTTGGGCATGATTTATACTTAGAAAAAAACGGCATCAAATATCCATATGATGAGCGAAAAGTAATTGCAAAATTAATTGACGAAATGATAAAAAGTGGAGAAAAAACAGTAATTTAAAATAACAAGGAGTGGACTAACTGTCTGCTTCTTTTTTATAAAACTATTCAATTTTTATTTCTGATTGATAATTCAATAGCAGATTGCTATTAAAATTAAATGATATTTTCAAAATAATCTTTTTTACCATAAAATATATGTGATATTAAAACCTTTTTATATTCTTCATCTATTGTATATAAAATAATAAGATTATCTACTACTATTCTATGATATTTAAAGTCCAATCTATTTGTTTTTTCTATTTCTCGATACAAATACGGCATATATTGTAAATTAAAAACTCTTTTTTGTATTTTTTCTAACAACTGTCTAGCTACTGCGGAGGATCGTAATTTTCTAAAAATATATTCGTAAATTTCCTCTAATTCCTCTATACTTTCCTCCGCAAATTCTACCTGATATTTTATTGTCTCAAATCCCATACTTTTCCTTCAACTCCTTAAATACTATTTCTGCCTTTTTGGTTCTACCTTTTTTTATATCTTCTTCCGATTTCAATAAATGTTTTTCTATTTCCGCATTTATAACAAAGCTTTTTTTAGCTTCTCTAACATGAACTTCCATATATATTCCTCCTTTTAAAATTATAATATATCATTTGTAGTTTATAGGATAACATTTTTATTTCTTTTTGTCAAGGCTTTTTTCTATTTTATTTTGTCTTTTAACAAATTTCCTGCCAAAATTGACATCGAAATTTCCAATTCTTTATTCGCATATTCCACATTCCTATCTAAGCGTTTTTTCAAATCTTCCTCCATGTTTTCCATATCCAATATTTCACCAGTTTCTAGAACAAGCCACTTTTCTGTATCATAATAATATTTCTCTGCAATGATTTTCCCATTATTGATACATACATATGGCTTTTCTTCAAAAATGCTTGTTCCTAAAGAAAACGTGTCCTCGATTCCACAAATTTGTGCCAATGTTGGTTTAATATCCACTCGACTAACCGGATAGTCAATATGCAAATTCTCAATTCCTGGTACCCTCATGCCACAAGCTACATTTGAAAATACAAATTGCATTTTAGCATCATTATAATTCTCAAAATCCTCGCCCAAAAATTCCATCAAATTTTCGTCATACATTGTCATACCATAATGGTCTCCATAAATAAAAATCACGCTATCTTCATACAAACCTCTTAACTTCAATTCTTCCAAAAAAATTCCAAAAGCATAATCTGCATAACTCATCGCTTCCAAATAATTCCCTAAAACCGTTCCTGCATATTTCCCAACATCAATCGAAATTTTTTGCTCCTTATTTTGAATTCCTTCCAAATCAAATGGCTTATGCGAAGAAGCGGCCACAATATCCACAAAAAGCGGCTCCTCCGTTTCTGGAAGCATCTCAAAAATTTGGCGATACAACAATTCGTCAGACAAATAGGTTCTGATTTGTTCTGAAGTATCCGCAAAATCCCCCAAAAAGTAGACTTTATCCAAAGCATACTTTGAAAACACATTTTTTCGGTTCCAAAATGTGTCATAATTTCCATGCGCATACACATTCGTATAGCCAGCTCTTTTAAAAATCCCAAACACGTCATCATAGGTATTCGAATAATATTTACTAAACGCTTCCCCGTTTTCCCCCGGGTAAATAGAAGTAATAAAACTATGCTCCGCGTCCGCCGTAGTTGTATAACTAGAAGTATGCATATTACTAATATGTATATTTTCATTCAAAAACTGGTTCAAATTCGGCGTAATCTCTTTTCCTTCAATTTCTCTTCCAATCACAAATTCCTGCACTGATTCCAATTGCACCACAAAAACATTTTTATTTTGTGCTATTCCCTCATATTGCTCATCCAATCTAGCAAGTCGCTTTTCTTCCTTCAAATCACGATAATCTTCCAGCATAACATCATAATCTGTATAGGCTATATTTTTATTATTCATCATTGCATTTTTAACATCCATATAATGGTAACCATAAATCGTTCCATAACGAACCGAATTATACTTGCTATAAATGTAACCATTAACAAGCTCCAAGGATTCTGGTATCAAGTGATACGAATTGCAAAAAAACAAAATACAAATAAAAGTAACAAGTGCAGGCGTCACCTTAAACACATCATTTTGCCTTATTTTCACAAACTTTCCAAGCAGCAAAATCGCAATCATCACAAAATCAATAAAATACAAAACCTGACTTTTATTAAGCAGCGACGGAATAGCAGCCAAAATTTCATCTTTGTATTGCATATTTCCAGCTTGCATAACAGACAAAATATTAGACGCATACGTATAATACAGCTCGTCCATAAAAAGCAACAAACTAACCAAAAAATTGATTATCATTCCCACTTCAAAACGCCTAACCGATTTTTTAAACAGCAATAATGGAAATACCATCACAACAATAAATAGCGCCGTTTGTCTAAGCGACCAAAGCCATATTGTGTCATTTTTAAAAACCGTATTTCCGTAGAAAAATATAGTTTTAAGCATCAAGATAATTCCAATCAAAACGACATACCATCTTGAACTTAAAATATACTCCACTACTTGCAGCAATTTATTTTCTTTTATTATTTTCGGCAACTGGCAATTCTCGAATTTTCCCACACTTACACTCCTTTTGTTCAACATTGTTGCTTCATTTTAACATAATTTGACAGAATTTGCAAGAAAAACCGTAAGGATTCTTGCAAAATGATGCAGGCATCGCCCCCCACCAGCGTGGCTCTCGTGGGGACCGCTGGAGACTGTTTGCGAGGAACGAGCAATACAGGATGCAATGGGAAGAGCCGAGCAGAGCCACTTATCTCCTGCAAGCAACAGACTGGAGGTTTCAAAAGGAACCAGTCGATGGTTCCTTTTGCGGGGAGAGGTTTAAGGTTTTGAAACTATTAAAGCTCTGCTTGTTACAGTTTCAATATGCGTTAGAAAGAGGGCAAGTAGCTCTCTCCTTAGACAAATTTTTCTAAATCTCCACAATATTTACAACTTCCAAATATTCCTCTTTCGTTTCATTCTCAATCGCCGCATACAACGCATTCACTGTATCAAGCGACGTAAAACATGGAATTTTGCATTCCACCGCCGTTCTCCTAATCTTAAACCCATCGCGGTTTGACTCTTTTCCTTTTGTCGGTGTATTAATCACAAAATTAATTCTGCCAGACTGAATCAAATCAATAATGCTATCTTTTCCTTCCCAAATTTTCTCAACCGCTGTGCTATTAATACCATGCGATGCCAAGAAATTCGCTGTTCCAGATGTCGCAAAAATCTCGAAGCCTTTCATCGCAAACTTCTGCGCCAATGGCAACATTTCCTCTTTATCTTTGTTACGAACTGTAATCAAAATCGCTCCATGACTAGAAACATTGGCTCCACTGCTAATGAACGCCTTCAAAATGGCATTATGAAATTCTCTATCTACTCCCAAAACTTCGCCTGTTGACTTCATTTCAGGACCAAGACTCGTATCCGCATTTTTGATTTTCTCAAATGAGAAAATTGGCATTTTCACACAAACATAATCACTTCGCCTCCACACACCAGTACCATATTCCATATCGCGCAACTTCTCCCCAAACATCACACGAGTTGCAATATCAATCATTGGCAAATTCGTTACCTTGCTAATATAAGGAACTGTCCTACTTGAACGCGGATTAACCTCAATAATATACACCTCATCATTTGAAATGATAAACTGAATATTCAACATTCCAATAATCTTGAGCTCTTTGGCAATTTTTTCCGTATATTCAATAATTTTCGCCTGATGATGCTCAGCCACACTCTGCGTCGGATAGACTGAAATACTGTCACCTGAATGCACACCTGCCCTTTCCAAATGTTCCATAATTCCCGGAATGAGTACATTTTCACCATCACAAATCGCATCTACTTCCAGCTCTTTTCCCAACATATATTTATCTACCAAAATCGGATGTTCCTGTGCCACTGTATTAATCTCATTGATGTAATTTTCAATTTCGTTGTCATCATACGCAATCGCCATTCCTTGCCCACCTAACACATACGAAGGTCGAACAAGAACTGGATAACCAAGCGCATTTGCCACTTCTTTCGCCTCGCCAACCGTATAAATTGTGCTTCCCTTTGGACGCAAAATACCACAATTGTTCAGCGCTTCGTCAAATTCTTTTCTATCCTCAGCACGATCCATATTTTCCGCACTTGTTCCAATGATTTTCACCCCCATATCAGACAATGCTTTCGTCAATTTAATCGCTGTTTGCCCACCAAATTGTACAATCGCACCTTCCGGCTTTTCGGTATCAACAATATTTTTCACATCTTCTGGCGTAAGTGGCTCAAAATACAATTTATCTGCAATATCAAAATCGGTACTCACTGTTTCTGGATTATTATTCACAATAATTGTCTCAAACCCTAACTTTTTCAGCGCCCAAACGCCATGCACACTACAATAATCAAACTCAATTCCTTGCCCAATGCGAATTGGCCCAGAGCCAAGCACCATGATTTTTCTTTTTTCGCTTTTCTTTGCCTCATTTTCTTCATCATAAGTTGAATAATAATATGGCGTTCTCGCCTCAAATTCCGCAGCGCATGTATCTACCATTTTGAAATTAGCAACAATTCCATTTTCCTCTCGCATTTTCCAAATTTCGTCTTCTGACATACCACTTAGGAACGAAATCACTTTATCCGTAAATCCCATTTTCTTGGCTTTTAGCAACATTTTGGGGTTCATTTCATTAATCGCAAGCTCATTTTCCATACGAACAATTTTGTAAATACAACCAATAAAAAATCGGTCAATGGTCGTGATTTCATGGATTTTTTCCACCGAAATTTCGCGCCTAATTGCTTCTGCAATCACAAAAATTCGGTCATTATCCACGTCTTTTAGTTTTTCTAGAATTTCTTCTTTTTCCAAATTTGCTAATCCTGGCACCATAAAACTGTCCATATTTTCTTCTAGGGAACGAATTGCCTTCATCAGTCCAGCTTCTAAATTAGGCGCAATCGCCATGACTTCCCCAGTTGCTTTCATTTGCGTTCCAAGTGTTCGATTGGCTGTCAAAAATTTCTTAAACGGCCATTTTGGAATTTTGACTACCACATAATCCAAAACTGGCTCAAAACAAGCATATGTTTTGCCTGTCACTTCATTTTTAATTTCATCTAATGTATAGCCAAGTGCAATTTTCGTTGCCACTTTCGCAATCGGATAACCAGTCGCTTTTGATGCCAATGCTGACGAACGGCTCACTCTCGGATTTACCTCAATAACGGCATATTCAAAACTATTTGGATTGAGCGCAAATTGCACATTGCAACCACCTTCAATTTTCAAGGCAGATATAATCTTAATCGCAGAAGTTCGAAGCATTTGGTATTCTTTATCTGCCAAAGTTTGCGAAGGCGCAATTACGATACTGTCCCCTGTATGTACCCCAACTGGATCAATATTTTCCATATTACAAATCGTGATGCAATTTCCTGCGCTATCACGCATAACCTCGTATTCCACTTCTTTCCAGCCACTAATGCATTTTTCCACCAAAATTTGCCCCACGCGTGACATATGAATTCCAGAATTGGCAATTTCTTCTAATTCTTCCATCGTATACGCAATTCCACCACCAGTGCCACCTAGCGTATAGGCTGGACGAATAATCACTGGCAAACCAATTTGGTTGGTAAAATCAACTGCGTCTTCCACAGTTTCCACAACTTTGCTGCTAATGCATGGCTCATTGATGGATTCCATCATATCTTTAAAGGCTTGCCTATCTTCCGCATTTTTGATGCCTTCTGTTCCTGTTCCCAAAAGGCGCACATTGTGCTGCGCCAAAAATCCGCATTCTGCTAATTCCATGGCAAGATTTAAACCAGTCTGCCCTCCCAAATTTGGCAAAATACTATCTGGGTGCTCTTTTTCAATCACTTTTTTTACAGTCGTAACCGTCAGTGGCTCTATGTAAATTTTATCTGCCATATTTTTATCTGTCATAATCGTAGCTGGGTTTGAATTAATCAGAACCACTTCAATTCCTTCTTTTTTCAATTCTCGACATGCTTGTGTTCCCGCATAATCAAATTCCGCAGCCTGCCCAATAATAATTGGACCAGAGCCAATCACTAATACTTTTTTTATTTCATTATTTCTTGGCATTTTTATTCCTCCAAATTTATTCTTAATATAAATTTTTATATTTGTCCCGCTGACCGAAGCGCAGGGGTTGAGGGGACAGCGTCCCTCACAGGTTGGGTGGTTTGGAGGGAAGGATAGCATCATTCCCTCCAAAAACTAAAGCTGTGCCACAAATTCATCAAACAAATACGATGAATCTTGTGGACCCGGGCATGCCTCTGGGTGAAATTGTACAGTCGCAATTTTTTTATTTTTATAACGAATTCCCTCTACTGTATTGTCATTCAAATTGATATGTGAAACTTCTGCAATTTCTGGATTAACGCTATTATCCAAAATATAATAACCATGATTTTGAGAAGTAATATGTACTTTTCCAGTCCTCAAATCTTTCACAGGATGATTTGGCCCACGATGCCCATATTTCAATTTAGCTGACTGAAAACCATGCGCCAAAGCCATTAATTGATGTCCCAAACAAATCCCAAAAATCGGCAAATCTGTTCTTACCAAATCTTTGATTACTTCAATTTCTTCTCGGCAAGTTTGCGGATCCCCTGGTCCATTTGACAACAAAATTCCATCTGGTTTTAATTGCAAAATTTTATTGGCTGGCGTATTCGATGGGCAAACTGTCACACCAATTCCTCTTTTCAAAAGAGAATTTACAATATTATGCTTGAAACCATAATCTATTAAAACAACTTGCTTTTCATTGGATTTTCCGTAAGACATCATTTGCTTGGTTGTTACTTGCCTTACCACATGCCCTACTTCATAATCTTTTATTTTTTTCATAATTTCAGGCATATTGCTAATATCAGAAGTGACATAACCTTTCATTGTGCCTGACTCTCGCAACATTTTAGTCAATTTTCTTGTGTTGATATTCGTAAGTCCCGGAATTTTATAATCTCTTAAAAACTTATTCAAATTGCCTTCTTTTCTAAAATTGCTATCAAATTCAGCCAATTCATGAATAAAAACTGCCTTTGCCCAAATATTTTCAGACTCAAAGTCCTCTGAAATCACACCATAATTCCCAATCAACGGATAAGTCATCACAATTCCTTGCCCTGCATAAGAAGGATCTGTGAATGTCTCCAAATAGCCTGCCATTCCTGTATTAAAAACGACTTCACAGGCTGTATCAAGCGCCATTGCACCAAATCTTTCGCCTTCAAAAACTTCGCCATTTTCTAGAACTAAATATCCAACCATTTTTTCATCCTCTCCTACTTTTATTTTGCAAAAATAAAACACTAAATCATAAATCTAGTGTTTTATTAAAATTACTATTCAAGAAAAAAGGAAATGCTTTATCAATCATAGCTTTTTTTCTATGATTGCCAATTACTATTTGATTGAAACACTTTCTTTTTTTCATTTTTGTTAACCTCTTTTTACATTACCCTTTCTTATTATTTTAATATATTTTTCCATAAATTGCAAGCATTTTTTAATAATTTCTGATATTTTTTAAATTTCAATTCTACCATGAAAATTTTTGTCCACCAATAACCTAAATTCCTTATTTTCTGGCTTTTCCAAAAGTGGGTCTTTTTCGATAATTTCCAACGCAATTGCTTGAATTTGTTTTAAAGTTTCAATATCTTCAAATAAATTCGCAATTTTAAACTCTGGAATACCATGTTGTTTCGTCCCAAAAAACTCCCCTGAACCACGTAGTTCCAAATCTTTTTCAGAAATCACAAAGCCATCATTGGTACTTGAAATAACTTTCATTCTTTCTTGAATCACATGCGAATTTCCCTGATATTTCAAAATGCAATAAGACTGAAATTCGCCTCTTCCCACTCTGCCACGCAATTGATGCAATTGCGCCAGCCCAAAACGCTCTGCATTTTCAATAACCATAATATTACTATTTGGCACATTCACGCCAACTTCAATCACAGTCGTGGAAATCAAAATATCAATTTCGCCATTTTTAAAACGTTCCATAATTTCGTCTTTCTCTCTGGGGCGCATTTTCCCATGCAAATATTCCACACGATAATTGGTAAAAACTTGGTTTTTATAAACTTCCACCAATTCCATAACCGATTTGGCATCAATTTCTTCATTTTCCTCTACCAATGGGCACACAATATAGCATTGTCTTCCCTCGTCAATATTTTTCGCGATGAAGTTGTTGACACGAGCCTCCATATCTTTTCGAACCGCATAAGTTTCAATTTTTTTACGATTTGGCGGCAATTCATCAATCATAGAAATATCCAAATCGCCATATAAAATGAGTGCAAGTGTTCTTGGAATTGGCGTTGCTGTCATAACTAAAACATCTGGATTATTTCCTTTTTCAGCAATCGTACTTCTTTGACGAACCCCAAAGCGATGTTGTTCATCTGTTACAACCAAACCAAGTTTAGCAAAAACGACATTTTCTTCTAAAACTGCATGTGTCCCAATCAAAATATCAATTTCGCCCTTTTGCAAACGCTCTAAAATCGCCTCTTTTTTCTTTTTGGAAATACCACTGACTAGTAATTCACATCGAATTCCAGTGCCCTGCAAAATTTCCTCAAATGTTTCCAAATGCTGCGTTGCTAAAATCGCTGTCGGCGCCATAACAACCGCTTGATAGCCTGATTTGACTGCTTTATAGGCAGCCACCAATGCCACAATCGTTTTTCCGAGAACCAACGTCTCCTTGCAACAATCGGTTCATCGGTTTCGAACTTTCCATATCGCTATCAATTTCTTCTAATACTCGCAACTGTGCTTTTGTCAATTGAAATGGCAACTGGTTAATCATTTCTGACATTTTAATTTCTTGCGGAAAAGAAATCCCTTGCTTTTGCACTTCGTATTTACTTTTTAAACTCAAAAGCGCCAACTGCATTGACAGCAATTCCTCAAAAACTAGCCTTTTTCGTGCCATTCTAAACTGCTCAAAATCATTCGGAAAATGAATTTGTTTGACAGCAGTATTAATATCACACAAATTGTATTTTTGCATGAAATATTGTGGCATGGTTTCCGGCAATTTTCCGCTTACCTCTGCTACGCCATTTTCCATGATTTTACGAATGGTATTTTGCGATAAACTGTAAGTGAGTGGATAAATTGGAATGATTTTGCCTGTATTTTTGTTGCTCTCTGCCTCTTCATACACCGGAGACTGCATTTCGATTTTGCCATATTTGCCTTTAGCTTTTCCATAAAATTTATAACGCTTATTTGGCGAAAATACATTTTTTAAATAAGGTTGATTATACCAAGTAACTTGGCAACTTCCTGTTTCGTCCCTAACCATTAATTTGCAAAGCGTAAGGTTTCCACGAATGCGAACCTCACTCATTCGCCCAACTGGATATGCAGAAATCAAAACTTCTTCGCCATCTTGGACTTGGTCAATCGTCTTCGGTTTACTTCTATCTTCATACTCTCGCGGATAATAGGTAATCAAATCTTCTAAAGTATCAATTCCTAATTTATTTAAAAGTTTTACTCTAGTTGGTCCAACACCTTTGATAAACTGAACTTGCTTTTTCAAATCCATTTTCATTTCCCCCATTTTTATATTATAACGGAAAAATAAAATTTTGGCAAGAAAAACGGAGCCTGAAATTTCTTGGCTCCGCTTTTCTTCTTTATGCCACCCAGAAGATTATCCGCGTTTTGGGCTTTTCCTGTGTTGTATCAATGTTACTTTCTCTTTTTTTAGGTTCAACATAACCTTTCTTTCGATAAACAACCCCCTCTGCCCCACGATATATCTCTTCTTTTTCAGACATGTCTTTTTCCTCCTGCTTTTTCAGATTTATAGTTGTACTTTTATTTTACCATATTTTTCTATTTATGTAAATATTTTTCGTAAAAATTATATTTGTTTCATTTTTAAGCGTTCATAAACATCCTTTCTTAAAATTGAATACAGCACAGAAACACATGGCAAACCAAGCAATAATCCTAGCATTCCACCTAATCCTCCACCTACAATCACAGCAACTAACACCCACATACCTGGAAGTCCAACAGAATTTCCAACCACTTTTGGATAAATGGCATTGCTTTCGATTTGTTGCAAAATGAGCAAGAAAGCAATGAATATTAGCGATTTTACTGGTGAAACAGATAAAATCAAAATCGCCCCCAAAATAATTCCAATAAATGCACCGACAATTGGAATTAGCGCTGTTACTCCAACAAAAACAGAAATCGTTGCCGCATAGGGCAATCTTAGCAATAACATTCCTAAAAAGCACAAACTTCCCAAAATCACTGCCTCAATGCACTGTCCTCCGATAAAATTACTAAACGTAATTTTTGATAAATGGCATATTTCTAATAAACGCTCTGCCTTTTTCTCTGGAAAATACGCTCGAATTAATTTCTTTACTTGGTCTGATAACTTCTCTTTACTCATTAAAATATACACGGCAAAAACAATCGCAACAATGCTATCAAAAATTCCACCAATTACCGAAACCACAAAACCGATCGAAGATGTCACAACACTTCCTGCAAAATTTTTGACAAAATTCATAAGCTCATTAATAATTTGGTCCCAATTAATTTCAATACTACTAATTTGATCACGAATTCCTGGATATTGCTCCGTTAGTTCCATAGCACCCTCTTTTATATTGTAAGCAAGTTCTGGAAGATTTCCTGCAAACATCACAATTACACTAATTAATTGCGGAATAACCAACTTGATAATCAAGCCAATGATTAGAATAATCAAAATCAAAGAAATCACAATCGAAATTGGTCTTTTCAAATGACTTGGTTTTGCATTTTTATCTTTTGCCTTTTTGACTTTCAAAAATTTTCGCTCAAAAATACTCATGGGAATATTCAAAATAAATGCAATCCCAACACCAAACAAAAATGGCGATAAAATATTTACCAAATTAAAAAACATATTTTTGACAATTCCAAAATTTTGCAAAATGAAAAACAGCACTAACGCATATGTAATAATTTTTATTATTTTTTTTGTATTTTCTTTATTTAACTCCATATAAACTCCTTATTTTTGAGATTGAATAACAGTTATCAAAATTGTGCCAACAATTCCTTCCACTGAACTTCCCCTCGACAAATCATTAATTGGCTTTTCCAAGCCTTGGCAAATCGGTCCAAACATCTGCGCATTAGCTAATCTTTCCACCAATTTACACCCAATATTCCCTGCATTAATATCTGGAAAAATTAGCACATTTGCCTCTCCTTTTAGGCTTGAACAAGGCGCCTTAGACTCTGCTATTTCTGGCACAATGGCAGCATCCAATTGAATTTCTCCATCTATTTTCAAATCTGGCATTTTATGTTTTACTCTTTCCGCCGCTTTGACAACTTTATCAACCGATTTTGATTTCGCACTTCCAAACGTCGAATACGAAAGCATTGCCACCTTGGCTTCTTTCTTAGTAAATTTTTCATAAGTTTTCGCAGAAGTCATCGCAATTTCAGACAAAGCCAAATAACCTGGATTTTCATTTAAAGCACAATCCGAAAACAGATACACACCATCTTTATCTCCATATTCTTCATTTGGCACCAACATTACCAAAACCGTTGATAAAATTTTAGTTCCCGCTTTTTCAAAAATACGCATTGCCGTTTTCAAAATATCCTTTGTGGTATTCATGGCACCTGAAACATAGCCATCGCTGTCTCCCAATTTAACCATCATCATACCAAAATAAACTGGATTTTGGATTAACTCTTGCGCTTCTTCCCTTGTTACCGTTTGGTCAATTTGCGCTAAACGCTGCGCATAAAATTCTGCCTTCTCTGACATTTTCGGATTGATTATTCGTGCCCCTGAAATATCAATTTTTTCCTTCTGCGCTTTTTTT
Source organism: uncultured Clostridium sp. (assembly GCA_948467875.1). Taxonomy (GTDB): domain Bacteria; phylum Bacillota; class Clostridia; order TANB77; family CAG-508; genus Scatovivens. The sequence continues at coordinate 191,382 of CAOKFZ010000001.1, forward strand.
TCGATCTCATCCTGATTTCCCAATAAAACAATATGCGCTAAATCTTCTGCTAAAATAATCTCTGTTGCTTTCAAAATTCTAATGTCCATGGCTTCTGGTAAAACAATCGTTTTTTTGTCCAATTTCGCTCTTCTTTTTAAATCATCAAAAAATGGCATTAGCTTTCTCCTTTTTTATATTGTTTTTTATTATACCTTAAAATTCAAAAAATTTCAATAGTTTTTTACAAATTTACAATCCAAAAAACTTTTCATAAAAATCTTGCAAAATTTGCCAAAATACGATATAATTTTGAAAAATAGGAGGTTTTAACTATGAAAAATATTGATGTTGCCATTATTATGGGAAGTGATTCCGATTTACCCATTATGAAAGACGCTGCTAAATTTCTAGAAGATATGAATATTTCTTACGAAATGAAAATTTTATCTGTCCACAGAACCCCTGAAAAAGCGGCAGAATATGTAGAAGAATTAAAAAACAAAAACGTAAAAGTTGTCATTGGTGGCGCTGGTGGCGCTGCGCATTTGCCGGGTGTCATTGCCGCCCAAATCCCAATTCCAGTCATTGGTGTTCCCATTTATACCAAAACCTTAAGCGGCGTTGATTCGCTTTACTCCATTGTGCAAATGCCTTCTGGAATTCCAGTTGCCACAGTCGCAATTAATGGTGCCAAAAATGCCGCCATTTTAGCTGCCACAATCTTGGGCATTTCAGACGAAACCATTCGCCAAAAAATGATTGATTACAAAGCATCTTTAAAAGAAGGCGTCATCGCTAAAGACCAAAAATTGCAAACCCTTGGCTACGAAGAATATATAAAAAACATGTAAAATTTTGAAAGGAAGAAAAATATGATAAAAAAATTAAGTAGTGGAAAAGTCCGCGAAATTTATGAAATTGATGGAGACAAATTATTACTTATGACAACTGACCGAATTTCTGCTTTTGACTATATCTTGCCTACTCTTGTTCCAAACAAAGGAAAAATTTTGACACAAATTTCTCGATTTTGGTTTGATTTTGTAAAAGACATTATTCCAAATCACATTTTATCAACAAGACTAACCGATTTTCCAGAAGAATTCCAAAGACCCGAAAATGATGGCAGATGTATGCTTGTCAAAAAGCTAAACATGCTTCCCATTGAATGTATTGTCAGAGGCTACATCACAGGTTCTGGTTGGAAAAGTTATCAAGCAAATGGCACCGTTTGTGGAATAAAATTGCCTGATGGTTTACAAGAATCTCAAAAATTGCCAGAAGCAATTTTTACACCTTCCACCAAAGCCGCTGTCGGCGACCATGACGAAAATATTTCTTTTGAACAAGCCACTGAAATCATTGGCTTAGAATTAGCCGAAAAATTACGCACAAAATCTCTTGAGATTTACAACAAATGCGCTGAATACGCCGCTACTAAAGGCGTTATCATCGCAGACACAAAATTTGAATTTGGCTTAGACGAAAATGGCGAATTAATCTTAGCTGACGAAGTTTTTACACCTGATTCAAGTCGATTTTGGCCTGCTTCAGATTACAAAATTGGGCAATCTCAAAAAAGTTTTGATAAGCAATACTTGAGAGATTGGATCAAATCAACTGGCTACCAACCTGAAAACAGAGAACCAATTCCACAAGACGTGATTGATACTACCTCACAAAAATACATCGAGGCTTATGAATTAATCACTGGAAAAAAATTTGAAAAATAAGGAAAAAATTATGTATCATTTAGTTGTTTTTGCCTCCGGTGGAGGCACCACTTTGCAAGCAATTATTCATGCTATTGATAAGCAGGAATTAACAAACTGCAAAATTAATTTAGTTGTTTCTAACGCGGCAGATTGCCCTGCTTTAGAACGTGCCAAAAAATCTGGTATCGAGACTTATGTTATCCAAAACAAAAAAACACATGAAATCGATGCCGAATTGGAAGACGTACTTGCTAAATATCCAATTGACCTGATTGTTTTAGCAGGTTATTTAAAAAAAATTGGCCCAAAATTAGTCGAAAAGTACACAATTATCAACACACATCCTTCCCTTATTCCAAAATTTTGTGGAAAAGGTATGTATGGCATGAAAGTGCATGAAGCAGTTGTGGCAGCTCATGAAAAAGTCAGTGGCGCAACTGTGCACTATGTCAACAATCACTATGACGAAGGAAATATTATTTCTCAAACTAAAATCGACGTTTTGCCACTTGACACAGCAGACGACGTTGCAGAAAAAGTAAAAGCCGCTGAAAAAATTCAGCTCATTAAAGTAATCAAAAAATTAAGTGAACAAAACAAATAAAAATTCACATATTTTTCACAATTCTACCATAAAAGAGACACCTTTCTGTGTCTCTTCTGTGATTTGTTAAATTCCAAGCTGTGCCCTATTATACTAAAAGAATACTTATTATTAGAAATTATTCAACTGTAATAAAATTCCTGAACCAGATTTTACTAAATAACCATAGGTCCACTCATTGTCTGGAAGCTCCATCTCTTCATCTACCTCTGTAATTGAAATTAAGCAACTCTCCATACAACTATGCTTATCTGTAAATACCTGTTTACCATAGCCAAATCCTAAATATCGAATTGCAGCATCCCACATTAAGACTTCTGTAAAACATTTCGTCTTATTACTTAATTTTAATTGAGCAATGTTGATAGAACCAGCTTCCTTTCTCCTTCTATTCCATATCAAACCAACCGTTCCAAAAAATTCAATATTATCTCCTTCTTTTAAATATTGTGCCTGTTTTACTTTTGTATAATAATAGCTCTTTATTAATATTTGATTATCTAATCTCATATCAAAAGTCCAATACTCGTTCTCATCCATTCTTTCGTAATTCACATTTGTGACTATTCCTACTCCATGAATAAAGATGTAAGAAGCTTTGTCTTTCCTATGAATTAAATCTTCAGCAATCTCCCGTGCTGGTTTTAACATATTAGCCATAATTTAACCTCCCTTTTCATTTTCAACTAAAAATGATGTCACTAAATATCTTCTAATTATATTATATCACATTTACATAAAATTGTCAAGTTTTTACAAAAAACACCAGAACATCCCCATATAAACTGTCAAAATAAAACGAAACTCTTATAACTTCCTCAATCTCTTGTCTTTTCTGCTCATTTATGATAAAATATAGTGAAATGTTTATTATTGTTTAATATTACCTAGTATAGAAAATATAAGTTTGTGATCCAATTCGTATTTTACTAGGTCACAAGGAGGAAATATGTTCAAATTACATTCAGATTACAAGCCAACTGGCGACCAACCAAAAGCAATTGAATATTTATCAAACGGCATTCAAGAAGGCAAGAAATTCCAGACGCTTCTTGGCGTTACAGGCTCTCGGAAAAACTTTTACCATGGCAAATATTATCGAAAAAGTGCAAAAACCAACACTCGTTTTAGCCCACAATAAAACCTTAGCTGGACAACTTTATTCCGAATTCAAGGAATTTTTTCCAGAAAATCGCGTGGAATATTTTGTGTCATACTACGACTATTACCAGCCCGAAGCCTACATCGCCTCTTCTGACACCTACATCGAAAAGGACTCTTCCATCAATGACGAAATCGAAAAATTGCGCCATTCCGCAACTGCTTCCCTTTTCGAAAGCAAAGATGTCATCATCGTTGCCTCTGTTTCTTGCATTTACGGCTTGGGCGACCCAATCGATTACGAAAATATGATTGTTTCCCTTCGCCCCAACATGAAAAAATCGCGCAACGAAATCATGAAAAAACTTGTCAACATTCAATATGTCAGAAATGAAATGGACTTCAAGCGCGGCACTTTTCGCGCCAAAGGTGACATCCTCGAAATCTATCCAGCCAACCAAGAAGAAAGCGCGATTCGTGTCGAATTTTGGGGAGACGAAATCGAAAAAATCTCTGAAATCAATCCATTAACTGGAAAACCAATCGCCACACGTGAGCATGTTCTCATCGTTCCAAATTCACATTACGTTACCAGTCGTGAAAAGTTGGACAACGCTTTTACCACCATTGAAGCCGAACTTGAAGAGCGCGTGCAATATTTCAAAGAAAATAACAAATTAATTGAAGCACAAAGAATTGAAGAGCGCACCAATTTTGACATGGAAATGCTCAAAGAAACTGGGTTTTGCCAAGGCATCGAAAATTACTCAAGGCACATTAGCGGGCGCGAAGCTGGGAGCCCTCCTTACACGCTATTCGACTATTTCCCTGACGATTTTTTGTTATTCATCGACGAATCTCATGCCACCATTCCGCAAGTTCGCGCTATGCACAATGGCGACCACGCCCGCAAAGAAGCCCTTGTCAATTACGGCTTCAGGCTTCCTTCGGCTTTTGACAATCGTCCTCTTAAATTTGGCGAATTCGAGGAACGCATTCATCAAGTCGTATTCGTTAGCGCCACACCCGCAGATTATGAAAACGACCATTCCAAAGAAAACGTAGTCGAGCAAATCATTCGTCCTACTGGGCTTTTGGACCCAAAAATTGAAGTCAAACCAACCGAAAATCAAATCGATGATTTAATTGAACAAATCCAAACTCAACTCGAAAAAGGCGACCGCACACTTGTTACCACTTTAACCAAAAAAATGGCAGAAGATTTGACAGCCTACTTAATCAGCGCAGGACTTCGCGTCAAATACATGCACTCTGACACCAAAGCACTCGAACGTATGGAAATCATTCGCGATTTGCGCATTGGCGAATTTGATGTTTTAGTTGGTATCAATCTTTTGCGTGAAGGTTTGGATATTCCTGAAGTTTCGCTTGTCGCTATTTTAGATGCTGACAAAGAAGGATTTCTACGTTCTGAGCGTGCTCTGATTCAAACCATTGGACGTGCCGCCAGAAACACCGAAGGTCGTGTCATTATGTACGCAGACGAATTAACAGAAAGCATGGAAAAAGCCTTAACAGAAACAAACAGACGTCGTAAAATTCAAGAAGAATACAATTATGCTCATGGCATTACCCCACAAACCATTCGCAAATCTGTGCGAGACACCATCAAAGCGACCATTGTAGAAGATATTCAAAGCAAATATGAAATTGATGAAAATGAAAGTATTGAAGATATTATTTCAAAATTAACAGACGAAATGTTAAAATATGCAAAAAATATGGAATTTGAAAAAGCAGCTGAACTGCGTGACAAAATCAAAGAATTAGAAAAATATAATGAAAATTAAAAGGGCTGTAAAAAACAATAGCCCTTTTTTCTTTTTTATACTGCGCCCGTTTTCTTAACATACCCCTTTTTGATGTAAGGTTTAGCTTGCATTTTGTCAACTAGACTTTACATTCTGTCAACTAAAATTAACATTTGTCTAATTCTGCCATAATTTTTTCTTTGTCCATATTTTGCCCAATGAAAACTAATTTAATTAAACGGTCCCCATATGTTTCGTCCCAATCTTGCTTAATAATTGGGTTTTGCGCAATGATTACTTTTTGTTCTTCCTCAGGCAAACTTGCCACCCATTGTCCTCCCTCATAGGCTTGAACTTGTTTTCCAGATTGCTCAAAAACATACGAAGTTTCTGGCTCATCCGCAAACCAAAACACACCTTTGCAGCGAATGATATTGTTTGGAAAATTAACAGCAAATTTATCAAATTTTTCTTTATCAAAAGGCGCCCTTCTAAAATACACAAAACTTCCAATTCCATATTCCTCAGTCTCGCCTTCCTCTTCTTCTTCGTTGTCATCACGATTTAATTCCTCAATCCAACCTGCTGACATGGATGCTTCCTCAAAATCAAAGGCATTGGTATTTAAAATTTTGCTGGTTTCCACTTTGCCATAATTTGTCTCAATGATTTCTGCTTTTGGCTGCAATTTGCGAATGATTACTTTGACTTTGTTTAACTCTTCTTCTGACAATTCATCCACTTTATTTAAGACAATTTTGGTACAAAACTCGATTTGTTGAATTAATAAATTTTCAATATCTTCGTCTTCAATGTCTTCCTTTACTAAACTATCGCCACACCCAAATTCGTCTCGCAAACGCAAGCTATCAACCACTGTTACCACATTGTCTAAACGACAAATTTTCGGTAAACCATATTGTTCTGTTTGCTCTGAGAGCACTGTTATCGTTTGTGCAATTGGCAACGGTTCGCACACGCCACTTGCTTCAATCAAAATATAGTCAAACTTTCTCGTTTTGATGATGTCTACAATTTGCTGCATCAAATCCACTTTTAAGGTACAACAAATGCAGCCATTTTGAAGTGGCACAAGGCTTGCATCTTCCTCTTGCACTATGCCACCTTTTGCAATCAACTCGCTATCAATGTTAACTTCTCCAATATCGTTTACAATAACAGCAACTTTGTAACCTTCTTGATTGTTTAAAATGTAATTGATAAGCGTCGTTTTTCCAGCGCCCAAATAGCCTGTCAATAACGTAATTGGCACGATTTTCGTTTCCTTCATTTATTTTTCCTCCTTTTTGGGATAAGATAATTCATTTTTTTGGGCAAATTTAAGATTTCTACATTTTTGACGTTTCCGCTGCATTCGCCGTCAATGGACCACACTGTTTCTTTTTCACTTTCTATTTTCAAATCCGATGTTTTAAAATAATAGACATCTTTGTCCTGCAAATGCCCTGTTGTCACTTTAATGGCTAGTTTCAAAGTTTGGAAAACAGTCTTTGGCTTTTTGACAAAAATCACTTCAAATTCGCCATCTGCCAAATCTATTTTTTCGTTTTTGAAAATTCCAAATCCGCCGACATATTTTGAATTACTAACACTCCCATAAATAAAATCGTCTTCTATTATATTACTTTTTGTCAAAAGTTTCAAGTGGTATGTTTCATGAAAAAAAAGTTCCTTCACGCCCAGACACAAATAAGCCATTCGTCCAAATTTATTTTTCATGCTTGTTTTCGTGCTATACGAAGCCTTAGAAAACACGCCAATAGATGCCACATAATTGAAAAACAAGTGATTGAATTTTCCGACATCTACTTCTTTCTCTTCGTATTTTTTTATATTCTCAGAAATGTCTAGCGGATTGTTTCTCACAATTCCAAGGCTTTTGGAAAAATCATTTGTAGTCCCCAATGCCACATACCCAACTGGAACTTTTCTGTTTTGTTCGCATAAACCTTGCGTGGCTTGATTTAACGTTCCATCACCGCCACAAACAATTAATTTGTCAAAAGTTTTTTCATAATCTTGAATGATATTGGTCGCATTCTTTTCCAAACTTGTATATTTCACGTCCACTTCGTAATCCAATTTTTGCAATTTTTCCACCATTTTCGTAATGTGTTTTTTCATTTTGCCACGACCAGCTTTGCAATTTGCAATGATTAATATTTTTTTCTTCATTAAAAAATCGCTTCCTTTGTATTATCGTATCACAAAATGGGCAAACAAACAAGTCTGTTGCTATAATTTTTTCTAACAAATGACCACACCTATTTATTTAATCTCCACATCTTTATAATAATAACGAATAATGTCTGGATAGGTCATGCCTTGCTTTGCCAGCGCGTCACTGCCATTTTGACTCAAGCCCACACCATGACCATATCCAATGACCTTAAATTTCACGACATTTCCACTGATTTCAAACTCAAATTTGGCTGATTTGAGCCCGAAAATCGTTCTTGCTTCGATGCCCGACAAGCTCACATTCCCAATTTTCATGGTTTTCACTCTTCCACTTTCTGTTAAATCTAAAATTTGAATACAATTGATTTCCTCAAAATTGATTTGAAAATTTGGATATTTTTCTAACATTTTTTGAATTAATTCATCCTTGGAAATTTCTGTCTCAGAAGCATAGCCGTTATACGCCTCTTCCCCAGAAGTTGCAACCACTTGCAAATACGGATAACTACCACCCCAAACATTGACTGGCAATTCTGTCATCCCACCACTGTTGCTGTGGAAAAATGCGTTAATCGGCTGTCCTTGATACGTCACATATCTACCACTTGTGGAATCCACTGAATCCACAATTTTATTCCAATATTCCTCCCTTTTGCCTTCTTCCCAGCGCGCCAAACGATTTTCCTTGGAAATCCAAGCTTGGCAACAAAGCGAACTGTCACAAATATCGGCATTTTCATGTTTACTGCCATTTACAATTTTATAAATCGTATACGTTCTTGCCACAACTGCTTGTGCGCGCAAAGCCTCCAATTCGTAACTGGCAGGCATTTCAGCAGATACGACACCATATAAATACGTATCAAACTCTACTTCCTCAACTTGCCCTGTTTCTTGATGCAATAATTTAATGATACTTAAATCACCATAATTAGCTTTTTCGTATTCCACTGGCACCTCCTCGGTGGACGTTTCCTCGGTTGGCTTAAAATTATCCGTAAAAACAATCGGCATTGTAATCATCAAAATAATCACAAACACAAAATATAATAAAATTTTTTTCAAATCATCGCCTCTCCTCGTACAAGTTCCTGTTTTAATTCTCGCAATAATCGCCTTTCAATTCTGGAAACTTGCACCTGCGAAATTCCCAAAATTCCAGCCACTTCTGTTTGCGTTTTTTCTTTAAAGTAGCGCAATTCTATAATTTCCTTCTCTCTTATCTTTAAATGCTCCAACAAACTAGAAATCAACACTTTGTTAATCACTTCTTCTTCATTGCTGCTCTTCTCTAAAGTCATTCTCTCCTGTTTTTCACAATCGCTGTCTTCATAAATATATTGATTAATGGACTCCATTTTAACACGGAAACCCGCTTCTTTTATTTGCCTACTGATTTTAATAATGCCATCATCTCGAATAAATTTTTTGATTTCTCCAAAAATATATCTGACTGCATAGGTCGAAAGTTCCACTTTGTAATCAAAATCAAAACGCCTGACAGCTTTGATAAAACCAATACACGCAATTTGATATAAATCATCTGGCTCAATTTGACGATACCAAAATCGTCTTACAACGCTCCAAATTAACCCATTATTTTCTTCAATCAATTTGGCTAAACTTTCCTCGTCTCCTTTTTGTGCTCTCACAATAAGCGCTCTATCTTGATCATACATCCAAGCCTCCTTCATCTAATAGAAATTTTTTCTCTGCAAAATTTCTTATGCTTTCTTCTATGTAGTCTTCGCTTTTTTGATTTTTTTGGTCATCACAATTTTGGTGCCAAGCCCAACAATTGACTCTACGGACAACTCATCCATAAAATTTTCCATAATCGTAAATCCCATGCCAGAACGTTCCAAATTTCCTTTTGTGGTATATAGCGGCTCACGCGCTTCCTCAATATTTTCGATACCACTTCCTGTATCTGAAACTTCAATTTCAATTTCGTCTTCATACAATTTTGCCTTAATTTTAATAATCCCTTCTGCATTGTTATAACCATGGATAATGGCATTTGTAACCGCCTCTGAAACTGAAGTTTTAATATCCGCAATCTCCTCAATCGTTGGGTCCAACTGCGACGCAAACGCTGCCACGCTAATTCTGGCAAAAGCCTCATTTGCCGATTTGCTCAAAAGCTCAATTTTCATTTCATTTTTTACTTGTTTTTCCATATTTCCTCCTAACTAATTTTTTCTAACGAATTGACAATCGGAATTATTTTTAAAATTCCAGCCATCTCAAAAATTCTTCTTAAATTATCACTCACATTGGTCATCTCAAACGTCCCTCCCAATGCTGTCACGCTTTTGTAGCGCCCAATCACGAGTCCAATACCGGCACTATCCATAAATACAACGCGATTAAAATCAAATACAACTCTTTTAGGCATAAATCTTTGAATTTCATAATCTGCCCTCCTTCTAATAATTTCTGAACTGTGGTGGTCCAAATCTTCGGTTATTTCAAAAACTAATAACCTGTCCTCCATAAAATGCTTTACATTCAAATCTATCCCTCCTTCTCTTTTGTTAGTTTAATATTCGCTACTTGTCTTCTTTTTTCCTGCGGAGAATTTTGAGAAGTTATGTCGAAAAAAAAGAAGATTTCGACATATTTTGAAATCTTCTTTTTCTTTTTATTCTTCTTCTTTTTTCGTTGACTTTTTGGTAGTCGCCTTTTTCGTTGTTTTCTTTTCTTCTTTTTTCTCTTCCTTATCTTTTTTGTTCTCTGGCTCCGCCACTTTTGGTGCAACTTCTTTGACTTTGGCATTTTCGATAATATAATCAATTGTTTTTTCTGATTTTATGCTGCTTTCAATATTTTTCTTCAATTCTTCATTTGCCATTAATTCTTCTTCTTTTCTACCATAAGCAGTTGCCAATTCTTTGATTTTTTCTTCTATCTCTTTTTCTTCTGCTTCAATTTTGGCATCCCTTGACACAGCCTCAATGACTAATCTCATTTTGATTGTTTCTTTAGCTGGCTCTTCGCTTTCTTTTTTATATTCTGCCATTGTCTTACCAATCATTTGTAAATATTGCTCTAATTTGATGCCTTGATAAGCCAAACGATTATCCATATCTTGTGCCATATTATCGACTTCCATTTCAATCATACCTGATGGAATGTCTACTTCAGAATCTTCACTTACCGCTTTGACAGCTGCTTCTTGCAATTCGCTCTTCGAACGAGCCTCATTTGCTTCTTCTTTTTTCTTTTTCAAATCTGCTTTCAATTCTTTTAAGGTATCAAATTCGCTGACATCTTTTGCAAACTCATCATCCAATTTAGGCAACTCTTTTTCTTTGATTTCATGAACTTTTACCTTAAATACCGCATCTTTTCCAGCCAAATCTTTGGAAAAATATTCCTCTGGAAATTTTACGTTAATATCTTTTTCTTCCTCAGCTTTCATGCCAACAACTTGGTCCTCAAAGCCTGGAATAAACGTATTGCTTCCTAATTTTAACTCATGATTTTCTGCTTTTCCGCCTTCAAACTCTTTTCCATCTACAAAGCCGCAAAAATCAATTACCACCGTATCTTCTAATTTTGCCGCTCTGTTCTTCACAGTTACCATTCTTGAATTCTTGTCAGCCATGCGATTTACTTCTTCTTCGACTTCTTTATCAGTTACTTCATACTTGTTTTTTTCTAACGCAATTCCTTTATATTTTCCAAGTTTTACTTCTGGCTTGGTTTGAACCAATGCAGTAAACATCAAGTCTTTGCCTTTTTCCATTTGAGTAATATCAATTTCAGGACGGCTAACGGCTTCTATTTTCTCTTCCTTAATCGCATTATCATAGATTTCAGGCACAATTTCGTTAAAAGCATCTTCGTAAAAAATTTGAGCTCCATAATATTTTTCGACCATATTCATCGGAACTTTGCCTTTTCTAAAACCTGGTATACTAAAATATTTTACATTTTTTTTGTAAACGGTTTTCATGCCTTCTTCAAAAACTTTGCTATCCACTGTAAATTCTAGTTTTAGTTCATTTTTGTTATCTGTCTTTTCAACTTTAACACTCATTTTAATTCCTCCAAAATTTCTTTAATTTACACAATAGTTTTTTTATTATATCATAAATTTCAGAAAAATCAAGTGTTTTTTGCGAAATTTCTTGACTTTCGCTACTTCTAGTGATATAATTGTTTACGTAATATATTTTTATTTCTTTTTTATACTAATTAGTATAGGAAGCTACTTTCTCCTATCTTAATTGGTTTTAGTAACACATCAATTTTTTAGCAACTGTAAACTTATCATTAAAAGGAGGAATTATTATGTTAGTACTACACCTTTCTGGAATTCTCTTTACTATCATTTCTTTTCACGTGATACAGAGAGTTTTTTGGAAAAACATCACACAAAATGCAACTGGAACTAAAATATTTTTTCTAATGCCTTTTATGACATATGGAGGATATGTTCTGGCAATTGCATTTTTAAAGGTCCCATCTCTCTTTTCTATAATAACAGTAAGCTTGTTTATTTTTCTGTTATTTATGACATACTTTGTTTGTAAGTGCTTCAATAAAAAACGCATATCTATTTTGACCTGTTTATTACTCGCTTGTCTATGGTTGTTTCAGCAAGACCAGAAAAATCTGCAAAAAATTATTCCTGACAAGAAAATAGAAACAGCCAAAAATTTCGAATTTCCCAATATGACTACAACCATCATAGATATGTCACAGCCAACTTTGGTTTCAAACAATAAAGAAGTACTTAATGACATCAGCTGGAAAGACCTTTATTCGTCAAATGGAAAACAAATTATTTGTTCAGGCACTTTTAGTGAAATAGCAATCATTACTAAGAATGAACTTTTAGGCTATACCAATATTGCCTATGATGATTTGATACCACGGAATGCAACTCTTGGGAATTTTCTATTTCAGAACTCAATCTTCTTAGGAATGACTGCAGATGACGAGAACATACCTTACTTCAAGTATGCTCTTGCCAAGAAGGACAGCTTTTTTGGAAATTATTCCATTGATAAATATGTTTTATACAATGCTTTAAATGGAGAATTAGAATATTTCTCAGAGCTGCCTGATTTCGCACAGTAGTACAGTAAATCAAACAACAAAAAAGTGCCGAATTCCTGTTAAACAGATTTTCGGCACTTTTTAATTTCATTTTTTCTAATCTCCCAAACTCATGCCAAGTTCTCTTGCCACTTTTATCAAATCATGGTCTAATGGAATGGTACGATTTTTGCTCGAAGCCGCACCCACTTCTGTATCTTTTCCAACCACTTCGTCCAAATCAACATAACCCATTTCGCCACCTTTATAAGTAACAAGCACCTTAAAAATCCCTTGCATGGCAAGTTCCATCGCTTTCACACCATAACGTGTTGACAAAACTCGATCAAATGAAGTCGGCGTTCCTCCTCTTTGCACATAACCCAAAACTGTATTTCTGGTTGTCATTCCAGTCAACTTTTCGATTTGTTCTGCCACAAGTTCCCCTGCGCCACCTAAACGAATATTATCCAAACCTGCTCCATCATCAAGCATTCTTTTAATGCTAATTTGTCCGCCTTTTGGTTTTGCGCCCTCTGACACAACCACAATACTAAAATTCTTGCCAGCTTGTCTTCTTTTATTAATCTTCTCAACCACTTTATTAATATCATATGGAATTTCGGGAATTAAGGCAACATCTGCACCACCTGCAACAGCTGACTCCAATGCAATCCAACCTGCATACCTTCCCATCACTTCCAAAGTTAAAACACGATGATGCGAATTCGCTGTTGTGTGAAGTCTATCTAGCGCCTCCATTGCAACATTTACCGCAGTATTATAGCCAAACGTTGTTTCTGTAGAAACCACATCATTATCAATTGTTTTTGGAACGCCAATACAATTTACACCTTTTAAACAAAAATCTCGGCTCGACTTTTGTGTGCCATCTCCACCCAAAGTAAAAATGCACTCAAAACCTGCATTTCTCACGTTTTCCACACATTTGTCTGACAAATCTTGATATTCCACACTTCCATCTTCTTTTACCACTTTATAGTTGAACACATTTGTATTATTCGAAGTTCCAATAATCGTGCCACCCTTGTCCAAAATTCCTGATGCGTTCCCATTTGGGTCAAGTCTCACATAATCATTATTCAAAAGTCCTTTATACCCTTCGATATATCCATAACACTCTATTCCGTGTGTTTCAGCCGTTTTTACAATGGCTCTTATGACCGCATTTAATCCCGGTGCATCTCCACCATTGGTAAGTATTGCAACTTTTTTCATATTTTCTCCTCCTACCCATTTGATTTCCTTCTTATTATATACATTTTAAAACAATATTACAAGTAGTTTTTCAAAAATATTTTATACGCAAAAAAGCGAGCTTAAAAAGCCCGCCACTATTTTTACTTCTATTGCTCTTTTGCCAAAATTACTAATCTCGCACTTGAATCATCTGTACAAGTCGAAAGTGAAATTTCCTTTGCACCTTCTGTATCTCTTGCCATATAATCGGCATCACTTGGTGTTGTTTCAAACATATCATAAATCGAATACGTAACTGTTGTTCCTTCTTGGTCTGTAATTTTCACAATATCGCCATTGGCTAATTTTTTGTTATCTGAGAAAAATAATCCATTACGGTAATTATGCCCAACAATCACTGTATTACCTGGTTGATTTAAACCAACACCGTACAAAATAGCCACAGAAGTTTCCAACGATTTTTTAGTTACTTTTTCCAAAACAGGACACTCCAAACCTGTTTTCGGAATCGAAATCGTTCCCTTAATCTCGTAACCTTCCATATACTGCTTTCCATCTGAGACTTGGTCTTCTCTATCTAAAGAAGTCATGGTATCCACTGGGTTCGTGTAATTTCCTTCGACTGTGTTATCTTTTTCATTTTTTCGAATCGATGTTCCAAAACTCTCCGTTTGATCCTTCAAATCCTTATTTTTTGCTTTTACAAAATAAATATCATGCACAAAATAAGCGATAATCGCGATAATCGCAATAATAACAACAACTAAAATTCCTGTTAAAATTTTACTATATTTACTATTAAACATACTTTTTCTCCTTTTTATCAGTCTAATCCTCTCAATTATATTATAACATATCTTTTTCTTTTTTGCAAACTGATTTGGACAAAAAAGTTTTATTTTTTCTGTCAACTCGATTTTATTCCAAAATCGCCTTAATTCTTCTTACACCACTTGATGACGCCTCTTCTTTCTTGATTTTGAAATGCCCTAATTCCTTCGTATTTTTCACATGTGGACCACCACACAATTCTTTTGACACATCGCCAATCGAATAAACCGTCACAATTTCCGGATATTTCTCAATAAACATACATTCTGCACCTGTTTTCAAAGCCTCTTCTTTTGGCATTTCTTGCACTGTAACCTCAAGCCCTGCCGCAATCCAATCATTTACCATATTTTCTACTTTTTGCTTTTCTTCCTCCGTCATTTTCGCAGGATGCGCAAAATCAAATCGCATTCTCTCTGCCGTAATATTACTTCCTTTTTGGTGTACATGCTCCCCTAAAACCACTTTCAAAGCTGCATTTAACAAATGGGTCGCCGTATGATACTGAATTTCCGTCTCCCCTGTTGCAGCAAGTCCGCCTTTAAATTTTGCCTCACTTCCCAATCTTGACTTTTCTTGATGTTCCTTAAATAAGGCATCAAAGCCTTGGCTATCCACTTCTAAGCCTGCCTCAGCTGCCAATTCACCCGTCATTTCTGGTGGAAAACCATAGGTTTCATACAAATTAAAAATGGTTTTGGCATCAATTTTTGTCTGATTTTCCTTTTTCAATTTTGCCACGATTTTCTCAAATTCTTTCTCGCCTTTTTCAAGTGTTTTCATAAATTTATTTTTTTCCTCAATAATGACTGATTGAATGAATTCGCGGTTTTTCGCTAATTCTGGGTACATTTCTTGCAAAGCCTCAATCGCCACATCAATCATTTCAGGTAATTTCGCCAAATCGATTTCTAACTTATTCAAATGACGCGTCATTCGGCGAAGTAGCCTACGCAAAACATAACCTCGATCCACATTACTTGGACGCCCGCCATCGTTGATAATCATCATACTTGAGCGCAAATGCTCTGCTACAATTCTTCTACTTTGGATGAAATCTTGATTTTGCCATTCTTCCAATTTTTGCATCACTGGCGCAAAAAGCTCGATTTCAAATGGCGTTTCTTTTCCTTGTAGTAACATAGCCATTCTTTCCAAACCAAGTCCTGTATCGACATTTTTTTGCTGCAATTTCGTATATCTTCCGTCCTTTGTTTTGCAATATTCCATAAAAACATTGTTCCAAATTTCGACATATTTCCCACAACCACAAGCTGGATTACAATCCGCTGAACATTTTGGCTTACCTGTATCATAAAACATTTCTGTGTCTGGACCACAAGGACCTTCTTCTCCTGCAATCCACCAATTATCGTCTTTTCCAAAAAAGTAAATTCTCTCTTCTGGAATGCCTGCTTTTTTCCAGCATTCATAAGACACTTCATCACGTGGCGCATCTTCGTCCCCAGCAAAACACGTAACTGACAATTTCTCAGCTGGAATGTTCAATTCCTTTGTTAAAAAATCATAACTCATGCTAATGGATTCTTCTTTAAAATAATCTCCCAATGACCAATTTCCCAGCATTTCAAAATACGTCAAATGACGATTATCGCCCACTTCGTCAATATCCACTGTACGAATACATTTTTGATAATCTGTCAAACGTGTCCCTGCTGGATGCTTTTCGCCCAAAAGATATGGCACAAGCGGATGCATGCCAGCTGTCGTAAATAAAACTGATGGGTCATTTTCAGGAATGACTGGTGCTGACGGAATAATTCTATGTCCATGCTTTTCAAAAAATTTCAAATATTTGTTTCTAATATCAATTGCTTTCATCGCTTCTCTCCTACAATACAATTTTTTTTATTATATTATAAAACTTTACAAATTACAATATTTTTCGCAATTATTTTTATTTTACATTTTACTATCAGAAAAAACAAAGTAAAAAACGCAGGTAGTTACAGCTACCTGCATTTTTATAGACTCGCTATGTTTAAATTAAATTTATCCTTTACATTTATATTATATCCTCTTCTATCTATTTTGTCAAGCATTTCTTCTTCTTTTTTCCAACTGATATCCTATGATTGAATTTACCAATAAAACCATTTCCAAAATCACACCAAAAATTGATTTCACATAGCAATTATATAAAATCCACAAAATACCAACTGGAATTCCACAAAACTTATATACTTCTGTTTTCTTTTGCCAAACAGAATACGTATAAAGCATGGTTGCAAAAACAGATAATAAACTGAAGAAACCTTCGTATGTAAAAATTGCTGATATGCCTGATATTACATACAAAACAACTAAAATTACAATGTCTTTCTTGCTAATTTCATTTCGTTTTCCGTTTCGTTTTTCATCTACCAAAAAAATGATATTTCGTAGCATTGCTACAATGCACATCGCCAAACCAGACCAAGCATTCAGCAAAATATAGGCAATCACATTTGCAATCAGTGAAGCAAAACTAACCATTAAAATCGCTTTTCGATTTTTCATATAATACGTAATCGCCATTAACACATACATGATAATCGTAAAAACTTGCGATAAGATATACTCTATTCCCCAATTCATTTCAAAACCTCCTTCAAATCTTGCGCATATGTTTTCAACCTTTGAAAGCATTCATATGCCTTTTTTACTTCTTTGGGATTGATACTAACATAGCCCCTCTGTTTGCTTTCCTCCGGCAAATCCACAATCAGCGTATCTTGGTCAATTCCATCCCAACCATTTCCTACAATTTTGATTAGATTGGGTTCCTTCTCCAAAATTTCATGATAATCCACAAACAGTGTCTTGATTTTACTCTGCATATAAATTTGCAATGTTTTATTCTGTTGAAACTTTTTCAATTCACTTTTGCGAAAAATAAAAATTCTTTCTATCTTCGCCCCACGATTTGCCGCCTCCAAATTACTCACTCTAAAGTTCATCTCAAGCGGTTCTTCTGTCCACTCGTCCTCTAACATTGTAGACGCACACCACAAATGAGAATTTTGGTTCAACTTTTTAAAGTAAAAATCAATCGCTCGGTAAAAAATTCCTGTTTCCAAATTTTCCGTTCTTCCCTTTTTATCAAAAATCAAAGAACCACCATCTGTTGCAAGTGCCATACCTGTCATGTTCTTAAAACCTGTCAGCAAAGCCAAAACATCTTTTGCCATTTGCTCAAAATTTAGCACTATTTTGTATCCCTCTGAAATATCTAAATTCAATGCATTCATCCTAACTCCATTTCTTATTTTTGTCTTTTGAGCAAGTTTCGTTTCTAACTTGGCTTTGGCATTTTGCCCGATTGTTTACAAATACAATACTTGATTCTACATTCATTTTGTGCACAAATTGAATAACTAGCCACTCTTTATTTTTAATAAATGTTTCACTTGTTTTATCTGTATCAATAAAAATCAATCCATCATAATATTGGCTTGTTTTTTTCAATTCTTTTTCTAAGGAAATTCGATTTTCAAAATCCGTTTTCAAAATCTTGACATTTCTCAATTTTTCCATATCTATTTTCGATTTTTCTGCACAAATTCCCTCTACAATATAGCCTTCTTTTTCTAGCAATGGAAGCAAACTATAGCCAATTTCTGTATTCAAATTTGCTACCATCACTCTTCTTGCAACATTCACATAACTTGATGTTTTGCTTCTTTTATCCAATGGCTTTTTTGTTTCTTCTGGAATCCCCCAAACTCTTCCGTTTTTAATTGCGCCATCAATTCTATTTTCTTGGCACAATCGCATAATTCTTCTTTCCGAAATTCCCCATTTCTTAGAAACTTCTTTAATACTCATATAAGACATTTTATCTCTCCCCCCCTTTTTTTATATTGTTCGTTTTAACGAATAATATGTCGTATATTTATATATTATACTATTTTGCGAATAATGTCAACATTTTTCACATAATATTACAAAAAAACATCAGATTAACTGATGTTTTTTCTTATCATTATATTTCTGAATTTTTTGGAATACATTTTTTGGCGCCTGTTTTCTTTTGTAAATTAACTGATAAGCAAGGGTAATTTGAAAAATCATAAAAAACGCAGACAAACCAAACATATATTTTAATCCTTTTTCATACATCAACCCACAGAAAAAAATCCCAATCGCTTCTCCTATGTACTTGATAATATATCTAAAATTCGTAAAAGAAAGTTGATGTTCAGCATCCACACTATTAATATAATAGCCATCACAAATGTTTTCATAAGCAGCTCCAATTAAAATGGACCACGTTATCGCAATCATAGTGACAAATAAATTATCTGTCACAAATGCCAACGTATATAAGAAAAATCGAATCCCAAATTTGATGGTAATGGTTATGTAGTCGTTTTTTGGCGTTAGATATTTCAGTGCCAAAATTCCTATTAAATCACAAATTAAACCTACAATTACTAAATAATTGGTTGCAATTCCTTCTGAAAACTGAAAATAATTGGTTAAGGTCAACATTTTCAAACCAAGTCCAGTTGCCATGGCAACCGAACTTACAAAAATGTAAACACAATAGATTTTCAAAATTTCATTTCGTCTGACATATTTCAAAATTGGTATTTCTGAAGTTTTCGTATCCTGCTGATGGGCGCAAACTTTTATGTTAAATATAGCAAACATGGCTAATGCCAAAAACAAAATCGAAATATACAAACATATATTATAATTTACTAAAACTCCGAAAACTGTTTTACCAATGAAAAATCCACCCACTAAAATTCCAACATCACGAAATAAATATTCTGTCAATTTTCTTTTGCTGTAAATCGTATTGTTTTTGACAAATATTGTAATCAGCGGATACACACTTGTCACAATTAAATACGAAGTTGTAATATCAACTGCAATCAATGTTCTCATCAAGAACATCCATTGGCTATGATTTAGAAAATACAATAGCAATAAATTAAAAAATTTTACAACAATGGTAAATGACATAAATCCTTTCAATTTATTTAATGTGACTTTTCGCGACACAAATAAAATTCCTAAAACGCTGATTAATGTTCCAAGGCTCGTTATTTGACTAATCTGCAATGCGGAGAAGCCATTGTCTTCTAGCCATAATTGCCTAAAGTTTTCCCAAAGCCCCATGGATAAACTCAAAAATGCTAACATCGTTAAAATCTGATTTTCACTTTTTAATTTCTTCATTTTTTGGCTCCTAATTTTACAACATTAAATCAATGTCTGGATATTTGATACCAGACTTTTTGTGGTCAATTGGTGTGAAAAGCGACACAAATGTAATTGGCGCAATTCTTCCAATGTACATGATGAGCATAGATATAATTTTTCCTGTATCGGTTAAAGTGGTCATTTCAAATGTAGCAAGTCCTGTATTGGTAAATGACGATACTACATAAAATACGGTATCCAACACGCTTTGTTGCTCTGTTAAAGCTATGCCAATCACACCTAAAAATACAATCAAAGCATCTATCATAAAAATAGCAACTGCCTTTTTGATGAGTTTATCGTTGATATTACGATAATATGCCACCACTTGATCTCTGTCGCGTATATTGGCAATTGTTGTCAGTAGCAAAATGGCAAGTACCACAACACGAATTCCGCCTGCATTAGAACCTGGACCACCACCAATAAACATAATGATACTAACCAATAATTTATTGATTTCATGCAAACCATTGATGTCAATCGTAAAAAACCCTGTATTTCTTGCAGTTACCACTTCAAACAACGCTTCTAAAATTGTTAGCTGTGGATCAAACATCTTAATCAAAAGAACTCCAATAACCACTAAGCTAACTGACATATCTATAATAATTCTAGATTGTGTGTGCCTTTTATTTCTCTTGCCTGTGCAAAACCAAGTTGTCAAATCCTCCAAAACAAAATAACCGAGTGAGCCCAAAAACATCAGAATAATCAAAACTATATTGAGATAAACATCGTCTCTAAAACCCGCAAAACTACTTGCTCCAATAATATCTGCACCAACATTGCAAAAAGCAGAAACAGAATGAAATAGGCTCATCCACAAGCCTTTTGCCATTCCATAAATCGGCACAAAACGAAATGCCAACAGCCACGCACCAAAAAATTCAATCACAAATGTATAATGAATAATTCGTTTTGCTTTTTTCTTGACTGAAGAAAAATTGCTACTGCTAATTTCATTACTTAAAAAAAGGCTATCTGACAATTTCATTTTTTCTTTGCTTACCAAAAAAAGCAATGAGAAAAAAAGCATAAAACCTATTGCACCAATTTGCATGGCTAATAAACAAATAAACTGCCCCAAAAAAGTAAATTGCTTTGAAAAATCTACTACGGTACTCCCGGTTGCTGTAATCATGGAAGTTGCTTCAAAAAATGCATCAATGATACTAATTTTAGCATTGTTACAAATTGGAAATTTCAGCAAAATGGTTGTTACTACAATCATCGCCAAAAAGCCAAATATCGGAATCACATAAATTTTTTTATTTTTTAACATTTGTATTCTACCTTTTCTTTTTTAGTTTTTTTAAACGAATAAACTCCTCTTTTTCCGTTTCATCTAATATGTTCTGAATTTCCTTTGCTGTTTTTTCATCCTTTGGAATGATAATTTCCTTTAGCGCATTGGCTCTTCTTTGCACTTTTTCAACACTTTTTTTCAACCTAATAATCGTATTTTGCATTTGAGCCAATTCTAAAATATATTTTTTCACTTCTGCAAATTTCAAAATTGCCATATCCACCGAATTCGTTGTATTATACAAACCATAATGCAAATTAATTGGCATCTCCTCTGGCACAATGGACGGAATTTCAACTCCCATAATCGTCTTATATTTAATATCAATCGACTGGTCAATTTCGATGCCTTCTGAAATATTAAGCATATCATCCAACCCAATTTCGACATTTGCCATTTTCAAATAATGCAATGCCTCGCTCAATAACGTTTCTCCCTTTTGCTCTAGAATTTGCTCTTCTGCCTTATATTTTTCTAATTCACGATTTAAAATCATGCGCTTTTGTTCTAACAGCATTTGTCCTTCTTTGGATTGCTTAATCGTAGTTTTGATTTTCATGAGATTATTTTTCGTTGGTAATTTGGTAGTATCCATTTTTCCTCCTATTGCAGAATTTTTAATAAGCTCTCTGCCAAATCAAGTGTCTGGTCCATGGTTCTTCTGTCATACAAACCTTGACTGACAAATTTCTCTTCAAATTGCAAGCCAAATTCCAAATATTTTTTATCTTCTTCACTCAAATCCGTCTCCCCTAAAAC
Source organism: uncultured Clostridium sp. (assembly GCA_948467875.1). Classification (GTDB taxonomy): domain Bacteria; phylum Bacillota; class Clostridia; order TANB77; family CAG-508; genus Scatovivens. The sequence goes on from CAOKFZ010000001.1 coordinate 213,141, forward strand.
TTTTGCAAGTGCCCTTGCATCCTGTACTTTGGAATAAGCTGCAAAAATTTGGTCCGCAATCCTAACATGATTTTCTCGTGTATAGCCTTTTCCAATTCCATCTTTCATTAAACGCGAAAGCGAATCCAAAATATTAATCGGTGGCGTAATTCCTCTTTGATACAACTCCCTGCTCAGCACAATTTGCCCTTCTGTAATGTAGCCTGTTGTATCTGGAATTGGATGTGCAATATCATCATTTGGCATGGTCAAAATCGGAATTTGCGTGATAGAGCCACTTTTGCCTTCAATCATGCCTGCCCTTTCATAAATCGAAGCAAAATCGCTATACAAATATCCTGGATAGCCTTTTCGACTTGGCACTTCCTCTTTTAGTGTCGCAATTTCTCGAAGTGATTCTGCATACGAAGTCATGTCTGTCAAAATAACTAACACCTGCATATCTAAATCAAATGCCAAATATTCGGCACATGTGAGCGCAATTTTCGGTGTTAGCAAACACTCAATGGAAGAATCATTTGACAAATTTTGAAACATGACAACTTTTGATAAAACATGATTTTCTTCAAAATTTTTTCGAAAAAACTGCGCTGTTTCATATTCAGCACCCATCAGTCCAAAAACAATCGCAAAATTTCCTTCATCTTGAATATTGGCTTGCCTAATAATTCTTTCTGTTAATTCATTATGATTAATTCCACTTCCTGAAAAAATTGGTAATTTTTGCCCTCGAATCAAGGTTAGCAAACCATCAATAGTAGAAATTCCAGTTTCAATATAATTTCTAGGATATTTTCGAGAAACTGGATTGATTGGCTTTGCATGAATGTCTCGTTCTTCGCGATATTCAATTTCTTCTAGCCCATCAATCGCCTGCCCAACGCCATTGAATACTCTTCCGCAACATCGTTGGTGCCAATTTTAATTTTAATGGTTTCCCTACAAATTCCGTTTTCACATCCGAAATATTAATTCCATTCGTTCCTTCGTATACTTGAATGGTCGTAATATCTTCAGCTAAATAAATAACATTTCCAATCCTTTTTTCGCCATTTTTTAGTGTCAAAATAACTTGCTCTTCAAAAGAACAGCCCTCTGGTGTTTTGATATAAACCAACGGACCGATTGACAGCATCTAGTCCAATATACTTGATTTTCATTTTTCCTCCTAAATATGTGGTTTGTACGCTTCCTCCAGTTTTTTCAAACGATTTTTAACAGACACATGATACTCTTCAAATTTCTCAAGTTCGTCATTTTTAATTTGAAACTTGAGTTCTTCATATTCTGCTAAAATTCCTGTATTCATAATTTCCGAAATCGGAATTCCCTTTTCAATTAATTTTAACGATTTCTCATAAATCATTAAAATCGTCTTCAACATTTCATATTGCTTTTTGACAGGAACAAAGGTATCGATTTCATGCATCGCACTTTGTTGCAAAAAGCCAACTCGAAAACTTTTGGAAATTTGCAAAATCAGCTTTTTGCTATCTGACAAAACATCTTGCCCAATCACTCTCGCAATTTCGAGTAAATTATTTTCCTCTTCTAAAATTTTTAGCATAGCTTGCCTCAAATCCAGAAAATCAATATCTACATTTTCTTCATACCAATTTTGCAATTCACCAACATATTCACTATAACTAATGTTCCAGTCAACCGCTGGATAATGTCTGCTATATGCCAAATTTCGCGACAATGCCCAAAAAGTATGCACAAAACGTTTCGTGTTTTGCGTAACTGGTTCCGAAAAATCAGAACCTTGTGGCGAAACGGCACCAATAATCGACACAGAACCAACCTTTCCATTCCAGCTTTTCACAACACCTGCTCTTCCATAAAACTCTGAAAGCCTTGACGGCAAATAAGACGGAAATCCTTCTTCTGCTGGCATTTCTTCCAATCGACCCGAAATCTCGCGCAGTGCTTCCGCCCACCTCGACGTCGAATCTGCCATAATCGCAACATGGTAGCCCATATCTCGATAATATTCCGCAATGGTAATGCCTGTATAAATGGACGCTTCCCTTGCCGCAACTGGCATATTGGAAGTATTGGCAATCAAAACTGTTCTTTCCATTAACGATTTTTTCGTTTTGGGGTCCATGATTTTCGGAAAATCCTCCAACACTTCTGTGATTTCATTGCCTCTTTCTCCACAACCAATATACACAATAATATCACTATTTGCCCATTTTGCCAATTGATGTTGGAGCATCGTTTTGCCTGTCCCAAATCCTCCAGGAAGCATTGCTGTTCCTCCTTTTGCAATCGGAAAAAATGTATCAATCACTCTTTGTCCTGTTAGTAATAATTCTTTGGCAAGTAATCTTTCACGATATGGTCTGCCCATTCGAACTGGCCATTTTTGAATCATGGTAATTTCAAAAATTTCGCCATCTAGTGTTTGTACTTTTGCCACAACTTCCTCTGCCTTATAATCTCCTTCTGGCATAACTTCAATAATTTTACCTTCGATATCAAAACTGCACATAATTTTATTAGTAATAATTTGCGTTTCTTGCACTTCGCCCACAATTGTATTCAATCTCACTTTGTCGCCGACTTGCACACTTGGCACAAAATGCCAAATTTTGCTTAGGTCAATCCCAATCTGATCAACTCCTCTTTCCATAAAATCTCCAGTAGTTTTTTTGAGCATTTGCAAAGGTCTTTGAATTCCATCAAAAATGTTGCCAATCATTCCAGGCCCCAAAACAAGCGAAAGCGGCGTTTCTTCGCCAAGCACTTCTTCGCCAATTTTTAAGCCAGTTGTATTTTCATAAACTTGGATGGTTGCGATATCTTTTTGGATTTTAATCACTTCTCCAAGTAATTTCAAATTTCCAACACGAACCACATCATGCATAGCAAAATCGCCATCGCCTTTTGCTAAAATGACAGAATTATTGACTTGCACAATTTTTTTCTTTTGCACAATTTTCACCTCACTTTAAGTTTGTTCTAATCTTTCATGGATACTATTTTGTATGGTATTATCAATATACATGCCTGCCTGTTTATCTTCTAATATGCAGCCACCAATGTATTGATTTTCAATCATTTTTATTTGAACCTGAAATCTTTCTTGAATTTGGTGCTGATATTTTTCATAATCTTGCTTGGTAATTCCCAAAACAGCTTCATTTGTAGCTGGGATTTTAGAAATCACTTGCCCAATTCTTGCCATCAAAAATGCTTCATATTCAGAAGTTTGCACAAAGTCAATCAAAACTTTTTCGATTTCCTTCTTCAAATTTTTATGAATATTTTTCTTTTCCTCCAAAATTTCCTTCTTGCTTTCCATCTCCTCTTGATTGATTTGTTTATGATATTCCTTGTCCAATTTTTCCATTTTTTTGTGATAAACCAATTCCTCTTTGGCTTGGTATTCTTCTAATTCGTCTTTGATTTGGCGCTCAATCTCTGAATTAATATTTTTTTCCAGTTCTAACATTTCCCTTTGAAGCAATTTTTGAAGACTGTCCTCAAAAATTTTCTCTTTTTCCACAATATCCATATTTTTCCCTTCTACAAACACACCACAAGTGGCATTTTTTTGTTTTGGCGAATGTTTTCTAACACCGATTTTGACATTTCATAAATTGGTTTGGTCACAATCAAAATCCCTATTTTTTCGTCTTTTAGAATTTTATTAATCTCGCCATCTACTTCTACCTTTTCCTCTAGTACCTTTGTTTCTATTCCTGTTAATCTCAAGCCAACCGCAGTTTCCATGTCATGACTAATGCAATACATTTTCATTTTTTGCCCTTTCTATTCTCTTTTTATACCTGATATTTATGAATTTTTCCGTTCTCCCCATTCTAGAAATTATCACAAAATCAAAGATTTTGATAATTTCTGAACGGTCCTCACAAGCCACTTCAAAATTAATAAATATCATTTATTTCTAGATTCATATTTTACTCAAAATCATGATAGCGATAATCAAACCATAAATAGCAATACCTTCTGCCAAACCTGCAAAAATTACCGTTTTCCCAAGCAAACTTGGATTTTCACTAATCGCTCCTACTGCGCTAGAAGCCACCACTGCAACCGCAATACCAGAACCAATCGCAGAAAGTCCAATGGCTAGCGCCGCCGCAATTAATCCGCACACCATTACTAGTTTGCGTCACTTGCTCCTCCTTTATTTCTTTTGTATCAATATTGGTAGTCGCATAAATTCTTGTACCCCACAAAACAACTACTACTAACATAACAATCACAAATACACCTATTATTTTTTTCAACATTTTTCTTTCCTCCTTATTCACTTGTTTGAGTTTTTATGGATTGATATTCCACGCCATCTCCATGATAAAATCGACTAAATAGCTCATAATACTCTAATCTCAAAATTTGTATTCCAACAATTAATCCTTCTAAAACAAGCACAATCACATTTCCCAAAATCGCAATCGCAAGATTTCCAGCCCCACTTGTCATGTCTGCTAACAAATAAATCGCCATACACAAGCCCACATGATTAATTGCAAACGCCGCTAGTCTCAAAAATGAAATCGTATTACTCGCAAAAGACAAAATCATTTCCAAAAGTTCAAAAATTTTCTCAATCATTTGAACTTTTGTCTCTTCCTTTTTTCTAGTCACGATTTTCGTCAGCTGACTATTAAACAAAATCAAAATCAGAAGTAAGCACACAACAGCTATAATCACATTTGTCGAAATCAGCATTTCTCCTTTCCAAAAGTACCATGCTATCAAAAACAAACTAAAACTGTACAGCACAAATCCTGCCACGCCGTTACTATCCAGCCACACGCGCTTAAAATCTTTGTTTTTGATGCCATTGACAATATTCAAAATCATGGCTAACAAAATAAACAAACAGCCAACTATAATTCCATAAATCAACATAGTGTTAATGTTATTCATGGGGCTAATGAGTGTTGCTTTGATGATATCCTCTTTTCCAAAAATACTGCCATACAAAAAGCCGAAAATCGTAGAAGCTAGTCCACCGCGCCATTAAAATAGAACCAAAATCTCGACTTTTTTTTCGCAAGAAAACACCACAAATCAAAAATACAAGTCCATGTCCTACATCTCCAAACATAAAGCCAAACATCAAAAATGCAGTCATGGCAACAAACCAAGTTGGATCTAATTCATTGGTGTTCGGCACACCATACATTTTGACAACCATTTCAAATGGTCGAATCAAACGATTATTTTTCAGTTTGGTTGGACTTTTACTCGACCATTTTTCTTCCATTCTATAATCAATATTTTGACAAGTATCTAGCTTATTCACAATTGCCTCTAACTCTGTCTCTGGTACCCAAGCCACCAAATAAAACGTATTTTTCGAATCGTGCATAATGTATTTTTTGATTTGATTGATTTTATGATAGGTTTGAAGTTGGCGAAAACAAGATAGTAAAATGTGTCTACCATTTTCGCTTAAATTTTCCATATCCTTTTGTAAATCCAAAATCTCTCCACTTTTATCACTGATACTTTTGTACAAACGCTCCATATATTCTTTTGGCTTGCCTGACAAATTTTCATCCAGCCACACACGCTCAAAATTCTGCATATTAAAAAACACATCTACATTTTGCACAAATTCTTCTGTCGTCAAATACACAATCCAAGTAATATCTTCTTGTTTTTCAATCTCAAACACAATCACTTGCATATTTTCCAATTCTTGCCTAATTTCTTCCAAATCCGCATTGGCAATATTTCCGATATCGAAATTTAATATATTTTAAATGATACAATTTCTCCATTTCGACATTCAAATTGCTTAATTTTTCAATCGATTGTAATTTCAAAAAATTCATCTCTTTGTCTTTTTGACATTTTTCGATTTCCTGCTTAATTTCCTCATAACGCCTTTGTACTTGTTCGAGTTTTTCTCCAATTTGAGGAACCGTTTTCTCAATAAACATATTGCTATATTCTTCTCGATACAAAATATGCAAATTCTCAATCAGCTCTTTGCATTTTTTCAAATAATCCTTAATTTCATAATCGTAATCATAATATTCAAATTTCCAAGCTTTGTTATAAATTTTTTTGGCATCTTCGACTTGTATATTGGTATCCAACAAATTTCTCGCAACAAATCGATCAAGTTCTTTTTCTGGACCCGTAATGCTGAGCAACTTCATTTTCTCGATTGCCATTTTTTCTTCATCTCCTTCTTTTGTAGCCTACACTAATTTTTGGCGAATTTCTTCTTTTCCTAAATGATAGCGAATTCCCTCCACCACATTCATCATATCATTATTTTCCAAATCAATCATATTCAAATAAGCATAAACAACACCAATATCAAACAGATTGCCACGAAAATATTTCTGATACAATTTGTACAAAAACTGGTCAGCCTTGGCTTCCAAATTTTCTAACTCACTAAAATCAATCTTTTTTGCATAATATGTTTTTTTCAAAATTTCAATCATTTCATTTTCATTGTTTGTTTCTATTAAAGTATCTAATTCCTGTTTTTTTAATTTATAACAAATCGGAATGACCGTTTTTCTCACTTTTGCCTCTTCAAAATGATAATTCTTTTTCTCACGATAAATCCAAATGATATTATTCAAATCTATTTTTTCGCCAATCATATCTTCCAAACTCGCATTATACTCCATCGCCACTTTCATGATATGTTCAAAATAAAATTTATCCAATTCATTTTCAATCTCAAAAATATTGCTATCCTCAGCTTTTTCAAAAAACGCACTATATTTTGTCCTTTTGACAAATCCTAGAAAATCTTTTTTATTTTTTATGGTTTCCAAACCACGCAATTTCTTGAAAAGAACCTTGGTCCAATTGATGACATCACTCGTTTGTTCCTCTACATTGCCAGACAGCACTCTACGAAACACACTTTTAATACATCTAATCTCATAAACAGATAAAAATTCGTACAATATTTTTTTATCATTTTTATTTAGTAAACGGCTAATTTTTTGAACATCTGTCAAAAAAATATGGTCTAAAAAAATCTTAATTTTAATTCTTTTTGGATTATCTTCTAATCCCTTAAATTCGTCATTCATAGATTTCAAAAGAGCCACAACTTGCTTAGTCGAATTTTGTTTCATTAATTCTTCTAAAGCATCTTTTTTGATTTTCTTGGCATACATGCCTTGCAATTTTGCCATCAAGTTTGGATACATCATTGAAGAAACAGACATTTATTTTTCCTCCATAATCGATTTTACAATTTTGTCAATCATACCTTGTTTCTCGGTTTCATAATTAGCTTCCATTTCTTCTATTTGTTTCTGTTTTTGCTGCTCTATTCTTTGCAAATTTTCTTCTAACTTCATGTCATATTCATTTTTCCTCATGTGAATTTTAAACTTATATTTTGCCTTAATTTCATCTTTCCTTTTCTCCAATTCGTCATTTACAAAATATTCGATATTTTCTTGTTTTTCTTTTAATTGGTTCAAAGTCTTTTGACACTCCAAATCAGTAGCTATCAACTTATTTAATATTTCTTCCAACTTTAATCAGCCCTTTCCCAAACGCTCCTTTTAAAATTATACCTTTAAGAAAAAATAATTTCAATAGATTTTTTCATTTTCTAGGAAATTTTAACCATTTTTATCATTTACTTTTTTACGATTTTTATGCAAAAGAGGAGCTGTAAAAAATTTCTTTTACAGCCCCTCTTGTTTCAATTTATTTACTCAAAAACGCTTACTTCAATATTTTCAATCACAACATCTTCTAATGGCTTGTCATTTTGACTGTTGGTTTCCACAGCCGCAATTTTATCCACGACTTCCATTCCTTCATACACTTGCCCAAAAATCGTATATTGCTGATACAAACTCAAATAGCCACCATAAATTTTATATTGCTCTAATAAGTCTGTTGGATAGTTATAACTTTTCATATAGCTTGCTGATTGCTCATCATAATGTGCTTGCGTAATGAAAAACTGACTTCCCAAGCTTGGACTATTTTGTAGCCCTCTACTTGCCATACACAACGTTCCTCGATATGGCACCAATTCTTCTGATAATTCCTCTGCAAAATCTTCTCCCCAAATGCTTTCTCCACCAGTCCCATTTCCTTGTGGATCTCCACCTTGAATCATAAACTCATTGATTACGCGGTGAAAAGTTACTCCATTATAATAACCATTTTTAGCATATGTCACAAAATTCTCAACTGCTTTTGGTGCCACATTTTCAAAAAATTTTACTTTTACATCTCCATAATTTTTGATATGAAAAATCGCAATGGTATCTCCTGCTTGTGGCATCGCCATTTGCTTTTCAGCCGCTGTTTGATAGTCTATATTCACTTTTTCTCCTCCTTTTTGTGTATTCGTTTGGTTAGTACTTTTACCAGTATTGCTGCTTTCTACTTTGCTTGTTACACTATTTTCTATATCTTCACTTCCACAACCAGTTAGCCCAAACAATAAAATTGTCATAATTATTACTAAACTTACTATTTTTCTCACTTTATTCATTCCTCCTACGTATTTCTATCTTCGATTACGGTCCAAATTGTCCAAATTATCTAACGCTTTTCCTGTTCCAATCGCAACACAGGAAATAGAATCTTCTGCAATCATGACATTAATTCCCGTTTTTTCTTGAATTAATTTATCCAAACCATCAATCAAACAGCCACCACCTGTCATATAAATTCCTTTATCACTAATATCTGAAGCAAGCTCTGGTGGCGTTTTTTCCAAAACATTATGAACTGCATCTACAATCAGCATAGAAGGCTCTTCTAAGGCTTCTAACATCTCACTTGAATAGACTGTAATAGTTTTTGGAAGCCCAGTAATTAAATCCCTACCACGAACGTCCATTTCCATATCTTGAAATTTTGGATACACACAACCAATATTTAGCTTTAACTCCTCCGCCGTTCTTTCTCCTATCATGACATTATGTTTTTTCTTAATATAGCGAACAATTGCCTCATCAAATCTGTCGCCAGCCACTTTAATGGAAGTGCTAACCACTGCTCCACCTAAAGAAATCACAGCAATATCAGTGGTTCCACCACCAATATCCACAATCATATTTCCAGAAGGTTTTGAAATGTCGAGTCCGGCGCCAATCGCTGCTGCAATTGGTTCCTCAATCAAATAAACACGTCTAGCACCTGCATTAGAAGCAGCATCAATGACTGCTTTTTTTTCTACTTCCGTTACTTGTGAAGGTATGCATATCATAATTCTTGGCGAAAAAATAAACCTACCTCTTATTTTATTAATAAAGTATTTTAGCATTTTTTCTGTGTTTGTATAATTTGAAATTACACCATCTCTTAATGGTCTTGTCGCTATTATGTTTCCGGGTGTTCTTCCAAGCATTCGTCTTGCTTCATGTCCAACAGCTAACACTTCACCTGATAAATTATCAACCGCAACAACAGAGGGTTCGCGCAAAACAATCCCTTTTCCTTTTACATAAACAATGACAGTCGCTGTTCCCAAATCAATTCCAATATCTTGTCCAAACATCAACATTCTTCCCTTCTAAAACTTATCTATTTATCCTAAAATTTGCATAACATTTCAATTTCGTTACAATTACATTACAATTATATTACATTTTAATAAGAATTTCAACCTCTTTTTCAAATTTTAATCAATATATTGTAATTTTTTTTCATTTATGGTATAATTTATAAGAAATTTACTAATATAAGGAGAAAATTCATGAATAAAATTTCAATTATTGTGCCTTGTTACAATGAGGAGAAAACTTTACTATTATTTTATGATGAATTAATCAAAAATATAACCACTTTTGAAAATGTAACATTTGAATTTATTTTTATTAATGATGGCTCTTGTGACAACACGCTTGACGAAATCAAAAAATTGGCACAAAAAGATAGTCGTATCCAATACTTATCTTTTTCGAGAAATTTTGGAAAGGAAGCCGCTATTTTCGCAGGATTAGAAAATTCCACTGGCAATTTTGTCACCATTATGGACGCTGATTTGCAGGATCCCCCTCATCTTTTAAAAGAAATGTACCAATCTGTGACAGAAGAAAATTTTGATGCTGTCGGAACACGCAGGAGCAATCGCAAAGGTGAGCCCATCATTCGCAGTTTTTTTGCTAGAATATTTTATAAAATTATTAACAAAATGTCTAAAATTGAAATGGTTGATGGAGCACGCGATTATGTTTTCATGAAAAGAAATGTGGTCAATAGCATTTTGTCACTACAAGAATACAACCGCTACTCCAAAGGGCTTTTCAGCTTTGTTGGCTTCTCCGTAAAATGGATTGAATACGAAAATGTGCAACGAATTGCTGGAGAGACAAAATGGTCTTTTTGGAAATTGGTTTCATATGCCTTAGAGGGCATTACTGCATTTTCCACTACGCCACTTATTTTGTCATCACTGATTGGACTTTTATTTTGCCTTGTTTCCTTCATTTTTATTGTGATTATTATCATCAAAACTTTAGTTCTTGGCGACCCAACAAGTGGCTGGCCTTCACTGGTTTGTATCATTTTTATGGTAAGTGGAATTCAACTTTTTTCACTGGGGATTATTGGACAATATTTGTCAAAAACTTATTTGGAAGTTAAAAAAAGGCCCATTTATATTGTGCGTGAAAGTAACTTAAAAAAGTAAAAATATGGCAGAAAAACTGCCATATTTTTTATTCATCTCCTATTTCTCTTTCATAAACATTTGGTTTCTCTTTACTTTTTCCTTTTGAAGCAACTTTTTCAGGCATTAATACTCTCTGGATTTTCAGCAAAATAGCCCTACTATCGTTTCCTCCATCGCCTGCAACTTGGATAGGATCCGTCATTCCTTTTCTTTCCTTGATAGCTTTTTCAGCCATTTCAATATAATCTGACTCTGCTGGTTGTCTCATATCAATTGTAATAAACTGAGCTTTTGGTAATTCTTCCTCTTCTTCCAAGTCTGGCTCTTCTAATAATTCTTCTTCATCGTCTGATTCTAACGCTAGTTCTTCTTCTTGCGCTTTTTCCTCCGAATAAATTATGTCATCTCCAACTTCTAGAACTGCTCCTTCCTGCCTATCTGTTACTTCATAAATTGAATCATCCTCAGCTTCTATTTCTTGTTCTTCCCCTGAATCTTCGCCAAAAAATTGTGGTAAATTATCTAACGAAGTTTTAGGTTGAATTTCTTCCCAATTTATAGGCTCAATCGGTACAACTTTTATAACATCTATCTCTGGCATTTCATCTTCTTCAGGTAAATTTTTTGAAACAGTCTCCTCAACCATTTCTGTTTTTTCCTTGCTATTTTCAGTAATAAACGTTTGAGCTACTCCAACAAAACTTGAAATTTCCTCTAAAACCCAATTTATTTTCTTTAACATATTTTCTGTTGCTAATGCTTCAAAGCTATCAGTTCCACCACCATTTTTCTCAAATAATCTTTCTCCTTCCTCTTCATATTTTGCTTTTATTTCCCTTAAATTCTCTTCGCAATCACTCAATTCATCAATCATTGCCTGAATTTCTTCAATAGGCTTATCTTCATCCATTTCTCGAATAATCTGGTCAACTCTTTTGCAATACTCCTCTGCTTTTGTTTTTCTTCCTTCCATGTATTTCGTTTCTCTCCTTTACATTAATCTTTTCAGTATTGTATTAATTTCTTGTTTCAACATCTCCTCATTATCATTTATTTTTGAAAAAAGTTTCTTCGTTTTCTCCAAAGACAACGAATCTAAATTAATATATTTCCCATTAAATTCAACACTTCCTAAACTACTCATAACTTACCCCCTAATTATTTCATTTTCTCAAATATCAAATTAGTCTCATCTTTTGCTTGTTTGATTTTCGCCACAAAACGAACCGTCTTTTGACGAATTTGCTTGATATGGTCTGGCAATTTTCTTTCTATCATTTCTAATTCTATACTCGTTGGTTCGATGCAATACGCATTAAATTTCGTTTTTCCCGTAAATATATTTTTTATTTTATTCATCCATTTCGTCAAAAAACTTTCCTCTCTTAGCACAAGCTGTCCTGATTTATCTAAAAACACATTATTTAACTTATTCTCAGCTTCTTTTATAGAATTTCCTAATTCTTTTTCACACTCATCAATAATCAAATCATAATTCTCTTTTTTTTGCATACAAGCAAACATTTTTCTCGAATAATCCTGTGCTAATTTCTCCTTTGAGACCTCCTCAGCTTCTGATTTTATATCAAAACTCTTCTTAAAATTGGCAATCGCAATTTTCTGGTTGCATTCTGCCTCTTGAAGTTCTAACTGAATATTAATAAATCTCTCCTTATACTTCTCCATAATTTGCGCCATTTGTGTTTCATATCGACTGATTGTTTCATCATAGATTTCTTGATAATCCGCTAAATCTTGACCATAAACTTTAGCATGTTCTTCAAAATTAGACACCATAGATTGCATTTTTTTATCTTTCAATTCTTGCAAAGTTTTCATAAAAATTGCAGTTAAAACTTTGACTTTTGCAATTTCCATTTCGTTTAACTCTGTCAATTTTTCGATCAATAACACATTTCTATTATCTTTTCTCATCTGATTTCCCCTACTCCTTCATTTGTAATTCTCTTCTTTTATTATATACTAAAATAAAAAAAAAGCAATAGTTTTTTACTATTACTTCAATTTTTTTATTCTAAAATTTTTATCGTAAATTTCTAAAATTTTTTTCAAAACCTTTATTAAAATTTCTCACACATCCTATATTCCGTATTTCTGCTTAAATTTATCAACTCTACCACCAGTCGTATTTTGTTTTAAATTTCCTGTCCAATAAGGATGACATTTTGAACAAACATCAACTTTCATTTCTGCTTTTGTTGAATTTGTTTCTATTACATTTCCGGCAAGCGCATATAATTTTTGCTGCTGTATAATTTGGTTGGATTTCAGTTTTCATTCTATTCACCTCTCTTTTATTTCTCACAATATTTTTAATCATATCACAAATTTTTAAAGAATGCAAGCATTTTTTATTGAATTACAACAATTGTGTCATTCTCTTCATTCTGGCTCTTTTCGTCCTCTTCAAACTCGCTCTCTTTTCCTTCGTCTGTTTCTAAGGAGTTTTCCTCATAACCACTATCCATCACACTTGTTTTAGTTTCCACACTTTTGAGTTGCACTTCTAAAGAAGTTCTGCTAATTAATTTGTGCATAACATTGTAAAGACAAGCAATGATACAAACTGCTAATAAAGCTTTCTTCCAAACTTTAGCCAACATAACTTTTCTCCTTTATTCCAGAATATCTCTTCTTTTATTATAACTTCTTTTCTGGCAAAAGTCAATATTTTTACACAATCTCTTTCACATACATTTACACAATCTCTTTCACATACTTTTTAAACAACTTTCCACGTTCTGCAAAATTTTTAAACATATCAAAGCTGGCACTCGCTGGAGAAAACAACACAATATCTCCCTGTACAGCAATGCTTTTAGCTAATTTAACCGTTTCTCTTAAGTCTGCACATGTGTGTATCTTCATTTTTTTATTTTGCTTTTTCAATTCCTGTTTTACTGCTTTTTCAATTTTGCCACTTGTTTGCCCTAACAAAATCAATTCTTTGCAATTTTCCACTATCGGCTTAGCAAGCGGTGCATAGTCTAAATTTTTATCATAGCCACCAGCAATCAAAATAATGTTTCTTAAATTAAATGCATTCAAACCTGCAATTGTTCTCGTTGGACTTGAGCTAACCGAATCATTATACCATTTTACTCTATCTTTGGTTTCCACTACTAATTCTAGGCGATGTTCCACTCCTCTGAATCGCAAAATCGTATCACAAGCAGTTTGCATATCCACCAAATCTTTGGTCGCCATAATGGCTGCTGCCGCATTCTCAAAATTATGAACCCCACGAAGTTTCATTTCTTTCGTATCCAAAATGTGACTTCGCAAACCATTTTCACAATATTTAATTTTGCCATCATCCACAATATAGCCATCAGCCAATTTACTTTTACTGCTAAAAAGCATCACCCTTCCACGTGCCTCTTTTGAAAAGGCTCGCGTAATCTCATTATCATCATTCAAAATCAGTAAATCTTCGTCTGTTTGATATTCAAAAATTCGTTTTTTAGCTGCAATATATTCCTCCATGCTTTCGTGCTTATCCAAATGATTTGGCGTAATATTCGTAATCACAGAAATATTCGGACTAATTTTCATATCCATTAATTGAAAACTGCTCAGTTCCAAAACCACAATATCTTCTGGTGTCATTTCTCCAATTTTCGTAAACAACGGAGTTCCAATATTGCCACCTAAAAAAACATTATATTCTTTTGCTTTTAAAATTTCAGAAATAAGCGTTGTTGTTGTAGTTTTCCCATCACTTCCTGTCACTCCAATGACTTTGCAAGGACTTAATTCAATAACCATTTCCACTTCTGTTGTAATAATTGCTCCCTTTTCCGCCTCAGCCACCAAAAATGGATTGGTTGGCAAACAACTTGGCGAACGAAAAATCAAATCAAAACCAACTAATTTCTCCAAATATTTTTCCCCAAAAGACATTCCCATACCATAATTCGTGATTTTTCTCACAACTTTTTGGTCCAAATCATTAATTTCCGTTTGATCAAAAATCGTTACTTTTGCTTTCAAGCTATATAAATAATCAATCAATGGCAAATTGCTAACACCCAAACCAATAATCGCTACTTTCCTTCCTGCTAAATATTGGTTAAATTCAATTAACTTTTCATTTTCATAATCCAAATTACCTCAAGCCTCCTTAATTTCAAACCACTTTTATATATTGCAAAACTTTATCAGCAGATTCTTGAACTGTTTTGCAATCTGTCACATCCACTTCTATCGTCTTTGGAGAATATTCATAAAATCCACTTTTTTTCTGCAATTCATCTCTTCTCAAAATATTTTCTCTGATATCTTGCTCACACTCTTTGCCTTCATATTGCCTACACTTTCGTTTTACTCTTTCCTCTAAATCAGCCACAACAAAAAAATGATACTCACAGGCAGGATAAATTTTGATCGTCGCCCTGCCCGAAAAAATAACATGATATTGCTTTTTTAAATCCTCAATTAAGTCTCTCACAAATGTAAATGCTTTCGCATTTTCTGCTGTATGGCTCACTTCTGACACAGCAAGCGACGTTTCTTTTGATTGCAAATCTTGTTCCTTTAGTTTCATCCCCTTGGAATAAACCACTGTTTCCTGATTTTCTACTTTTACTTCTATTTCAAGTACATCCATCATTTCTCGAATATCCAAATTTTTGCCACTTTTCTTCATACTCGCAACTGCTGTACCATTTTTCATCATCAAAAAAACAATTGCACGATACAAATTACCAGCATTTAGCAAAACTGAATTGGGTATCTTTTTAATCATTTCACGACAAATACTCGTTTTTCCGCTTCCAACCAATCCTTCAATTCCGATTACAATATTTTCAGACATACTCTTCTCCAACTTCACCTGATTTTTTTATTATACTACAAAACGAAATAATTTGCAACACAGTTTCTTGTTTTTATTTTATTTCTTCTTGCAAAATATATCATACAAAACTGGTACGAAAAACAAAGTAAGGACTGTCGCATATAACAATCCGCCAATGGCAACAATACCAAGTGGCTGCGTCATTTCTGCTCCGTCACCAATCCCAAGTGCCATCGAAAGTAAACCTAAAATCGTTGTCAAAGCAGTCATCAAAATTGGACGCAATCTCAACCTTCCTGTTTGTTGAATTGCTTCCACACGTTCCATTCCCTGCTCTACCAATTGATTGATACAATCCACAAACACAATTCCATTATTAACTACAATACCTGCCAAAACCAAGAAACCTAACATCGCAATAATACTAATGGCTTGCCCTGTGAAAAACAATGCCAGTAAGCCTCCCATAAAAGCAAGTGGAATGGTAAACATCACAATAAACGGCAATTTGAGTGACTGGAACTGTGCCACCATAATCAAATAAATAAACAAAATCGCAACCACAATCATGAGTAGCAAATCTTGCATATATTCCATAGTGCTATCTAGCTCGCCCTCTATTTTCACCGAATATCCATCAGGTGCTTCATATGTTTTTAACACATTTTCCACTTCTCTACTAACCATGGTTGCACTATATCCTTCTTTTATTGCACAACTTACAGTTACATAACGATTATTATTTTCTCTCATAATATTTTCTAAGCCTGTGTTATCTTCTAATGTAGCAATTTCTGACAATCGAATTGTTTTTTCTTCCTCGTCCTCTTTGACATCCAACTCAATATTCATTAAATTATCCGCATTAACAACATCATTATCCGCCTTTTTAATAATTACTTGATATTCTTTTTTGTCAATTTCCACTTCTGTACCTTCAATTTCAGTTTTAATTTGGCTTGCCACTGCGCTATACACTTGTGCCACTGTTAAATTATATTTCATGGCTTTGTTTTTATCCACATGAATTCGTTTTTCTTTACTTGCATTTTCTTGTGCGCCTTCAATCTCGCTAATTCCTTCAATCTCCGCCAATTTGCCTTCGATTTCTTGTGAAATTTGTTTCAATTGATCAATATCATTTCCCATAATTTGTGCAGAAATTCCGCTTGCCATCATAGCAGACATATCCATTTCAGACGTACTGACCTCAATTTCAGCATTCAAATCCGCTGTTATCTCTTCTATTTTGCGAGCAATTTCCTCATTTGTCATACTTCTTTCTTCTCCCAAAATAAGGTACATACTAACACCTGTGCTACTAGAATTCATCATCGTAGAACCTGTGCTATTGTCAATTGCGCCAACTTTATCAATATCCGAAATTTCTAAAATCCTTGTCATCACGGTATCTGCCACATTTCGCGTTTCTTCAAAACTCGCTTCCTTTGGCATCGTAATCGAAATAGACATCTCATCACTTGCCACTTCTGGAATAAATTCAATCTCCATTTTGGTTGTCAAATACATACTGGTTCCCAACAAAACCACCACTAAAATAATCACAACTGGCTTGCCTTTCAAAGATAAACCTAATAATTTAGCATAAGCATTGCTCAAATGATTAATGAATTTATTTTCTTTATCTGTCACTTTATTTAGCAATTTTGACGCCATAGCTGGCACAACAGTAAGCGCCATAATCAAACTTGCAATTAAGGAATACGCAATCGTCAGCCCAATATCTTGAAACAATTGTCTTGACATGCCTTGCACAAATACAATTGGCAAAAACACACAAATGGTTGTCAAGGTTGAGGCAATAATCGCACCAGTCACACTTTTGGCACCTTCCATGGCCGCCTCTTTAACATCTTTTCCTTCTTTTTTCAAACGATAAATATTTTCAATTACAACAATTGAATTATCCACCAACATACCGACACCCAATGCCAAACCAGACAAAGACATAATATTAATCGTAATGCCACTAAAATACATCATTGCAATTGCAAACACCACGCTGACTGGAATGGACACTGCAACAATAATCGTTGGTCTCCATTCTTTCAAAAACAAAAACAACACGATAATTGCCAAGATTCCGCCAATAACCAAACTTTGCATCACAGAACCAATAATCATATCAATATAAATTCCTTGGTCCATTAAATTGGTAAAAGAGATATTGTCATATTTTTCCTCTAAACTCGCTAATTTCTCCTGCACAGCGCTGGATACATCTTTTGTGGATGCTGTACTTTGTTTAGAAAAAGCAAGCACAATTCCGTTATTTCCATTCACTTTTGCATAAATATCAGCTCCATTATTAGAAACTTCAATATCAGCCAAATCTGAAAGTTTCACTTCCTCCAAATCTTTCATATCAAAATGAAACAAAACAAGATTTTGAATTTCTTCCAAAGAACTAAATTTATCTCCAATCTTGACTGTAATATTTTCATTTACATAACCTGCTGGCATGGCAAAATTCTCTGCTGTCAAAATTTGTGACACTAAATCAGTTGTAATAATTCCATCAATCGAAGCTTGCTCCAAAGCTTTGTCTCTCGCATCTTCAAATTGTTCCAAGCCTTGATCCAATTCTTTCTGGGCAATGTCAAGCTGTGTTTCTGCCTTTGTCGTTTCACTCACAAGCGTACTTTGTGCCACTTGCAGCAAGGAACTGGTCGAATCCAACTCTGCTTTTTTGCTATTGATTGTATTCGTCGCCTCACTCATTTGTGCCAAACCACTACCAATTTGCGCTAAACCTGAAGTCAATTGCTCTTTTCCAGCTACTACTTCTGCTTGTTTTTGAGTTATTTGCTCTAAGCCTGTTTGCAAAGCTATCAAGGTTTCATTTGACTGAATTCCTTTCATGACAATTTCCAATTGCGCTATTTGATTTGTGACTTCATTTAACTCCAACAACTCTCCAGCTGTTATTTCTCCAGTTGTTTGTTTGGCTTCTAATTCCACTTTTCTCGTTTCTAATGCCGTCTTTTGAGCTTGCACTTCACTCATCTGACTATTGAACGCTGCCAAACCCGCTTCTAACTCTTGCTTTTTCGCATTTATTTCATTTTCCGCTGCCGTAATCTGTGCTAAATTCCCCTCTAATTCTGCTTTTGTTTGATTTAATTCTGTTTGCTTTGAGTTCAACTCAATTTCTGCTTTTGTAATTTCATTTCTACCACTTTCCACAGCTGCTATTCCATTCGCAATCTCCTGCGTTTTCTCAGTTTTTGTCGCTTCTAACTTCGATTTTCCTGAATTAATTTCTTTTTTGGCTTGATCCAAATCTTTCTTTTTATCAGCAAGTTCGCTACTTACACCTGCTAACATTTTATCATTAATTTGATTGATTTTATCTTGATTTAATTTGATAATCAACTCATTTTCAATAGCTCCATAAGTATCAACTGAAGCAACTCCGTCCACTCTTTCCAGCTCCGGAACCAATGTAGTTTCCACAAATTCCGTAATTTGACTGCTATCTTCCCCTTCCATATCAACTGCACTCATCAAAACTGGCATCATATTGGGGTTAATTTGCATAACCGTTGGTGCTTGCACACCTTCTTCCAAATTCGCCTTCAGCACATCCAACTTCTGACTAATTTCTATCATCACAGAATCCATATTGCTTTCGCCATTAAATTCCAAAAGCACCATCGAATAATTTTCTGAAGAAGTAGAAGTAACATTTTCAATATTGTTAATTCCCATCATGCCTTGCTCAATTGGCTTACTCACTGCTTCTTCCACCTTTTCTGGCGTTGCCCCTGGATAGGTTGTGATAATTGCAACATATGGCAATTCCATACTTGGCAGTAAGTCTGTGGTTAAGTTCATAAAAGAGATTATCCCTAAAACTAGGATAATTACAACTCCCACAAAAACTGTGTATGGCTTTTTTACACTAAAATTTGACATTTCAACATCCCTCCGATTTTTTCAGATTATTTGATTATATCACATTTTTCCAAGTATTTCAAGTGTTTATGCGTAAAATAAAGAAATACTATAGCGCATAAATCTCACCGCACTATAGTATTCCCGTAAAGCTACCTTTGTTCTCTTCCTCTAATTTTTAGAAATCTGGCATGCCACTCCTTGCATATTCCAAAAGTTCTACCACTGAAATATCCAGCACATCGTCACAACGGCCATCTTCATAAATTTGAAAAATTTCTTTTACAGAAGTAAGAAAATCGGCTGTTTCTTCATCATGCCGATCCCATACTTCATCTTCTACAATGCATGGATCCACATATTCTGTTAACATTGCAAAATAAACAATGGTTTCCATGCGTAACTCTGCTGGAATTTGAGAAACACACAAATCTAAATGTAAACAATGATCTTCAAAAAATTCTTCCATAGTCTCAAAATCAAAATCAGCCGCAATTCGCTCCATCTGCTGCTCAGTTGCTACTCGACACACGTCCCGGCTTGGGACCTTTTCGAATTCCTTAAGTAAAGATTCTAAAGCTTTTTGTCCAGTCATTTCCATTCTCCTTTTGTTTTATTTAAACCGCCTTAGATTTTAGGAAGAGAACTTCTAATCCAGTTTATAATTATATTATATCATATTTTACATAATTTGTCAACAAAAAACACCTAAATCCTTTTGAACTTAAGTGTTTCTAAATTTCATTATTCTGCTTTTTTATCTTCTTCAGAAGCTGTTTCAGCATTTTCTACTGGTTTGATTTCTTCTTTTGCAGGCTCTGTTTTAGGTGCCTCTGTTGCAGTTTCAATCGTTTCTTCTACAACTGGAACTGGTTCTTCTAAAGCCTTTTCTACTTCAACTGTCTCTGGCACAACATCTTCTTTTACTGTAATTTCCTTTGTCTCAATTCTTGCACCAACTTGCTCTTTTGTCTTAGCAGCCTTACCAACTCTGTCTCTCAAGTAATACAATTTAGCTCTTCTTGCTTTACCAACTCTGGTCACTTCGATTTTTTCAATTCTTGGTGAATGCACTAAAAATGTTTTTTCCACACCAACACCATAAGAAATCTTTCTTACTGTAAATGTAGCATTTACGCCTCCACCTTGTTTCTTAATAATAATTCCTTCAAAAACCTGAATTCTTTCGCGGTTTCCTTCTTTTACTCTCACATGAACTCGAACTGTATTACCAATTTTAAGTTCAGGAATTTTATTCTTCATTTGCTCATGTTCAATTGATTTTAAAATATCCATTTTAATCCTCCTTCTTTCCCATTTCAAAATCTTCTAAAATTTGTTTGTCTTCCTCTTGCCATTCTATTTTTTTCAATAAATCTGGTCTTTTTTGCAAAGTCCTTTTCAAAGCCTCTTGCCTTCGCCATTTTCTAATATTTTCATGATGCCCTGACAGCAAAATCTCTGGCACTTGCTTGCCTTCAAAAATTTCTGGTCTCGTATATTGTGGATACTCCAAAAGTCCATTTGAAAATGTTTCTTCCTCTGTCGAACCTTCTGACAAAACACCTTCCACATAGCGTGAAACAGCATCAATCAGTACCATCGCAGGAAGTTCTCCGACCTGTCAAAACATAATCTCCAATTGAAATTTCTTCATCCACAATTTCGTCAATCACTCTTTGGTCAACTCCCTCATAATGCCCACACAAAAGTATCAAATGCTGCTCTTTCGCCAATTCCAAAACTTTCTCTTGAGTTAATGTTTCCCCTTGTGGAGACAGATAAATTACTTTCGACTTTTCTGTTTTTACAGAATGATAACTATCCCAGACAACATCTGGTCGAATCAGCATTCCTGCCCCTCCACCATAAACAGTATCATCCACTTTTTTATGTTTATCTTTAGAAAAATCCCTCATATTCATTGGATGAATCTCAATTAAATTTTTATCAATTGCCCTTCCAATCACGCTTTCTCGCATGATTTGGAACATTTCTGGAAACAATGTTAAAACATCAAACTTCATTCTACAAACCTTCTAATCCTTCGATTAAATGAACGGTTATTCTACCTTCTTCCAAATTGGTTTCTTGGATCACTTCCTTAATTCCCGGAAGCAATCTTTGCTTTCCCAAATCGTCTTTGACAACATAAATATCATTGGCACCAGTCGAATAAATATCATCCACTTTTCCCAAAAGCTCGCCTTCGTCTGTATAAACAGCCAGCCCAATTAAATCAGCAATATAATAAACACCTTCTGGCAATTCGCTCAAATCAGACCTTTTCACTAGCAAATACATATCTCTTAAAGTTTCTGCCTCATCAATCGAATCACAATCTTTCAACTTCAAAATCACTTGATTTTTGCCATAGCTAACTTTTTCAATTTGCTTTTCAATCATTTCTGTTTTTCGTCTTAGATAAATTTTATCTAATGTTTCGAACACACTATCGTCTTCCGCAAATGAATTCAGTTTGACTTCGCCCTTCAAGCCCTTCGTATTCACAATCTGACCTAATTCCAAATAATCTTTTTTCATACTTTTAACCAACAAATTCTACATTAATTTTTTTATGTTCTCTGCTTGCCACAGACTTCATCACATTTCGGATTGACTTCGCCATTTTGCCTTGTTTGCCAATGACTTGCCCCATATCAGTTTGTGCCACTTTCACAGACAAAACCAACATTTGACCCACTGTCTTCTCCTCCACTGATACTTCTTCTTTATTGTCCACCAATCCTTTTATGATTATTTCCAACAACTCTTTCATAACACACATACCTTCTTCCCATTATTTTGCAGCTTTTGCAATCAATGCTTTTACTGTTTCAGTTGGTTGTGCACCATTTTTTATCCAAGTTGCTACTTTTTCCTTATCTAAAACAATTGTAGATGGCTTTGTCATAGGGTCATAAGTTCCAATTTGTTCAATAATTTTTCCATCTCTTGGAGATTTTGAATCAGCTACTACTACATGATAGAAAGGAGCCTTTTTCTTTCCCACTCTTTGCAATCTTATTTTTACCATTTTTTCACCCCCTGTAAAATATTAATATATATTAAATTATTTGCAAAATCTAAGACTTTATCGCAAACAATTTATTGACAAAATTATTGTAATTTATCGATATCATCAAAATTTTCTAAGTCCAAATCCTTTGGGTTAATCTTCATTTGACGCATCATATTTTTCATCTTTTTTGGCGATTTCAAATTTTTCATCATACTTTGTGTCATTTCAAAAGTTTTCATAAATTTATTCAGCTGTTGCACCGTTGTTCCACTTCCTTTTGCAATTCGCATTCTGCGACTGCCATTGAGCACTTTTGGATTACGCCTCTCCTCTTTCGTCATGGAACAAATCATTGCTTCAATTCTTGCCAATTCTTTATCATCAATTTCCACATTTGACAACTGATTTCCAACTCCTGGAAGCATTTTCAAAATCGACGAAAACGACCCCATTTTTTTCATCTGCCTAAGCTGCGCCAAATAATCATCCAAATCAAATTTATTTTTTTTGATGCTTTTTTCTAATTTTTCCGCTTCGCTTAAATCGAAACTTTCCTCCGCTTTTTCAATAATGGAAAGAACATCCCCCATTCCCAAAATTCTTGATGCCATTCTCTCTGGATGGAACTCCTCCATATCGCTCAACTTCTCGCCAGTTGCAATATACTTAATCGGTTTTCCTGTTACTTTTTTAACAGACAGCGCCGCTCCACCTCTGGTGTCGCCATCTAACTTCGTCAAAACAATGCCATCAATGCCAACTTCGTTATTAAATGTTTCTGCAATATTTACCGCATCTTGACCAATCATAGAATCCACGACTAGCAAAATTTCATGCGGTTTCACACTTTTTTTGACATCCTTCAATTCCTGCATTAAAGCCTCATCAATCTGCAAACGACCCGCTGTATCCAAAATTACAACATCATGCAATTTCGAAATGGCAACTGACAATGCTTGTTTCGCAATCAAATTGACATCTTTGGTTGTCTCATTTGCGTAAACAGGAATATCGAGTTGTTTGCCAACCACTTGCAACTGCTTAATAGCAGCTGGTCTGTAAACGTCACAAGCAACTAACAATGGCTTCTTTCCTTGCTTTCTGACTAAATTCGCCAACTTTCCAGCAGTGGTTGTTTTACCTGAACCTTGCAAGCCAACCAACATAATCACAGTTGGTGGATTTGGTGTAAAATTCAGTTTCGCATCTTCGCCACCTAATAATTCGACCAATTCGTCTTTTACAATTTTAATGACTTGTTGTCCTGGTGTCAAAGAGTTCAAAACATCTTGCCCTAAGGATTTTTCTTCAATCACTTTTACAAAATCTTTGACGATTTTATAATTCACATCAGCTTCCAACAACGCAAGTTTTACTTCTCTTGTGACTTCTTTTAAATCATTTTCCGTAATTCTTGCTTTTCCCTTTAGCTTTCTCGTTATTTCCTGTAATCTAGAAGATAATCCTTCAAACGCCATCTCAAAAAACCTATCCTTTCGTTTCCATTTAAACCAAACAATTTAGCTTATTTTTCACATCCTCAAGAACATTTGCAATTTCATTATCTGTTGAATTCTCTGTCAAACTGTTAATTTCTGACAAAATTACTGCAATTTGTTCTTCTTGCATTTTATTTTTCTTCATGATTCCTAACTTTTCTTCAAAATTGAAAAGTTTCCTTTCCCCTTTCTTCAAATTATCTCTCACAGCCTGCCTCGTAATATTCTCATTTTCCGCGATTTCTGCTAAAGATAAATCGTTATTATAGTAGTCATTTAGCAAATCATATTGTTTTTGTGTCAATAATCTGCCGTAAATTTCTAATAAAATACTTATTTTGATACTCATTTCTGGCTCCATGACTACTCCTTATTTAAGTGTAATGCTATTATACTTTACACCATTTTTGGCCATTTGTCAAGAGGTTTCGGAAAAATTTTCTATAAAATCCTATATTCAAAAATGGATAAAGGGCGCAGTCTCCTGCGCCCCCCTACAAAAAATTCACACAATTTTCACAATTCTGTCTATAGAAAACATAATTCTAATATCCACAAACTAAATAGCTTGCTACTGCATTATGATTGCTCGTCTGTCTCCCTTCAGCTCCAACATTATGTGTTCCGCCACATATATTACATCCACTAGAAACTGCATTCTTATACTGATATGACTTACCACATACAAAACATTGATAATTAATAATCGATCTCGAGAAACTTTGACTATTTTCATTTTTTTTACATGACAATTGTTGTGTTTTTTGGTATTCTGGGCAATTGGCCCAATAATCCCCTAATACCTTCCCTGTTAGATCAAATACATACCTCTCGCAATTCCAACACTGGTATACTTCTACTCCGCACTTACCGCATCGCATACGTCGCCATGCGGTACTCATTTCACAACGTGGGCAAGATCCGTACTCTCTCCGAATACGCACTAGTGGCCACTAAATAGCCCGAGCAACGGACTCCCGTTGATACCGTTGTATAACATCCCCCCACAGAAACATCTCCTGCTACATGTTTATGAGAGCATGTATAATAAGTTTCTGTTGATTGACTTGAAGTGAAACTACCTCTACACGTTGTTGAATAACAACTACTCTTATGTACATGAATATATATTCTAGATGAACTTACTCCAGAAACATTTCCTGCATGGTCTACACATCTAATATACACTAATTGATTTCTTTCTACACTAAATGGTGTTGTTACAAAAGAATTTGAAGCCGAATTAGCATATGTATTCCAATTTACTTGGTCATAACTATATTGATAATAGCTTATTCCACTCGCATTATCACTAGAATTTAGTGTTAATGAAAAAGGTGATGTGGTTGCATTTCCATTTGTTGGATTGTAAATTCCTGGTGTTGCTGGCGCTGTTTTGTCTATGTTCGTGATGCCACAACTTGCTGTTGTTCCTGCATTGGTGCCATCAAATAATCTTGCATATACGG
>CAOKFZ010000002.1 GCA_948467875.1 uncultured Clostridium sp.
TAACTTCTGGTAGGAATGATTAAATAAAATAGAATGAAGAAGGAGATGTAAAAAAGGTAGAGTTTTTTTACATCTCTTTTTTTTAAAAACAAAGGAGAATGATTATGAAAGTAGATGGTTTAGCTGTTGTACTAGCAATTATTTTATTGCCAATTATATTAGTGGTTACTTTTTATATTCATTTGCAGGTGGATACGATTGCGACTGAAAATCAATATAATACGAAATTATTGACAGCTACTTATAGTGCTATGTCTGCTTTCGAGATGAATACATCAAATGAGGATTTGTCAAGCGTGGCAGATTCTATGAGAAGCATTATAGAAGCCTCTAATAATGTGTTTTTGGATACATTGGCAACTAGTTTAGGAATGTCAAATGCCAGTAGGCAATTGTTGCAGCCTTATATTCCAGCAGTTTTGTATACACTGTATGATGGTTACTATATTTATGCGCCTACGCAAGTGCCAGTTGTAGCTCAAAAAACAACAGATGAAGGAAATGGTTTAATCAAAGCAGAGGGATATCAATTTTATGGTGAAATGGATAAAACAACAGGTGCTCAAATTATACCAGATGAGCAAATAGAAGGTGCAGACATTGCTGTTTATGGAGATATTTTATTTGAAGCAGATGAGACGAAAAGTGGTGGCAGAAAATATACGATTCATCGTGAGAATGCCAAGCCAAAAGAAGAAAAAGATTCGTATATTTTGAAATCGTATGTGCAGTATTCAGGCAGGTATGTGCAGGGGAACAAAGATGTAACGATTAATTATACACTTGATAATTATTTGAACATTGTGGGGACAATTAATGATATTTATTACACAAAAACTGGTTATTTAATTCAAAAAGGCTTAGTGCAAAATGCCCATATTGAAGGCGTTAATGATAGCGATATTTGGGATTTAAATGAAGAAGATGCCAAAAACAAAATTTTAGGTTTGAAAAAAGTAGCTGACGAAGAGACTATTATTGCAGCACCGAATGCAAGTGTTCAGATTAATGGTCGAACGATAACTTCTGATTTTGGAAGGGTAGCAGATGCCTTACATGCAAAATATAATGTAGAAATTAAAACAATCAAAGATGCAGAAGTATATTTGCAAAAAATGTATGAAGAATATGATGAAGGAAAAAATCCAGCAACAGCAGGTTTACTAGCTGCCATTAATGAAATTGAATATGAAATTCAAAATTGCAAAGCAGTGGCTTATTATATTAGTTCGCAAATTTTTTCAAATTGGGTTTATGAATATTTGGGTGATTTAAAATATGGAAGTATCCAACAAATTGACTCAATCGGTAGTTATGAATTTTCTTCTGGAGTAGAAACAAGTATTTATTATGAATTTAAAGACACAGATGATAGAAAAATTTTTGACGAAAGCGAAGATCCAGAAGATGAGAAATCAAAATTTTATATACATAAATTGGAGGTCATTAAAAATTCAATTAAGTATAATTTGAATTTGGCAATTTCGGCTTATACCAATACTATGAACACTTCTTACAATTTCAGTTTGCCAGTTTTAGAGGAGGAAGAATGGGATAAAATTTTGAGCAATGTTTCCATTGTTTCCTTTATGCAAGGTTGGAATTGTGGATTGAATATTTATAATAATTACCAGATGGTTTGTAGTACAAACAATGAATTAACGGTTACCCCAAGCGAAATTTATTATGTAGAAAGTGATAAATTTAATGATACAAAGTCAGATTATCATAGAATTGATTGCCCTGTTTGGCATGCAACAAGTGATAAATTTATGAGTTTTAAATCAAAGGAAGTAAAGTTTGATAAAGTTTTGAAGCCTGCGTCCACAGAATATAGTTATGACCATAGAAATTTAGCATGTTATACGTGTATTAATACAGGCAATTATTATGAAAGAACTTTATTTTTAGAAAAAGAAGAAACGGATTATTATAAAAAGGTTAATAGTTTAAAAAATACAAGTGGAAGTGATGATACTGCCAAACAAACAGCGGCATATATTGGAATTGCAAAAGAGAGGATTGATACTTACAAAACCAATGCTTTGCCAGTATCGCAGGGGTATAAAGTTTTTCCGCAAGCAGGAGCTTTGTTACCAGATACTGTCACTACGTCAAAGCTAAATACTACGGCACCAAAGGCTCAAGTTTCAAAATTATTGATTACAATCTCAGATACGCAACATGGTCCTCATACAGGAATGAATGAAACAGTTGGTACTTTTGAAATTGGTGTTGAAGATGGAAGCTCGAATTTTTCTGTTTCCAAAAATGTTATTTTAAATGCAATGGGGCAAAAAAAGGAACAGACAATTGAAGTTGTTGTTCCAGATAATCAAAGAATTTTGAAACCAATTGTTACAATTAGTAAGGTGGCGCCAGTTTATTCGATTATGTACCGTGTGCAAAGTATAAAAGTGATTTATAAATAGAGGAGGAAGTATGAAAATAATTTTAGCATCAGGTTCGCCAAGAAGACAAGATTTGATGAAACAGGCAAAAATTCCATATGAGGTAATAGTAAGCAATTTTGACGAAAAAGTGGATAGTACATTGAGCTTAGAAGAACAGTCCAAAGAAATTGCTTATGGAAAGGCGAAAGAGGTTTTTGATAAAATCACAGGAGCCCGATGTGTGATTGGCTCAGATACGCTAGTGATTGTTGACGGAAAAAAGTTTGGTAAGGCGAAATCGAGAGAAGAGGCTATCAAGATGCTAAAAACAATTCAAGGAAAGTCGCATAAAATTTATACAAGTATTGCAGTTTTAATTGAAAAAAATGGACAAACTAAAGTTTACAAAGAACTTTCGCAAAATACAGTTTTTGTAAAACGAATGACAGATTTGGAGATTGAGGATTATGTGGATACGGAAAAACCTTATTTTTGTGCGGGAGCGTACGCGATACAAGGCGTTTTTGCGGTGTTTATTGAGAGAATAGAAGGGGATTATCCAGCTATTTTGGGGCTTCCAATTCATCGCATTTATGAAATTTTAAAGGAAAATCATTTGATTTAGGAACAAACATGAATATTTTTTTGCCAAATTGGAACAATAAGGCAAAAGGAGTGTTCGTGTATGGAAAAAACGGTAAAAAAAATTGATATTTGGACTATTTTTATGTATTTAATTTTGTATAGCATCGCAGGTTTTTTCATAGAAACTGTGTTTGGATTATTGACAAAAGGGGTTTTGGAGAGCAGAAAAAGTTTTCTGTATGGGCCATTTTGTGCCATTTATGGAATTGGCGCCATTGTGATGATTTTGGCTTTGCGAGGTGAAAAAAGTAATGTCAAATTATTTTTTGGTGGTGCGATTTTGCGGAGCAATTGTGGAATATTTGATGAGTTTCGTTTGTGAGAAAATGTTTGGCATCAAATGGTGGGATTATTCTGACTATTTAGTCAATATTCAGGGAAGAACATGTTTGTTTTTTGCGGTTTCATGGGGCGTTTTGGCGATTTTTTTAATCAAGTATGTGAACCCTTTTGTGGACAAATGGATTGAAAAAATGCAGCCAAAGAAGAATGGTTTTAAAGTTGGGGTTGGTTTATTGGTTGCGTTTTTTTGTTTGGATGCAGTGCTGACAGCATATACTTTGAAGGTATTTTATTACAGAATTGCAACTGAGAAAGATTTGAATATTACCAATAAAACACAAGTTCAAGAAAAATATGCGCAAATAGAAAAAAGTGATGATTTGGCTGGTTTGATTAATGATTATTATGACAATGAAAAAATACTAATTAATTATCCAAATATGATTATTGAAGAGGAAAGTAAAAATCAGATTTATGTGGAAAGTTTGCTAAACGGTGTAAAATCTTATTATTATCGTTTGGGGGATTTGTAAGGGCGTGAAAAGACGTCCTTATTACATAGAAAAGGAGAAGAAATGAAATTACATATTGTGCTGGTGGAGCCTGAAATTCCACAAAATACAGGAAATATTGCAAGAACTTGTGCAGCGTTAGGGGCAAAGTTGCATTTGGTATATCCGCTAGGATTTTCGATTTCGGAAAAGCAAGTAAAAAGGGCAGGTTTGGACTATTGGGACAAATTGGAAATCGAGGAGCATTTGAATTTTGAGGCTTTTTTAAAGAAATATCAGCCAGAAGAGAAAAATATGTTTTTTGTGACGACAAAGGGAAAGCAGGTTTATTCTAATTTTGATTATTCCAAATTGGACGAAGTTTTTATTCTTTTTGGAAAGGAAACCAAAGGTTTGCCAGAAGATATTTTGCAAAAATACATAGATAAAACAATTCGCATTCCTATGAGAGAAGGATTGCGTTCGCTGAATTTGTCAAATTCAGTTGCGATTGTGGCATATGATATTTTTAGGCAGTGTGAATTTAAGGGATTAGAAGAAATTAGTGAATATTTTGTATAATTTGCCAAAATTCGCCCATAATACTAGCGAAGGTGAGTATTATGAAAAAAGAATATCTTTTTATAATGATTTTGGTTATTTTAATAGCAGCAGTTGTGGGCGGAGTTGTAGGTTTGTTGAAAAAGAAACCGAAAGTAAGTGAAGCGAAAATGACAAATGAAATACAAAATGTTTCACAGAATGAAAATGTCGTTACAACGGCAAGTTCAGAGGAAAAAGTTTCTCCCAATGCAACATTTGCGCTAAAAAAATATTATGATGAGTGTAGTCATTTTGATTATGAAGAAGCGGAACTTCCACACGAACTTGTCAATCTGACACAGGAAGAAGTGGAGGAGTATTATGCAGGCTGGGAAGTAGAGAAATTTGCAAAGAACCAATTGGTCTTGACAAAGGAAATGGATGGTTATTGTAATCAACATTTTTTGATTAAGTTGGATAATGGTTTGGTCAATATTTATCGAGTAGGAACTTTAGGGGAGTTGAATCAATATCAGTCGACAGACATTTCAAAGGACTATTTGCCAGAAGAGGATATTGGCAAGTTGGAGGAAGGAATTCCAGTTTTTGGAGAAGGAAAATTAAGTGCTATTTTAGAGGATTACGAATGAGATATTAAAACAAAAAGAGGTAGTTCTAAGACAACTTCCAAACGAATACAATTAAGCAAATGTATTTGTTTGGGGGTTATCAGAATGAAGGGAATGTCAATTGAAGAAAGAGCAATTAAGCTTGCTCAATATATAATAGATACAAAGGACACAGTACGTGGAGCAGCAAAAAAATTTGGAGTCAGTAAAAGTACAGTACATAAAGATGTAAGTCAACGTTTATTGAATATAAATTACACATTAGCAATGGATGTCCGAAAAGTGCTAGATGAAAATAAAGCAGAAAGGCATATTCGAGGGGGGCTGGCAACCAAGTTAAAATATAGCCATAAAGATCATGCTTCATAAATAGAGAGTGGACTTGAACAAGTCTGCTCTAAAATTTTTTATTAAAAAGTTAAAATAAATATTGACAAAAGAACGAATGTTTGATATTATGAATAAACATCATAAATTCTATTTAAGGGGGAATAGATGGATGGAATATAAGGTTTTAAAAGAAAAATATCATTATTTTATTTATAAAAATTATCAAATTACAGAAGATGCTGAAAATATTTATCTGAAATATGAATTTGAAATCGAGAATTTAGCCAAGTTTAATCCAGTCTTGGTCATAGCCAAAAAGAAATTTGAAATATATGATTTATATAGTAATGTTGCCCGAAATATTGCATTTAATTTAGGAATGGTAGAGGCAATTAGTTATTATAAATTGACTTGTAGTAAATATTTTTTAGTGAAATGTGGTAAATTAAATGAAGAACAAATTGCTTGGTATCAAAAATTGATTTATTTAGGGCTTGGTGAATTTCGCTATATCAATCATATTCAAGAAAAAACAGAAGATTTTGTGCAAATTATGACAGAAGGGAAGGCATTACAAAAGGAAGAATTAAGCTATCTATTGAGTGATTGTATGGTACCAATTGGTGGTGGAAAAGACTCCAATGTTACATTGGAACTATTGAAAAAGTCTTCTGACAAGCGATTTGGTTTTCGTATTAATTTAGAAGATGTGTCGCGAAAATGTGCACAAATAGCAGGTTTGCAGGAAGATGAAATCATCGAAGTGAAACGAAAAATGGATTCTAATTTGATTGAATTGAATAAGCAAGGTTTTCTAAATGGACATACGCCGTTTTCGGCTATGGTGGCTTGGCTTACCTACTTTGTGGCAACGATTTTTGGCAAAAAATATATTGTTTTATCGAATGAAGATAGTGCCAATGAATCCAATATTAAAGGGGAAAATATCAATCATCAATATTCTAAAACGCTTGAGTTTGAAAATGACTTTCGAGATTATGTGAAATGTTATATTTGTCCCAATGGACCAGAGTATTTTAGCTTTTTACGTCCTATTAATGAACTTCAAATTGCAAAATTATTTTCTGAGCAAGAACAATATCATGAGGTTTTCAAAAGTTGCAATATAGGGAGCAAAGAAAAGCCATGGAAATGGTGTTGTAATTGTGCGAAATGCTTATTTCCGTATACTATTTTAAGTCCCTTTTTAGAGAAAGAAAAATTAATCAATATTTTTGGAGAAGATTTGTTTGAAAAGGAAAATTTGTTAAAAACGTTTGTCGAACTTTGTGGCTATAGTAAGAACAAGCCTTTTGAATGTGTTGGAACATACGAGGAAGTGTGTGTGGCTGTTACAAAAACAATTCAAAATAGGAATGAAAAGTTGCCATTTTTGTTACAATATTACAAAGAGAATTTTGAACTAATTGACCATGATTTATTGCATTATTATAGTAAAAATCATAATTTACCAAGCGAATTTGATGAGATTTTGAAAGGAAAAATTTTTGAATGTTAGATAAATTGCTGAATTTTTTGAAAGATAAAAAGATATTAATTTTGGGAGTTGGAGTAGAGGGAAAATCAACTTACGATTTCTTGCGCAGAAATTTTCCGGAAAAACAATTATTTATAAGTGATAAAAGTACCAATCTTTTAGAAAAGTATACAGAATTTATGAAAGATATAAATTTGGAACTTAGTATGGGGGAAAATTATTTAAGTGGAATAGAGCAGTATGATTTGATTATCAAAACACCTGGAATTTCTTTTAAAAATATAGATATTTCAGCATTTCAAGATAAGATTACAAGCCAATTACAGCTGCTATTGGAGTTTGTGGATGTTTTTACCATTGGTATTACAGGGACTAAAGGAAAAAGTACAACAAGTAGTTTAGTATATCAAATTTTGAAAGAACAAGGTAAAAATACTTTTTTATTGGGAAATATCGGAGAGCCAATTTTCGATAAAATAGAAGAATTGCAGAAAGAGAGTATTGTTGTTTTGGAGTTATCATCACATGCTTTGCAGTATGTAAAAAAATCGCCGAATATTGCTGTTTTGCTGAATTTATATCCAGAACATCTTGATTTTTACGCTTCTTTTGAGGAATATGCAAATTCAAAATTTAATGTAACTAGGTTTCAAAAAGAAGGAGATTTTTTCATTTATAATGCGGATAATGAGAAAATTCAGAATTTTTCCGTTAAAAAAGCTGATTATGCAGTTACATTAAAGGGAATTCCAGATCAGAAAAATGTTGTATATATTAAGGAAAATTGCATATATTGTAAAGACAGATGTAGGATGAATTTGGAAACTCCATTAAAATTAAAAGGAATGCACAATATCAATAATATTATGTTCGCTCTTGCCATATGTGATATTATGAATTTGGATTTTACTAAAGCAGTGGAGACGATTCAGAATTTTGAAGCATTAGAGCATCGAATGGAATTTGTTGGAGAAGTGGGGTTTGTAGAATATTATAATGATTCTATTGCTACGATACCAGAAGCTACGATTAACACGATACAGGCATTAAAACAAGTCAATACATTAATTGTAGGTGGAAAAGATAGAGGAGTCAATCAAAATGAATTGGAGGAATTTTTAAAAAAATCGGAAGTAAAAAATATTATTTGTTTACCCAAAACAGGTGAGTTTATTTATCATGCTTTGAAAAATATAGAAAATAAACATTTATTTATGGTAGAAAATTTACAGGAAGCTGTTAAAATTGCAAAACAAGTAACACAAAAAAATACCATTTGTGTATTGTCACCAGCAGCTTCAAGCTATGGATATTTTAAGGATTTTAAAGAGAGAGGAAATCAATTTAAAGAATTTGTTTTAGAAGACATAAAAATAGCAAAATAAAGATTTAACATAATTAAAATACGGCGAAATTACTATAAAATAAAGAATAAAAACACAATAAATGTTTAAAAAATGTAAAAAATTTGAAAAAATTCAAATTTTATGTAGACAAATTAAAAAAAGTATGCTATAATATAGTTAAGAATGAAAATTAAAATCGAGAAATAGCGTATATGAAATACATTAGAGGAATTTAAGGAGGAATTTAAATTGAATACAAATTATTTAGAAAACAACCACTTAGTGTTGGTTGGAAAGGTTGCGAGCGAAAAAAGATACAGCCATGAAATTTATGGAGAGAAATTTTACATATTTAATTTAGAAGTAGTAAGATTGAGCTCAACAGTAGATATTATTCCTATTACTGTATCGGAAAGATTGCTGACTAGTATTAATTTAGAATTAGGAAATTCTTTAAAAGTAGAGGGACAATTTAGATCTTACAATAATTATGAGAACGAGAAAAATAAATTAATACTAACTGTTTTTGCTAAGGAAATTAAAGAAGTAAATGTAGAAGAGAGCAAAGAAGAAACTTCAAATGAGGTAAAATTAATTGGTTATATTTGTAAAAAGCCGATTTACAGACAAACTCCGTTTGGAAGAGAAATTGCGGATATTTTATTAGCAGTCAATAGAGCTTACAATAAATCGGACTATATTCCATGTATTGCGTGGGGACGTAATGCAAGATTTTGTGAAAATATGGAAGTTGGAACAGAAGTAAGTTTGACAGGTAGAGTGCAAAGCAGAATTTATGAGAAAAAACATGAGGATGGAACCGTAGAAGAAAGAGTGGCTTACGAGGTTTCAATTGCAAGTTTGGAAATTGTAAACAAAGAAGATACAGAGGCAAACGAAATCAATGGAACAACAGAGGAAGTTGTTTAAGTATGGAACAGAATTGCAATTTTTCGAATAATATAGTTATATATACCTTTATATATAAATTAAAACGCCTAAGTGCGAAGAAAAGACTTCGTATTTGGGCGTTTTTGTTTTAGTATAATTCATTAAATTTGATATCAGAGTTTGGATATTCTTCAGGTTTTAAACCAACACGTGTTTTCATATAAGACAAAATGATTAGCAAGATGATGATGAATAAAATGCCTAAAATAAACGTAGATAAAGCGCTAGAAATATGATCTGTTAGGAAAGACACCAAAAATGCAACTAGAGTACGAGTAAGGCTTTCCAAAAAAAGATTGGCTGATGTGATTTGAGTTCGCAGAGTACTGGTTGCAAAACTACCTAAGTATTGTTTGATGAGTGTATAGTAAGGTGCCGGAATAACGTAGTTTATGGCAAATAAAGTAAGAACGAGAAAGTATAGTAAAAAAGGTGGTAAGCTAGTCAAAATAGCGGTAATTCCTGTAAGAATAACAGATAAACAGTAAGTCATACTAAGGAAACTTAGTGTGTGATTGCCATGAGTTTTGTGAATTTTTGTTGCAGAGTTTGAGAAAAATCCAGAAAGTATTCCATACAGTGCAAAAATAATTCCAAAGTATTCATTTGGGACGTTTAATTCAGTTAAAACACTGCGGCGAAGGGTATCCACCATCACAATAAAACTAACAAATATGGCGTTGAATAAAATTAAGGAACGCAATCTTTTGGATTTTAAAATAAAGCGGAAAGCCTGTTTCAAATCACCAATATAATTTTTTAGCTCCAGCATAAAAGACGATTTTTTTGTGGCTGTATGGAGTTCTTCTGAATTTTGTATTTCTGTGAATTTGTAAGATAAAATAACAGCAATAAAGGTAAAAAGCAGGCTAAGCACAAGTGGGATATAAGGATTAACTACGAATAAAAAGCCTGAAATGGCTGCTGTTATTGCATTTAAGTAGTAGTATAAAGAGGAGCCATGACCGTCAATTTTGGAGAAAATGGTGCGTTTATTTTCTGTATTTTCGATAGAGTCATATAACAAATTTGGCTCAGCGAGTGATTTGGTTGTGAATGCGATGGCACAGATAAAGTTAGCGATAATGTATTCTGTAACGGAGTTTAAGCCCATGACAACTAATACGAAGACAAATAAAAATAAGTTGCCAATGATTAAGCTATTTTTTTTACCAATTTTTTGAACCAAAATCGTGCAGGGAATTTGTGAAATGATTTTAAACAAAGGATAAAAGGCTTCTGCAAAAATATATTGGGAGGTTGAAAATCCTTTCGTTTGGGTTAAAAATAAAAATACAATGGCATAGTAGAAAAGTAAGTCCCAAGAAACCATTTTGTAAAATTGATATAATTTTTGGTTTTTTTGTTGTGCTTTTAAAATTTCTTTTTCGTTTAAGTTTTTCATATTAATCTCCAATTTTTTTGATTTTAAAAATTATATCAATAAAAAAATATTTTGTAAAGAAATTTGTGAGAATAAAAAATATTATATTTTTGTAACGCAAGAGAAGTCAGCTTGACTTTGGTGCCAAAGTTTGGTATAATAAAATTAAGAAAAGATTTGTTGCACAAAGGAGGAAAAGATGAATCCAAAACAAGCATGTAAAAAATTGCAAATTCCAGATGTTTTAAGTACTTCGCAAAAAGGTTTGTTAAATTTATTAAATGGAGATAAAAAAGAATTGGGTTTGTACTCAGAGGAAGAAAATGAAAAATTAATGCAACTTTTGGAGGAAAAGAGTGAGAACCAAGCGAAAGAATTAATTGTGAGAGAATTAGCTTTGTGCCAATGTTACTTATTAAAAAAATCAAAAGAGAAGCAGCATATAGGGGCTGAGGATAAAGAAAAGGCTAAAAAAGAATATGAGGAAGCATGTAATGTGCTGGTTTCTGAAGGCGTTTTAAAGGCAATTGAGAAAGAAGAAGAATATCAAAAAAATAAAAAAAGTATTCAAGAGACGATTCAGTTTTCTGAGACGGTTTTGAGTTTATTAGGCGATGTCAATTATACGAAAGGAAAGTTGTCTAAAGAGGACTTAATACGAAAAAGAGAGAGAAATAAGAGTAGGAAAGATCCCTATAATCAATATCCAGAATATTCGGGATATCCCTATAATTGGGGCGTTAAAATAAATCAAAATGTAGAAAATTTTTGCTTAAAGGATGAGGAGAATATTCTGAGAGAGCGAGTTATTGTGACAAAATTGGGAGATTTTGCCTATACAGCAATAATGAATGGTCCAACGAAGAAACAAAGGGCAGGAAGCGGTTTTGGCTATCATGCTGATATTCTTGGCGTTACTAAATTAGATGAAGAGGGAAATGTAATTAGTAATGATGTTGTAATGGCTCAGCTAGATTATGGAAGGTTACAGGAAGATAAGGAGCTTTTTGTGAATGTGCAACTTTCGCAAGAATTGATAGAGCATGCGAATCAGGTAAATAATGGTTATATTGGCAAAATTGTTCATAGAAAATTTTCGGCGCAAGAGTTGAATTTGAGTGCTGAAGAGCAAGAAGAAAGAGTAAGAAATGGACTTTCTGTGGAGGAAATTGATCTTCCGTATATTGCCTATAATGGATTAGGAACGAGTGAATTGGTGTCTAGCTTGGAACTTGCGAAATTTGAAGTAGGTACGGTTTTGAGAAATGGAGAAACTAAGAAGATTAG
Source organism: uncultured Clostridium sp. (assembly GCA_948467875.1). GTDB lineage: Bacteria > Bacillota > Clostridia > TANB77 > CAG-508 > Scatovivens. The sequence continues at coordinate 11,780 of CAOKFZ010000002.1, forward strand.
CAATTTTGGAGATTTGAAAAAGGGTTTGCTTACTTTGCAAAGAGAATATGTTGAGGCACTGAAAAAAGTGGGAATTCAAAACCATAAAAAAGAAATTGATTATATGCCAATCCAACAGAAGTCAGTAGCTCAGGAGACAGAGGGCATAGAATCACAGGAAATAGGAGAGATGTAAAATGGCAAAAGTAATGTGGAAGCCGGGAACTTTTTTGTATCCGATTCCAGCAGTTTTAGTGAGTTCAGGAACGATGAAAAAATCGAATATTATGACAGTTGCGTGGACTGGTATTATCAATACCAATCCACCAATTGTTTATATTTCTGTAAGACCAGAGCGATATTCGTATCATTTGATAAAAGAAAGCAAGGAATTTGTGATTAATCTGACTACTGAGAAACTCGCCTTTGCGACAGATTGGTGTGGTGTTAGGAGCGGCGCGAAGTTTGACAAATTTAAGGAGATGAAGTTGACAAAAGAAAAGGCAAATTTTGTTAAGTGTCCGATGATAAAAGAAAGTCCAGTTTCTGTGGAATGTAAAGTTATAGAAGAAAAGAATTATGGAAGCCACACGCAATTTGTAGCAGAAGTGTTAGCGATTAATGCAGATGAACGATATATTGATGAAAAAGGAGCTTTTGATATTGCTAAGTGTAATTTGATTTCTTATAGCAATGGAGGCTATTTTTTGCAAGGAAAAAAATTGGGAAAATTTGGTTTTTCGGTAAAAAAGAAAAAATAATATCAAAAAAATCAAGAAAATGATTGACAAACACAAGATTTTATGATAGAGTATCTAAGCATGTATTAAGAAGTTAGTACAGGCACACAAACTCACATCGTTAAAATATAGTAAAATAGACGGAGGTGTAATAATATGGCTTCAAAAGGACCAAGAGAAAAATGTATAATTTTAGAGTGTACAGAATGCAAAAGGAGAAATTATACGACAACCAAAAATAAGAGAAATACGGCAGATCGTTTAGAACTTAATAAATATTGCAAATTCTGCAAGAAACACACAGTGCACAAAGAAACAAAGTAAAACCTGTAAGGGGGATGTTATGGCAAAGAAAGATGTAAATAGTGAAAAAAAGAAAAATAATTTTAGCAGAGAATTGAAATCTGAAATGAAGAAAGTGACTTGGCCAACTTTTAAAGAATTAGTAAATAGTACGTCTGCAGTAATTTCAATAGTGATTATTATTGCTGCAATTGTGTTTGTTTTAGATGTATGCTTTGAAAATTTGAATGAGTTTGGCGTAGAGAAATTGAAATCATTAGTTTCAAATGAGACGACACAACAGGAGAATGAAAATAGTTCTGAAGAGGGCGGAGCTGCATTAGATGAGGAAGAAGATACAAATGTGGTAGAACCAGAAGTGAACCCAGAGACAAGTGGAGTTACGACAGAACCAGAACAAAATTCTACTGAAAATGTTGTTCAATAATAAATAAAGGAGGCTAAAGATAGATGTCTCAAGAAAATGAAGAAAAAGCAAATTGGTATGTCATTCATACATATTCTGGGTATGAGAATAAGGTTAAAACAGATTTGGAAAAAACAATCAAAAATAGAGAATTAGAAGACTTTTTCTTTAATATTGTTGTTCCGATGGAGGAGCAAGTTGAAATCAAAGATGGAAAAAGAAAAACAAATTTAAAGAAAGTTTTTCCTGGGTATGTTTTGATTAAGATGATTGTAACAGAAGAATCTTGGTATATTGTTAGAAATACAAGAGGTGTTACAGGATTTGTTGGTTCTGGAACGGATCCAATTCCGCTGACAGAAGCAGAAATCAGAAATATGGGATTTGATGATGTACCAGTTAATGTGGATTATGATATAAATGATACGGTACAAGTTATCAATGGTCCGTTAGAAGGATTTGTTGGAGTTGTACAAGAAATTAATCAAGAAAAGCAAAAGGTAAAAGTTCTAGTTTCTATGTTTGGTAGAGAAACGCCAGTGGAATTAGAATTTGCCCAAGTTCAAAAAGTAAACTAAAAGGTGAAGGGAGAAATGAAAATGGCAGAGAAGGAAGTCGTAAATGTTATTAAGTTACAAATAGAAGCTGGAAAAGCGTCACCAGCTCCACCAGTTGGACCAGCGCTTGGCTCTAGTGGTGTGAATATTATGCAGTTTGTAAAAGAATTTAATGATAAAACAGCAAATCAACCAGGAATGATCATTCCAGTTGTGATTTCTGTTTATAAAGATAAATCTTTTACGTTTATTACGAAAGTTGCGCCAGTAGCAGTTTTGATTAAAAAAGCAATTAATTTGCAAAAAGGTTCTGGAAAACCAAATATGGAAAAAGTGGCTACCATAACAAAAGCTCAAGTAGAAGAAATTGCAAAAACAAAAATGGAAGACTTGAATGCTGGTTCATTAGAAGCTGCTATGAGCATGGTTATGGGAACTGCTCGTTCAATGGGTGTTACAGTAACAGAATAATAAAATTTTGGGAGATTTAGATATCGTTTGTACCAAGGGAGGTTAAAAATGAAAAGAGGAAAAATTTATAAAGAGGCTGCTAAATTAGTAGACAGCACAAAAACTTATGATGCCAAAGAAGCATTGGATATAATTGAAAAAATGCCAAAAAGAAAATTTGATGAAACCGTTGAATTACATGTTCGCTTAGGTGTGGATTCAAAACACGCGGATCAACAAGTAAGAGGAACTGTTGTGCTTCCACATGGAACTGGTAAATCATTAAAGGTTTTGGTATTTGCCAAAGGAGATAAAGCAAAAGAGGCAGAAGCTGCAGGAGCAGATTTTGTAGGGGCTGAAGAGTTAGTTCCAAAAATAGAAAAAGAAAATTGGTTTGACTATGATGTCATTGTTGCAACACCTGATATGATGGGAGTTATTGGTAGATTAGGTAAAGTATTAGGACCAAAGGGTTTAATGCCAAATCCTAAATCAGGAACAGTTACAATGGATGTGACAAAAGCAGTGCAAGAAATTAAATCTGGTAAAGTTGAATATCGTTTGGATAAAACAAATATTATTCACTTAGGTTTTGGTAAAGTATCATTTGGAACTGAAAAATTACTTGAAAATTATAATACGATTATGGATGCGATTATCAAAGCAAAACCAGCAGCAGCAAAAGGACAATACATTAAAAGTGTAGCTGTAACAACAACCATGGGACCAAGTCTACACATTAACTAAAAATAAATAGAACCGAAGACAGTAGGTTAAGATAGCTGTACGAAGCAAAGCGAGTTACAGATATCTTAGTTAGCGCTTATAGCGCTAACTTCATAGTAAATTCCTACCGAGGTAATAAATAAGAGGGAAAAACTCTTCTATTACTTTGGATGGAATAGAAGAGTTTTTTGTTTAGAATAAAAAATTAATAAATATGAGGAGGTGAAGAAGGAAACATGGCAAATCAAAAAATTATTGCACAAAAAGAAAAGGAAGTAAAAGAATTAGCAGAAAAAATGAAAAATGCTGGTTTGGTACTTTTAACAGATTACAGAGGAATTAATGTAGAAGATGTTACTAATTTAAGAAAAACTGTAAGAGAGGCAAATGGCGAATATTGTGTTATTAAAAATAATATCACAAGAAGAGCTTTGGCTGAGTGTGGATTTGATTTAGGAGATAGCTTGGAAGGTCCAACAGCAGTGATTATGACAAATGAGGAATATTTACCTACATTAAAAGCTATTTATAAATATGCAAAAGCGAATGAATTTTATAAAATCAAAGCAGGTGTGTTGGAAGGAAAAGTTGCTTCAATCGAAGAATTGACAACACTTGCAGTTCTTCCATCAAGAGAAGAATTGATCGCAAAATTGGCAGGTTGCTTGCTTGCAAATGTATCAAAATTGGCTGCTACATTAGATGCAGTTAGAGTACAAAAAGAGACAGAAGCATAAATTTTTATGAAAAACAGCGTCTTGCTGTGTTAGACATCATAAAAAAAGCAGTTACGTACTTATGTACGCGCCTTTACTTTTTTATTCATCTGCCTTGCAATACTTGTTTTTGATAAAAATTAATTAAAAACAGAACTATATAAAAATATTTATTGAGAGATAAAGAGAAAGTGAAACTTTCAAAATTATATTAAAGAAAAGGAGAATATTATAATGAGTGAGAAAACAGATAAAATGTTAGAAGAAATCGACAGCTTAACAGTTGTTGAATTATCAGAATTAGTAAAAGGAATTGAAGAAAAATACGGTGTAACTGCAGCAGCAGTTGCAGCACCGGCAGCTGGAGGGGCAGCAGGTGAAGCAGCAGCTGAAAAATCAGATTTCACAGTTGTATTAAAAGATACTGGAGCAAACAAAATCCAAGTTATCAAAGTAATTAGAGAAGCAACTGGTTTAGGTTTGAAAGAAGCAAAAGAAATTGCTGATGGCGCACCAAAAACAATTAAAGAAGGTGTAGCAAAAGAAGAAGCTGAAGAAATGAAAGCAAAATTCGCAGAAGCTGGAGCTACAGTTGAGCTACAATAGGGATGTAACAGTTCTATATGCTTGACATAATATTAAAAATATGATATAATAAAAAATAGGGGACTTCTAATAGTCTCTTATTTTTTGATTAAAATTTTTGGATTTCTATTGATATTATTTGCAATTTAATGTATATTAAAGAAGAGGTGTTTGGAAATGAGAAATCAAAGACGGAATTACAATGGTAAGTCTTGTTATTTATATTATTTCATTTGTAGTTATAATTGGTATTGTGGGCGTGATAACTACTGTTTTTAACAGCAATATCAAAGATATTAATAGGACAAATGGTACAAGCTCAGAATACAATAAATTTAATTTATATATGTTGGACCAGACACAAGAAGGATATTCTGTTGCAAAATGCAGTGATGAGACAGATGTTGCGGGTTATGTGACATTTTCAAATGGAAAAAATTCTAACACATTTGTTTTATTGGAAAATATGCTTTATTTTAATAAAATAAAATTGTGTGAAAATGTTGAGGAATTTAAAGTCAAAAAAGAAGTTGCTGAGAATGGAAATGATATTTTGAAAACATACATTAATATTAATGGGACGGTTTATTCAACAGATTATGTGATAGAATAAATTAAAAGGGACAATTTTGTGATTGTCCCTAATTTTTTTCACGAATTGCTTCTTCAAATAGCAATTTTAATTTATTAAATAATCGGCGGAAAAAGTTGAAACCAAATTGGTCTTTGCTTAAGTCAAGTAAGTCAGTTTGTAGGTCATTTAAGTAATTTAGTACGCCATGTTTGTTAATTAGCTCTTCTTTTTCTTCCAATTTATTCATCATTTCGCAATAAAATTTCGAATAAAAATCATCATTTTCTGCCATAAATAAAATATTGTTAAAAGTGTATAAACGTTCTCTAAGCAGTTTTAGAGAAGCAGTATCTCGAACATTGTCTAACTCAGTATAAAAGCAATTTTCGACAATTAACTTTTGAGTTGAAAGCGTTAGATTAAAAATAAAATTTTTAATCGAGTCAATTTTAGTATTGAGTTTTTTTATTTTATTGAGACTTGCATTATTTTGGGAATAGTCGGCAAGTTCTGCATATGAAAACGACAGAAGTTCCTCATAATGGATAATTAAATCAAAATTTTTTTCAATGGTATGATAAACTTTTTCGTTTGATTTTGCAATAAACGTATTTTTGAAGATGTAATTGCTATACAAAGTGCTATGAAAAAGTGGATAAGTGCCTGTAAAATAAGCCATTTGATTAATAAGTGCAGTTTCGATGGGGTAAAATAAGGGGCTTGGTGTATGAAAATTTAAGTTATAGTATTTTACAGTATCTTCTTGAATGCCAGCAACTTTGGTAGCCATCAGTTGCACAGCAGCTTCGTTAATGCCTTGTCCTTTATTAGAAGAAAAATCATACAAACCCAATTTTAAAAGTTTTCCATTGGGATTTTTGACTTCTTGAATAGCATGAAGGCATTCATGGATCACTAAAGTGTCAAGGTTTTCTAAATCCATGGTATCACTAAAATAGATTGCGTTTATTTTTGAAAAATATTTGGCAGCAGTGGAATCCGCTGGCATTTTTGCGATAAACATGTCTAAGGTGGAAAGCATCAAAAAAATATCGTTTTGATTTAAATTATGTTCCGGAAAAGTATTACAAATTTTTTCAGAGATAAGGTTCGCAATTCGGTTTATTTGAGATTTTTCTAATTGAGATTTTACTTCAATTCCTTCTTTTTTGAGGATAGAATTTATGTTCATAAAAAACTCCTTTGTACATGATACTTTTATTATATACCAAATTGCAGAAGAAATAAAGGGAAAACTAGAAAATATATATTACATTTACGTTACAAAAATGTTACTAAAATGTAATATATAAGTACTTGATTTTTTTTAATAAACGTTGTATAATAGAAATAACGATAAAATGATTAAAAGGAGAAATGCTATGAAAAAGAAGATTTTTTGTATAATATTAATTGTTATGGTAGCCATATTTGCTATGTCAACTGCAGTAAGTGCGCTAAGTTTTACTGCTGCTATGTCAACGAATTCTACAACAGTTCAAGAAGCAACCGAATTTACAGTGAGAATTAGAGTTTCTAATTTGGATGTGGGAACGAATGGAATTAATTCTTTGAAGGGTGATTTAAAATATGATACAGAAGTATTTGAACCAATTAACGAGTCAAGTGTGATTGGATTGAATAAATGGAATGCAACTTATGATAATACAACAGGAAAAATTGAATTAACGAAAAGTATGTTTGTTTCATCAACACAAGAAGTTTTGTCGATTACTTTTAAAACAAAAGCAGGAGTAACTGGTAAAAAAGGTTCGATAGCATTTAATAATATTACAGCTTCTAATAGTGAAACCGATATTTCTGCAACGGATATTTCTACTTCGATTACAGTTGGTACACCAGATTCTACGAGCAATACGACAAATACTGCGAATACAACAAACACAAGCAATAGTACTTTATCAATTCCTACAATAACAAGTAATACCAATAATACAGCCAATAACACGAATAATACAAACACAGCCAATAGAACAAACAACACGAACACGAATACAAATACTTCTAATGTTTCAAGCTATGTCAACACAATGACAAATACAACTTCAAATGAAAATATGCCAAAAACAGGTGTCAGTGATACATTGCTTGTTTTGACAGTAGTTGCAATAGCCGTAGCATTTGGGTTCTATATAAAAATCGAAAAATTAAATAAGGATATGTAAGAGAAAAAGCTTTACTTTGTAGTAAGGCTTTTCTATTATTAAAAATTGACTTTTTATGTAAAATATGTTATAATAAAATTAAGCAAAATTATTTGCAAATATAATCGAAAAGGAGGATAGGTTTTTATTGTAACTATTAATTTCAATTCTAGCAAAGGAGAGACCATATGAAAACAATCAAATCAGTAATAACAATCGTAGTAATAGCACTGTGTGCGTTATGGTATTATGTTACATTGCCACCATTATCGCTAGCTTATGCAGAAGGAGTTGTCTTTCTTGGTGTGGCAGTTGTAGTGGCAGCAGCGATAGTTGCTTGGTGGATTTCAGGAGAATCCAAATATCGGTTTGGTTTGCCATTAGTAGTAGTTATTTTATTTTTTGTAGTTTTAATAGGTGGAGTTCTTATAGGTAGCCCAATTTTTACTTCCTCTACAATGTATAATCAGATAGGAAAAGTGCAGGAAAAATCCTTTAAGGATGATGTTGTAGAAATTGACACAACTCAAATCCCAGTGGTAGATATTGAATTGGCTGCAAAATTGGCTGACAAGAAGTTGGGAGAAGACTTAGCTTTAGGTTCACAAATGGAAGTTGGTAAATTTACAAATAAACAGCAAGTAAATGGCAAACTTTTATACGTGGCTCCATTGGAACACCGTGATTTTTTTAAGTGGAATTCCAATAAAATGGGAACAACGGCATATGTTGTTGTGTCGGCTACAAATCCAAATGATGTTCAATTGGTTAAAGAACTTGATGGAAAGGAAATCAGGTTGAAATATTTAACCAGTGCCTATTTTTCGAGCAATTTGAAACGTCATTTACGTTCAAATGGATATAGGAATGTCGGTCTTACAGAGTACAGTTTTGAGCTAGATGATACAGGAAGACCGTATTGGGTGGTAACGACTTATGAAAACACAACCATTTGGGGAAATCCAGAAGCAACAGGAGTTGTAGTATGTGATGCTCAAACCGGAGAGTGTAATTGGTATTCTATTCAAGATGCACCAGAATGGGTTGATATTATCCAGCCTGAAAGTTTTATAATAAAACAAATAAAGAATTATGGCGAATATGTACACGGCGTGTGGAATTTTTCTGAGAAAGATAAATTGTCTATGACAGAGCATATTACGACTGTATATAATGAAGGAGATTGTTATTATTATACAGGAATGAGTTCTGTTGGGAAAGATAATGGTACAGTCGGATTTGTAATGGTAAATACACGTGATAAATCTGTTAAAATGTATCGGATGGTTGGTGCAACAGAAGAAGCGGCAATGCGAAGCGCTGAAGGAAAAGTCCAAAATATGGGATATACAGCGACTACTCCAATACCATTATTGGTTTCTGGAATACCAACTTATTTTTGTACACTTAAAGATAATGAAGGACTGGTGAAACAATATGCTATGTTAAAAATTGAAGATTATTCAATTGTGGCAAGTGATACAACCATTATGGCAACTAAAAGAGCCTTTATTAATGATGTAAATAACAGTGGCGCATCAGTTGATTTTGGAAATGAGGCGTATGGTTATACAGTTGAAGGAAAAATTTCCAGAATTAATTCCAACATAGAAAGTGGGGAAACTTATTATTATATGGTTCTTGATGACGATGCAACCAAGTTGTTTTTGGCATCTTATACTGTATCAGAGGAATTGCCGATTACTCGTGAAGGCGACAGGGTAAAAATTTCTTATGTGGATGAGGCAAATGGAACCATTAATATTGGTTCATTTGATAATTTAGAGTTTACACAGAAAATTAGTGAAGGACAACAGAAACTAAATGAAGAGCGTCAAAATTTGATGGATAGCCAGGATAATCAAATTATTAATGTAAACCCTGAAGCGAACCAAGCAGAGTGGGATAGTTTATCAGATGAAGAAAGGGCGAAATTGTTAGAAGGAATAGAGAAGAAAGACGAATAAGAAAAGATAAGTAATAAATGTAAAAATCTATTTTTAAGCAAAAAGCGGGATGTAATGTCCTGCTTTTTGTGATTGTAAAATTTTTTTGGTAAATCCTTGTTTTTTCTTTCAAAAACGTGTACAATATAAATGTAAAGAAAGAGGAGAAAAGATGAAAGAGTTAGAAGAAAGTATAGGTTATGTTTTTCAAAATAAAGAATTACTTAAAAATGCTTTAACACATACGTCATATGCGTATGAGAATAAAGTCAAAAGTAATGAGAGATTGGAATATTTGGGTGATAGCATTTTAGAATTTGTTAGTAGCAAATATTTATTTGAAAATTTTGGAAATTTGTCAGAAGGAGAGATGACTAAAGTTAGGGCTTATAGTGTTTGCGAGGAGAGCCTTTTTAAGATTGCGCAAAAGCATAATTTTAGTGATTTCTTATATTTGGGAAGAAGTGAGAAAATGTCTCATTCTGTTAAAAAAGCGATTATTGCAGATAGTGTGGAAGCAGTGATTGCAGCGATTTATTTGGATGGAGGTTTGGAGCCTGCTGAAAAATTTATTTTAGAAAATATTAGAGAACAAATTGAATTTGCTAGCCAGAACGTTGGAATGAAAGATTACAAAACTGTTTTGCAGGAAGAGCTTCAAAAAAATGGGGAAGTTGTAATTAAATATAATTTGATAAAAGAAGAGGGACCTGACCATGCCAAGATTTTTACAGTTGATGTAGAATGTGATGGCGAGAAAATGGCAGAAGGAACTGGAAAAAGCAAGAAAAAAGCAGAAATGGAAGCAGCTAGAAAAGCATTGAAGCAAAGAAAGGAAAAAATATGAAAAAACAATATATTATTCCAATATTTGTGCCACATTTAGGATGCCCAAATGATTGTACTTTTTGCAATCAAAGGCAAATTAGTGGACAACAAAAAAAAGTAACGCCCCAAGATGTGAGAGAAATAATTGAATATTATTTGGGACTTTTTAAGGAAAAAGAGGCAACTAAGGAAGTGGCGTTTTTTGGTGGAAGTTTTACGGGAATTGATATGAAAACCCAAAATGAGTTGTTGGAAGTTGCATATGATTATGTTAAGCAGAAGAAAATTGATAGTATCCGAATTTCGACCAGACCAGACTATATTGATAGACAAACATTGAAACGACTAAAAAAATTCAAAGTTAAAACGATTGAACTTGGTGTACAGTCGACAAATGATTATATTTTGCAAAAGTGCAAAAGAGGGCATACTTATAAGGACGTAAAACGTGCCTCACGTTTAATTCGTTTATATGGTTTTCGATTGGGACATCAAATGATGGTGGGGTTGCCTGATAGTACACGTTTGGATGAAATGAATACAGCACATGATTTAGTGAAATTGAAACCCAAAGTGGTGCGAATTTATCCTGTTTTGGTAATTAAAGATACGGAGTTGGAGCAGGAATATTTGAGGGGCGAATATGAGCCACTGACGTTAAGGCAAGCGGTTGAAATTTGTAAGGAACTGAGTCAATTTTTTGAGAAAAAAAGGGTAAAAGTCATTCGCATAGGACTGCAAAGTACAGATACGATTATGAGTTCTGAAAAACCTGGAAGCGTAGTGGTTGCGGGACCTTATCATGAAAATATTAGGCAGTTAGTGAGTTCTTCCTATTATTACGATATAATGAATGAGAAAATCAAGAAAATTAATACTAAAGCAAAAGAAATAAAAATAACGATTAATCCACAAATTGTGAATGAAATTGTGGGTTACAAAAGAGAGAATATTGAAAAAATAAAAGAGAATTATAATTTAGATGTGAAAATTGAGCAAAATTGGAAGTATAGTTTGAAGAAAATTCATGTGGAAATTACGAAAACGTATAAAGAATTCGCAGACGATGATGAAAATTGTGTAAAAAAATAGGATAAGATACCACGAATTGCCAATACTAAAAATATGAAAAAGATAATGAAAGAATATAGTTTATTTATTTTCGGAAGCATAATTGCGGCTATGGGAACGAGTTTGTTTTTGCTTCCGAACCAATTATCCAGTGGCGGATTTTCAGGAATTGCCACTATTTTGTATTATTTATTTAATATTCAAATGGGGACCACGATTATTCTTTTGAATATTCCAGTTTTTATTTTGGCATTTATTAGAGAAGGCAAGCAGTTTGTGGCAAAAACAATTGTGGCGACATTTGTTTTTTCAGAAGCAATTAATTTTTTTGAAAAATTTGAGCCAGTGACCAATGACAAAATTTTGGCGAGTGTGTATGGGGGAATTATTATTGGAATTGGGCTGGCTCTTGTGTTTAAAGGAAAAAGTTCGACAGGTGGAACAGACTTAATTGCCAACATTATTGTGACTTATAATAATGAAGTCAGCATAGGCAATGTGTTGCAGATTTTAGATATTATTGTGGTAGTTTTGAATATTGTGTTTTTAGGTCAAATTGAAATTGGTTTATATTCTGCAATTGCGATATTTTTGATTAATAAAATGCTGGATTTGATTTTTGAAGGTATTAACTTTAGTAAAATGATTTATATTGTTTCTAACGAATATGAAGCAATTGCAGATGTGATTAATCAAGAGATAAAACGTGGGGCAACAGGGCTGTATGGGAAGGGCATGTACACAAATGAGGAAAAAATGATTGTGATGTGTGTTGCGAAACGAAAACATATTATTAAAATCAAAGAAATTTCGAAGCAAATTGATCCGAATGCTTTTGTGATTATCACAGATGCCAGAGAAGTTTATGGGCTCGGTTTTAAAAATTGACAAATTATGTGAAATATAATATAATAAATTAAAAATAAATTTAGGAGGTGCACAATTATGTTTGCACAAAGATTTTTGGCAATTAAAAAGGCACAAAAACAGCAGGAAGAGAAAAAAAGAAAGGATGACAACAAGAAAGAAAAATAATAAAAAAGCTGGCTTTAAATGCCAGCTTTTTAGATTTATTTTATATTGAATTTTAGTTCTTCATTTTCGCATTCGACCAAAATTGTTTGCCCAGTAACTACTTCAGATTTTAAAATCATATCTGAAATTTCATCTTCAATATATCTTTGGATGGAACGACGAAGTGGTCTTGCGCCATATTTCAAATCGGTTCCTTTGCTTAGCAAGAATTTTTTTGCATCAATTGAAATCTCCAAAGAAATATTTTTGCTATCTAACGCAATTTGCGTTTTTGCTAATAACAAATCAACGATTTGCAATAATTCATCTTCAGAAAGTGGGGCAAAGGCAACAATTTCGTCAACGCGATTCAAGAACTCTGGACGAAACGTTTCTCTTAAAGCACCAAGCATTTTGTCATTATCCATAATGGATTTACTTCCAAAACCGATGGAATTATTGTTCAAATTAGAACCAGCATTGGAAGTCATAATAATAATTGTGTTTTCAAAATTGACAATATTTCCTTGTGAGTCGGTTAATTTTCCATCATCTAAAACTTGTAATAAAATATTAAATACATCAGGATGTGCTTTTTCAATTTCGTCTAATAAAATAATCGAATATGGTTTACGTTTTACTTTTTCGGTTAATTGACCTGCATCATCATAACCAACATAACCTGGAGGAGAGCCTATCAATTTTGCCGTAGAATGACTTTCCATATATTCTGACATATCCACTCGAATGATAGCGTCTTCTGAGCCAAACATCTCATAGGCAAGTGATTTGGCAAGTTCCGTTTTACCAACACCAGTTGGACCAACGAAGATGAAAGAAGGTGGACGTTTTGTGCTTTGAAGCCCAGCGCGGTTTCTGCGAATGGCTTTGGAAACAGCCTCCACAGCTTTATTTTGTCCAATAATACGGCGATGAAGATTGCCTTCTAAATTCAGCAATTTCTGGGTTTCAGCTTCTGTAATTTTGGTGACAGGAATCTTTGTCCAACGTTCAATCACTTCTGCAATGTCTTGAACATTCAAAACAGAAGGCGTTAGCGTGGCTTCGATTTCCTTCATTCTTTCTGTTAAAGTACATTCTTTTGTCTTCAAATCTGCGGCTTTTTGGTAGTCTTCAATGGAGTCAGAAGAAACTGCTTCTTCTTTTTCTTCTGTCAACTTTTTTAATTCATTTTTAATCATTTCAAGTTCGTATAATGCCTTATTGCCTAGATTAATTTTTGAACAAGCTTCGTCAATCAAATCAATGGCTTTATCTGGCAAAAATCTATCATGAATATACTTTTCGGACATTTTCACTGTTTTTTCAATTACGTCATCAGAAATAAGAACTTTATGGAATTCTTCATAATATTTTTTGATGCCTTTTAAAATGCCAATAGCATCTTGAATAGAAGGCTCTTCCACCATAACTGGTTGCAAACGTCTTTCTAGCGCAGTGTCTTTTTCAATATATTTTCGGTATTCTCTCAAAGTGGTTGTACCAATCAATTGAATGTCACCATTGGATAAGGCAGGTTTTAAAATATTAGCAGCATTCATAGAATGTTCGGCATCGCCAGCACCGATAATGTTGTGAACTTCATCAATGACTAAAATAATATTTCCATAAGATTTGCATTCATCAATAAGTGATTTCATACGGGCTTCAAACTGACCGCGAAATTGCGTTCCAGCAATAATGGCAGTAATGTCAATTAAGTAAACTTCTTTATTTAGCAATTTTGCAGGAACTTGTTGATTGGCGATTTTAATCGCTAAACCTTGTGCAATGGCTGTTTTTCCAACGCCGGGTTCACCAATTAGGCAAGGATTATTTTTAGAACGACGGTTTAAAATTTGCGTAATACGTTGTATTTCGCGTTCGCGACCAATCACTTCATCCAATAGACCATTTTTGGCTTTTTCGGTTAAATTAGTTCCAAAAGTATCTAAAAATCGTTTTTTTGTATTTTTTGGTTTTTTGTTTACTTTTACAGCTTTTTTCTGATTTCCGCCTGCATTAGAAGAGTTGTTTCCATTGGCATTTTGTGCTTGATTATTGAAACCGCGAAACATACTAAGAATCCCTGTAAAAGGATTATTTCCTTCGGAAATTTCTTCCACATTCATCGCTTCAAAAGGCATTTCGCCAGAAAAATCTTGAAAGATTTCCTCAAATTGATTCGACATATCTTCTAATTCATCTTGTGATAAATTAGCATTTTTAACAATCACATCAAGTGGATTAATACCACGTGTTTTCGCACAATTGTAGCATAGTCCTTCAGTTGATGTTTTGCCATTTTCTGTTTTGTTAATAAAAACAACAGCTGTGTTTTTATTGCAATTTGAACATAACATAATATTTCTCCTTAAAATGTTTATAATAATTAATCATATAATATTTTTTTTAATTAGTCAACCTTTTCTAACTTGTGATAAACTTTTTTTCCTTTTTTTAAGATGGCGTAATTTTCTGTAAAGTCTTTGTCTGATAAAAGGTAAGTTATATCGCTGATTTTTTCGTCATTTAGGGAAACAGCGCCTTGAGCAATTAAGGTTTTTGCTTGACTTTTTGAGGCAACAATGCCAGATATGACTAAAGCATCTAAGATTGATATATTTATGTTATCCAATTTTGTAGACGGCATACTGGCGAGATTGCCTTGTCCGCCAAATAAAGCATTAGTAGCATCTTCAGCATCTAACGCCGCTGACTCTCCATGAATTAATTTGGTAATTTCAAATGCAACTTTGCGTTTGGCATCATTTATTTTTTCGTCTTGTAGTAAAGAGATTCCTTGAATTTCTTCCATTGGCATGAAAGTAAGCAATTTTGCGACATTGACGACATCTGCGTCATCGATATTGCGCCAGTATTGATAAAATTCGTAAGGAGAAACTTTTTCGGAATCAAGCCAAAGTGCGCCTTTTTCTGTTTTTCCCATTTTTTTACCTTCTTTGGTGGTTAGAAGTTTGAAAGTTAGCCCAAAAGAATCATCTTTTCCAATTTTTCGGATTAAGTCAACACCACCGATAATATTAGACCATTGGTCGTTTCCGCCGATTTCAAGTTTGCAGCCATAGGTGTTGTACAAATGCAAAAAGTCGTAAGATTGCATTAACATATAGCCCATTTCAAAAAAGGTAAGCCCAGTTTCCAAGCGGTTTTTGTAACATTCTGCGGCAAGCATTTTGTTAACTGAAAATAAAGTTCCAATTTCGCGCATGAAATCAATGTAATTTAAGTTTAAAAGCCAGTCCGCATTATTTACGATAATGGCGGCATTTTCGCCTTCAAAACTGACGAATTTTTCGATTTGCTTTTTAATGGCGCTAACATTGTGGTCAATATCTTCACGAGTTAACATTTTTCGAATGTCTGTCTTTCCACTTGGATCGCCGATAACTGCAGTTCCGCCGCCGACTAAAATAATTGGTTTGTGCCCATATTTTTGCAAATTGGAAGCGACCATAAGTGACACAAAATGTCCAACATGCAAGCTATCTGCGGTGGGGTCAATACCAATATAAAATGGTACAGATTGTTTGCCTAAAAGTTCTTTAATTTCTTCTGGATGAGTTAATTGCTCAATATATCCACGTTCTTGTAGAACATCAAAAACATTGTTCATAAAATTGTCCTCCTTAAATTTTATCTATTATATCAAAAATAATGATAGAAATCAAGAAAAATGCGAGACTTATTGATAAAAAAGTAAATTTAAGAATATTTTTGGAATTTTACTATACTTTTGTAAAATATTATTATACAATAAAGGAATAGTGAAAAAATAAAAAAATGTTTAGAAAAAGCAAGAAAAGGGAAGAATATTAAAAAAGGAGAGAGAAAATATGGATCGAAAATTGGATATTACGAAAATAGTTTTGCAAGAATTGGTGCTAAGATTGAGGGCAGAAGAAAAGTTTATGAAAAATATGAATGAAGTGGATGTTTTGTATGAAGTAAATTTTAGAATAAAAGAAGAAAATCCATTTTATAGAATTTTGGAAGCAATAGGAATAGAGGATGAAGACGAAGTGGAAGAAGTAATTGAAAACTTTTTGCAACAGGATAAAGAAGTAGAAGTTTTGGTAGATGAATTTTGCGAGAAATATTTTTAGTTCGAGGGGGAATAAATGGAGTTTAAGCCAGATGCGATTTATTTTGAACCAGATATTGAAAATTATGCTTTGGGAAAAGAGTTGTTACAAAAATATGAAAACATTCCTAAGTTTGTGATTGAAAATCATAATAATATTCCACAAATGCGAAGTCAGAGTAATTCTGCGTTTCCCAAAATGAAAAAAAATTTGATTATTGCCACTCGAAAAACACATAAATATACTGAAAATCATAAAGTTTCTGATTATTTGGTACCTTATACATCCTCTGGTTGTACAGCCATGTGTCTGTATTGTTATTTAGTTTGCCATTATAACAAATGTGCCTATTTGAGATTATTTGTCAATCGTGAGCAGATGTTGGATAAAATCATCAAAACTGCCGAAAAAAGTGAGAAAGAGTTAACCTTTGAAATTGGGAGCAACAGTGATTTAATTTTAGAAAATTCGATTACGAACAATCTGGTTTGGACGATTGAAAATTTTGCAAAATCGAAAAAAGGCTTTTTAACATTTCCTACGAAGTTTGATATGGTGGAACCGATTTTGGATTTGAAAGGAAAAGAAAATATTATTGTTCGAATGAGTGTTAATCCAGAAGAATTAATTGATAAAATTGAGCTGGGAACGTCGCCGCTGAAAAATCGAATACAAGCTATTAACAAATTATGTCGTGCAGGATATCGTGTTGGAATATTAATTGCACCAATTATTTTGGTAGAGCATTGGGAGGAACATTATAAAAAATTGATTTTGACATTACGCAAAATGTTGGACCCTTGTGCAAAATCCAGTGTGTTTTTTGAGCTGATTTTTATGACGTATAGTTACATTCACAAAATGATTAATAGCGAAGCATTTCCAAATGCGATGAATTTATACAATCCAGAATTGATGACAGTTCGTGGGCGTGGAAAATACTGTTATAAAAAAGAAGTAAGAGAAGAGGCAGAAAATTTTTTGTTGGAACTTTTGCGTGAGTATTTTCCAAAAAATAAAATTTGGTATGTGAGTTAATTTTTTTGCGAAAATACTTGACTTAAGGCAGAGGTAAGACATATAATTCAAATAAATTGAATGTACAAATGGAAGAAAATCTGCATATCCTATGTTAGGTGATAAATGTGAGAGAAAAGCAATATAATAGGCAAAAATGTGTTCAGTATGCGAAACAATGGGCACTTTCGAGAAATCCTAATTATTATGATTATGAAAAAATTGGTGGGGATTGCACGAATTTTGCATCACAGTGCATTTATGCGGGCTATGGCGAAATGAATCCGAAATCTTGGTATTATTGGAGCGCAAATAATAAATCTCCTTCGTGGACAGGAGTAAAATTTTTGTATGATTTTTTAGTCAATAACAAGTCCGTTGGACCACGTGGAATTGAGGTTTTGCAAAACCAAATTCAAATTGGGGATTTGATCCAATTATCGCAAGATGGGCAAAGATTTTCGCATAGTTTGATTGTGGTAGATATTCAAAATCCCAATTATTTAGGAGATATTTGGATTGCAACCCATTCGCAAGATGCCTTAAATAGACCAGTTGCAACATATGAGTTCCAAAAAATTCGATTTGTACACATTGTATAGGAGGAAAAATGAGAATAGCAATTATTTCAGATATACATGGAAATTTAGAAGCACTAAAAACGACATTGGCAGATATTCAAAAAAGAAAAATTGATCAAATATTTTGTCTGGGTGATATTGTAGAAAAAGGGCATCACCCAGAAGAATGTGTGAAATTAGTGCGAGAAAATTGTGAAGTCGTGGTGCAAGGAAACTGTGATGTGGACATGGATACTTCCATTTATCAAAAACCATTGCATCATGTTCCAGTGGAATTAATGCATGCAAGAGTAAATTGGTTAAATCGTATGCTGTCAGAAGAGTCGAAGGAATATTTGCTGAATTTGCCGTTTTGCTATGAGTTTTACATGAGTGGAAGTTTGATCAGGTTGTTTCATGCTTCTCCGCTAAAAAAGACGAATGTGATTATTAATGAAGATTCGTATGAAGATAAATATAAAATGTTTGAGCCAAGTGAAAATACAGTTTCGAAAGAAGTGGCAGATGTCGTTATCTATGGGCATTTGCATTGTCCCTACATGAATAAATTTTATAATAAGACACTCATTAATGTAGGAAGTGTCGGAAATAGTTTTAATGTGGTCAGAGATAAACAAAAAGATAGTAATGTTTTGGAGACAACGGCAAGCCATTATTTGATTTTAGAAGGCGAATATGGTGCCAAAGAATATGGCGCGGATTTTAGTTTTGAATTTGTGCGAGTACATTATGATATTGATAAAGAATTGGCAGATTTGGACCAAAACTTGGAGCCTGAGGCTTATGAAAAAGAACTGCGCCAAGGCGTTTATCGAAACATGAGCAAAATTGCAGATAAAGCGAGAGAACTTGAGAAAAAGGGGAAAGTATGAGAGATTTAAGAATGGAAGAATTAGCGAATAAATTGATTACATATTCAGTGGATTTGAAGAAAAATGAGAAAGTTTTAATTGAAGTGATTGGAACAGATGGAATTCCACTTGCCAAAGCACTTATGAAAGAAGCGTATAAAATTGGGGCGATGCCATTTTTCAATTTGATTGACCAATCGCTTCTTAAGGAAATGCTAAAGGATTTGTCAGAAGAGCAAGTTAAATTGTACGCCAAATATGACGAGGCACGCATGAAAGATATGGATGCGTATATTGGAATTAGAGCATCAGAAAATTCTTCAGAAATGGCTGGAATTGCACAAGATAAGCTAAAATTATACAATGAGTTATACACAGTTCCTGTTCATTTTGTGGAAAGAGTGCTTCATACAAAATGGTGCATTTTGCGCTATCCAAACAATTCCATGGCGCAAATGAGCAAAATGAGTTTGGAGGATTTTGAAGATTTTTATTTCAAAGTGTGTAATTTGGATTATGGAAAAATGGCAAAAGCGATGGAGCCTTTGGTTGAGCTTATGAACAAAACGGACAAAGTTCATATTTTAGGCAAAGGAACGGATTTGACATTTAGCATCAAAGGAATTCCAGCAGAAAAATATCGAGGCACGTTTAATATTCCTGATGGCGAAGTAGCGTCTGCGCCTGTGAAAAATAGTGTCAATGGTTACATTACTTACAACACAGAGACGAGTTATAATGGTGTTACTTTCAACAATATTCGTTTGGAATTTGACAAGGGAAAAATTGTAAAAGCCACGAGTAATCATACACAAGAACTAAATCAAATTTTAGACACCGACGAAGGGGCGCGTTATATTGGGGAATTTGCGCTTGGCGTAAATCCTTACATGGAAAGACCAATTGGTGACACGTTATTTGACGAAAAAATAAAAGGCAGTTTTCATTTTACGCCAGGCGACGCATTAGAGGAAAGTGACAATGGAAATCGTTCGAGCATTCATTGGGATATTGTGAATATTCAAACCCCAGAATTTGGGGGCGGAGAAATTTGGTTTGACGATGTGCTAGTCAGAAAAGATGGATTATTTGTGCCTGAAGAATTGTTGCTACTCAATCCAGAGAATTTAACGTAGACGTTGCCCAACCAAAATGACACAAAAATCTTTGCCAAATCCTGTAGTAGGGGCACAGTGCACTGTGCCCCTACGATATTTATCAAATCATTTTAAAGGACATTTAGAAGCGAAATTTGGCATTTTATGTCTGAGACGATAGTTATGTCTACTTTAAAATTTCAGAGGACTTCTTGAGGCTCCTAGAGGCACTTTTCAAAAGGCAAAAAGTCTCGTATGAATTCTAGAATGGTTCTAAAAAATCGATAAAAATACTTTTTGAACGATTTTAGAGAAAATTTGAGTTTGAAGTCAATTTTTTAGAAAAAAGAGCTTAAAATGGATTTTTGAGGTGTAATGTTACAATTTTGTAACAATGGTTACAATTTAGTAACATACATTGACGTAACAACAAAATAATTGTATAATAAAGAAGAAAAGGAGGAAACAAATGAAAAATAAGTTAAAAGATCAAATAAGGAAACAAAATGGTATTACATTGGTGGCACTTGTTGTGACCATTATTGTACTATTAATTCTAGTTGGTGTGTCAATTAATTTGGTAGCGCGGAAGTAATGGGATTTTAGGGAAGGCACAGAACGCAGTTAGCAAAAGTCAAGCGGCGCAAATGGAGGAGGAAATACAACTAAAATTAGCAGAGGTGATGATGGATTACTATATTGACGGAAACGGACAAAGTCTGCAAGATTACATTATTGACCAGTGTAACAAAAGTGAAGATGGTATTTTTTCGGTAGGAGATGGCATGTTTTCAACTGTTGACGGAGAGCTGAGTTACACGGATTCAAAGGGAAATACATCTGTGATTTCTGTTTCAAATAATGGCGAAGTGAAGATTGAAGGTGGCGTTTCATCAGACGGAAGTGTAAATGACAATAAAGCACCAAGTGTTTCAGCAACGTCGACAACAAATTCAATTACGTTTGTGGCAAAAGATATTTTGGCAGGTGTGGCAGGTTGGAATTATTCGACAACCAATAGCGAGCCAACGACTTGGAACGAAGTAAAGCCAGTGCAAAAAAGTTTTACGCACACGATAGAAAGTTTGGCAAATAACACGACTTATTATATTTGGGCAAAAGATGCCAATGGCAATGTGAGTGCAGCAAAAGAAATCAAGACAAAAGATTTTGGAGCGTTTGATTATGAAATAAATTGGAATGGAGCAAGTGCGACAATTACAGTTAATTCGCCAAGCACAGGCGTGCAATATTTGGATGAAAGCAAAAATTGGGTGGCATAACCAAGGACCACTTACAGTAGAAGCAGGAACCGTTGTGTTTTTTAGGGTGTCAGATGGTTACAACAATATTGAATTTGAGAGTGTGAAACCAGTTTTGAGTTACACAGTAAGTTATAATGCCAATGGCGGAACTGGCACAATGGCAAGTAGCCAACATGAATATGGAACAGCGAAAAAGTTGACAGCGAATGGATTTAGCAAAACAGGCTACACATTTGCAGGTTGGGCAACCAGTGAAAACGGAGCAAAAGTGTATGATAATGAGCAGAGTGTAATCAATTTGGCTAGCTCAAACGGAGCAACAGTGACATTATATGCCATATGGACAGCGAATATGTATTCTGTAACCCCGCATGGAAATGGTATGTCAAATGTAAGTCTTACAGGACTAACAATAAGATATGGAGCTACAGTGAACGTTAGTCTATTTGGAACTTTGAACAGAAATGGATATGATTTTATGGGATGGGCTTTAACAAGTGATGCAACAGAAGGTATTACAAGTTTTGAAATGCCAGCACAAGATGTTATACTTTATGCGGTGTGGCAACCATGGCCAACAGCAACAAGTGCAATGTCAGCTACAAATTATGGGGATGTAGTAAGCTATTCAGCAAATGGAGTAAATGACTGGAAAGTGTTCTTAAATGATGGAAATAATGTGTATATCATAGCGAGTGATTATGTACCAACAGATGGATTAGAGTTAAATGAAAATGTAACCATCGAGAGTGAGTATACTATTAAAAGTGCAAGTAGTACCACCTACGGAATACAAAACTGGATGGGAGAAAGTGCCGTATGGATGAAATATGCAGAGGGTTTCAGTGGTTCTAAAGCTTGGGGGGGCCAAATTTAGTCCAATTTACTAGGAGTTATAATGAAAAATTTGGGACAGCATTAACGAAACCCGCTAACCCAGATGTGGCTTGGACTTTAGAAAACTGTGTTTCTCCATACGTTATTACGAATGAAGGAAGAGAACAGAGATGGTTACTATGTGAAGCAATTCCATATCACCCTTTCATTCCTGTCTGGTATATCAGGTCAGATGGTTACTTAGGGATAAGTACGGTGGGGGGAATCAGACCAATGGTACAATTACCATCTAGTGCAAAAGCAAAATGGAATGGAACAGCTTGGGATTTGGGAAATTAAATCATGATTAAAAAAAATAGGGGCATTTATGCCTCTATCTTTTGATGTGAATTTTTTTAATGTTTTCGATACTCATAATAGTGAAGTAGAATTGAAATTATAAAAGCGTTAACATTTTATGCAAAATGCAATAAAATAAATAACGATTACAGCATTTGAAATTTTGTTCTTCTAAGAAACATACTTCAAAAGGGAGTAATTTAGATTTGTTTTTAATGGCAAAGAAAATGGAATGCAGTCTGTTAGAAGAAATCAATGTGATATATCTTGAGGGTTTTATTAGTAAGAAGCCAGTGGCAATAAGTACAAGAAAATTAAAAAATTTTATAGATTATTACATTTTGGTAACATTCAAAAAATCTATTGACAAAATAAAAATTTTAGTATAAAAGTAAATTAACAAAAGAATATGGAATATAAGGAGAAACAGAAGATGGGAAAATTTTTTAATGATGAGGAAAAAGTAAGCAAAAAAGATTGGTTGACAAGTTTGCTTTTGTGTTGGTTTTTAGGATTTTTTGGTGTACATCGTATTTATGCTGGAAAAATTGGAAGTGGCTTTTTGATGTTATATGGAACCATCGTAGCAGGTTGTATGTTAGCGATGAATCGATATTTAGGTGCGATTGCGTTTGTAGTGGTTGGGGCGTGTGTGTTAAGTGATTTCTTAAATATTCTATTAAAATGTTTTAGAGATGTGCATGGAAAAGAGATTTCAGAAGATACAGTAATTAAATAAGAGTATTTTGTAAAAGGCAGGTTTTTAACCTGCCTTCAAAATTTTTTCGCTTTTTATTCAAAATTAATCTTTGCAATAACCATTGCATAATTTTCTAATAATTAAATTTACAATGTTAAATAAGTTTGAAATTAAAAAGTAAGCAACTGCACCAATTAAGATACCAACTGAAAGAGAGCCAGCAACTAAAGTGGTGGCAGCTAAAGCAAATACGCTTGTGATGATAGAACCAACTGCTGCTGTGATTAAACAGGAATCATTTAACATGGCACATTGATGTCTTCCACCACAAAATGCAGTAATGATAACGTATAATAACACTAAAATTCCTAGTACTAAAGTGACATAAAGTAAAGTAGAAATAGTGGCAATTAGTCCGCTATAAAAAATGGCTCCAATTCCAACTGCTGCAAGCAATGCACCAACGATGCTAAAAAGGCAGCAGCATGGATTGTTTGTACTTTTATTCATACACATAAATATTCCCTCCTTTATAATATATCATATGAAACAATTGGCAAAATGGTGTAGATATGTTATAATGATTAAAATGAAAATTTATGTTTTAGGAGGAACAAATGCCTGAATTTTTAGTGGATTTATTGAAAAAACAGTATGGTCAAGAAGTTGCTAATCAAATATTACAAGGATATTTTGTGCAGCGAAAGACGACGTTTCGTGTCAATACAATCAAAAGCAGTACTGAAAATCTTCAAGCTGAATTGAAAAAACAAGGAATGGTTTATAAAAATCCTGCTTGGAGTAGGGACGCCTTTGTTTTAGAAAAGGCAAAGGAAAAAGATTTGCAAAAATTAGAAATGTATCAAAATGGTGAAATTTATTTGCAGAGTTTGTCTTCGATGTTGCCTGCTCTAGTTTTAAATCCCCAAAAGAAGACAGATATTCTAGATATGGCGGCGGCGCCAGGTGGAAAAACGACGCAACTTGCCGCAATGACGCAAAATGAAGCTCATATTACGGCTTGTGAAAGAAACCATATTCGAGCTGAGCGCTTGAAATATAACCTAGAAAAACAGGAAGCTTCCAGTGTTTATTTAATGGAAATGGATAGCCGAAAGTTGGATGATTTTTTTGCGTTTGATAATGTTTTGTTAGATAGTCCGTGTAGTGGAAGTGGAACTTTGAATGCGCAAAAGGTAAATTTCGAGAAAAATTTTACCATGCAATTCATACAAAGGTCAACGAAAGTACAATTTGATTTATTGAAAAAAGCGTTGAAAATTTTGAAGTCGGGGCATGAAATGGTGTATTCTACATGTTCGATTTTAGAACTTGAAAACGAAGATGTAGTCAAGAAAGTTTTGGAGTTGGGCAAGGCGGAAATTGTACCAATTGAGTTTCCAGGAATGGAAGAATTGCCACTTCTTCCAAGTAAATTGGAGGGAACGTTATGTGTGTGTCCTAACGAGTGGTATGAGGGATTTTTTATAGCGAAAATCAGGAAAAGATAAAGAAAAGTATTGCTTTTTTTGTGGCAAATATAGTATAATAAGAAAAATAAATTCGCATAAAAGGAGAGAAAATTTGCGATGAGGCAGGGAATGAATCAGAAAAAAAAGAAAGTAATTATCATTTCTATTATTTTTTTAACTGTGTTGCTAATTGCGACTTTGGCGACTTATAGCTATTTTGCCCAAAATGCTAAAAATGATGTGATAAAAAATGAATTGTTTGCTTGTATGGGAAATAATGATTTGAATTTTTTTGCAGATCACAAATTATATACTAACATTTTTGAACGATTAAAAGTGGATAATTATCACTCAAATACTGCAATTACGCTTTCGAGTACGATGGAAAATGATATGCTGTCTGATTTCGATTTATCAAAATTTGAATTTAATTATGAACAGACGAAAAATAATCAAACTAAGCAAAAGGCTGATAAATTGGGGGCAAGATATGCTAGCAATGATTTGCTAACATTGGATTTTATTTTAAATGAAAAGCAATTCGCGCTAAAGTCGGATGAAATTGTCAATCGCTACGTGGGAACCAATATGGAAAATGGACAACATATAATGGAGAAATTACTTGACAGAAAGATTGATTATGCTATATTAAGGAAACTTAAAAATTTTGCAATTGAGAGAGAAATGATAGATTTTATGAAAATTGCTAAAACAAATGGGTTATATGATTATGTGAAGATTTTGGAGAATCATACCAAACCAGAAGATGTTTCCAAAAAAGAAAATGTAGTTTTGACATTGAATTCAGAGCAAGTTGCAACAACAGAATATACGATTTCGCTTGCCAAAAATGAAACGGCTCAGTTGTTAAATGAAATTTCTCAAAAAATAAAAGAGGATGACAAAATCATTCCAGAATTAGTGGTGACGAATATTCAGAACTTTGAGGAAGATAGCCCAATTTTGGAATACAGTGATAATGATGATTTCATGCAAACAAATGCAGAGAAAAATAATTTTGAGTCATCAGTTGTGATTTGGGGCGAGACGAATACAACTGAAAATACTACAACAGAGCCTCAAAATATAGTAGAGAATGCAGTACAAAATCAAAATGTGACAAATCAAACAGAAAATTCGATTGCTCAAAATACAACAAATCTGCAAAACACTACAAATACTGTGGAAAATACAACGATTCCGCCAAGTATAACGATTGAAGAACCTCAAGTGGAGCAAAATCAGCAACCACAGCCAGAGGAGATAGTGCCAGAACAGCCACAAGTGAATAATCAACAGCCAAGTCAACCAGTTGTAGAGAATGAAAATCTTAGGCCACAAGGCTTCATTCAAGTGAATGAGGGAGACGAAATGCAGCCAAGTAATTTTTTGATTGGTAAGAATTGGGAGGAAACTTGTGATAATCTTGTAAAAATGGTTGAAAAAGTTGATTGGAAAACGTATTTGTTGACAGGTGCTAGGGCGAATTTTTCACAAGATGAGTTGGTAGCACAAATACAAAAAGCGATAACGGCTTGTCTGAATGAGGATAGCGGTTTGGTTGTAAAGGCATATGTGAGTGAAAATCAGTTAGTAAAACTTAATTTTCAGATGGTAGAGTCGCAGAAAAGTTTTGATATTGAAATTTTCTCTAAAAGTGATAATGAGAAATATTTGAATGTATCTATTTTAGAAGGACAATCTAATGTGGCAAATGGTTATACAATTAATTTTTATAAAAATGATACAGATGCAAATGTGAAAAATAGTGTCAATATAAATAAGGTTTCGCAAGGAAAGATTACACAGAAAATAACGCTTGATTTGGCAACAAAGGGGACGATGAATGCTAAGAAATATACGACAGAAATTGATTTTCATTATTTGGACGGTAAAGGAGAGTTCGGAATGAAAGCAAATTCTACATTGAATTTTGAAGAAGAGGTGCAAGTCGAAGAATTAAATGATGAAAATTGCTTGTTTTTGGATCAAGTATCAGAAGAGGAATTGTTACTAATTAAAGAAGAGATAAAACAGAAAACACTAGAAGTTTTGAGTGATAAAAATAGAAGTTTGCATATTGTTGATGTGGGAAGTTCGGGTTCAGTTGTGCAACAAACGCAGCCACAGGAACAACAAGATGAAACAGAAAATGCTAGATTAGAAGCAAGAGATGCTTTTGTTCAAACAGTGGCTGACAAAATGAGAGATTATCTAAATGAAGGCAGAGAATTGCAGTTGCAGGATTTAGAAGGATTGGAAGTGCCAGGTTATGAAGTAGAAATTTCGATTAGCTCTAATTTGGCAATTGTTACAGTTAATGGCTATCGCTTTACATTGGATGCGGATTTTAATTTGTCAGATTCTTAAGAATAAGGAATAAAATGTATGAAAAAAGTAGTAAAAATAAGTGCAATAATAATTGTAATGCTGGTTATCGTGTTAGTGATTATTAAGATGAATAATCAGGAAAATCAAGCCAATGGAAATGTGTCAAATATGGGGCTCGTTTTAGAACACAGAGGAACGACTTATTATAATAAATACGAAAAGGGAATTTTTGAAGTCAAAGGGGATATGGAAACACAATTAACGGATGAGACAGCTTATTCTTTAACGTTTTATGATGACAAAATTTATTATATGACAATTGCAGATTTTAATCAAGTTGTGATAAAATATGTGGATCTAAAAAATGGAAATGTGAAAAATGTTGCTACGATTTATACATCGATTAGTAAGTTTTTTATAGAGGAGGATAGCATTTATTATTTTACCAATCGTAGCGAAAATGGGATTTGTAAAATGGATTTGAATGGCGAGAATGAAACGATTGTGATTGCTGGAAATATACAAGATTTTCAAGTGAGTGAAAAAGAAATTTATTATATTGATGCCCAAAATCAAATTTGCAGATGGAAACTAAAAAGTGGCGAAAGTGTTGCTTTGAATGAAGCGGCTAAGGCAAAGAAAATGCAAGTAGTGGAAGGATGGATTTATTATTATAATGAGTTTGAGAATGCCTTATTTCGTGTGAGTAAAAATGGAAAAAAAGTGGAACTGGTGTCAGTGTTGGTTAATCATGAAATTTACAATGTTTGCGGAAAATATGTGTATTATTATGATAAAAACACATCCAAGATTGCTAGGATGCAGTTGAAAAAAAGTAACAAATGTGAAAATATTGTGGATATAGCTGTTTCTAAAACGAGAATTAATGTGGCAGGAGATGTGTTGTATTATTTGGACCAAAGCAAAGACGAATCACAGAATTATCAAATGCATAGAATCAAGATAAATGGGGAGAAAATGCAAGATATAGAATACGAAAGATAGGAGATAAGTATGGAATTAGGGACAATTGTTTATGAAAACGAAATCTATAATTTAGATTATATGACAGCATCAGAGATTTCAGAGCTTTTAAGCCTTGTTGATAAGCATAAAAATAAGGAAAATATTATTTTGAGTGCGAAATTAAAGAGTGTGTATAATGATAAAATTTCGAGAGAATGGATTCATCAAAAAGTAAATTTTCAACTGAATTCTATGAAAACAAGTATGCTTCATATTAATGCAAAATTTATCGAGAAATCTAAGAATTATGATAAAATCAAGGAAGAAATGATGACTTCTTTGGATTGCTTTGAAGAGGTTTTGAGGCAATTAGCAGATGGATTTGATCGTAAAATTCAGCAATTGATTTATAAACAATTGGAACTAGAGTTAAAATTATGGAAGATTAAAGCTGCTCGCAAAGAGGAATTGCCTCCAGAAGACAGTGATAGTTCTAATGTTGAATTAAAATTGAAGAAAGAAATTAAGGTTGTGAGGAAAAAACTAAAAAGCCTAGAAAAACACAAAGAAAGTGAAATTTTCGCAGCTATGGAAGTTGGGAATAAAGCGATTGGAATCAATGTAAAAAAGCAAAGGAGATTGAAAAATATTCCTAAATTTTTTAGTTATAAATTTAATCCTTATAAAGTGATACAAAAAAATGTGATTGAACCATTTGAGCAGCGTATAGATGAATTTAAAGTCAATCAATTGAAGAAAGTAGATGGAAAGTCGCAGGAATTTAATTTTTCAAAAGTTGAAGAGAAAATTAATAGAATTGTAGAAAAAATGATAAATACAAAAGAAAAATAATAAAAAACTACAAAAAATGTATTGACAAAATCTGGTAATCGCAGTATAATACTACTTAGCGTGTAGATTTGCGATGAAACAAGATGTGGCTACGCAAGCAAATTCATTTGCTTGTCGGAGGGAACTCTTGCGGAGTATGTCATGGCTTAGACCAGGCGATAAGTTTGATTAAACGTTATTAAAAAGTGTAAAATGAAACACGTGGTAGCGTTAATAACTTGCCGTTAATCGTATCTTGAAATAAAAGCGTGAGAAATAAAAAGGAGGTAAAAAAATGGCAACATCAAACACAGTAGGAAGTGACAAAATTAGAATTAGACTAAAGGCTTATGATTATGTTGTTTTAGATCAGTCTGCTGAAAAAATAGTGGAAACTGCTAAAAGAACAGGAGCTAAAGTTTCAGGTCCAATTCCACTTCCAACAGAAAAAGAAGTGATAACAATTTTGCGTTCTCCACATAAGCACAAAGATTCTAGAGAGCAATTTGAAATGAGAACACATAAAAGAGTAATCGATATTCTTTATCCAACGCAAAAAACAGTGGATAGTTTAACTAAGTTAGACTTGCCAGCAGGTGTTGATATTGAAATCAAATTCTAATTTTATTTAGAAAAATATTTGATTTTTAGAGTGAAAACCCTAGAAGTCCATGCTGAACGAAAATTCAGCCAATAGAAATTTAGGAGGAAAGTAAAGTGAAAAAAGCAATTATTGGAAAAAAAGTTGGTATGACTCAAATCTTTGATGAAAATGGTTCTGTTATTCCAGTAACAGTGATTGAATGTGGACCATGTTCTGTTGTTCAAATTAAAACAGTTGAAACAGATGGATATGATGCTGTTCAATTAGGTTTTGGAGAAGTGAAAGAAGTAAAGGTTAATAAACCAAGCAAAGGACATTTTTCAAAAGCAAGTGTGAAACCAACCAAACACTTAAGAGAATTTAGATTAGAGGATGTGTCTAACTTAAAAGTAGGAGATGAAATTAAAGTAGATACTTTTGAAGCTGGTGAAGCAGTAGATATTCAAGGTATCACAAAAGGAAAAGGGTTCCAAGGTGTTATCAAACGTCATGGACAATCAAGAGGACCAATGGGACATGGCTCTATGTATCATAGAAGACCAGGTTCAATGGGACCAACTTCAACACCAGGTAGAGTTTTCAAAGGAAAGAAATTGCCGGGACATATGGGTGTTGATACAGTTACAATTCAAAATCTTGCTATTATAAGAGTAGATTTAGATAAAAATGCGATTTTAGTTAAGGGAAGTGTTCCTGGAAATAAAGGTAGCATTTTAAAAATAAATGATAGTGTAAAGAGAAGTAAATAGAAAGGAAGGAGGAAAACAAAATGCCTAAAGTAGAAGTATATAACGTAGAAGGTAAGAAGGTTAGTGATTTAGAGTTAAAAGAAGAAGTGTTTGGGATTGAACCAAATGAAGCTGTTGTACACAGTGTTCTAATAAATTATTTGGCTAACCAAAGACAAGGTACGCAAAGTACAAAAACAAGAAGCGAAGTTAGAGGCGGTGGTAAAAAACCATGGAGACAAAAAGGTACTGGTCGTGCAAGACAAGGTTCTATTCGTGCCCCACAATGGATTAAAGGTGGTATAGCGCTTCGGACCAAAACCACGTTCTTATAAATATAGAGTGAATAAAAAAGAAAAGAGATTAGCGATTAAATCAATTTTAAGTTCAAAAGTTTTAGAGAGCAATTTGGTAATTGTAGATAAATTTGATTTCAAAGAAATTAAAACAAAGCAAATGGCAAATGCAATGAAAAACTTAAAGATCGAAGATAAGGCTTTAATTATGTTGCCAGCTGGAGATGAGAAAGTTCAAAAATCAGCAAGAAATTTAGAAGGTGTGAGAACAAGTTCAGTGGCTACGATTAATGTATTTGATTTGTTAAAATATAAAAAATTAGTGCTAACAGTAGATAGCGTGAAGAAATTAGAGGAGGTGTATGCTTAAAATGGTAGCAGAAGATATTATCATAAAGCCAATTATTACGGAAAAAAGTAATATGGATATGCAAGAAGGAAAGTACACTTTCAAAGTTGCTAAAAAAGCAACAAAAGTTGAAATTAGAAATGCAGTTGAAAAATTATTTGATGTAAAAGTATTAAATGTGAACACAATGACTGTGAAGGGAAAAGCTAAAAGAGTGGGTGTTCATAGAGGTATGACTTCTGATTGGAAAAAAGCAATTGTTACAATTGACACAGATAGCGGAGATATTAAGTATCTTGGCAAAGGTGGAAAAGAAGTGAAGGTTTCTAAAAAATATAAGGATTCAATTGATGCATTTAATGCTTAAATTTCATTAATAAGCGGTGTCTAGCGTCGTTAACCTTCATTAAAAACTTAAATTACGTACCTATGTACACGCATTAAATTTTTAATTTGGTTGCCTAGCTATACTTGCTTTTTAAAGAAATTTAAGTTGAATATTGATTTGTTGTAAAATTATCTGGAAATAACCAGGAAAATAAATTAAATAAAAGGAGAGAGAAAAATGGGAATAAAACATTATAGACCGTATACACCATCAAGAAGAAATATGACGACTTCAACATTTGAAGAAGTTACGAAAAAAACACCTGAGAAATCTTTATTGGCAAAGAAGAAAAAAAATGCTGGTAGAAATTCATATGGTCGCATCACAGTAAGACATCAAGGTGGGGGAAATAGACAGAAATATAGAATCATTGATTTTAAAAGAAGAAAAGATGACATGGTTGCCACTGTAATTGGGATTGAGTATGATCCAAACAGAAGTGCTAATATCGCATTAATCCAATATGAAGATGGAACGAAAAGTTACATTTTAGCACCAGAAAAATTAACAGATGGTGATAAAGTTATTTCTGGTGAAAACGTGGATATTAAACCAGGAAATAGTATGCCAATTTCAAGTATTCCAGTTGGTACGATGATTCATAATATTGAATTAAATCCAGGGCAAGGTGGAAAATTGGTTCGTTCTGCTGGGCAAGAAGCGCAGCTTATGGCAAAAGAAGGTGCGTATGCGCATGTTAGACTTCCATCTGGAGAAATGAGATTAATTAGTGTTAGATGTAGAGCAACGATTGGAACCATTGGAAATAGTGACCATGAAAACATTAAATTAGGTAAAGCTGGTAGAAAAAGACATATGGGAATTAGACCAACTGTTAGAGGTTCTGTTATGAATCCAAATGATCACCCTCATGGTGGTGGTGAAGGTAGAGCACCAGTTGGTAGACCAGGACCATTAACTCCTTGGGGCAAGCCAGCTATGGGATATAAGACAAGAAATAAAAAGAAACAGTCAAACAAATTTATTGTTAAGAGAAGAAAGTAAGAAAGGAGAGAAATTTTTATGTCAAAAAGTAGCAAAAAGAAACCATATGTGGCACCTGAATTGATTAAGAGAGTAGAAACAATGAATGAATCAGGAAAAAAAGAAGTCTTAAAAACATGGTCAAGAGCTTCTACCATTTATCCACAGATGATCGGACATACAATTGCTGTTCATGATGGCAGAAAGCATGTGCCTGTTTATGTTTCTGAAGAAATGGTTGGACATAAATTAGGAGAATTTGCTCCAACAAGAACATTTAAAGGACACGCAGGAGATAAGAAAACGAAAAAATAAGAAATTCTAAAATTTAGATAGAGGAGGTATAAACCGTGGAGGAAAAGGCAATACAAAACGAAGTGGATGTAGTTGAAGCAAAAGCTATTTTGAAATATGCTAGAATTTCAAGTAGAAAAGTCAAAATTGTTGCTGATTTGATTAGAGGAAAAAAGATAGATGAAGCATTAACAACTTTAAAATTTGCACCTAAAGCCTCAAGTGAAATTCTAGAAAAGTTGCTAAAATCAGCAATCGCAAATGCAGAAAATAACCACTTTATGGATAGAAGTAAATTATATGTTGCAGAAATTTATGCGAATCAAGGTCCAACATTAAAGAGAATTAGACCTGCGGCAAAAGGTTCTGCTGTGAGAATTAGAAAAAGAACGAGTCATATAACAATCGTTTTAAGAGAAATGAGTAAATAAGAAAGGAGTTAACAAAGACATGGGACAAAAAGTTCATCCAAATGGAATAAGAGTTGGTGTGATTAGAGATTGGAACTCAAAATGGTATGCTGATTCAAAAAATTACAGTGACTACTTAGTTGAGGATTATAAAATCCGTAAATATATAAAGAAAAAATTATATGTTAGCGGAATTTCAAAAATGGAAATTGAAAGAACTGCGAAATGTGTGAAAATTAATGTTTACACTGCAAAACCTGGTCTAGTGATTGGAAAAGGCGGAAATCTTTCAGAAGCATTAAAAAATGAATTGGAAAAAATGATTAACAAACAAGTTAATCTAAATATTGTAGAGGTAAAAAATATTGATACTGATGCACAATTAGTTGCAGAAAATATAGCAGGTCAATTAGAGAGAAGAATTTCATTTAGAAGAGCGATGAAACAATGTATGCAAAAATCTATGAAAGCAGGTGCTTTGGGAATTAAAACTTCTGTATCTGGTAGATTAGGTGGCGCAGATATGGCGAGAACTGAATTTTATAAAGATGGAACCATTCCATTACAAACCTTAAGAGCCGATATTGATTATGGATTTGCTGAAGCAGATACAACTTATGGAAAAATAGGGGTAAAAGTTTGGATTTATAAAGGTGAAATTCTACCAAGCAAAAAAGAAGCGAAAGAAGGAGGTAGAGACTAATGCCATTAATGCCTAAAAAAACAAAATTTAGAAAAATGCAAAAAGGCAGAAATAGAGGAGTTGCGACAAGAGGAAATGTTGTTAATGAAGGTGAATTTGGACTTCAAGCAACAAGTGCTGGTTGGATTACGTCAAACCAAATCGAAGCTGCCAGAATTGCGATGACACGTTATATCAAAAGAGGTGGTAAAGTTTGGATTAAAGTATTTCCAGATAAGCCAATTACAAGCAAACCAATCGGAACTCGTATGGGTAAAGGTAAAGGAGCTCCTGAATATTGGGTAGCAGTTGTAAAACCAGGTAGAGTGATGTTTGAATTATCTGGTATTTCAGAAGAAGTTGCAAGAGAAGCATTGCGTTTAGCAGGTCATAAATTACCTGTAAGAACGAAATTTGTAAAAAGAGAAGTAGGCGGTGATTTAGATGAAGAATAAAAAATTAAATGAGATGTCTTCACCTGAGCTAGAAAAAGAACTAAGCGAGCTAAAATCAGAGTTGTTTAAATTAAGATTTAGTTTGGCAACAAATGGATTAGATAATCCAATGAGAATTCGAGAAGTTCGACGCGAAATTGCCAGAGTAAAGACAATTTTAAGACAAAAAGAGTTAAAGAACAATTAAATAATATTAAGAAAGGAGAAGTATCCTAATGGAAAAAAAGGGAGAAAGAAATCTTCGTAAAACAATGATTGGTACTGTAACTTCTGATAAAATGGATAAAACCATTGTAGTTTCAGTAGAAGATAATGTGACACATCCAATTTATAAGAAAACGGTAAAGAAAACATATAAATTAAAAGCTCATGATGAAAATAATGAGTGTAAAATAGGAGACAGAGTTGAAGTTATGGAAACAAGACCTTTGTCAAAAGATAAAAGATGGAGACTTGTCAAAATAGTGGAAAAAGCTGTTATTAAGTAAATTCTTATAAAGTAACGAACGATAGTGAAGTTAGTTTATTAGAATTTACTTATGCAACGAAGCATAGCGTAGTTGCAAACCTTAGAAAAACAAGAAATTAAAAGAAGGAGGAACTTTTAAATGGTACAACAACAGACTAGATTAAAAGTAGCTGATAATACTGGTGCAAAGGAAATTATGTGTATCAGAGCTTTGGGTGGATCTTATAGAAGATATGCTGAAATAGGTGATATCATAGTTGCTTCTGTCAAATCTGCTACACCAGGTGGCGTTGTTAAAAAGGGAGAAGTTGTAAAAGCAGTCGTTGTTAGAACGAAAAAAGGAGCTAGACGTGCGGATGGTTCTTATGTAAAATTTGATGAAAATGCTGCTGTTATTATTCGTGATGATGGAACTCCAAAAGGAACACGTATTTTTGGTCCAGTAGCAAGAGAGTTAAGAGATAAAAATTATTTGAAAATTTTGTCTTTGGCTCCAGAGGTTCTTTAAGATCTTAGCTTTTGAGAATTTGAAAAATCTAAAAAGAATTAGAGGTGAATAAATTGAGAATAAAAAAAGGTGATAATGTTAAGATTTTGTCAGGAAATGATAAAGATACTACTGGCGAAGTTTTAGAAGTAATTCCGAAAAAAAATAAAATCATTGTCAAAGGCGTAAATGTGAGAAAAAAACATGTAAAACCAAGAAGACAGGGTGAAGAAGGTGGAATT
Organism: uncultured Clostridium sp.; assembly: GCA_948467875.1. Classification (GTDB taxonomy): domain Bacteria; phylum Bacillota; class Clostridia; order TANB77; family CAG-508; genus Scatovivens. Next base: position 46,621 of record CAOKFZ010000002.1, read on the forward strand.
ATTTCAAGCGAGTGTCCAATTGATAGTAGTAAAGCAAATGTGATTTGTCCAAAATGTGGCAAGGTAACAAGAATTGGATATGGAGAAGAAAAAGGCGAAAAAATACGTGTTTGTAAGAAATGCGGAGCGAGAATAAAATAATTAGTTGGAAAGGAGGATTTTTAAGACAATGGATGTACTTAAAGAACAATATAAAAAAGAAGTAGTACCAGCCTTAATGAAGAAATTTAACTATACATCAATTATGCAGGTTCCTAAATTAGAAAAAATAGTAATTAACATTGGATTGGGTGAAACAAAGGATAACCCAAAAGCTTTGGATAATGCAATCAACGATTTGACAATTATTACGGGGCAAAAACCAGTGATAACAAAAGCCAAAAAATCAATTGCGGCATTTAAGTTAAGAGAGGGTGCTAAAATTGGGTGCAAAGTAACATTGAGAGCAGGAAAAATGTATGATTTTGCACAAAAATTATTTAATGTTGCATTGCCTAGAGTAAGAGATTTTAGAGGTGTATCAAATCACTCTTTTGATGGGAGAGGAAATTATTCAATGGGAATTAAAGAGCAATTAATTTTTCCTGAAATTGAATATGATAAAGTTGACAAAATAAGAGGTATGGACATTATATTTGTAACAACTGCTAAAACTGACGAAGAAGCAAAAGAATTGCTAAGCTTATTAGGAATGCCTTTTCGTGTATAAAAGAATTCAGAAAGGAGAATAATCTATGGCTAAAAAATCATTAAAAGTGAAATGTGCCAGAGAGCAAAAATATAAGACAAGAGAATATAATAGATGTAGAATTTGTGGTAGACCTCATAGCTATATCAGAAAATTTGGAATTTGCCGTATTTGTTTTAGAGAATTAGCTCATAAGGGAGAAATACCAGGTGTAAAAAAAGCAAGTTGGTAATGCTGAGACTGTTCGAGCGTTAGCGAGTTACAGTCTCAGTAGCAATACGAAGTATTGCATCAATGAAAGTTAGAAAAAGGAGGGAAAAAAACGTGAATATAACAGATCCAATTGCAGATATGTTAACTAGAATAAGAAATGCTAATACAAATAAATTCAAAACAGTTGATGTTCCAGCATCAAAAATGAAAAAAGCAATTGCTGAAAATTTGTTAGAAGAAGGATATATTAAGTCTTTTGAAGAGATAGAAGATGGGACACAAGGGATTTTAAGAATTGCTTTAAAATATGATGAAAACGGAAAAAGAGTTATTGATGGATTAAAAAGAATTAGTAAACCAGGTTTGAGAATTTATGCTAATAAAGATGAATTACCAAAAGTTTTGAATGGTTTAGGGATTGCTTTGATTTCTACATCAAAAGGTATTGTGACAGATAAAAAAGCGCGTGAGTTAGGAATTGGTGGCGAAGTGCTTGCTTATATCTGGTAATATAAAATTAAAAGAGTAGTTTATTTAGAAGGCAGACTGAAATTAGAACTGAGCGTGGAAAATTTTCACGAAGAGAAAATTTTACTCGGCGCATATTTGTTAATATAAAAATAAATGATAATTATAAAATTCTGAAAAAATACCTATGAAAATAGTGTATTAATCTAAGAAAGGAGAAATAAAATGTCAAGAATAGGAAATAAGCCAATTACTGTACCAGACAATGTGGAAGTTAAAATTGACGGACAAAAAGTTACAGTAAAAGGACCAAAAGGAACTTTAGAAAGAGAAGTTCATGAAAATATGAAAGTGACTTTAGAAGATAAAGTCTTAAAAGTAGCAAGACCAGATGACGAACCTAAAAACAGAAGTTTGCATGGCTTGACCAGAACTTTAATCAATAACATGATTATAGGAACATTGGATGGTTTTGAAAAGAAATTAGAAGTCAATGGTGTTGGATATAGGGCACAAAAACAAGGAAATAAATTGGTAATGAATTTAGGGTATTCTCATCCTGTTGAGATGGATGCTCCAGAAGGAATTACTTTTGACGTGCCAAGCCAAAATGAAATTATTGTAAAAGGAATAGATAAAGAATTAGTTGGTCAAACAGCTGCTGTTATCAGAACAAAAAGACCACCAGAGGTTTATCGTGGTAAAGGTATTAAATACGATTATGAAGTTATTAGACGTAAGGAAGGTAAAGCAGGGAAAAAATAGTAGCCGTTCGCGAGGAACGAGCGTTACGGATACTTTTGCTAACGTAGCGAAGCGAAGTTAACTTCATTAGAAAGAACTACTATGCAAACCCAAAACAAAGAAAGGAGATTGTTATGATTACGAAAATAGATAGAAAGCTAGAGCGTCAAAGAAGACATAAAAGAGTACGTACCAAAATTAGTGGTACTACGGAAGTTCCAAGATTAGCTGTTTGTAGAACAAATCAAAATATTATTGCTCAAATCATTGATGATACAAAAGGTGAAACTTTGGTTTATGTTTCAACTTTAGATAAGGATATTAAAACAAAAAAAGCGAATAAAGAAGCAGCAAAAGAAGTAGGAACTTCAATTGCCAAAAAAGCAGCTAAGAAAAATATAGAAACAGTCGTTTTTGATAGAGGTGGCTATATTTATCATGGTGTTGTAAAAGAAATTGCAGAAGCAGCACGTGAAGCAGGATTGAAATTTTAATTGGAAAGGAGAAGGAAAACGTGGAAGAAGAAAAGGTAAGCCAAGAATTAAAAGAGAAAGTTGTTGCAATTAATAGAGTTGCTAAAGTTGTTAAAGGTGGTAGAACTTTTAGATTTAGTGCAGTTGTTGTTGTTGGAGATGGAGCAGGACATATTGGTGTTGGAAATGGTAAAGCATCAGAAGTTCCAGATGCTATCAAAAAAGCAATTGAAGAAGCGAAAAAGAATTTAATCACTGTACCGATTGTTGGAACAACGATTCCTCATGAATATATCGGAAAATTTGGTAGTGCTAGAGTCATGCTAAAACCAGGTTCAGAAGGTACTGGAATTATTGCTGGTGGTAGTGTAAGACCTGTATTGGAATTGGCAGGCTATAAAGATATCAATTCAAAAGTTTTAGGAACAACAAACCCTAGAAACGTTGTTTTTGCGACAATTAATGCTTTAACAAATATGCAAACTGTTGAAGAAGTCGCAAGAAAAAGAGGAAAAAAAGTTTCTGAAATTATGTAGAAAAAGGAGGTGTGAAAAATGGAACTAGGAAATTTACATCCAAATGTTAAAACAAAAACAAAGAAAAGAGTTGGACGTGGTATTAGCTCTGGATTAGGAAAAACTTCTGGTAGAGGACAAAAAGGACAAAAGGCAAGATCAGGTGGTGGTGTAAGAAGAGGCTTTGAAGGAGGTCAAACACCATTATATAGAAGATTACCAAAAAGAGGATTTAATAATTTCAATAGCAAAACTTATACAGAAGTTACATTAACAATGTTAAATAAAGCGACAACCACTGATGTAACAGCTGAAACTTTAATCAAAGATGGCATTATTAGCAAAGCGAATGACGGAATTGTTATTTTGGCAACAGGTAAATTAGAGAAAAAAATCAATGTAAAAGCAAAGAGATTTACAAAGGTAGCCCAAGAAAAAATAGAAGCAAATGGTGGAAAGTGTGAGGTGGTTTAAGAATGTTTAAAACAATAAAAAATGCTTTTAAAACACCAGATGTACGTAAACGTTTATTATATACATTATTGTTGATTCTTATCTTTCGATTTGGCTGTTATATAACTGTGCCTGGTGTGGATACTTTTGCTTTAGCAGAGTCAATGGCATCTAGCACAGGTTCACTTGCTAGTTTAATTGATACAATATCTGGTGGTGCTTTTTCAAATTTGTCAATTTTTGCTATGTCAATTACACCATATATTACATCATCAATTGTTATTCAATTATTAGCAATGATTATTCCTTCCTTAGAAAAATTAATGAAGGAAGGTGGAGAAACTTCAAGGGCTAAAGTTAATAAATATACAAAAGCTTTAGCTTTGGTTTTGGCTTTAATTGAAGGATTGGGAATTTATATTTCCTACAGTTCTTCGAATATATTTATTAATCCAGGACTTTTAACAGGGGCAGTTATTGTCGCCTCATTAGTTGCTGGAACATCGGTACTTATGTGGCTTGGCGAACAAATTACAAGCAAAGGTGTTGGAAACGGTATTTCTATGATTATTTTCATTGGTATTATTTCAAGCCTGCCATCTGGACTTGTAAAGGTCTGGAATTTGATTATGACAGAAACAGGAATTAGTACAGTTGGAATAGTTACAGCTTTAGTTGTTATCATTGGTGCGATTTTATTGATTGCAGGAGTTATCTTTGTGCAACAAGCGGAAAGAAGGGTACCTGTGCAATATGCGAAAAAAGTTGTGGGAAGAAAAATGTATGGTGGACAAAATACACATATTCCATTAAAGCTTGCTATGGCAGGTGTTATGCCAATTATTTTTGCCAGCAGTTTTATGACATTTCCAGCGATGATTATTCAAATTTTTGCTAGTGATAAAATTGGTGGTGCAGGATTTTTAGCAGGGCTATATAAGTTTTCAATTGCGACATCATCTTCAAGTGTTGGATGGGGTTACTCCTTAGGAAATGCCATTGTGTATTTCTTATTGATTGTAGGATTTACATTCTTCTACACATATGCAACCTTTAATCCAGATGAAGTGGCAGCTAATATCAAGCAAAATGGCGGATTCATACCAGGTATTAGAGCTGGAAAACCAACTGCGGATTATTTAAAAGGTACGTTGAATAAACTAACTTGTGTTGGTTCTGTATTTTTAAGTATTATTGCGATTTTACCAATGTTACTTAGATTTTCAAATTTGAATTTGTCTTTTGGTGGAACTTCAATCTTAATTGTAGTTGGTGTTGCTTTGGAGACAATTCAACAATTGGAATCATTATTAGTCATGAGGCATTATAAAGGATTTCTTGAGAAATAAATGATGTATGGGTGGACTTTTGGTTCACCCCAAAATACTTTAAAATTATAAATAAGGAATGTAAAGTTAGATTGTTTACTTATAATTTTAAAAAGGAGGTATCATTATGGTTATTTTGATGTTGGGAGCACAAGGAACAGGGAAAGGAACTGTTGCAGGTTTGCTAAGTGAAAATCTTGGCTGGCCACAAATTTCAACTGGAGATATTTTTCGTAAAAATATAAAAGAGGAAACACCTTTAGGAAGAGAGGCAAATCAGTATATATCAAAAGGCGATTTGGTGCCAGATGAAATTACAGTACCAATGGTTGTCAATCGACTAAATGAGCCAGATGCAAAAGAAGGAGCGATTTTGGATGGTTTTCCACGAAATCTTGCACAGGCAGAAAAATTAGAGGAAATCTTGAAAGAAAAAGGAAAGAAAGTGGATTTGGTGATTAATTTGACTAGTCCACAAGATGAAATTATAACTAGAATTTTGAACCGAAGAGTTTGCAGTAATCAGGCTTGTAAAGCAACTTATAATGTAACAATGCATCCACCTAAAAAAGAAGGGATTTGTGATAAATGCGGTAGCGAATTAGTACAAAGAGGAGATGATGCAGATCGAGAAGCTATTCAAAATCGATTGGATATTTATGATGAAAAAACCTTGCCATTGGTAGAGTTTTACAGTAAAAAAGGTGTTTTACGCACAGAGGAAATTAGCGAAAAAACTGGCAGATTAGGAAAAGACGTAGTGGAAGATATTTTAAAAGAAATGAAATAGTTTTTTACTGATAAGATATTAAAATTCATAAGAAAAGGAGAGATGTTATAATGAAAAATGATTGGGATGAAAAGAGACGTAGGGAAGAGAGAGAACATGAGAGAAGAGAGGAAATAAAAAGAAGGAGAGGGAATCTTATAAAAAAGGAAGAAACTGTTCAGTATCAAGAATTTCAGAAGCAGCTGGAACTTCAAAAACTTCAGAAGCTTGTAGCTAAAAAAGAAGAGATGAATAGAAGGATTGCAGAAACTTTGCATCAAATGCAAGAAAAGAGTAGGGAGGTTTCAAGAATTGTAGAAGAACAGAGAAAGTTGGTAGAAGAAGAGATGAGAATGCGAACAAATTTAGCTATTCAAATAGCAAACCAACAAAGTAAACAAAGTAGAGTGGATATGGCTAAAGCAGCAATGAAAGAGCAAGAGGATGATGAATTAGATAGATAAAGGAGAAATTTAAATTGGTTAGCATAAAATCGGATCGAGAAATTAAGTTAATGCTGGAAGCATGCAAGATTACAGCTGAGACACATAATATGCTAGAACAAAATATTAAGGCCGGAATGTCTACTTATGATTTGGATAAAATGGCAGAAGACTTCATTAAGTCGAAGGGTGGAATTCCAGCACAAAAGAATTACCCCAGTGGAGAAAAAGGAATTCCAAATTTTCCATCTACGTTATGTATATCTATTAATGATGAGGTTATTCATGGAATTCCAAGTAAACATACCATTATACAAGATGGCGATATTGTGAGTATTGATTTGGTTGTATTAAAAAACGGATTTCATGGAGATGCAGCAAGAACGCATTTAGTGGGAAATGTTTCAGATGAGGCAAAAAAGTTGGTAGAAGTTACGAAGCAGGCTTTTTTTGAAGGAATTAAATATGCTAAAGAGGGAAATCGCGTGGGAGATATTTCGTTTGCTGTAAATGATTATGTGAAACAATTTGGATATTCGGTTGTGAAAGAATTTCAAGGACATGGAATTGGCAGAGAGATGCACGAGGAACCAGGTGTTCCGAATTATGGCAAAAAAGGGAAAGGAATGCGTTTAGAAAAAGGAATGACAATAGCGGTTGAGCCAATGGTAATAGCTGGAAATTCAGAGATTATGCAATTAGAAGATGGCTGGACCATTATAACAGAAGATGGAAGTCTGGCAGCTCATTATGAAAACACAATTTTAATTACAGAAAAAGAGGCAAAAGTATTGACAATTGTTTAAAAATGTTGTATACTATAAAAGCTTAATTGTTATAATTAGTGATATTAATCAGTAAAAAGGCTGATTTAGGAGGGAAAAAACTTGTCTAAAGAAGATGTGATTGAAGTGGAAGGAATTGTTGTTGAAACATTACCTAATACAAATTTTAGAGTAGAATTAGAAAATGGACACCAAGTATTGGCGCATATTTCTGGAAAATTAAGAATGAACTACATCAAAATTCTTCCAGGTGATAAAGTGAAATTAGAGTTATCTCCCTATGATTTGACAAAAGGTAGAATTACATGGAGAGCTAAATAAATTAAGCTGTTTGCGACGTAAGGAGCATTACAGATTAGTTTGGTAACAATGCGAAGCATTGTTAGTTACAGCAAAAAAGATAACTATGGAATACGTAGCAAAGCGAAGTTAACTTCATATAAAAAATATATGCAACCAAGTTGCAATTTATATAAATATTAAGAAGGGAAGGAAAGAAAATGAAAGTAAGACCATCAGTAAAACCAATTTGCGAAAAATGCAAAGTAATCAAAAGAAAAGGTAGAATTAGAGTTATTTGCGAAAATCCAAAACATAAGCAAAGACAAGGTTAAATTTGGTATTAACACAGATATGGAGCGGCTGTTAGATAAAATAATGTTTTATCTAATTTCATATTTGTGTTTATATATATTATAATAAAAAACATGGAGGTGTAAAAATTTATGGCTCGTATAGCAGGAGTTGATTTACCGAGAGAAAAAAGAATTGAAATAGGACTAACTTATATTTATGGTATTGGTTTGTCTAGTTCTCAAAAAATTCTAAAAGAAGCTGGTGTAAACCCAGATACTAGAGTAAAAGATTTAACAGATGCAGAAGAAGCAAAAATAAGAAAAGCGATGGAAGACTACAAAGTAGAGGGAGATTTAAGAAGAGAAGTTGCTTTGAATATTAAAAGACTTATGGAAATTGGTTGTTATAGAGGAATTAGACATAGAAGAGGATTACCAGTAAGAGGTCAAAGAACGAAAACAAATGCTCGTACAAGAAAAGGACCAAGAAAATTAGTAAGTAAGAGCAAAAAATAACGTGGAAAATTTGTGAAACAAATTTTACTCGTTAAAATTTAAAACAAAAACAGCAATGTAAAAACAAAAATAACGTGGAAAATTTGCAAAGCAAATTTTGCTCGTAGTTCTTTATATTAGATATAAAAGTTAATGCCCAAAAATTGCAAAGCAAATTTTACTCGTCTTTTAATAGATGAAAATATTTAAGAATAAAGAATTTTTGAAGTTAATAAAGTTAAATTTTTTGAAGTTAATAAAGTTAATGTTTTTGTATTAATAAAATTAATTTCAGTAAAAATTTACGAAGTAAATTTTTAAGGAGGTAAAAGCTTAAATGGCAAAAGCAAGTAGCGTTAAAAAAACAGGAATTAGAAGAAGAGAAAGAAAAAATATTGATAAAGGTTCTGCTCATATTCGTTCAAGTTTTAATAATACAATTGTTTCAATTACAGATATACAAGGCAATGTTATATCTTGGGCAAGTGCTGGTGGATTAGGATTTAAAGGTTCTAGAAAAAGCACACCATTTGCTGCTGGTCAAGCTGCTGAAGTAGCTTCTAAAACTGCAATGGAACACGGAATGAAAACAGTTGATGTATATGTGAAAGGTCCAGGAGCTGGACGTGAAGCAGCAATTAGAGCTTTACAGACAGCTGGATTAGAAATCACAATGATTAAAGATGTTACTCCAATTCCACATAATGGTTGTAGACCACCAAAAAGAAGAAGAGTTTAAGAGAGTAACAAAACTGAAAGAAAATAGAGAATTTAAGAAAGAGGTGTAAAAAATCAATGGCAAGATATAATGGAGAGCAATGTCGTATATGCCGTAGAGAAGGATGTAAAATGTTTCTAAAAGGCGATAGATGTTATTCAGATAAATGTAGTGTAACAAGAAGAAATTATGGACCTGGTGATCATGGTCAAAAAAGATCAAAGCTTTCTGAATATGGTACTCAGTTAAGAGAAAAACAAAAAACAAGATATTTTTATGGTGTTGGTGAAAAACAATTTAGAAAATATTTTGAAATGGCTTCTAATAAAAAAGGTATCACAGGTAGCAATTTATTACAAATTTTAGAAAGCAGATTAGATAATGTTGTTTATCGACTAGGATTAGGTAGTTCAAGAGCACAAGCTAGACAATTGGTAACACATGGAAATATTGAAGTCAATGGGAAAAAAGTAAATATTGCTTCTTATTTGGTAAAACCAAGTGATGTGGTAAGTGTTAGAGAAACGAAAAAAGATAATCCTATTATTAAGGAAAATGCACAAAAAGGTGCGACAAGACCGATTCCAGAATGGTTAGAATTAGATAGCGAAAAATTAAGTGCCAAAGTGATTCGTTATGTAAATCGTGATGAAATTGATTTGGCAGTAGAAGAACACTTAATTGTCGAGTTATATTCTAAATAATAATATTTAACTTAGGATGGTACTAGAAGCAGAAATTTATAGGTTTGAAAACCATTAGGAGGTAAAAATGATTGAATTTGAAAAGCCAAACATCGAATGTTTAGAAGCAGACGATAAGAGGAATTATGCAAAATTCATATGTGAACCATTAGAACGTGGCTATGGCATGACAATAGGAAATTCTTTGAGAAGAATTTTGTTATCATCATTACCAGGAGCTGCGATAACGAATGTCAAAATAAACGGAGTAGTACATGAATTTTCTACAGTAAAAGGTGTTGTAGAAGATGTTCCTGAGATAATAGTTAACTTAAAAAATGTAAGAATGAAAGTATTTGACAATGATGAAAAAACAATTACAATTGATTATAAAGGTGCTGGCGAAATAAAAGCAGCAGATATTGTAACAGATGGAACTGTAGAAATACTAAATCCTGAGTTACATATAGCGACCACATCGGCGGAAGCTGACATTCATATGGTAATGACCGTCAGCCGTGGAAGAGGATATAATGTAGCAGAGAAAAATAAAAAAGATAATGATTCAATTGATGTATTACCAATCGATTCTATATTTACTCCTGTAAAAAAAGTAAATTATAGTGTTGAAAATACGAGAGTTGGACAAATGGTAGATTATGACAAATTGACAATAGAAGTATGGACAGATGGCAGTTTGAAACCATATGAGGCATTGAGTTTAGCAGCCAAAGTAATGACAGGTCATTTGGAATTGTTTATTGATTTGTCTGAAACAGCTAAAAATACACAAGTCATGATAGAAAAAGAAGAAACGACCAAAGAGAAAGTTCTAGAAATGCCAATTGAGGAATTGGAACTTTCAGTGAGATCGTATAACTGTTTAAAAAGAGCAGGAATTATGACTGTTGAAGATTTAGCAAAGAAAACGCAAGGCGATATGATGAAAGTTAGAAATTTAGGAAAGAAATCGTTAGATGAAGTAACAAATAAGTTATACGCTTTGGGATTGCAATTTGAATCAGATGAAGATTGAATAAATAGAGGAAGGTGATAGAAAGTGGCAGGTACAAGAAAACTAGGAAAACCAACAGATCAAAGATTGGCAATGTTAAAATGTCAAACAACGGATTTTTTCAAAAATGAGAAAATTATAACAACAGAAAGCAGAGCTAAAGAATTAAAAGCTATTGTAGATAGTATAATTAGCTTGGCAGTAAAAGAGCATAAAAACTACGAAGAAGTTGAAATGAAAGTTGTGAAAGCAAAATTAGATAATAATGGCAGAAAAGTAACTGAAAAAGTAACGAGCAAGAATGGCAAAGAATATTTGAGAGTTGTAAAAGAAGAAAAAATGGAAAAAAGACAAAAAGATTTGCCATCAAGATTAAGCGCTAGAAGAAAAATTATGACAAAAGTGAATAAAGTAAAAGATGTAGATTTGCTAGATAAATTATTTAATGAAATAGCACCAAAATATGAAGAAAGACAAGGTGGCTATACAACAATTTTAAAAATGGAACCAAGAAAAGGTGACAATAGCAAAATGGCAATTTTGAAATTAGTTTAAAGGAAGAAGGCTGTAAAAAACTCAATTATTGTATGAGACGATAGGGTTTTTTGTACAGCCTTTTTGTATACATAAAATTTTGTAACCGATTTTTAAAATTAACATAACCTATACAAAGGAGATGATGTTATGTTAAATTTTATGGTGCAATTAGTTATTTGGATTTTATGTATTTATGGATTATTTAGCATCATACAAGATTATGTGAAATTCAATCTATATAAAAAAATTGAAGAAAATATTAAATTTGTGATGACTGTCAAGAATGTGGAAAATGGAATTGAAGAATATATTCGAGAATTAACCTATAGTCGAAATTTTTATCACAATTTGGTGGTGGTTGATATGGAATCCACGGATGATACTTTGAACATTTTACATAGATTAGAAAAAGAAGTTTTTAATATGAAAGTTTTGGAAAAAGATGAGGGGAAAAAATATTTGCAGGATATGGTGAAATAGTAAAATGTACTTTACATATTGAACTATATCTGCTATAATTAATTTGTTGCGTAGTATATTCTATTTTTAGAAAGGAGAGAATATGGGATTACTTGATGACGAGTTAAGACCTGGGGTGCGGAGAAATGCATTTTATCCGAAAACAGGCGTTTTAACAGCCGGCAGTCCAGAGGAAGAGGCAGAAGACAGAAAAGGGAAAATTCTTGTTAATGTATGGGATAAAAAACAACAGAAACATGTAGAACAGCTGGTTGATGCAGAGGAATATTATTCTGAATCAAATTTTCTGTAATTATTCTGAAAGCGGCTTGCTTAATATCAAGCCGCTTTTTTGTGTTGTAAAAAGTTGAATCGAACTATTAAGGAATTCGTAATAGTTTAAAAAGTCGAAATTTGTATTGACGAAACAAAGAAAAACGTGTATAATAAAATTAGGAACTAGACTTTAAGAATGAGTAGGAGTTTAGTTTCTAATCTATTTTTGGAGAAATAAGAATGAAAGAAGAATGTGGAATTTTTGGAATTTATTCCATGAAAAATGAGCAAGATTTAGTATTTCCAATGTGTATCGGACTTTCTAGTTTACAACACAGAGGAGAAGAAAGTTGCGGAATGGCGATTAATGATGGAGGAATTATTACTTGCCATAAAGATGTTGGACTTGTTTCTGATGTGTTTACAAATTCGATTATTCGTGATTTGCCAAAAGGAAAAATAGGAATTGGTCATGTTCGTTATTCTACAACAGGTTGTGCTAGAAAAGAAAATGCGCAACCGATTGTGACACGTTATAAAAAAGGAAATTTATGTATTGCGCATAATGGAAATTTGACCAATACAGAGGAGCTTAGAACTGAGCTAGAAGAAAATGGCGCTATTTTTAATTCCACCAGTGATACAGAAGTGATTGCCTATATTATTGCAAGGGAAAGACTAAAAACACATTCCATAGAAGAAGCAGTTTTCAATAGTATGAAATATTTAAAAGGTGCATATTCATTGCTGATTATGAGTTCTCAGAAATTAATTGCAGTCAGAGATCCATATGGTTTTAGACCATTGTGTGTGGGAAAATTAGATGGTGATTATATTTTTTCTTCCGAAAGTTGTTCTTTGGATATTTTAGGAGCTGAATTTATTCGTGACATCAAACCAGGCGAGGTAGTTACGATTTATAATAATGAAGTTACAACGAAAAATTTTAGAACCACAGAAAAAGATGGATTGTGTATTTTTGAATATGTGTATTTTTCAAGACCAGATTCAATTATAGACGGATATAGTGTACATAAATTTAGAGAAGAAACAGGAAAATATTTATTTGAACAGGCACCAGTTGATGCAGACTTTGTAGCAGGTGTTCCAGATTCTGGCTTAGATGCTGCATTAGGATACTCAAAAGCTTCTAAAATACCATACGGCATGGCTTTTGTGAAAAGCAAATACATTGGCAGAACATTTATACAGTCTTCGCAAAATGAGAGAAAAAAACAAGTTGTTTTGAAATTAAATCCATTAAAACAAAATATTGAAGGAAAAAGCATTATTTTGATTGATGATTCTATTGTGCGTGGAAATACGATTACAAGGTTAGTGAAGATTTTGCGAAGAGCAGGTGTGAAGGAGATTCATTTGAGGATTGCGGCTCCACCATTTATTGGTATGTGCTACTTTGGGACAGATGTAACGAACGAAGATGGCTTGATTGCCAGACATAAAACAGTGGAGGAAATTTGCCAAATGATAGGTGTTGATTCACTAGAATATTTGAGTTTGGAAAATTTGCGAAAAATTGCGCAAAATTCTAATATGAAAAGTTTTTGCGAGGGATGTTTTACCAACGAATATCCAATTCAAGTGCCAAGAGAAGTGCATAAAGATAAATTTGAAAAAATTTTTTAAAAGAAAGACGAGCCTAAAAACTCGTCTTTAAAATCATTTCTTTTTATTTTTGGGAATCACTAAATTGCTTTTTTCTTGTTTTTTGGGACGCAATTTATTCACGCAATCACCAACATCAGAGATAGTCAAATTGGTGTCATCTCCAATGACGATTTCGATTTCATTTTCATTTTTTTCGGCGGCATTTAGCTTTGTTTCTTTCTTTTTATTTTTTAATTTCATTTTTCCCACTCCTATTATTATTTATTATAACATAAAAAATGGAATTGTGTAAATACAATATTTAATTTTTATAAAAAAGTATTGAAAAAATTTCGCGAATATTGTAAAATAAAAGTATAAGCAAAAATGGGAGGAATAGAAATGGAAAGAAGTTTGAAAATTGTTTTTGCTATATTGATTTTAATGAGTATATTTTTTATCATGCCGAAGGAGACTCTAGCAGATTTTCATGACGATAATCCGGGAAATTTCGATTTTGAACAATTTGACGGAAAAGGCTCAGATAAATTGAACCCAGAGGTCAAAAGAGTGATGCGGAACAGCGATTAATGTGATCAGAGTTGTGGGAACAGCAACAGCAATTGTGACACTGACTTACTTGGGTGTGAAATATATAATGGCGGCGCCTGAGGGAAAAGCAGATTTTAAGAAAAGTGCGTATATTTATATTGTGGGGGCAATTCTTGTATTTGCGGCATCAAATATTCTTGCTATTGTTTATAAATTTGCGGAAAGTCTTTAGAAAAAGGTGATAGAGATGAAAAAATTTTTAAGTATTTTAGTCATGATGTTTGCTTTATTGGGACTGTTTGGCTGTTTTCAAAATACAGTACAGGCAGATTATAAATATTCAGATATATTGCAGCGTGCTGATAAAAATGATAATTGGAATGCAAATGAAGAGGTTACTACGAAAATAAGGGAAATTGCTGCCAATATTATATTTTTGGTGCAAATGGCAGGAACTGGTACTTCTATTGTGATGCTAACTTATATGGGAGTCAAATATATGCTAGCTGCGCCAAGTGAAAAAGCGGATTTCAAGAAATCAGCCACTGGCTTTATTTTGGGGGCAGTGATATTGTTCGCTGCAACGAATATTATAACAATTATAGCTAAATTTGCGACAGATAATATAAAATAGTGGAGGCGAAAATGAGAAAAATATTAATGAGATTAATTTTGGGATTGATGATAAGTTGTGCTTTACTGTTTTGTTGTGCAAATAATATGGCATATGCGATGTCTGGTGGAACTTTAACAGGGATATTTGATGGAACTAACACAGGATCTGTGGATGTGTCAGGAGGAGAAAGGATAGCAACCGATATTATTGGGATGATTTTGGGGGCTGTGAGAATTATTGCAGTTAGTCTTTCTGTGATTATTTTGACATGGCTTGGTATAAAATATATGTCTGCTGCGCCAAGCGAAAAGGCGAATATCAAAGGGCAGCTCATTACATTTGCGATTGGTGCAATTGTGGTTGTTGCATCTACTTCGATTTTGGAATTAGTGAGAAAGTTTGCGCAAAGCATAGGAAAGTAGGGAAATATGAAAAAGAAGAAATGTTTGATTGTGATTTTGGTAGCGATGTTTTTGGTAGTGGTATTTTCAGGTCGCGTTTTGGCTTCAGGGGACGAGAATGTGGAAAGTTTAATTGGCGGAATGAAAAATATTAACCAAGTTGAAACTGGGGATGGAATGGGTAGTCGTATTCGTTATGTACTAAATGCAGTGATTAAATTGATTCAGATTGTTGGTTCAGGAATTGCGATTATTATGGTAATTATGCTAGGAATGAAATATATGTTGGCAAGTCCAGGCGAAAAGGCGGATTATAAAAAAACAGCAGTTCCTATTTTAATAGGCTGTGTGTTATTATTTGCTGCGTCTAATATTGCTGGAATTATTGCTGATGTTGGTATGGAATTGAATTAACAGAATAAAGTTTATTGTGAAGGGGCGATAAAAAACGAGAAAAGTTTTTGCAGCCTCTTTTGTTACATTTTGATTACAAATGCAAAAAATGCGCGAAAAATGTTGAAAAAAATATTATTTTAAAGTATAATAATATTGATATAGTATGTTTTAAGAAAGTAGGTAAGAAATGAAATTTGCAAAAAAAATAATGATAATTGGGGTTATGGCGATTTTATGTTTGAGTTTTTGGAATTCTGAACCAGTATATGCTATTGATTTAAAATCTCTGGACGAAGATTCGACAGGTTTTTTAAATATTGGAAAAGAAAATGCTGGAGATTTGGGACCAGTACAAAAAGCTGTGACAGAAAATTTTATGGGCTTAGGACAAATTTTGACAATGGTTGGCGCAGGCGTGATGGTTGCTGTTATTTCTTATATGGGAATTAAATATTTAGTTTCGCCGCCAGATAAACAAGCCGCATTAAAGCAACAATTGATTGGCGTTGTTGTGGCAGGCATTGTTATTTTTGGGGCTTACGGAATTTGGAGTGCCATTTTAAGAGTGGTATCACATTTTTAATCATTAAAATTGCTAGAAAATTAACAAAGGAGGAATAAAAAATGGGAACGTATTACATACCACGTAATTATAAAGGAGAAACCAGAATTTTATATATTTTTTCGATTAAATCTTTAATCACGACCGCGATTGGGGCAGGAGTTGGAGCATTGTTTTTGTTCCTATTTTCGGCGTTGTCGCTAAAAACAGTAGGGATTGTGATTATGGCAATTTTTGCGATTATGGGTTACATTATAGGGGCTGTCAAAATTCCTACGATTGCGAGTATTCCTGTGACGAAAAAAATTGGTGGAGAGCCAATTAGTGAAATTATTATTCGTTATATAAAATTCAAGAAAAACCGTAAAATTTACACCTATTACGAGAGCAATACAAAGGAGGAAAAATAGATGGATATTATTCTAGTTTTACAAATCATGATTGGTGTCATCATTTTTGTGAT
Organism: uncultured Clostridium sp.; assembly: GCA_948467875.1. Lineage (GTDB taxonomy): Bacteria > Bacillota > Clostridia > TANB77 > CAG-508 > Scatovivens. The sequence goes on from CAOKFZ010000002.1 coordinate 62,856, forward strand.
GTTTTTGCTGGCGATGTTTTATTTGTATTTGATAAGACCAAAAAAGAAAAAAGTAGAGGATTCATCAGCTATTTTTTATTCAGAAAATGAGCAGAAATCAAAGGCAGAAGAAAAGAAAATTGATAATCATGGAAGGTTTCAGGGACTTTTAACGCAAGAATCAGTTTTCGATTTTATGGAATTTGACGAAATTGTGGATAACATGATTGTCCGTAAAAATAAAACACAATATGTTATGATTTTGCAATGTAATGGTGTGAATTATGATTTGATGTCTGAGCAGGAAAAAATAGCGGTTGAAGAGGGATTTGTTCAATTTTTGAACACACTAAGATTTCCCATTCAGTTATATGTGCAAAGCAGAACTTTAAATTTGAAAGAAATTATTTCAGATTATAAAGAAAGAGTGAGCAATGTCAATAGCGATATTGAGAGAATTAATGCGAAATTAATGCAAGCGAAGAGAAATGGCAATCGAGAAGAACAGGAAATGTTGGAATTTGAAAAACGCAGAAAACAAAATGTTTTGGATTACGGAATGGATATTACGGATTATGTAGAGCGTCTAAATTCAAACCAAAATATTTTGCAACAAAGAACCTATGTGGTGGTGTCTTATTTTATCAGTGAATTGGGTGGTAATTTGGAAAACTACTCAAAAGATGAATTGGACAATATGTGCTTTTCAGAGCTTTATACAAGATGTCAAAATGTTTCTAGCAGTTTGGCGAGTTCACAAGTAACGAGTCGAATTTTGGATTCAGAAGAATTGGCAGAATTGTTGTATATTGCTTACAATCGAGATGAATCCGAAATTTATCAGTTAACCAAAGCACTAGATGCACAATATGATGCGCTATATAGCACTAGCAAAGATGTTTTACAAAAAAGACAAGAAAAGTTGGACCGAGAAATTAATATTGAGGCAATTGACTTGGCAACAGATAGCATTTTGAAAGCTGATAAGCAAAAGCAAATTGAGGATTTGGAAAAAGAGAGACTAAAAACAGAAAGAGTGAAAGAAAAAGCAAATGAACTTTTGGATGCCTATGAAGATCAGCTAAATGCAAGAGTATTTGAGATTGCAAAACAGAATGTTGCCAAAAGTTCGCAAAAAGAAGAAAAAACAAAAGTTGCAACTAATCCAGAATTAGCCAGAAGAACAAGAGTAGCACAAAAAACAAGAACTGTGTCACAGGCAACAAAACAGCAACCAGTAGCTAAAACAGAAGGAAGAACACAAACTGCGGTGCCACAAAGAAAGGTTGTCAAAAGAGTAACAGAGGACGAATGAAAAGGGAGGAATAAAAGATGTTTGGAAGTAAGAAAAAAAAGCAGTCAACCAATGAGTTGGAAATTGAAGTAAGCAAAGAAAAAGAGCAAAAAAGTATTTTTAAGAAAGATGAAAAAACTTTGAAGCATCTAATTGCGCCAGGAGGAATTGACGCAAGTTATACAAATCATATTGAAATTGCCTCAAATCGTACTAGATATGCAAGAAGTATGGTTGTGGCTGCCTTGCCTAGAATGTGTACTTTCCCAGAATTTTTGCGAGGTATGTACACATTTGGCGATATTAATGTGTCTGTTTTTATTAATCCCATTAGTGAAGCTACTTCGCAAACAGATTTGAACAGAACGATTAATGAATTAGAGTCAGAAAGGGTTGTGGCACAAGACAGAGGCGACATCAACAGAGAGAGAATTATTGCGCAAAAAAGAGCAGAGGCAGAGGAACTAAGAGATGCGATTGCGGCGGGGTTTAATAAATTGTTTGATAGCACGATTATTTCAACCATTTTCGCGTATAGCATGGAGGAATTGGACCGTTACACAGAATTGTTATCTAATGAAATGTCAAAGAATTTGATTGATATTAAGCCTGCGTGGGCAATGCAAGATGAAGCATTTCGTTCCAATATGCCATTTGTGGATAATAAATTGAATAAATCACATACATTTGATAGAAGAGCGATGTCAACTGTTTTTCCGTTTTTCAATTCAGATGTTGGGCATGAAAATGGAATTCCGTTGGGATTCAACAAGCAAACAGGTTTGCCAATTTTGTATGACAATTTTAGTTCAAAATTGACGAATTATAATATGATTATTTTTGGTAAATCTGGTGCTGGTAAATCTGTTACGATTAAAACATTGTCAGCTCGTTCTTCGATTTTAATGGGAATTGAGAGTTTGGCTTTAGATGCTGAAGGCGAATATGGCTCTGTGGCAGAGTCTTTAGGTGGAGTGAATGTGGTCATTAGTCCGACTTCCAAAACAGTTATCAATTTATTTGACATTGAGCCCGAAACCGTAAAAGATGAAATTACAGGAAAAGAAAGAACGATTGTGAGTGTAGAAAATAAGGTAGAAGACGTGACACAAGGGCTTCTTACGATGGCAAGAGGAAGTACAGGAAGTGCAGAAGTAAATGAGCTTACCAAACAAATTATTTCAGAATCTGTTTTGGAGGAATATGTTGGGCGTGGCATTAATAGCACAGTCGAAAGTTTGTACGAAAATACGAGTGGAAGCCGTGTGGATATGTTGCAGCAAAATTATTTGGGAAAAGTCAAAAAACAAATGCCAACGATTGGGTCCTGGTACCGAAGAATTTGCCGTAAAGCGCAGGAAAATGAAAATCCAGATTACCGCTTCCATTATAGCTATTTAGTCAAAGTTATGAAACAATATGTGAGGGAATTGCATGGGCAAATGGCGTATTTTGATGGACAGTCAACTTTTGAATTGTTAGAAGGAGTTCCATTTATTAATTTGGATATTTCTCAATTGGAAGAAAGATTTGCTAGACCACTGGCACAACAAATTTTGCTTTCTTGGGTTTGGGAAAAATATGTGAAGAAAAATAGTGAAGATAAAGCAAAAGCTGCGAAAAAGAGAGTTTTGATTGATGAGGCTTGGATGATGTTACCACTTCCAGAGGCAGTGGATTTCTTAAATACCATGGCAAGACGTGCCAGAAAAAGAAATGTGTCATTGGCGGTTATTTCGCAGAAGTTTCAGGATTTTTATGAAAAGCCAGAAGCGCAAGCGATTTTGACTTCATCAGAAACGAAATTGTTTTTGGCGCAAGATAAATCAGAAATTGAGTATTTGAAAGAAGTGTTTAAATTAAGCGAAGGAGAAGCAAGGTTTTTAATTACTTGTGGAAGAGGAGAAGGATTGCTTCGAGTTGGTGGTGATTCTGCCATTTTAGCAATTCAACCAACCAGCAAGGAATTTGAGTTTGTGGAGACCAATTTAAATCATATAAAAGCGTGAGAAATTTTGAGTGCAAAATTTCGCTCGCTTATATATGCTAGGGATTAGAAAAAAATTCCTAGCATAGGGATTAGAAGAAAATTCCTAGCATAAGCAATTGCAATGGAAAGAGCAGGACAACAACAATAAATTTTGTAGAGAGGATATGAATGAAGAAATTAATTAGCATGCTGTTAGTAGCAACACTTTTATTTAATTTCATATTTTGCAATCATGTGTATGCAAGCGATTCAAGCTATACGCAAGATGATCCAAATTTGTCATCAGCAGATATATCTAAAATTTTGCTAGATGGCGTAGCGGAGTATGGCGGAAATGGTGTCAATCTTGTATTGACTGCATTTAGCACGTTATTTGGAACAATTGCAGGGATTTTAGCAGCATTTTTTAATTTCTTTCCCGCTATAATTCGAGTCTTGATGAGTGCTTGTACAGGAGAAAGTTTTTTAATCCAAAAAGCGGTATTTGGCGAAATTGCAATTTTTGATGTGAACTTTTTTAATATAAGCGAACCATATCGATATACAATTGGAACTGGAGACTATGAACAAACGTTCACTTCTGATGCAGATATGATTATTTCTTTGAGAAAAAGTGTGGCAAAATATTATTACATATTAAGATTAATTGCTGTTGCGATTGCGTTGCTAGTTTTAATTTATGTAGGCATCCGAATGGCAATATCAACCATTGCTGATGACAAAGCAAAGTACAAAAAAATGCTGATTGGCTGGGTGGAAAGCATGGTGATATTGTTTGTGCTGCAATACATTATTGTGGTAATATTTGGTGTTGGAAAATTATTTGGAAATCTGGTTTACAATTTGAAAGGGATTTTGGAAGCAAGTGGAGATATTACTTTTGAGGCGCAAATTTTAACAGAGATACAAGGTTCTATGCTGGGAAAAGCAGGCTGGAATTATGTGATGTATTCTGTGATGTTTTGGGTTCTTGTGTATATACAAACCAAATTTTTCTTACTATATTACAAAAGGCTTATCACAGTGGGATTTCTGATTTTGATTGCACCGATTATTACAGTTACTTATCCGATTGACAAAATTGGCGATGGCAAGGCGCAGGCATTTTCCGTTTGGCTGAATGAAATGATGATGAATGTGTTTATTCAGCCAATTCATGGAATTATTTATTTGGTTTTTATGTACACAGCTGGAGAAATTGCGAAACAGTCAATTTGGGTAGCGTTTGCATTTTTACTAGTTTTGACGAAAATCGAAAAAATTATTTTACGTTTATTTAATTTGAGAAAAGTGACGAGTTTGAAACCAGTTGATGAACAAAGAAAGGATTAGTGGAATTTTAAATGCCAAAAGAAAAGTATGTCAATCAAAAGAAACAAATGGTAAAAAATAAAGTTTTGTTTGTAGTTATGTTACTAGGACTTTGTTTGTTGTTGCTTTTAGTTGTTTTGGCATGTATGCAAAATGCGAGACAGAAACCGAAATATCATTTAGAAATCAGCCTTAAACAAGCACTAGAAAATTTGGATTGCACGTTACTTCAAATGAAAAATAGTGCAGAAAAAGGTTTTGAATATGATTTATATGTGGATTTTGGGCATGCTTTGTATGAAGGAGAGGTAAGCCAAGAAAATTACTATCATCAAGTAATAGAAGAGGTTGCAAAATGTTTGTCATACAAAAATTTTCGTTTGTTAGACGAACGAAAAAGCGAGCCGATTCAAATCCGAGTGATTTGTACAAAGGATAAAGTCCAGAAAATATGGATTAATGGCAGGGAAGATTATTTTATTTATCATAATTCGCAAAAGGATTTGGAAAAATATGTGCAAATTCCTCACACAGAACTAACAATACAGGCACCAGAACTTGTGCAATGCCTTCAAAATCAATGGAAGCCAGACATTGATTTTGGTACAAGAGAAAGTATTTTTCAAAATTATCATGTTTATTTTGAAGAAGGCTTGGAAGTTAGAAAAATTGATGGGAAAATTTACAACATTATTTTTACAAAGAATTATACAGAATCTGTCGTAAATGGCTTTACTGTTGGCGAAAAACGTGATATAATAGAAAGAGAACTGGGAGTTCCCACTTTCAAGAATGAGGATGAAAGTGTAATTGGTTATAAAAGTGATGAGATTTATTTATTTTTTGAAGAGGACCAAATTTCTGTTTATCGAAATACTGCAGAAACTGGATTTGAAGATTTTTTTGAATTAGCAAATCGATTTTTGAATCATGAGTATTCGGTGCTTGAATTTATGAATGAACTGACCGATATTTGGCCAGATTATGAAACTTATCAATATGATGCCAATCGTGTATTTTTGTCCTATCCGCAAAAAGGAATTGATATTAAAATCAATGATGACGGTTTGAGTGGAATTGTTTTATATAATAATGTTGGAATTAGTGGCGAAGAGATAAAGCAGTATTTGAAGAGCACAGAATTTATTGCTAAATTGCAAATGGATAATGTTTATGTGGCAGAGTTAAGGAGAGTGCAAAACAGACATAGCTTGGAAAATGAATGTGAGGAATATCAAGCAGAGTTTGAGGCAGAAGACACAAGAAATCGAGGAGAAATTTATGCTTATTATGCAGATGTTTCAAATGATAAAATAACAGCAATTTATTTTATTTCTCAAAAGGCAGGATATCCTAATTGTGAGTTAAAGGAAAGCATCCAATCTTACATTTGGGCAAAAGAGGATTATTTTATTTATAGTGTTGAGAAAAAAGGGATTTTTTATTATGATTTGAAACAACAAACCAAAGGCATAATTTTGACAGGAAATGATATGTTTGAGATACAGTCTTTGGAAAATGGAATTCTTACTTATGATGATAAAGAGATTTCTATCAATATTTAGGAGGGAGAAGAATGAAGTTATTAGCAAAAATGACTTATAAGTTATTGGTTATATCCATGATAGCTATTACGTTGTCTTTTTTTGTAGTGACTTCTTATTCTCAAGCCAATCGATTTCAGGATTTGCTTACAAATGACGGATTTTATTATACAGGAACACAAGAAGGAAATTTGACTTATAAGGAAGGCATGTTTGAAAAAATTATTCGTGCATTATCTGAAATAGCAAGTTACTTATTGGGGATTATGACACTTGCAGGCAGAGGTGTTTTGATTGGTTGGATTGAAATTGCGGAAATGATATTGACCTCCATTTTGGATACCGAAAATGGATTTTTTGACGTGGTAGGAAGCTCACTTGATAATTATTCTCAAAATATTGTGAATGTAGAAACCATTATTTTTAATAAGGTGGAAATTTTAAATGCTAATATTTTTGAGCAAATTAAGGTAGACACAGATGAAATCGAAAAAGAAATTGAAGAAGATAAGTCATTGACGTCAGAAGAAAAAGTGTTGCAAAAAAGAGAGGCACGAAGAAAGGCATCTACGAATGGCAAAGTGGCAACTATGATTCGAACTGCAGTGGCAAAATGGTATTATGTTTTAAGATTAATTTCTATTGCTTTTATGTTGGTTTTGTTGATATTCATTGGTGTCAAAATGGCAATATCGACAATTGCATCTGAGAAAGCGGTTTATAAGCAAATGCTAGTGGATTGGGTAGTTGGCATGATTTTGGTGTTTTCTATTCATTATATAATGCTGGTTATTTTTGCTATTAATGATAGCGCTGTTGCAGCTTTGGAACCACTGCTTTCAGAAACTCAAGAATTACAGGAAGAATATGAATATGGCTTAGAAAGCAGTATTACCACACAAGAAATGGAAACGACATTGTACGAATCAGCTAGAACAAGAGCCTATAGCTTGAATGCACTAGATGGTTTTACAGGCATGGTAATTTATGGAGTATTGGTATATTACGCTTGGCGATTTGCTATTATGTATTTAATCAGGGTGTTTAACATCATGATACTAACTTTAGTAGCTCCAGTGATTGCGGCTTCTTATGCTTTGAATAAAGTTGTAACAGGAAAGTCTAAAATATTTTCTGGGTGGCGTCATGAATACATTATGACAGTCATTATTCAGCTTTTCCATTGTATTATTTATGTTTCATTTGTAGCGATGGCGCTTCATTTTTCAATGATATCGTTGCCAGGTGTTATTGTTGCTTTTATTTTGTTGAATTTTATGTTAAAAGCAGACAAAATGCTAAGGTCATTATTTAAGTTGTCTGGTGGCAAAGGAAGTTTGACTGGAGACATGGAAAATACTGGGTTTAAAGAAATTCAAAATCAGGCAAAAGGTCTTAGTAATGCAGTGGTTGGTGGAAAATTAGGAAAAGATTTGATGAAAGGATTTTATCGAATTGGAACCAAACCAATCAGAGCTGCGACAGAAGCAACTTTTGCAGAAGTGATGAAACATAAAGCAGAAAAGGCAGATAAAAAGGAACGTGAAGAACAAGAAGAAATGGACCGATTGGAAGAGGAGCAAAAGGAAAAAGAAGAGGAAATTGCAAAACAAAAAAGATTGTTGCAAGAAGAAGAACAAGAATATCAAGATTATATACAGGCAAGAGGTATGAGCCGTATTGCTGGAGACCGAGATGCCGAGCAACAGGCGGAAGACGAGATAAGAACGCTAGAAATGGCGATGGTGGGTAGAAAGCAAACCATTGAAGAGGAAGAAGAAAAACTAGAAGCACTGAAAGATGAAATAGATTACAAAAAAGAATTAACAGCACTTAATAATATGGAAGAAGATTTAACCGAAAATACAGTTGTTGGCAATATTAAATCAACCTTTTTTGATCCAAAAGCATATGTGGACAAGGACCCAAGATTTCATATTAGAGCAAAGAGAGATAAAAATGGAAATATTGTCAGGGACAAAAATGATAAAAGAATTCATCGATATGCAGATGGAAAATATCATCGTAGAAAAACAGTAAGACAAGGTGGTATCAAAGGACCATCTTGGCGTAAAAAGCAGTATTCTGTTGGAAAACAATTTTGGGACAATATGAAATGGGCGAAATTATTAGGAATATCGAGTGCAAATGAAAAACTGTTGAAAAAGGAATTTGGTTTTTGGAAAGATTCGGTTTTAGGTGTTTTTGCGGCTGTTGCAGGTTGGCCAACTTTGGTGATGAACCCTATGGCAGGAATGATGTTGCTTGCCAATGCAACGAATGCTGGATTGAATTTGGGAACAAGAGTCAGAAAAGTAAAAAATCGACCAGCTTATAAAAAAGATAAAAATTATGTTTTTAATGCGTTTTTGTCAGGTGCGCAGCGTACCATGCAATTTGAAATTGCAAGAGAATTGTACGAAGCTCAAAGTAAAATGACAAGAAGGAATGCAAGAAGACATCCAGAATTGGCAGATAGAATTATCCAAAATAGACGAATTCGTGTCAAAGGGCATCTTCGTAGAAAATTTAGCAGATATATGAATCGACCTTCTGGCATTAGTACGATTGAACAAGAAAAAATGTTAGAAAATTCGCAAAAAGAGTTTAAGAAGAAATTTAAAACTACATTACAAGATTTGAATGAAAGAAATGCTCAAATGTTGTCAGATGAATATAGAGAAAAATTTGCAGCAGAAGAAAGAGAACAAAGAGCAGCAGCCATGAGAACGTCGACAAGGGAGTTGGCAACACAGGATAAATTAAGTGACGAAAATGTCATTGAAATTGGAAATAAGTTATTTGAAATTGATTATAAAGATGATTTGGAAGAACAGCAAGAAGAATTTCTGGAAAGAATTGAAGAAATTGACCGCACAGCGTCTATTCCGAGAAAAGAAAAAATCGAAAGAATGAAAATCCAAATTAAGCAGAAAAAAGATGATTTGATTGAGAACCAAATTGCGAAATATTTTGCTAGCAAAGGCGTAGTCGACATTAGCAATACGAGTATGTCGGATAAAGATGTGGTTCAGATAAAAGATAATCTAATTGCTGTGCTAGAAAAGAAAGGGATTATTAAAAGAGGTGAAATTAAGTTAGAGGATAACTTAATTAGTAGCCAAAATATACATAGTGTTTATCAGAAAATGGTAGAACATGAAAAAGACACAAATGAGCGATTAGAAAAAAGATTGGCAACAGAGAGCTGTTTGGAATATATGCAGAAAAATGGCATTCAAGATGTTGCTAATTTGCAGACAGATGAGGCAAAAGCAGGAATTTTTGATGTGATTAAAGATAAAATGTTGTCAGAGACTTCTAAAAAATCTGCGGATGTCATTCGTCAAATTTCTGGAAGAGACAGGAAAAAAGATGAAATTGAATTATCAGATTTCATGAAACAAGCTGTGGAACAAGGAACAGACAATGTAGCTGAAGTTCAAGTAACAGAAGCAAATCAGGATAAGAGAAAATTGGAGGAAAGACAAACAAATCGTAGAACCAATCGAATGAAAGCCAATATAGTAAAAGCTATTTGTGCAGATTCTACGGTGGTTCTTGAAAATAAGAAACAACTTGAATTAGCATTTTTGATTTCTGAAATAGGAAAAACGAATGTAGAGGCAGAACGATTGGGCAAGAAATCGAAGGGAATAACAAATGAGCAAAGAGCGAAAATAGAAAATTACCAAGAAATTGGTCAGGATGGAGCGCTTGTGTTTGATCGCCAAAAAGATGGAAGTAGAAGGTGGAATCCAAGCAAAGATGGTAGTCAAAAAGTAGTAGACCAAATTAAGATAGATGCCTTGGGAAAAATTATGTATTTTAAAGAAAATCTAATTGATACGATTAACAGCGCATAAGAACAAAAAGAATGGTGGTGTAAAAATGAAGATAAGTAAAAAAGTAAAAAAGAATTTAATATTTGTTGTTTCTTTGGCGTTTATTTTAACGAGTTGTTATTTTATGATATTTGGAACTCAAACTATGCAAGTAGCAGGAATGACAGAGCCAAAACTGGCTTCTGAAGCAGCCCCTTCTGAAGGCGGAGGTGTGATGAGTGAAGCCATTAAAGAAGATGCTGAAGTTGGTTTTATAGATGGGCTTGTGTCTGGACTTGTAACTGTTTTACTATTCATACCAAGAGTTTGCATTATGGGATTTGGATGGCTTTTGAAAATGTTAATGAATGCTTGTGCAAGCATTGGAACAGGTGAACCTATAAGTGTTTCAATTGAACATATTTTATTTGCGGGTTATCAGGATCCAGATGGTTCTTTTGGCGGAATTGATTTTATGGATATCAATTTCTTCAATATAGAAGGCAGTAATACCATTGTTTCTTTCCGAACTGCAGTAGCAAAATGGTATTATATTATGCGCTTGATTTCTGCTTCGATTTTGCTTGTGATTTTGATTTATGTGGGAATCCGAATGGCACTTTCTACCATTGCTTCAGAGCAAGCAAAATATAAACAAATGCTAATGGATTGGGCAACGAGTTTGGCTTTGCTATTTATGTTACATTATATTATGATATTTTTTGTTTCTATCAACACATCATTGGTAGGTGCCTTAGGTGGGATGCTTAAGTCGACAATGGTAATGTCAGACCAAACCATCGGAGAATATTTGAATGCTCAAATTGTAAAAGATGTTTGGACAAATGGAATTGCAGGTTTTTTTGCTGCGATTATGTACTGCATTATGCAAGGGCAAGCGTTTAGTTATTTGATGTTTTATTTGAAACGTATGATTACGATTGGATTTTTGATTATTATTGCGCCACTGATTACGATTACTTATTCGATTGATAAAATGGGAGATGGAAAGGCACAGGCGTTGAATGCTTGGTTAAAAGAATTTGCTTACAATATTTTAATTCAGCCATTTCATTGTGTGGTGTATTTAGCGTTTTTTGGAGCGATTTCACAAATTATTGCAGAATCAACATGGGGATTTGCTTCGATTGGTGTCTACATTTTAGCCTTTGCAGTGCTACGTTTTATGAGGACAGCAGAAGAGCTTTTGAGAAAAATTTTCCATTTCGAGGCACAATCAATGCCAGGTTTATCAGCTCCAGGAAGAGACTTTATGAATGCTACTGGAAAATTTGCTAAAATGGGTATGGGCGTTGCCAAAAGTGCAACCTATTTTAAAAATGCAGGTGGATTTAGAACATTAACAAGTGGTGTAAGAGATTTAGCAGCTAAAAGGGATGTCAAAAAAGATAAAATGGAAAATGATGGTATGACCAAGCAAGAATATAAAGCATACAAGAAAACGGATCAATATAAAGATGATGTAAGACAAAAAGTAGCAGAAAGAAAAGAAAATAAAAACAAAAAAGTGGCTGATCGAAGACGAGAAAAACATATTAGACATACAGCTAAAGCCAGAAAACAATATGATGCACTTCATGGAGATGGTGCTTATGATGTTATGATTGAGAATGCGACAAAGGCAGCATATGACGAAGCACATGGACAAGGCGAATATGAAAAACTAAAACGACAAGCAGACCGTAGAAATCCAGATGGAACCCTCACTACAGATGCATTAATAGCCAAAAGAACAATGTCAGAAGCGCAGCAAAAAATGCGTGAAGAGAAAAACGGTCAAATTATTCATGACACAAGTGCACCAACTAGAGCAATTAAAGGAATTTCTAATGCATATGATGGTGTAAAAAGATGGACACAGACGGATTCTGCAAAAGTGATAGGGGCAGCACTAAAAGATACTGCATCAGTGACTTCAACGATTGCAGGTATTGCATTTGGCTATGGAGCTTCTGGCGATTTGTCAACAGGATATTCAGTTGGAGAATTAGTTGGTGGCAAAGGTTTTGTTGGTGGAATTTTGGAAAGAGTTTCTGATACAAGTACACAAGAAACAGCAGCTTTAGTTAGTAAAATGGCAGTTATGGAAGGTTGGGATCAATCTGAGGCAAAAGCCAAAACAACAGCATTATTGGCACAAGCAGCAACAGAGAGTAATGCTGGTTTATATAAGGAATTAGTAAAAGAGCAACGAGACTTGGTAAGCAAATTAACAGGCTTATTGCATAGCCAAAAAGCAGCGAGTGAATTTGTTTATAAAGCACAAATACAATCAATTGACAAAGATCAAATTCTAGATATGAATGCTATTATGGAAAACTTAAGTTTATCGTCTTCTGTTACAGAGGATGAAAAATCCGAAGCAATTGAAGCTTCAAAGAAATTCCTAAATACTTATATTAAATCGCAATTGGCTACTAGTGTTTCATCCGCAAAAGACACCAATAATTACGATGTGGATACCTATGGAAGTTTAGTTGGAAAAAAAGTAGATGTGGATTATTATCAACCAGATGAGCCTACTTCGTAAAAGATAAGGAGCTAAAGATGCAGAAAAATAGAATTCAATTTACAAAAAAAGAAAAAATATGGTATGCTATTGTGGCTCTTCTCATTTTTGCTATTATATTGGCTACGATTTTGAATGTGAGAAAAAATAGTTCTGAAAAAGTAGAAAATCGAGAAGATTTAACAATAGAAGAGGCAGAAGAAAACGAGAATCAAAAGTTAATTGCTGCTTTGCAAAACATGGAAGAAAGAGAGCGAATGGAATATTATTTTGGGATATTTTTGGAAGAGATAGAAACAGGAAAATACGAAAAAGCATATAGTTTACTTTATGAAGATTTCAAAAAAACGTATTTTCCAACTCTGGACGATTTTAAGAAGTATTTACCAACTGTTTTTTCAGAAATGTCAAATATAACGCATGATAATATCGAAAGAAATGGAGATGTGTATGTTTTGTGGATAACGATTACAGATGCAATTAATGGCAAGCCAGGGCAGCCAAAAGAAATGAATATTGTCATTCAAGAAAATGATTATAATGATTTTGCTTTGTCGTTTAGTGTGATTTAAATCAATTGTTAAGGAGAAAGTATGTTTACGAAATTTAGGATAAAAGCGTTGCATTTTTTGAAGAAAAATTCTAAAGTAATTTTTATTGTGGTATGTATTTGGGCTACTGTATTTTTTGTGAATTTATTTTTGAGAAATTATGAAGCGCCACAGGAAGTACAAACTACTTATGAACCACATACTTCGGTCATGGACAAAACTAATTCTGTGCCGCAAAAAGTTAGCAATCAAGTTGAAGAAATGTTAGAACAATATGTTGGTTATTTGCTAGAAGGAAATGTGGAAATGGCTTATCAAATGATTTCTGATAATTGCAAACAGTGGAGTTTTGAAAATAACATTAACGTTTTTACAAGCTATGTTTTAGAAAAAGTGGGAGCCGCAAAACGTTACACGATTCAGAATTATTCCAATGAAGGAAATACGTATGTTTATCAAGTCAAATATATGGATGATTTTCTAGCCACTGGGCTTACGAATACAACCTATTCTTTTACAGAAGAAAAAATTGTTTTTAAAAGGCAAAAAGATGGAAGGCTAGAAATGGCAGTTGGAAGTTTTATCGATTATGAAGAACTTCAAAATGTATCCGAAAATGAGTATTTGAAAGTGGATTTACAAGCAGTTCAAAAATATTACAGTTATGAAGAGTATACTGTAAAAATAACAAATCGCTCAGATGACACGATTGTAATTTCAGATGCTCAAGAAGAAGGCGAAATCTTTTTGACATTGACTTCGAATGATACAAGAAATGCAGTGAATATTGCTGATTTAGTGTTGGGTCCTAAAGAGAGTATAACAAAGCAAATTCGATTTCAGAAATTTTATGATAATCAAGATGAGGCAAGCAGTTTGACGTTTGGTTCTGTTAGAGTAATGGAGCAATATTCAGGGACAAAAAATGTAGCAGAAGAAGTCATACAAGCAGAAATACAAAATGCAATTGCGAAATTTAGTGTGAATTTACCAATTCATAATAAACGTTAAATGTTACAAAAGGAGGTGAAACAGATGGATGATCAAGAAGAGGAAATGGAAAATCAAGAACAAAATAATGGTGGTGCAGGGCTTCCGTTATCTGGCGTAGCAAGTGATTTACAAGGGATTGCAGATAAGGCAAAAGGGCTTGAGAGCAAAATGACAAGCAAAGCAGGAAAAATGCGAGAAAAAGCAGCAGGAAAAAGACAGCTTGCAACTATTCAAGGTGGTCCAAAAGCGGCAATGTTAAATCGACGTGCTGGAAATTTGGAAAATAAAGCTAGAAAATTAGAGGAAAAAACGAAAAAAGTTCGTAAAATCGCGCAAAAAGCTGAAAAATTTTCAAAACTTGCTATGAAACTAGGAAAGTTAATAGCACTAGCAGGTGTAGTCATTTTAATTATTTTAGTAGTGATTGGTTTATTGGTTTTTATTTTGACTGGTTGGGGCATGCTCTTAAGTGGCTTTAAGCAAATTGCACAAGGTTTCTTTGATCAATGTCAATCTATTTTATCTGGTGCAGAAACAGTGGTACATGGCGAAGATATTGTGACTGCGTTAGGGAATATTGAACAAATGGGTTATGATTTGTATGGTTATGGTTTTATAACTGCAAAAGATGAGAGCTCAAAAGAGGAAAATGGAAATTATAAATTTTATAATAAGGCTGAAACAACCGAAGAAGGTACAACAGGAGAAAATTCTTTAATTGAAAGTTTGGAAGAAAAAAATGCTTATCGAAATATCACAACTTATCTAATTTCCGATAATTATGCGTATTACATAAAAAATCATAATTTTAATTTTAGAGCAATGCAGTTAGATGCAAAACATTTCTTTGGTGGTATATTTGATGGAACCAATTGGGGTTCTGGTTTGATTAGTATTTATAAACAAGATGGCAATGATAATACAGTTACAGGTGTACGTGGAGAAGTTTATGGTTCTTTAGGCGATAAAATTGTGCATGGAGCGACTTTAGGTACAGTAGCAACTAGTTATAATCCAATATTTGGAATTGTTGGAGGTGCTGTAGAAGGGATTGGATCGATATTTGCAGATTGGGACGAAATAACGAGTTCGATAAAAGTCGATAGGGCTAGTAAAACTTTAAATATTTCGGCAATTGGATTAGGGCATAATCAGACTTTTTCTTATAAATTAGATGGTTGGACAGGAAGATATTCAATGCCACTAGAGTTTTTGCTTGCAACACATATTGCTACTATGGCACCAGATTTGAGTTATCAATTAGCAACTTCCTTTAACACAGATGTGGAAATTTTACTGGCTACAACAACAGGTAATGAAACAAAAGGTGGAATTAAGCTCCCAAATGGAACTGTGATTACATATGATGATTTTGAGAAAAAATGTAGAACTCTTAACTTAGGAAGTGCAGATAGCGCTGCACATTGGGTTTGGTTAGATAAAATGTCGCTAACCAAAAAAGATGCAGCGAGAATTTTTAAAGAAATAGATGGATTGGAAAGTCAAATCGAAGGAACTTATAAATGTACAGGTACAGATAATACGCAGACAATTTTTAGTGAAAATAGAAATTGGGATTTTAATAATCCAAATGAAATATCAACTAATATCAAGGAATCATTTAGTAACTTTTTAAATAGTAATTCAGAAGTAAAATTTGTACAAGGTGGGCAAGCGATTACAGCTAACAATATAACTAATTTTTTGTCTGATGATATACTTGATTTTGACAGTTATCAAGATATTGGAACAAGTAATGAATGGGAAGATGACAAAGAAGGAAAATTTCATTACGTTTTTATGAATCAAGGAGTTATTGAAGTACAGTGGTGGCGATATAAAGGTATAATAGAAGCAGATGATGGGGAGCAAGAAAATACTTCTTATGAAATAAAATATACAATTCATAGAGAAGGAAAGGGAAAGAGTAGTGTAACTCTTGAAATAAATAAAATTACGGTTTCAGAGGAGCCAGCAGAAGAACTTTGTTCAGCACGAGCTAAAAGTGATGCCGGTTTAAACAAAACTTGTACTAACTGCCGAAATTATTTAAGAACCATTTATGGAGCGATGTCGTCTATGACAGATCGTGAATTTAAAACCTTTGTTCCATATATCAATTGCGTAACAGACCATTGGTTTAGAAATGTGTATTTTACGCAAAAAGCTTTAGTAGAAAATGAAGGAAAGTCAGAAGCTATTTTGACAGATACGAATTATGAAGCAAGAACAGGCGAGAGATGGACATTATACGAAAAAGAGAGAGGAACTACGCAAGATGAATTGTATATATATATACCAGATAGAAATGGAAATTATACAGGAGAATTTTACCAAGCAAATGGAAGAAATTATGTGATTTGTAGAAAGGTAGAAGCAGGAGAAGGGCAGTATTCATTTGCCAAAGAAGGTGGAACAACTTATGTAGCAGATGATAACGGAGATTACAAGTTATATGAAATAGTAGATGCACTTTCAGATGATCCTAATATACGATATTCAGAATATACGAATGCTTCTATTAAAGAATTTAAAGTAGGAAAAAAAGCCATTACAAAGACAGTCAGTGAAGGTTGGACCGCTTATGATGGAGATGTAAAAGTGCAAGATGGTGGCTGGGAAGAAGTAGAAGATCCAACAGGTGCTTTGCAAGATATCAAAGATTTGGGACTAACGCCAGTTTATCAAGCAGTAAAAGGAGGCGTTTTGCAAAGTGATGATGGTGTAAGAGGTCAAACCAATGCTAAAATAAAGGAAATGTTTTTAGATGAGTATTATCTTTATGATGGTTCAGGTTCAAAAGCAGCCTTAATTGAAGAAGCTAAAAATATGGTAAAAGCAGCAGGAGCAGCGGCAGAAGATATAGATGATCCAGATGTGTTTAAAAAATTAGTGGAAGAAGGAAAGATAAAAAATGAGATAAAAGCTGAATATCAAGGAGAAAAATTGAATACTACGATTGATGAAATTTCAGGTTCGATTAATTTGTCTCAAAATTCACTAACGGCATTTGAGATTTTGACTAATATGCACACTTTAGATAGTGAATATATTTATCATGATTTTAAAGAGTTGGTGGTGGAATTAAATTATTTTGATAAAGAGGATTTAACAGAACCAGCAGAAGAAGTTATGATGTTTCCAGTGGCAGATATTTCTTCAGCAGGCTGGCCAGTTACACGTTATGACAAGAGTGAAGAATTTTATGGAACTTTGCTACATTCGTCAGAAGATTATAAGGCGTCCAGAGCAGAAACTTTAGAAGAATTGCAAGAATTATTAAGTCAAGAAGAAATTGAAGAAGAGGCGGAAGAAGAAACAGAAACAACTACTCCAATTCAACCTGAAAATCAACCACAAACTTCTGAAAATATTTTAGTTCAAGCAGCAAAAGACATTTTTGATTATGTGGAAGCTGACGGTGGATATGATTATAGTCAAGCCAATAGAGCAAGTAGTTTTGAGGCATCAAAAACGAATAAATTTTATGATTGCTCGAGCTATGTAAGTTGGTGCTTACAATTGGTAGGAATATTTAATGAAGGGCAATTGATTTCTTCCGATACAATAAAATCAGCAGAACAGTTAGTAGATTATTATCATAGTGGAGCGCCAAGTACATTAGAACCTGGAATGATATTGATTTATAGTGGGCATGTGAATATTTATGCCGGAAATGGCATGTATTATGATGGAGGCGAACATCATGGTATAAAATACAAGCCTTATAATAGAAGTGTTTTGGGATATATTTCTATTCCTAATAATAAAATGACTTATAATGGCGTGACAGGAAGTTCCAATGGAGTAACAGCAGAAGCTGCTGAATTTGCAGGGTTTGAAGGCGACGAAGCAGTACTTAGCCCAGTCACTGGCGAAGTTGTAAAATATGGTACAGTGGAAAGAACGAATATGGAATTAGTGAAAAATGGCAAAAGTGAAGCTGAAGCAAAAGAAGAAGTTGGCTTTATTAAAATAAGAGTTTTAGGAAACACAGAATGTTTGCCAGGAGACAAAGCGGCGTGTACTTATTTTAGAAAGAATGAGAAACAAAATGGCTATAATCATTTTTGGCAAGAATATTCAGATGCAAGTATCACGAACCATGTTTTGTATATAGAAGG
The DNA here is from genome assembly GCA_948467875.1 of uncultured Clostridium sp. Taxonomy (GTDB): domain Bacteria; phylum Bacillota; class Clostridia; order TANB77; family CAG-508; genus Scatovivens. Next base: position 80,996 of record CAOKFZ010000002.1, read on the forward strand.
TTTTGATGTATCTAAGATTTTAGGAAGTAGTCCAGACTCGGACAACAGCGTCAAAGGAGGCAATATTGAAGCATTAAGCAACTATATTCAGAGTGATGAAGGACAAGAAAATAGTCATTATGAAACAGATTATCAAGTTCCAGTTTTGCTAGACGAAACGAAAACAGAGGAATTGAAAGAAAGAGAAGAGGCAAAAGAAAAGGCAGAATTTACAATAAAAAGAAATGGAAAAATCTACATAAAAGAAGGAGCTGTGATTGGTTATACTTATGAGCAAGACAAGGCGAATACGGTTGAAAAAACAGTTAATATAACCAAGGCGCAAGCAGAAGAGGAGGCTGCAAAGGAAGAGAAGAATAAAAAAGAGAAAACGAAAACGCCAGAAAGCAATGAAGAAGATGCTGAAGAAATGGTAAGTGCAACTTATAAAATTGGAAATTACATGAGAATTATTTTTAGAGATAGAGATGACCAAGTTGTTGAAAATGTAGAAGATTATATGGAAATAGACGACGGAGCAGGACTTAATATTGGCGAATTAGATGACGAGAAATTTTTGTATTGGTTAGGTGTTAAACTAGAAAGTGGGCAGTTAGAACAAAGAGGTGGAAAGTGGTATTCAATAGTTAAAGACATAGGAGATAGTCAAGGAAAGTCAACTCATATGTTTGGCTTAACAAAATCTATTAATCAGTTTGCTAGTGAAATGGGATATACAGGAGGTTTTGAAAGAGAGGCAATTCCATTAGAAGAATGTGTGGATGTTTTCTTAGCATTAGTAGAAGCAGATAAAAATTACATAAAAGGTGAATTGGGAGAAGATATTTCAGATAATTATTTACAAGCATTTATTTGTATTAGGCATAACTATGGTAATTTGACGAATAGAGCTGATGAATATAAGCAAAATCACAGCGTTAGTGAGACAACTTGGACAACGTACAATGGAGATTTTGCTGAAGTTTTAAGAAAAAGAAGAAGAGTAGAATGGATATTGATTACAGAAGGAAGATACTGTAATCCTTATACCAATGGAGAATTTGAGGAAATTGAGTTCCCTTCAGAAACACCATTTACAGATTGGTGCAAAGAACATGATTTAATACATTAGAAGGTTAGGAGATAGAGAATGGAAAAAAAACAATTAAAAAAATGTATTGTTATCATAATGGTAATATTGCTTGTATGCTGTATGATTTTAATAGGAATATTAAATCAAGAGAAAAATTCAGAAAATGCAAAAAATGAAAATCAGAGCTATGAAGAATTTATTCAGAAATATACGCAAGAAACAATATTACCTAGAAATATGCTTGAATTATATTCCTATCAAGGAGAGAATGACAAAGATGTTTTATATAAAAGTTTAAGGAAATTTACAGAATACATTTCTTATTTAAAAAAGGAAATTGTTGAAGAAAATGAGGAGAGGCAAAAAAATTATTTTGAAAGTCATCGTAAAGAAATAATGGATACACTAGGCATTGAGAGACAAGACGATTTTATAGAATTTCTAACTTATATAAAAGCAAAAAATGTAAATGTAGAAAATTTTAATTATGCGGAAATTGAGACAAATTCTTCAGACTTAAATAGTAAATATTTTTATTTTAAAGTTCACTTCTTTTATTGTGAAAATTTAGAAAATGTAGGTTTTAAAGTTCATTTTGCTTTACAAAAAAGCAATCGTATATCAGTTAAATATGAACCACTTGACTAAAAATATTTGATAAAACAGAGTTTAAAATCTTAAGCTCTGTTTTTGTATAAAATTTTTCAGTTTTTAACAAACTAATAAAAAACAAAAAAAGAGGAGTTATATGTTTTTCGAGATTATATTCATGATATTAGGATTTATATTTTTGATAAAAGGAGCGGATTTTGTGGTAAAAGCAGCAAGCAATATTGCACGCAAATTTCATTTATCACAAATGCTCATTGGCATTGTAATTGTAGGGATTGGAACATCGCTTCCCGAGATTCTTGTAACCATTCAGTCTACCATTACAGGAAATCAAGATATTATCATTGGGAATTCCATTGGCAGTTGTATTTGTAATTTGCTACTCGTCATTGGAATTGCGAGTGTTTGCAATCCGCTTAAAATAGAAGATAAAATTTTAAAAATACATCTTCCAGTATCTGTTTTTACGATTTTAATGTTAGCGATATTTTGCAATTTTGGAACAAGCCAGTTATTTGTCAGTAGAATAGAAGCACTTCTATTGCTGATTTTTGCGGCAATTTATATTGGCTATACGATTTATGACGGTAAAGAAGATTTTGAAAATGAAGTAGAAGAGGAAAGTTCTATTTTTAAAACCATAATTTATTTAATTTTAGGGATATTAGGTTTAAAATATGGTGCCGATTTTGTGGTAAATGGAGCTATTTCGATTGCCGAATTTTTTGGCGTGAGTGAAAGCATTATCAGCATGACAGTTGTGGCGTTGGGGACGTCTTTGCCAGAAATCGTGACTTGCATTATTGCAACTATTGAAAAGAAAAGTGATTTGGCAATTGGGAATGTAATTGGTTCCAATATTTTCAATATTTGTCTTTTGCCAGGAATTGGTGCGCTCATTCGCCCAATTTACTATGACACAGACTTTAATCGTTCTTTAATTTTTTTGCTGATGATAACGACCTATTTATTAGTTTTTGATTTGTTTAAAAATCGAAGAGAAATCAGCCGCAATCACGGCGTTGTATTTATTTTAATGTTTTTATTGTATGTGAGTTGTTTATTTTAATAATTTGCGCTTAAAAAAGTTGAAAAATTTTTCAATACATGATACAATATTATCAAATAAAAAATTGTGGAGGAAAATATGAGTATTTTATTGAAAAATGGGACTGTGGTTGATTATGCAAGCAACAAGCAAGAGAAAAAGGATATTTTAATAGAAAATGAAAAAATTGTAAAAATAGAAAAAGACATAAAAGAAGAAACAAGTCAAGTAATCGACTGTGAGGGATTGTATATCATGCCAGGCATGATTGATATCCATTGCCACTTAAGAGAGCCAGGTGGAGAGCATAAAGAAACGATTGAAACTGGTTCGAAAAGTGCCGTAAAAGGCGGATTTACAACAATTTGCCCAATGCCAAATACAAACCCAACGCCAGATAATCCAGAAACTTTGAAGCAAATTATTGATGAAGCCAAACGTGTAAATTTGTGTAATGTTTTGCCATTTTCGAGTGTGACCAAAGGCGAAAAAGGCGAAGAATTGGTCGATTTTGAAACCCAATTAGAAGCAGGAGCAATTGCTTTTTCAGATGACGGAATGCCAGTGGAAAATGCAGCCATGATACGAGAAGCCATGCTAAAAGCCAATCAATTAGGCAGTTTTGTGTCTGAACATTGTGAAGAAAAAAGTGTTTCAAAAGGAGCCATAAACGCAGGAAGCGTTGCTGAAAAATTGGGCGTGGGAGGCGTTTTGCCAGAAGCAGAGGAAATCATGGCAGCACGTGATATTGTGATTGCCGAAACCAATCAATTGCATACTCATATTTGTCATATTAGCACACAAACTTCAGTTGGTATGATAAGAAGTGCGAAGCAAAGAGGGGTTCAAGTGACTTGTGAGACTTGCCCACATTATTATAGTTTCACGGTAGAGGAAGTTTTGAACTCAGGAACGAATGCGAAAATGAACCCACCATTGCGAGAAGAAAAAGATAAACAAGCCATTATTCAAGGATTGAAAGATGGAACGATTGATTGTATCATTACAGACCATGCGCCACATGCCAAAGAAGAAAAGGCAAAAGAATTGGCGGCAGCTCCAAATGGAATTATTGGATTTGAAACAGCGCTTGCTGCGACCATTACCAATTTGGTGGTGCCTGGGCATATTTCGTATTTAGATATGGTAAGATTGATGTCTTATAATCCTGCAAAATTGTTGAAAATTGATAGAGGAGAAATCAAAGAAGGGGCAATTGCGGATTTGACAATTTTTAATCCAAATGAAAAATATACATATGAAGAAGCAAGCATTGTTTCAAAATCAAAAAATACACCATGGATTGGAAAACAGTTGCAAGGAAAAGTGCAATATACCATTGTTTCAGGCGATATCAAATACGATGCCAATGATACAGAAATTGCGTAAAATCAATATTATTCGTTTTGTGGAATAATAATTCAAAAATTATGATATTATACGGAGAAAAGAAGAAAATAAGGAGAAATAAGAATGAATGCGATTGATCAATTAATCGAAAAAATAAAAGAGACCAATAACCCAACTGTGATGGGACTAGACCCAAGGTATAATATGTTACCAGAATGTATTAAGCAAAAGTATAACGGAAGCATTGAAAAAATTTGTGAGGGAATTTTGGAGTACAACAAAGCTTTGATTGACAGTGTTTGTGACATTATTCCAGCAGTGAAGCCACAAATGGCGTTTTATGAAGTGTTTGGGATAGCTGGAATTCAATGCTATCAAGAAACTTGCCAGTATGCCAAAGAAAAGGGCATGATTGTGATTGTAGATGCCAAAAGAGGCGATATTGGCTCAACAGCGGAAAGCTATTCCAATGCTTTTATAGGCAAAACGAAAATAGAGGATAAGTTGTATGGCAATGATAATATTGATTTTGTGACTGTAAATGCATATTTTGGGACAGACTGCGTGAAGCCATTTATCGAGGATTGCAAAAAGTATGACAAAGGGATTTTTATTTTGGTAAAAACGTCCAATCCATCTTCTGGTGAATTGCAAGATTTGAAATTGGAAAATGGAAAAACAATTTATGAGACTATGGGAAGTTTGGTGGAAAATTGGGGCGAAGAATTGATTGGTGAAAATGGGTATAGCAGTGTTGCAGCAGTGGTTGGAGCAACGTATCCAGAGCAATTGAAAACATTAAGAGAGCAGATGCCTCATACATTTTTCTTAATTCCGGGATTTGGTGCGCAAGGTGGAAAAGCAGAAGATGTCGCACTTGGATTTGATAAAAACGGATTGGGTGGCATTATTAACGCATCAAGAAGTTTGATGTGTGCTTATCGTTCAGATAAGTGGAAAGACCAATTTTCGGACGAAGAGTATGCGAAGGCAACTCGTGGTGAGGCGATTTATATGCGCGACGAATTAAATAAATTCACAAAATAAAAAGTTATTAACCTTATATTATATCACGTTTTTGTATAAAAGTCAAGAGGTTGCAGACGTTAATAGGTTTATATAATCATAAAAAAGAAATGATAGGAAAAGACTATGAAATTAGAATATGATGACCTTCAAAAGAAAAGATATTGTAGGTGGATGTTTTGGGTATTAATTGTGATTTTTATTTCGTCAGTTAGCGTTTTAGTAATGTGTATTGCCATTGTAGAAATACAGATTACATTGATTATGCTATGCTTTATAGTAGTTATAATGGGATGTGGTGTTTTCCAACTTCTTAAAAATAATAAGAAAAATCTTGAAAATATAAAACAAAATGGTACAAAGCTGACTGCTAATATACTAGAAACTTGTACGATTAGAAAAAATATGGCTCGTGGATTTCATAGTATAGTAAAAGGTATAAAAATAGAATATGCTGATAAACAAGTTACCATTGAATGGATAAAAGAAAACAATGCATATATACTCTTAAAAATGTTATTAAATCCTTATCCTATAAAAGAAAAAATTTATATTCCAATTGACATTTATATAGACAATCATAAAATTTATGCAGATTTAGAAAGTGTTGATTTTACTAGGGTTGAGAGATATGGAGAATGCAAAAAAATGATTGATGAAATGAAAGAAAGCAATAAATAGGGAGGAAAATAATTATGCTTCAGGGGAAAGATTACATAGGTGTTGGTTGTGGAGCTTTTATTTTGAATGAGAAAAATGAGTTGTTGTTGCAACTGAGAAATAAAGCTCCAGAGAAAGAATATTGGTGCATTCCAGGTGGTAGATTGGAGATGTTTGAGACATTTGAACAGGCAGTCAAAAGAGAAGTAAAAGAAGAAACAGGAGTTGATGTTGCTGTGATTGACTGTTTGGGAATTTGTGACCATATTATCAAAGCAGAAGAAAAACATTGGGTTTCGCCTAGTTATTTGTGCAAAATTATAAAGGGACAGCCGCAAATTATGGAACCAACGAAACATTTAGATATGAAATGGTTTTCGCTTGACGAATTGCCTGAAAAAATAACGATTACAACACGTGATGCGATTGAGAATTATAAAAAGTACAAGAACAAAAATTAACGGAGAGTTTATGGAAAGAATAAAGAAAAATTGGCCAATGTTGGCGCTACTTTTGGCGATAGCTGGGTGCCTGTTTATTTTGAATATGGCTACATTAATTAGTCCAGACGATTATAGTTACGCTTTTTTGATTGGTGGAGACGACTTGAAAATTACGTCTTTTACGGAAATTAAAAATGGTGCGAAATATTTATATAGCAGCTGGACGGGAAGAATTATTCCACATATTTTGGTAGCGTTTTTTATGACGACGAGCACAACTATTTTTAAGGTGCTGAACACGTTGTTGTTTGTGGTTTTGCTGGTTATCATAAATCGATTCATGACCCATAAAAATTCCTATGTATCGTTGATTTTGGCTTTTGGCTTTTTGGTATATGGCAAAATGTTTGGCGAAAAATTTGCATGGATTAGCCGGAAGTTTGAATTATTTATGGACAACAACGGCGCTGATGGCATATTTATACACTATTTATGGTTATTTTGTGGAAAACAGAGATTTGAAAAAATGGCAAAAAATTTTCGTGAGTTTATGTGGATTTTTAGTTGGTTTTTCGCATGAAGTGATGGCATTTGTAGGAGGCGCTTTTTTAGGAATTTTGTTTTTGGCGAATATCAAAAAAGCATGGAAAACTTCTAAGTGGGATGCCGCATTTTTGATTGGTGCAGTTTCGCTCTTTGCGGTGGGAGCGATTTTGACGATTATTGCGCCTGGTAATTTAGCGAGAAGTACTGTGGATGTGACAGAAAATAAATGGGCTTTGGCGTGTCTTGGAAATTACAAAGATATTAAATGGCAGTTGATAATTATGGTGATTTCTATGATTTGGGTAGGAGTTTTAAAGCAAAAGGAATTATTGAAAAAAGAAATCATATATTTTATACTACCATGTATCATTGCGACAATTCCGTTTTCGATTATGGGCTATTTTACACCACGTTGCTTTGTGCCGTATGAGGCATTGCTGATTTGCATTGTGGCAGCAAACAGCCAAACAATTGTAAGCCATTCTTTGGAAAGCAAAAAAGTTTATATTTGGGTTTGTAGTATTTTGACAATTGTAGCATTTGCGCAGATGCTTCCGACAACGTATTCGGATGTTCGCTATATTTTGCCATATAAAATAAAACTGACGAAGCAATTAGAGCAGGCGCGAGATAATGGCGAAAAAGATGTGATTGTGAGTAAGTTTTTATTTATGGATAAAATTTGTCGAGAAGATTTGATTAATGTGGATAATTTCTTTTTGGAAACGTCAACAGCCAGCGTGGTGAATACGTATTTGTCTTTGTATTATAAGTTTGACTGCATTCGTGCGATTAGCGATGCTGATTATTTTATTGAAATTGACACAGATATAACGCAAAATGTGGATTATGGAATTTTGAATAAAGATACGTTGGAGTTGATTAGCATTGTTCCAGCAAGTGACAAAATTTGTTTTACCATTCCGAAGGAGCAGCTAGGCACATATGTGGTGGATTGTCGCGATAAGGATTTGCGTTCTCATGTGAAAAATGTTCGCATTCGAGCGGTGGGCGAAGAAATGCCAAATCCGGATTTGGAAATGTTGATTAATCAGGAAAGGTAAACTGTGGCAGGAGGTAGTGATTTGGAAAATGAATTGCTTGGCAATGAAAAAAATATAGTATTTTACGAAACGGAAAATGGCCAAACTAAGTTGGAAGTTATTTTGCATAAAGAAGATATTTGGCTAAATGTTAATGCTATTGCTAATTTGTTTGAGGTGCAGAGACCAGCAATTGTTAAACATGTAAATAATATATATAAAGAAGAAGAACTAAATAGAGCTTCAACTTGTTCTATTTTGGAACAGGTTCAAAAAGAAGGAAATAGATTAGTAAAAAGACAAAAAGAATATTATAATTTGGATATGATTATTTCAATTGGTTTTAGAGTAAATTCTAAAAAGGCAATTAAATTTAGAACTTGGGCAAACAAGATTTTAAAGGAATATATCATTCAAGGATTTGCTTTAGATGATGACAGATTTATGAAAGCAAGAAGGTCAGATCAGGAGTATTTTGCAAGGTTACTTGAAAGAATTAAACTGATTAGAACAAGTGAAAGAATGTTTTATCAGAAGATAACAGATATTTTTGCAGAATGTTCAGTTGATTATGATAAAACGAGTGAGTTGGCAAAAGAGTTTTATGCAACAATTCAAAACAAGTTCCATTATGCAATAACAGGAAATACGGCAGCGGAAATAATTTATAATAGAGCTGATTCTGCCAAAGACTGTATGGGACTTACCAATTGGAAAAGGTCACCAGTTGGGAAGATTTTAAAATCGGATGTTTTGGTGGCAAAAAATTATTTAGATGAGCAAGAATTAAGAAAATTGAATAATTTAGTAAATTTATTTTTGGATATAGCAGAGAATAATGCAGAAAGAAATATATCAATGTATATGAAAGATTGGCAACAAGAAATAGAAAATTCGTTAAAATTATTTCATTATGATGTTTTAGAAGGAAAAGGAAAGATATCCAAAAAAGAAGCGAACAGTAAAGCTGAAAGGGAATATGAAAAATATAAAATTATTCAAGACAGAAATTTTGTATCTGATTTTGATAAATTGTTGATAGAAACTAAGGCAATAGAAGATAAAACTTAAGTTGTTTTTTGAAAGGATAAAAATGATGTTATTTTCTCATAAAGTGAAAGCGTATGCTTTTGTGGGACCATCTGGCACAGGAAAAAGTTATAGAGCGCAGATGGTGGCTGGAAGACAAGGAATTAAATATATGATTGATGATGGTTTGCTTGTGAGTGAAAATGAGGTTTTGGCGGGAATATCCGCGAAAAAGGCGCCAACGAAAGTGGAAACCGTTCGTAATGCGATATTTTATAGTGAAGATAAACGAAAAGAAATGCAAGCTGCCATCAAAAAATATAAACCAGATAAAATTTTGATTTTGGGGACATCTGATGAAATGGTGCAAAAAATCGCAAATAGCTTGGAAATTGGACCGATTTTAGGAACGACGTATATCCAAGATGTGGCAACTCCAGAAGAAATGGAAATGGCGAAAAATATTCGTATCACGCAGGGAAAACACGTGATTCCAGTGCCAACATTTGCGATTAAAAAAGACTTTTCAGGTTACTTGCTAGACCCACTTCAAATTTTCAAGTCAACGGGCAAGGGAAATAAGCCATACATAGCGGAGAAATCGATTATTCGACCAACATTTAGTTATATGGGGAATTTTCAAATTTCAGATTCGGTTTTTAAGCAGATTATTGAAGTGGTGGCAGAAAAGACGGAAAGCATTTATAAAGTGCATCGCTCGATTATCAAGAAACACCAAGGCGCAGACGACGGAATTTACATTTATATTGAAGTAATTTTGGAGGTTGGTTATCCAGTTTCGAGCGCAGTTCAGAAGCTGAAATCAGGAATTGTGAAAGATATTGAATATTTGACTTCGATGAATGTGCTTAGTACAGAAATTGTTGCCAAAGGCGTTCATATTGAAAAATAATCGAAAAGGAGAAAGAAAATGGGATTTGTTGTAGCAATTGACGGACCTGCTGGAACAGGCAAAGGAACCGTGACGAAAATCATTGCAGAGGATTTGGGATTGGTGTATATTGACACAGGAGCGATGTATCGTTGTGTGGCTTTGGAGGCAATTAGGAGAAAAGTGGAGCCACAAGAAAGTGAAGAGTTGTTACAAATATTGGATAAAATTGAGATTGATTTTAAGCAAAAAGGGGAAATGCAAGAAGTTTGGCTCAATGGAAAAAATGTGACGACTGATATCAGAACGCAAGAAATCGATAGCCAAGTTGCAAAATTTGCTGCTTTAAAAAGTGTGAGAGAGAAAATGACATTACTTGAGCAAAAAATGGACGAAAAACAAAATATAATTATGGAAGGACGAGATATTGGGACAGTTGTTTTTCCAGATGCGGATGTAAAAGTTTATTTGGAGTGCTCCATAGAAGAAAGAGCTAATCGAAGGTATAAGCAAGATTTAGAAAAAGGAATGAAAGTAGATTATAAAAGTATTTTAGAATCATTAAAACAAAGACATAAATTAGAAACGGAAAGAGAAATTGCGCCTTTAAGACAGGCAGAAGATGCTATTTTAGTGGATTCTACGAATATGACAATAGAAGAAGTTGTGCAAAAAATAGAAAGCATTATAAAAGAAAAGGCGAATTATTGATTTTTTGTAGGTTTTCTATTGACTTTTCTTTTGTTATTTGATACAGTAAGGTCACAAAATATGAAAGGAGATTTTTTAACAATGAACAAAACAGAATTTGTAGAAGCAATGGCTAAAAAAACAGCAGAAACTAAAAAACTTGCAGAAGAATCTTTAAATGCAATTGTAGATTCTATTACAGAGGCATTAGCAAGTGGGGATAAAATTCAATTAGTTGGATTTGGAACATTTGAAGTAATTCAAAGAGCTGCTAGAAAAGGAAAAAATCCTCAAACAGGGGAAGAACTAAAAATTCCTGCTTCTAAAGCACCTAAGTTTAAAGCTGGAAAAGCATTAAAAGATATTGTAAATAAATAAAAATGATAAAAATAGAAAAAAGAGCAATTACAGTTTGTTGTAATTGTTCTTTTTTTGTGCAAAAACGCTTGTATTTTTATGTAAAATATTGTATAATATTTCCAAAGGATGTTAAAAGGAGAAAATTATGCCAAACTTGATTACATTGACAGGACCTTCGTGTTCGCGGGAAAAGTGCAATTATGCAAGTGATTAAGCAAGTCAATTCAGAATGTAAAATTTTACCCAAATATACGACGCGTGAGGCGAGAACAAATGATGATGAAGGAATTATTACAGTAAAAGAACTTCCTGAAGAATGTGAGTATCGTTATGTGCAGTATGATAAAGAGTATGGTTTGTCTCCTAGAATGCTTGCAGATTATAAAAAAAGCGGAAAAATACCAGTAACGATTATTAATAATCCAGAAGTGCTAAAGCAGTTGCGCAGTAAATTTGGAAATAGTATGAAATCGTATTTTGTGCATAGAAGAAAGCCAAGTCGAGGTGAGTTTACAGAAATTTACTTAAGGGAGCGAGGTGGCGTGCCAGACCCAAGTGTAATTGAGAAAAGATATCAAACAGCTTTGGAAATTTATAGAATGTATCCTAATGAGATTATGTTATTTGATAATATTATTTTTAATGTGGGCGATGGTTTTGATGAAGTAAGAGAAATTTTGCATCAAATTTTTGAAGACCCTATAGAACCAAGAAATTTGCAAGGCAACAAAATTTATGTTGTAGCAGGAAGTCCCGGTTCTGGAAAGAAAATCTTAATTCAAGGAGCCAATGTTGTTGGGTGTTTGCAAGTTTCAAAACATGCAGATAGAGAAAGAAATCCGAATGATGGTACAGAAATGATTTGCAAAGGAGAGATAGGGTATAACTTAAAAAATTGCAAATTACGCTATAAACGATTTGGAACAGAATATGGCATTGATACAGATAAAATGTGGGAAAATTTGATTATTGGGAATAAACCGCAATTGCTTGTATGTAGTGATATTGATACATTGCGAGAATTAAAAGAGGAATTTGGAGAAGCCATTGTTTCGCTTTATGTACATTCTGATATGACGCCAGAAGAATGGGCACAGAGGAATAATCAGCAAGGAAATAATTTGGATTATATTGCAAATAGAATGTCAGATTATGATTCTGCATTTGAAAATTATGCGAAATTTTTTAGTGAGTATGATAAATCATTTATTTATGCAGGAGATACAAGGGAACTTATGAAACAGTTTGCAGGAGTGCTTGGAGTTCCATGTAAGTCAGCAGAAAAAAACAAAGGAAGGTCGATAGAATAATGGAGAAAATTGAGGTTTTAAATGAAAAGGGAGAAAAAACAGGAGAGGTTGTGTCCAGAGAAGAAGTACATCGTTTAGGATTGTGGCATAAAACGGTACATATATGGATTGTGAACGAAAAAAACGAAGTTTTATTGCAAAAAAGATGTGCTCAAAAAGAGACGAATCCAAATAAATGGACAACAGCTACGTCTGGGCATTTGTCAGCAGGAGATTCAAGCATGGAAGGTGCGATACGTGAACTTGGGGAAGAAATTGGTTTGCAGGTAGAAGAGAGAGAATTGCAGTATTTGTTTACTGTAAAAGATTGTGCCGTTGTTGAAAATACTGGAAAACGTATCATAGAAAACGAGTTGGTAGACGTTTATTTGATGAAAAAAGAGATTGATATTACGAAATTAAAATTGCAAAAAGAAGAAGTCGCAAGTGTGAAGTGGTTTTCTTATGAGGAATTTAAAAAAATGGTTCTAGAAAATGACCTCAATTTGGTACAACATAAAGAAATGCAAATGAGAATTTTAGAGATTTTGGGAATGTAAAAAATTAATAAAAAGTATTGATTTTGTAAATAAACTATGTTATAATGAATATAATAAAATTGCTAAAAGAATTTATCATAAAAATTAGGTTATCACAAACCTTTGAATTATTTCATAAAGTGAATTTTAGGTTAGATATGAGCCTTTAGGAGAAAATCCTATTAACGAATATCCAACAGAACATTAGGTTAGAAACGAGCCTTTAGAAAAATTCTATAAATGAGTTTCCAGAAAAATTATGGGGGATACGAAAAAGTATTCCCTTTTTTGTGTATGGAGGAAAAATGAAAAATAACAAAAAATTAAAATTAGAAAAATTGAATTTTTTTGTAATAGATACTAAGTATATAAATTTTTTAAGTCAATTTGATAGTCATGTTGCTTATAATAAAGATGAGACAAGACCTTATATAGGTATCGTATTAAGAATAGAAAAACATTGTTATTTTGCGCCTTTATTTTCTCCGAAATCAAAGCATAAAACATATAAAAATAATTTATCTTTTTTCAAGATTGTAAGTAAAAAATCGAAGAATAGCTTAGGAATTATAAGATTTTCTAATATGATACCAGTACCAGAAGATAGTATGTATTTGTTAGAGTTAGAAGATAAAAGTTATGGATATAAAAGATTACTTTCAGAACAATATTCTTACATAAATATTCCAGAAAATAGACAAAAAATTAAAGACAAAGCAGAGAAGATTTATGCTATTGTTACAAGTAAGAGCAAGAGTAGAATGAGTCAATTTTATAAATCTTTGAGCTGTGATTTTAAGCGATTAGAAGAAAAATGTCTAAATTTTCAAAAATAAAAAATTTCTTGAAAAAAAATCCCAATCGTGATACAATGAGCAAAACAAAAATAATAATTTATTTTTGCCGAAATAGAATAATCATAGAAAGAAGGTAAAATATGATTAGAATAAATGAGAATTTTTTAGAATTGCAAGATAGTTATTTATTTTCTACGATTGCCAAAAAAGTGGCAGATTTTCAAACCAAAAATCCAGACAAAAAAATCATTAAATTAGGGATTGGAGATGTCACAAGACCAATTGTGCCAGCTGTTGCTAACGCAATGAAAAATGCAGTCGATGAAGAAACCAAACAAGAGACTTTTCGTGGTTATGGTCCAGAACAAGGCTATGAATTTTTGCGCGAGAAAATAGCCGAATTTGATTATCAAAAACGTGGCGTGGAAATTGCGCTAGACGAAATTTTTGTATCAGATGGTGCCAAATGCGATTGTGGCAATATTGGCGATATTTTTGGAGTGGATAATGTTGTTGCCATTACTAATCCAGTGTATCCTGTTTATTTAGATACCAACGTCATGGCAGGAAGAGCAGGAAAATATAATTCAGAAAAAGGTACTTATGAAAACATGATTTATATGCCAGCAACTGCTGAAAATGGATTTGTGCCAACTTTTCCAGAAAAAGTACCAGATATGATTTATTTATGCTTGCCCAACAACCCAACAGGAACTACTTTGACGAAATTGCAACTAAAAAAATGGGTAGATTATGCGAAGCAAAATAAAGCAATTATTTTGTTCGATAGTGCGTATGAAGCATTTATTAGTGAGCCAGATGTGCCGCATACTATTTATGAAATTGAAGGGGCGAAAGAAGTTGCGATTGAGTTTCGAAGTTTTTCGAAAACGGCGGGATTTACAGGAATTCGTTGTGCCTATACAGTGGTGCCCAAAACGTTAAAGGGGTATACAAAAGCAGGTGAAGAAGTTTCGCTAAACCAATTGTGGAATAGGCGTCATGGAACGAAGTTTAATGGTGTGTCTTATCCTGTGCAACGCGCAGCAGAGGCGGTGTATTCGGAAGAAGGGCAGAAGCAAATCAAGGAAAATATTGCCTATTACATGGAAAATGCGAAAATCATTAAGGAAGGTTTGCAAGAGGCAGGCTATATGGTCTTTGGTGGTGTCAACGCGCCATATATTTGGTTAAAAGTTCCAGATAAAATGACTTCTTGGGAGTTTTTTGATGTTTTGCTAAACAAAGCAAATGTGGTAGGAACGCCAGGCGTAGGTTTTGGACCAAGTGGAGAAGGTTATTTTCGCTTAACTGCTTTTGGAACCAGAGAAAATACACTCGAGGCCATTGAAAGGATTAGGTTAGCTGTTAGCGACGAAGGAGCTTTACAGATAACTTAGTTAATATTTTTTGTAAAAAATATTAACTACTTATCAAAAAGCTACTTCTGATGAGGCAAAGTAGCTTTACAGACAACTAAAATATCACTAACCCTTTATTATATCATATTTTCAGGGAAAAGTCAACTTGACATAAAATGAAAAATGTGGTATATTAAATTTAATAAAAAAGAAATGGAGGAAGTACCTTTCTGAACAGTGAGAAGGGGAAAAGTAAAGATGAAACATTATGTGGAATTTGGAATCAAAGGGTTAGTGCTTCCAAGGGAAAGAGAAATTGCTGTTAGGGACATAAGTAAGATTGAAGTCCCAGAAAAGGCAGAGAAATTTTGCTTTTTTGATGAGGCGGATAGTGGAGAAATTGTAAATGTAACTCCGGTGACATATTGGGGTACAGAGTATAACACCGCAGAAAAAATTCAGGAGTTATATCCTGAACGTACGTATCTCAGCGAAAATATCCGAAAAAATGGGCGGAATGTAAGATGTGTTGTGACATGGTTGGGTAGCTTTTATCCAATCGAGGAAGATGCAATTGTGATAAGCAGGTAATAGGAAGGCGGGAAACTGATGTGTGGATGGGTTTCCTGCTTTTTTGCTAGTAAAAAAGGATATTTTTATGTATAAAACCCCCTAAATTTGGAAATAATTAAGTTATCTTAAAAAATTAAATTTTAATTTTTACTTATTTTCAAAAGGGGGTTTTCAGTTTGATTAACAAAGTTGAAATCAGTAATGTAAACACCTCTAAATTAAAAGTATTAACAAACGCAGAAAATAAAGAATTATTCAAACAAATGAAAGAAGGAGATGAAACGGCAAGAGAAAAAATAATTTCTGGAAATTTAAGATTAGTATTAAGTGTCATTCAAAGATTTGGAGGACGTCGGTGAAAATGCTGACGATTTATTTCAAGTAGGTTGTGTAGGTTTGATTAAAGCGATTGATAATTTTGATGTAACATTGGATATTCAGCTTAGCACTTATGCAGTTCCTATGATTATCGGAGAAATTCGTAGATATTTGAGAGATAATAATATGGTGCGTGTGAGCCGTTCTGTGAGAGATTTGGCGTATAAAGTATTACAAGCTAAGGAAAAAATTATGAAAGAAACAGGCAAGGAGCCAAATGTTGATGAAATTGCGAAAGCATTGGAAGTGGAAAGAGAAGAAGTGGTTATGAGTTTGGATGCCATTCAAGATCCGCTTTCGCTTCAAGAACCAGTTTACAATGACGGAAGCGATAGTATTTATTTGATGGACCAAGTCAAAGATAAGAAAAACACAGATGAAATGTGGGCTGAAAATATTACGATTGTGGAAGCGTTGAAAAAATTAAACGAAAAAGAACAAATGATTATTAATAAACGTTTTTTTGCAGGAAGAACACAGATGGAAGTGGCAGAGGAAATTGGAATTTCGCAGGCACAAGTGTCTCGTTTGGAGAAGACAGCAATTGACCATATGCGAAGGTTGTATAAATGAGTTAAAAATCGACTAAAATGATATCATCGCCGATGCAAGTGATTTTTTCCCAAGGAATTAAGATTTCTGAATCAGAGGCAAAAATATTGAACATTTTTGAATTACCAGGCACGATGATGGCTGTAATGGTGCCTGTTTTTAAATCAGCGGTAACGTCTTGGACATGACCAAGACGTTTGCCATTTTTTATATTAATCACTTCTTTGTGTTTAAAATCCATACTTTTTTCGTTTCCCATAGAAATCCTCCTATGATTAAAATATATGAAAAAATTGACTTTTTATGACTAATCGATATTGTTATATAATAGTTGTGTTAAACTACTGAGTAATTCTCGGTAGTTCTTTTTGCGCGGAAACAAGTATAAATTCCTAAATTTTGGAAATGCTAAGAAAAATTTATTTTTAGGAGGCACGAATATGCAACTGAGTAAAATGAAAAATATTATTGTTTTGAAAGGAATGGCTTCAAATGTTGTAGATGAGGCGATTGTGGTTTTGAAGCCTAATGTCAAATTAAAGCAAAGCGAGTATAATACAAAAGGAAAAATTCAAGGCGAGGACAAAAATAAAAAAATGATTGTGATGAAGGAGGCGGAAAATACAATTAATAATTATGTGAAAAAATTGCAAAAAGAAGCCAGTAACAAAGAGGAAATTTCTTTGCGAAAAAAATATAAATTTTTGCAAGTATGTAATGCTTTGCTAATTTCGAGCATAGTGATTGCGACATTGCTTTTCGTATAAAATTTGGGACATAATTTTTCTTTTCAAGAATATATTAAACTATACAAAAGGGGTGAATATTTTTGGAAAGAATTTTAAATGACCATGAAAAAATAAAAAGAGCCGAAGAAATCTATTATCGAAGAAATCAAAGAAATGTTGCAATGGGAAATAGAGTGCTTGAACCAAAACGTCAGAAAACGTATTTAGGTAGCAAAATTTTATTGGAAATGTTGATTTTGTTGATTTTGGCAGTAACGGTTTTTGCCGTGAAAAATAAAGATTATATTTTTACACAAAATTTTCTGGAAAGTGTTTCAAAATATAATTTTAATTTGAGTGAAAAATTCGACTTTATTATGGCTTATTTAAAAGAGGATGATGAAAATGAAGAAGAAGGAATTTTTGTCAATAATCAGCCAGCACAAGAAAATCAGCCTGCTGTTGAAAATATAGCACAGCCGCAAAGTTTGGTGGCACCAGAAGCAACTCCAGCTCCTGTGCAGGAAAATCCAAATCCTTTTGTGAAACCAATTGAAGGAGTGGTCACATCTGGTTTTGGGGCAAGAGAATCTGTTTATCAAAAAGTGACAGGAAATCATACAGGAGTAGATATTGGAGCCAATAGCGGAACCCAGATTATGGCTTCGATGAGTGGTAGAGTAACACAAGTGTCGAGTGAAGGAGATTATGGAAATCACATTCGTATTACAAAAGATAATGTGACAACTTTGTATGCCCATTGCCAAGATATATTGGTGTCAGAAGGACAAGAAATTACGCAAGGACAAGTGATTGCAACAGTTGGAAGCACGGGAAATAGCACAGGTCCACATTTGCATTTTGAAATTAGGATAGATGATACGCCAATTAATCCAGCAGAAAAAATAGATTTTTAGGAGGTCATTTTGAAAATCGAAATTAATTTAAAAATCATTTTATTTGGAATTTTATTTTTTATTTTGGAGCAAATGGATGTATATTTTATTTTTATTATTTCCATTATTTTGCATGAAATGGCACATTTAGCAGTTGGAATGGCAATTGGATTAAAGCCAAAAGTGTTTACGATTAATCCGTTAGGGGTTTCGGTGCAATTTTATTTATATAGCCAAAGAAAATCAATCAAAAAAGTAATGACTTATTTAGCTGGACCGCTGATGAATATTTTAATTGCTGTAATGGTGGCGTGGTTGCAACTAGATGAAATTTTGACAGAAAAAATTATGTACACCAATATGATTTTGGCGATTTTTAATTTGATGCCAATGCTTCCTTTAGATGGTGGCAGAATTTTAAAGGAAATTTTAATCCAAAAAATAGGAAACAAAAATGCTACGGTTTTTATGAATTATTTGACACAAGTGATTTTAATTAGTATTACGTTGTTATATAGTATTATGATTTTAAAATTAAAAAATATGGCTATTTTTCTGCTAGTTTTGTACTTGTGGTATTTAAAATATATCGAAGACAAGAAAGTAAAGACAATGCTGAGAGCATATGAAGTTATGGAAGAAACTGAGAGAATAAAAAAAGTTACAACTAAAATTATGTAAAACATAATGAAGTCATTTTATTTGACACCTTATATTTTTTTCTTTTTTGATGTAAACTAGCTTTATAATAAAAAAGAAAGAGGGGAAACAAAAGATGTTGAAAGAAAATGTTATTTACAAAAAAAACAACAAAGGAATTACTTTAGTTGCGTTAGTTATCACAATTATCGTACTATTAATTTTAGCAGGCGTGAGTCTAAATTTAGTAGCAGGAAGTAACGGAATTTTAGGACGAGCCCAAAAGGCAGTAGATGTGAACAATATGGCGAAAATTAAGGAAGAAATTGAATTAAAAATCGCGGAATTGCAAATGGATTATTACATGACAGATAATAATTTTGCAAATGTGAATGATTATGTGAAAGCAGAGCTAGAAAAAGGAGTGGAATTGCCAAGTGGAGCCGTGATTACAACAGATAGCAGCGGCAATTTGAGCTATGACGGAATGCAAATTGGAACATTAAATTCAGACGGAAGCGTAAGCATTGATGGAGAGTTTAATGGAAGTCAAATTGTGACGAAATACACAGTTTCGTATAATGCCAATGGCGGACAAGGCGGACCTGCGAGCAGTAGGCATGAAAATGGCGAAACAGTAAGAGTTGATTTTTCAAAAACGCCAACTCAAACAGGATGCACATTTTTAGGTTGGGCAAGAAGTAGCACAGCGACGATGCCTGAGTTTACAAATTCAGGAAGTTTCACAATAAATGGAAATACAACTTTATATGCGGTTTGGGAGTATGGACAAGCATGGCATGCAGCACACCCAGAATTGCACATTCCAACAGGATTTGCACATACAGAAGGCACAGTTGATACAGGTTATGTTATTAAAGATAGCGAAGGAAATGAGTTTGTGTGGATACCAGTTGCGAATGATGAGGCATATAGCAAAAAGTTGGGGACGAATAATTATTATTTGAAGCCAGATAATGTTGTACCAACATCAGTAGCAGATGGAATTAAAGGAGACAAATTGGGTGTAACAAGCATTTTAGGAACAACGATAGAAAATTCAATTACGGCTCAACAGCCAGAATATTCAGTCGTGAAAAAAGCAGGAGGATTTTGGGTAGGACGTTATGAAGTTGGAGTAGAAAGTATAGACCGTGGGGTAGGAAGTTATATAGCAGGCATACCAGAATGGTCAAATGATAAATCAGCAGATGCTAATGCCTATTGGGCAAACAAGTCAATTACAGTCAAAGCGGGAAATGAGCCCATAAGGGTAATTACACAAAGTAAGGCCTTGGAAAGAGCAAATAATTGGAAGAGTGGAAAAGCAGGAAATGGGACAGTGGCTTTTCAGAGTGGAATGATTACCGGAAGTCAATGGGATGCGATGTGTAAGTTTATTGGTTGGGATGTGGCAAATTCTGATTGTAGTAATTGGGGAAATTATACTAATGTAAAGAGTAAAATATACACATCATTAACACATTCAGAGGATTTCAGAAGTGACTGGTTTATAGAAAGTAATATACAAAAGGGAAGCAGTAATAATAGATGGATTTTTCCGACAGGAGTATTTATAAATGAAAATAATCAAGTAACAATGAAAAAAAATATTTATGATATAGCAGGAAATGTATGGGAATGGACAACAGAGATACCACAAGGTAATGATAATGTGGTTCCTGTCCGTCGAGGTGGTAGTGCTCCATATAATGGTTTAGAATATGCGGCTTCTTGTCGTAGTGGTGATGAGAATTCTGGAGAGATAACTGCTTGGGGAATGGGGTTCCGTATGGTGCTTTATGTGGAATAGAATAGCTAAGGAGAGGGCGGCTTGCCCTCTTTCTTACGCATATTGAAACTGTAACAAGCGGAGCTTTAACAGTTTCAAAACATTTCACCGCTCCCCGCAAAAGGAACCATCGACTGGTTCCTTTTGAAAGCTCCAGTCTAGCAGTTTGCAGGCGATAAGTGGATCCGCTCGGCTCTTCCCACAAGTAATACTAATCGTGAATTTCAAAGCTAAAACTATGTTTTATCTTTTCAATGTCACTCAAGTATTACTTTGCAGTCCCCACGAGAGCCTTACTGGTGGGGGGATAAAAGAGACACAAGTTTGTGTCTCTTTTGTGGTAGAATTGTGAATATTGTGTGAATTTTACGATTGAATTTTTTAAATAAGAAAGCCTCAAAAAAAGATTGAATATATGAAAAGAATGCGATATAATGAAAGAAAAAATTGAGGTAGAAAAATGAAGTGGACGAAGGAACAAGAAAAGGCAATTTATGAAAAAGGAAATAATATTTTAGTGGCAGCAGCGGCGCGGAAGTCGGAAAAACCGCGGTGCTGGTGGAAAGAATGATACAAAAAATTCTGAAAGATAAAATTGATATTGATAAATTATTGGTGGTAACGTTTACCAACGCAGCGGCAGCAGAAATGCGTGAGAGGGTTCTGGATGCGATTTATAAAAAACTAGATGAGAGCCCAGAAGATGACAATTTGCAAAAACAAATTGTGCTCCTTTCAAAATCTAATATTTGTACCATTCATTCGTTTTGTTTGGATGTGATTAAGAATAATTTTTTTGAGATTGATTTGCCTGCCAATTTTAGAATTGCGTCTACGGAGGAGATTGAGCTGTTGAAGCAGGAGACATTGGAGGAAGTTTTTGAGGAATTGTATGAATCCGAAGATACGGATTTTGCTAAATTGATTGAAAGTTATTCTGGTTATCGAGGAGACGAAAATGTGCAGGCAATGGTTTTGCAGGTTTATCAAATGGTGCAGAGTATGCCTTTTCCGAAAAAATGGTTGACGGAAATGGTGGAGAAATTTCATAGAAAAAATGACCAAGGTTTGGATTTTTCTGAGAGTGATTGGGGGGCAATTTTGCTTCAAAATTTGAAAGAGGAAATTGTAGATTGTATCAATCATTTTAAGATTTTGAAAAATAAATTGGATCAATATGATGAAATGAAAAAATATGCAGATATTATTGAAGGCGACATCAAACTTGTCGAGGGACTTTATCAAAGCTGTGAAACTTGGGAGGATGCTTTTGTTTATGCACAAAATATGACATTTGTGAGATGGGCACAAGATAAAAAAGTGACTTTAGAATTAAAATATGAGGCAAAAGATACGAGAAATCGTTTGAAAGATTCGCTCAAAAAATTGACTGAAAAAACGCTGATTTGTGATTCCAAGGAAGCTTTTCAAAATATTTATTTGATGTATGATAATTTGTGTACTTTGCAAAATTTGGTTCTTCGTTTTGAGGAAAATTTTAAAGCGAAAAAGAGAAGCAAAAACATGATTGATTTTAACGACATTGAGCACTATGCTTTGCAAATTTTGATGCAGGAAAATGAAAATGGCGAGATTATGCCAACTGAGGTGGCGAAAAAATACCAGCAAAAGTTTGAGGAGATTGCGATTGACGAGTATCAGGATAGCAACGAAGTGCAGGAATTTATTTTGAGAAGTGTGTCCCGTGGAAATAATATTTTTATGGTGGGTGATGTAAAACAGAGTATTTACAAGTTTAGGCAGGCGTGTCCGGAATTGTTTTTGAAGAAATATCAGGCGTATAGTTTGGAGGGCAATGAAGAAGGACAGAAAATTCAGCTGTTTAAGAATTTTAGAAGTAATCAGAATATTTTGGATATTACCAATACGATTTTTGAAAATATTATGAGCGAAGAATTAGGCGATATTGATTACACGAAAGAGGAATTTTTGAATTTGGGGGCAGATTATCCAGAGGTTGAAAATGGGCTTGGAAAAAGTGAATTGCATTTGATTGATTTGAAAAAAGAGGAACCAGAAGAAACGGAAGGAGACGAGGAAAGTCAAGAATTGCAGCCAGAAGAAAGCACAAAAAATTTGAGCAAAGTGGAATTGGAAGCGATTTTTACGGTGCAGAGAATTCAGGAATTAGTCAAAAGTGGGGCATTGGTGAAGTGCAAAGATGGCAGTTATCGAAAAATCGAATATCGCGATATTGTGATTTTGTTGCGTTCTACGAAAATGGCGGCTCCGATTTTTGAGCGAGAATTAGTGAAAAACAATGTTCCTGTTTTTTCGGATAGCAGCAATGAATATTTGGATACAATGGAGGTTCAGACAATGCTGAATTTGCTTAAAATTCTGGATAATCCATTGGATGACATTAAAATGGTGGCTGTGATGAGGTCGCCAATTGGTGGTTTTACAGATAATGAAATTGTGGAAATTCGTTTGGAAAATCGTGACATAAAGGTGTATGAAAATTTGCTAAATTTTAAGCAAAATGAAAAAGTGCAGTCATTTGTGGAAAAGCTCGAAAAATGGAGACAAGAAAGTGAAGTTTTGAGTTTGGCTGAGTTGATTTGGAAAATATATATTGATACTGGATTTTTGGATTATGTGGGCTGGCTTCCCAATGGCGCATTGAGACAAGCAAATTTGAGGATGTTGTTTGAAAGAGCCAAGGAATATGAGAAAACGAGCTTTAGCGGACTTTTCAATTTTATTCGATTTACCGAAAAGTTGAAAAGTGGAAGTTCGGATATGGCGGCTGCAAAAGTGATTGGGGAAAATGAAAATGTGGTTAGAATTATGAGTATTCACAAAAGTAAAGGTTTGGAATTTCCAGTGGTATTTTTGTGCTGTGCGAGTAAAAAAATAAATTTGCAAGATTTGAATTCGGATATTTTGTTGGATAAAGATTTAGGGTTTGGTCCACAGTATGTGGATTATGAAAGGAAAATTGAGTATCCAACTGCAGCCAAGCAAGCCCTTAAGATGCTGGCAAAAACAGAGGCGATTTCAGAGGAAATGAGAATTTTGTATGTGGCGCTGACGCGTGCGAAAGAAAAATTGATTCTTGTGGGAACTTGTCATAATATTCAAAAAGAAGAAAATAATAAGATAGAAATTTTGAATATGTATGGTGCTCTGGAGAATAAGTTAAATCCAATTTTGCTAAAGAAATTTGTGTCTTATTTGGATTGGATTTATTTGGTGTATTTGACAGGAAAATTGCAGGAGAATTTGGTACTTAGGGTGCATAGCAAAGAAGATTTGGAACGAGAGGAACATGAGGAAGAGGAAATACGAGAATTTGATTTTAGCCAAAAGGTGGATTTAGAGGCAATAGATAGATTGCTGAATTGGCAATATGCGGATTTGACAAAAGTGAATCTTCCGCAAAAAATGACGGTTTCTCAAATCAAAGAAGGGCAAAACAAGGAAGCTCAGAGCAAAATTGGTTTGGAAGAAATCAAGTTAAAAGTGCTTGAAAAAGAGGAAAAAATTACGTTTGCAAGAAAGGGAAGTTTGGTTCATTTGATTTTGCAAAAGTTGGATTTTACGAAGAATTATCAAAACCAGGATTTGCAGGATTTGGTTCAAAGATTAGTGCAAAAGCATATTTTGACTGAATTGGAAGCCAAAAATATTGATTTGCAAATCATTATGAAATTTTTGCAATCCGATATTTGCCAAAGAATGAAACATGCTAAAGAAATTTACAAAGAAAAGACGTTTTGCTTGAATCGAGTTTCAGAGGAATTTCCAGAGGCAGAAATTAGCGTGCAGGGAATGATTGATGTGTATTTTGTGGATGCGAATAATCAATTGGTTTTGTTGGATTATAAAACAGATTTTGTACAAGAGGAAAATGAGTTGAAAACAAGATATTGGATGCAATTAAAAATCTATCGAGAGGCGTTGGAAAGCGCCTTGGAAAGAAGGGTTGATGAAGTTTATATTTATTCTACTACTTTGGATAAATTGGTTGCGTTATAGAAATTTTATAAATTTATGCAAAAACATTTGAAAAAATTTGCATTTATGTATATAATAACAAAAAAGGAAAAAGGAGACGAAAAGTATGTATTATAAAGTTTCGCCAGTGATAATTATTGTGTTGATTGTGATGGTTGTATTTGTGGCTAGTGTTGGAATTGTATTAGCGATAAAGGGAAGTAGCAAAGCCAAAGATAATGATCATGTTGCGGTTTCGACAGATATTGAGCCACAATTGCAATTAGAACTGAGTTCCGAAAAAGAAGGGCAAAGTAAAGTGACGATTACAGCAAATGCAACCACAGAAGATGTAGAAGGAATTCAACTGATTTTGCTGCCAGATGGTTCGCAAAAACGTGGAGATTATGCGGAATATGAAGTGACGAAAAATGGAAAATACACATTTGAAGCAAAGGGGAATAATGGAGTTTCGACTTCACTTGCTATTGAAGTGAAAAACATTCGAGAAGCATCTAGCTCGGAGCCATATATTCCAGAGGGATTTTCTCATGTAGAAGGCGAAGTGGAAACTGGTTATGTAATAGAAGACAAGTTTGGTAATCAATTTGTGTGGGTACCAGTGCCAAGTGGAAAATTGACGAGAAATACCTTATCTAATACAAAATATGAGGACAATATTTCTACTTTGGGAAATAGTGTCGCACAAAATTATGGGTTTTATATGGCGCGATATGAGGCTTCGAGTTTTGACCGAAATGGAGCAAGAATGGCAGCTAGTATGAAAGATAGAATGCCATGGACGAATATTTCGTATTCAGATGCAGCGCAAATGGCGAGTGATATGAGTTCTACTTTTGAGTATCAAGAATGCCAAACAGCACTTATAAACAGCGCCGCGTGGGACACAGTTTTGGCTTGGATTGATGAAACAGAAGAAAATTATTCAACTGATATTAGTCAAGGAAATTATTCAGGAGAACTAAGAAATACAGGCGAAACAGAAGATGACATCAAGAACAATATTTGTGATTTGGCAGGAAATGTGAGAGAATGGACTACAGAAGTTTTTAAGGAAACAATGCCAGTGACGAATACTTCTAAAAATAAAAACAAAAATGCGGTCAATGAAGTACCAGTTTCAGAGACGGTTACGTATCGAGTGATTCGAGGAGGAAGTGCGAATTTGGATCGTCCAGCAAGTAGTCATGCGGGTTATAAGGAAAATACGTCAGAAGCGTTTTGGGGGTTCCGAATGATTTTGTATAAATAAAATAAAAAATACCATCCTAAAAACAAAGGGATGGTGTTTATGTTTGGAAGATTGAATAAAAATCTAGACAGGTTAAATCATTTTTTAGAAGAAAAAAATATTGAAGAATTGATTTATATTTTGGGGAGCCGAAAAGAAATCGCGAAAAGAAATTTCTGGGCAGGACTGAGTCGAGGAGTTGGCATTGGAATTGGAGTAACGCTGATTACAGCTATTTTAGTGATGATTTTGCAAAAAATCGTGACCTTAAATCTTCCTGTGATTGGAGAATTTATTGCAGAAATTGTTGAAATCGTTGAGAAAAATGTGTAAAATAATAGAGTATAATATTTGAGAAATGAAAAATAATAAAAAGGACGAAGGAGAGAATTTTATGGATAAAAAAGAGATTGAAATAAAACAAGGCATTAAATTGCATTTGATAAAAACCGATTTGTTTAAGACAGATATGTTATCTGCGATTATTACGGTTCCGCTAATGCGCGAAAATGTAACGAAAAATGCGCTTATTGTGAGTATGCTAAGACGTGGCACTAACAATTTAAAATCGCAAATTGAGATTAGCAAGGAATTAGAAAATTTGTATGGCGCAGCATTTGAATGCGGAATTGATAAATATGGAGATAACCAACTTTTGCGTTTTTATATTGATTCGATTAATGATCAATTTTCATTAGAAGAAGGCGAAGAAATTTTGAAGAATTCGCTAGAAATTTTGTTAGATATTGTGTGCAATCCGCTTATGGAAAACGGCAAATTCAAGCAAGAATATTTGGATGTGGAAAAAGAAAATTTAGCAAAAATGATTAAGAGTAAAATTGATGATAAAGATTTATATGCGTATGAAGCCTGTATTTCTAATATGTATGGCGACCAAGGTTTTGGCTTGTATAAATATGGATATTTGGAGGACTTAGAGGCGATTAATGCTGAAAATTTAACAGAGCATTATCATCATTTGATTCAGAATTCAAAGATTGATTTGTTTGTTTCAGGGGATTTTGAGGAAAAAAATGTCGAGAAAATAGTTTGCGAAAACGAGCATATCAAAGCATTAAAGCCACGTGTGGAGAATTATGTTTTAAATAATGAATTAACAGAAAAGAAAGAAAAAATAGAACAAGTAAAAGAAGTGCAAGAGGAAACCGATGTAGTACAAGGCAAATTGGTCATCGGAATGGATGTTATGGCTGAGGGAGAAAAGTTACCATTTAAAACGATGTTGTATAATATTATTTTGGGCAGTAGTGCGAATTCTTTGTTGTTTCAAAATGTACGCGAAAAGGCAAGTTTGGCGTATTCGATAAAAAGTTTGTATGTGAAACAAAAAGCCAATATTTTTATTCGTGCAGGAATTGAAATTCCAAATTTTGAAAAAGCAGTTAACTTGATTAAAGAACAGTTGGAAATTATGAAAAAGGGCGAATTTTCAGAGGAGGATTTGCAATCTGCCAAAGAATATGTGAAAGCGCGGAATTAAGGCGATTGAGACAGAGCAAGACACGGGAATTGTGTATTACATTGGACAAGAGATTTCAAAAACAAAGACAAGTCTTGAAGAATATCTGAAAAATATTGAAGAAGTAACCAAACAAGATATTGTAGAAATTGCAAATGGCGTAGAAATTAATACGATTTATTTTTTAAAAAACGAAGATAAGGAGGCTGGGAAATGAAAATTATAGAAAATAATAAAATCCAAGAAAAAGTATATACGAAAAAAATGCCCAATGGTTTGAGTGTTATGGTCATTCCGAAAAAGACAGAAAAGAAATATATCATTTGGGGAACGCAATATGGTTCGATTGACAATCTTTTTCAGCTCGGAGAAAAGGAAAGCACGATTCCAGATGGCATGGCCCATTATATGGAACATAAATTATTTGAGCAAGAAAATGGAACTAACAGTTTGGATGTGTTGACAAGTTTGGGTGTCAATGCCAATGCGTACACGACAAATAACCACACGGCGTATCTTTTTGAGGCCTCTAATGATAAATTTTTTGAGGCTTTGGATGAGTTTATGAATTACATTCAAAATCCGTATTTCACAGATGAAAATGTTGAAAAAGAGCGTGGGATTATTGAGCAAGAAATTATGATGTATGATGATTATCCGGATTGGAAAATTTACATGAATGCGATGCGTGCGATGTATCATAATAATCCAATTAAGATTGATGTGGCAGGCACGAAAGAGACCATTGCAGAAATTACAAAAGAGAAATTACAGGATGCCTATCATTGTTTTTATCGTCCAGAAAATATGGCAATTGTGGTTTGTGGTGATTTTGAGCCAGAGCAAATTATAAAAGAAATTGAAACAAGAATGACACTTGAAAATTTGGATGAAAAAGTAAAAAGATTGTATCCAGAAGAGCCAGAAGAAATTGTAAAACCAAGGATAGAAGATGAAATGAACATTACAAGACCGCTTTTTATCATTGGTTATAAGGATACTGTAAAGGCAGAAAATCAAATCAAAAAAGAGTTGGCTTTGGAAATGGCGTTTAACATTTTGATTGGAGATAGCTCAAAATTGTATCAAGATTTGTATGAACAAGGTTTGGTGCAATCACAGCCAAGTATGATTTATGAAAATACGAATACGTATTCTCATTTGCTAATACAAGGACAAAGTGAAAAATATGATGAAGTGATTAGCAAAATAGAAGAGGCAATTGAAGATTTAAAACAAAAGGGAATTGAAGAAAAAGAGTTTGAGAGAATGAAGAAAAAGCTCTATGGAGAATATGTAAAAAGTTATAATGATGTAGAAAGTATTGCGACTAGCTTTTTGCAAAATTATTTTAGAGGAATTAATCCATTGGATTATTTTGAAGAATTTGGTGGCATCACAAAAGAATATACGTTACAAGTTTTAAAAGAAGTAATGGACAAACAAAAGCAAATTATTTCAATTATAAAATCAAAATAAATCACAAAAAGAAAGGTGGTTCATATGATACGATTTCCTGGATTGCATTTGCAATTTTTTGTGAATCCAGTGGCATTCACAATGTTTGGCATTCCCATTTATTGGTATGCCATTTGTATCATATTAGCCATTTTAGTTTTTTTTACGCTTTGTTATTGTTTGCCACCGAAATTTGAGATAGACGATTCTTTTTTATTTGACACGTTATTATATGCCATTGTTTTTGGCGTAATTGGTGCTAGATTTTATTATGTTTTATTTCATTTGGACTATTATTTGTCAAATCCAAGTGCTATTTTTCAAATTAGAAATGGCGGATTGGCGATTTATGGGGGAATTTTTGTAGGGGCATTTGTCGTTTTTTATCAGTGCCGAAAAAAGCAGTATTCGATGCTTGATTTTTTGGACCGCATTGCGCCATTTTTTGCACTTGGGCAAGCGATTGGAAGATGGGGAAACTTTTGTAATCAAGAGGCATATGGGACGCCTACCGACCATTTTTTGAGAATGGGAATAGATACCCCCGGGGGGTATTTGGAAGTGCATCCTACTTTTTTGTATGAATCTGTTTTGACATTTTTTATTTTCTTAATTTTAAGAAAAATGCAAAAAAAGAGAAAATTTCAAGGGCAAATTACATATTTGTATTTGTTTTTGTATGCTGGCATTCGTATGTTCATAGAACAATTGAGAGTCGATAGTTTAATGTTAGGTAATTTCAAAATTTCCCAGATTTTGTCGATTGCAATTTTTGTAGTTTTTGGCAGAATCTTGTTGAAAAAATACGGAAAATATAGAAACGGGAAAATAGGTGCATGAAAAAGGAGAAAAATGTCTATCAAAAAGTATTTTAAATGTTGATTTTTTATTGACATTGCTAAATAAATATGGTATTTTGGAAGAGAAGAAACAGAGGGGACAAAAAATGTCAAAAAAATGTCATAGGGGGACAATTTTATGATAAAT
The DNA here is from genome assembly GCA_948467875.1 of uncultured Clostridium sp. Classification (GTDB taxonomy): domain Bacteria; phylum Bacillota; class Clostridia; order TANB77; family CAG-508; genus Scatovivens. The sequence goes on from CAOKFZ010000002.1 coordinate 110,448, forward strand.
GATGAAATTTGTAAATTAAGAGAGAAACTAAACAAAAGTATTGAAGATGGGGAAGATTATAGTATTGTTTATAAAATCAGTGTAGAATTGGATGAATTAATTGCGAAATATTATAATGAAAAAGCAGCGATGGAAAAAATAAATAAAAAATAAGGTAGCATTGGCTACCTTATTGGAAAAATTATTTTTCAAAGTCGTCTAGGCTTTTAAATTCATAGCCCATATTTTTGGCTTCTTTTATCATGCTGTCTAACATAGCTACATTGTCTTTGGATGTGCTATGCAAAAGGATGACAGCACCATTGTGTAAATTATCTAAAACTTTCTTTTTTCCGTAGTCACTTCTACCTTGTTTTGAATTATCCCAATCATCATAAGCGTTTGACCATAAAACACTAGTATAGCCAAGTGACTGAACAAGGCTGGCAGTACGTTCGCTAAATTCACCTTTGGGTGGTCTAAAGTATGTCATTTCATAGCCTGTAATTTCATAAATGCTGTTGTGCAATTTCATAATTTCTTCTTTGATTTCGTCATCTTTTAAATTGGGCAAACAAGCATGATTTACCGTGTGATTTCCAACCGTATTTCCATTTTGGATCATTTGCTTTACCAAATCAGTTGCAGTGTTGACGTAATGCGCAGTGATGAAAAAAGTTGCTGTAATATTATTTTCTTTTAGAATTTTTAGAATTTCTTCTGTGTAACCTGCTTCATAGCCAGCGTCAAAAGTAAGATAAATGTAATTTTTATCAGGATTTCCCATAGCAATTCCGTCAAATTTTTCTACTACTTTTAGACTTTCTGTATCCAAAGTGGCTTGTGCATGATTTTCGCCACGCCTAAAGCCCCAAGCTAACGTTTTATTGCTCAGTTCTTGATTGGCTTGTGATGCAATGGAAAACTGAATAATACTGACTATTAAGATTAAGCAAATGAAACCATATCTTATGATTCGATCTTTCATTTCTGACCTCCTTTTTTTAAGAATATGTTGTTTTTCTGGAAATATGAAAAAAGAACAAGAGAATAATAGTTGAAAATGATTTTTTTTTATGATATATTAGAGAAGAGTTTTTAGTAGAATAGAGGAAAATAAAATGTTGTATGATGAAAATGAGAATGAAAATATGGAGATAATAGATGAATTAAATAAAAGAGCTCATTTGCGAAAAAAGGCAATTATTTGTGGAATTATTATTTTGTGTTGCGTGGTTGTGATCATTATTAGCATTGTTGTTTCAGTAAAGATGAAAAAAAATAATGAAAATCATCCAAAACAAGGAAATTCAGTAGCAGCCACAAAACCGCAAGAAATCAAGCATATTCAAATTGCGCAGCATGATATGGAGCAAATTAAGTCAAAGTTTGTGCCAAAAGAAAATCCGAATGCACAGGAGGAAATTACAAATATTTATTATTCAGATGAAAAAGTGGCGTATTTGACGTTTGACGATGGACCTTCTAAAAATATTACGCCACGAGTATTGGATATTTTGAAACAGGAAAACGTGCCAGCCACTTTTTTTGTGTTGGGTAGTCGTGTTGACCTAAATCCAGATTTGCTGAAAAGAGAATATGACGAAGGGCATTATATTGCCAATCATGGTTATTCTCATAATTATTCTCAAATTTATACTTCCAAAGATACGGTTTTTGAGGAATATGCGAAAACAGAAGAATCGATTCGTGCGGCTTTGGGAAATCCCAATTATAATACGCATTTGTTTCGTTTTCCAGGCGGTTCGAGTGGCGGTAGATACGATGGCGTGAAAGGCGAAGCAAAAGGTTTGCTACGTGATTATGGGATTAATTATACCAATTGGAATTGTTTGACAGGAGATGCAGAAGGGCGAACGACTACAGATTCGCTGATGGAATGCTTAATTCAAACGATGGAAGGAGATGGCGCTATTATTGTGCTGATGCATGATGCGAGTGATAAGTCATACACAGCGGAGGCGCTTCCAAACGTGATTTCCTATTTAAGAGAGCAAGGATATACATTTAAAAATTTTTATGAAATTTTTTAAGAGAAAATAATATTAATTAATTTTTCCGTTCTCCCCATTCTAAAAATTATGGCAAAATCAAAGATTTTGATAATTTTTGAACGGTCCCCACAAGCCACTTCAAAATTAACCAATATTATTTTATATAATTATTTTTTAAAAAAATACGAACAAATGTATTGACAAAAAAGAAAATTCTGATATAATACAATTATCGAACATATTTTTGGATAGGAGGCGCGTATGATAACTTTATTGCATATAAAAAATATAGGGATAATTGATGATTTGAGTATTCATTTAGGAGAGGGTTTTAATGTCTTGACTGGTGAAACAGGAGCTGGAAAAACACTGATTATTGGTGCATTAAAAATATTATCAGGTGGTCGTTTTTCAAAAGAAATGATGCGAACAGGAGCCAAAAATTCTTTTGTGGAATTGTCTTTGGATTTGCCTGATTTTGAGGACCATGTTATTGTTTCAAGAGAAATCAATAGCAGTGGGAAAAATGTATGCAAGTTAAATGGCAGATTAGTGACAGTGAATGAATTAAAAGAATTTATGAAAAAAGTAATTGATATTCATGGACAAAATGACAATCAGTCGATTTTAGATTTGAGTCAACATATTGATTTATTAGATGGATATGCAGATTTAGAAATCAGAGATATCAAAAAAGAATATGAAAAGTTGTATCATGAATATGTTGCTACGCAAAAAGAACTTAGTTTGAATTATGGCGATGATATGGAAAAACAGCGAAAATTGGATTTGCTAAATTATCAATTACATGAAATTGAAGAGGCGGATTTGAAAGAAGATGAGGAAGAAGAATTGGAGGAAAAAAGAAAGTTGATACTTGCTTCTGAGAAAATTGCAAGTAATTTGCAAGAAGCACAAAATGAAATTGATAATCATTCAATTGATGGGTTAAATAATGCGATTAGGGCTTTGGAGAAAATTGAACAATACAATAATGTTTATGCAGCTATTGCAACAAGGTTAAAAAGTAGTTATTATGAAATTCAAGAAGTAGCAAGGGACTTGTCTGTAGAGGAAATTTCTTTTGATGAAGAAGAACAAAATAGAGTGGAACAAAGGCTAGATTTCATCCAAAGTTTGAAAAGAAAATATGGAAACTCTGTCCAGCAAATTTTGCAATATAAAGCTCAAGTAGAAAAAGAAATTTTTGAAATTACAAATCTGGAAAGTTATATTACAGATTTAAAAGAAAAGAAATTGGAATTAGAAAAAAAATTATTGGTTTTAGCCAAGAAATTAAATGAAATTCGCTTAAAATACGCAGAAGAGTTATCCAGAGAAATTACGAAGGAGTTAAAAGAATTGGAAATGCAAAATGCAGAATTTGAAGTGTCTGTTAAACCAATAGAGGAAAATAAGTTCAATAGTAATGGCTTAGATAAAGTGGAATTTTTGATTTCTACGAATAAGGGGGACGAAAAGAAATCCTTGATTAAAATTGCGTCTGGGGGAGAAATGTCAAGAGTGATGCTAGCGATAAAAACTGTTTTGGCTGATGTTGACCAAACGCCAATTTTAGTGTTTGATGAAATTGATACTGGAATTAGTGGTGTTGCAGCAAATTCTACTGGCGAAAAAATGAAAAGAATTGCTAAAAATCATCAGGTAATTTGTATTACGCATTTGGCGACAATTGCGGCAAAAGGCGATTTCAATTATTATATTTACAAAAGCAATGAAGGGAACTTTACTAAAACACATGTAAATCAGTTAACAGAGGAGCAGACAATTCGTGAAATAGCGCGTATTTCCAATGGAGAAATAACAGAGACATCATTGAAAAATGCGCGTGAAATGCGAAGTGTATCTCAAAAAATTGCATAAGGAGGAAACATGCGAAACATCAAATTAACCATAGAATATCACGGCAAAGATTTTAATGGTTGGCAGAAACAGCCGAATAAATTAAATATTCAAGGAGAAATTGAAAGAGCGATTGAGAGTATTACAGGAGAAACAATTGAATTAATTGGCTCTGGCAGAACAGATGCGGGAGTGCATGCTTTGGGGCAAGTGGCTAATTTTAAAACGAATAGTTATATTCCAATTGATAAATTTGCGGTGGCTATTAATTCAAAATTGAAAAAAAGTATCCGAATCAAAAAAGCAAAAGAAGTGGGGGAACGTTTTCATAGTCGTTATTGTGCGCATTTTAAAAAATATCGTTATGTGATTAATTGTTCTTCTGCTGGGACAGCAATTTTTCGTGAATTAGAATATCAGTTTCCAATGAAGTTGGATGTGACGAAAATGAAGAATGCGGCAAAATATTTTGAGGGAGAGCATGATTTTGCTGCATTTAAGGCGAGTGGAACGAGTAACAAAAATAGTGTAAGAAAGATTTTTAAAGCAGAAGTGTTAGAAAAAGAAGAGAGAATCTGGATTGAATTGACAGGAAGTGGATTTTTGTATAATATGGTAAGAATTATAGCAGGGACTTTATTAGATGTAGGAATGGGAAGAATAGAACCAGAAGAAATTCCAGAGATTATTAAAAGTAAAGACCGAAAACGAGCAGGAAAGACACTTCCTGCATTGGGGTTGTATTTGGTAGAAGTAAACTATTAAAAGAAATCACAAAATAGATTAAAATTCATATTATATTACAAAAGGATAATAAATTAAGGAGGAAAAACATATGACTGATTTATTAATTGCTTTTGTAATTCCAATATTGGTTGTGATTGTGGCTGCTGTTTTGCAAACCATATTGCATTGCCCGTTTAAGGTAGCAGGAATTGTATTTGTTATCTTAATCATTGCAGCACTAGCTTTAGGTGGTAGTCTACTTTATATAGCATTTGCATGGATTTTTACAGTGTTAGCATTTGTTGTTGCTTATTTAATTTGTAGATGTTTGAGGTGGGGATGTAGCTGCAATTGTGGTGGCAATAACAACAATAATGGTGGTAGTGGTAATACGGGAAATAATAATAACGGAAACAACAATTCTGGTAACAATAATACAGGAAATAATAATTCTGGCAATAACAATAATGGAAATAATAATAGCGGTAACAACAATACAGGCAACAATAATTCTGGAAATAATAACACTGGTAATAATAATGGAAACAATAATAATGATAATGGCACATGTTGGAGAAGCTGGAGAAGTTAAAAGAATTATGGAAAGAGTTGTAAAAAACTTAATATATTGCGTGAGAAATTGGGGGAAACGTCCCCAATTTTCGTCCGCTTTTTTTAATTTAAAAAAAGTAGGAGCTATAAAAAACTCAATAAGTTTCGCTTGCTTTTCTTTGAAAGTTAGAATTTTTTACAGCTCCATAATTTTTTGAGAAGATAGAATTTTTTACAGCCTTTTTTTGCATAAATTTTCTAAAATTTGCCACAATAGTTTTTGAGGTGATTAATAAATGGATTTTAGAACAGATATGGCGGTTGAAAGGCGTGATTTATATCGAAAAGCCAACAATATAGAAGATGAAATTGATGGAATCGAATGTGAGGAAGAAGAGATAGAAGACATTAAAATCACGAGAGTAAGTGTTACGAATGAGACGGGGCAAACGGCGCTTCAAAAGCCAATCGGAAATTATATTACAATTGATGTTAAAAAAATCAATAATATTGAAACAGAAAAAGAGGACAAAATTGTTGAAGTGATTGCAAAAGAGCTTGCCAAAGTGGTGGACCAACATATTCAAAAAAACGAGGAAATTATGATTGTGGGGCTTGGCAATTTGTATTCTACGCCAGACAGCCTAGGCTCTAGAGTGGTCAATGAAGTAGAAATTACACGTCATATTAAACTTTACTTGCCCCAATATATTGATGAAAATACACGCGCTATTTCTGCGATTTCTCCGGGTGTTTTAGGAACAACAGGCATTGAAAGTGCGGAAATTATTCGAGGAATTGTGGATAAAGTCAAACCGAAAATGATTATTGCGATTGATAGTTTGTGTTCGAAAAGTGTGAGCAGAATTAATAAATCGATTCAAATCTCGGATACAGGAATTGTGCCAGGTGGCGGTGTTGGAAATGCGCGAGATGAACTCTCAGAGAAAACATTAGGAATTCCTGTGGTGGCACTGGGCGTACCAACAGTTGTAGAGATGGCTTCTATTACAAATGATTGCTTGGATTTGTTTATTGAAGATTTACAGAAAAAGGCTGAGTCAAATGATGTGCTAAATAAGCTAAAAGACGAAGATAATTATGAACGAATTAAAAATGCATTAATTCCGAATGATTATAATTTTATTGTGACACCAAAAGAGATTGATGAGTTGATTGATAGCATGAAAGATATTATTTCAAGGGGCATTAATGAAGCATTATAGGACTTACACCCAATTTGTAAGTAATGAATATGATAGTATATATTTGAATTAAAGGAGAGCGCCAAGTGAAATCAATCTGCATAAAAACAAACAACCAAGAGATTATCGAATATTTAATCAGCACTTTTGAAAAATTGCCAATGAATCTGTGTATCTCGAATTACAGATTTAGGAAATATGATAATGTTATTATTCATGATATTCAGAGAGATGAAAAGGAATTTTATGATGTCATTAGCATTGTTTTGAAAAGCGCTATTGAAAGATTTTTTGAGAGCGATTTAATCAAAAAATGCATCAAGGAAAATTATTTTTATTTGAATGAGGCAGAACAAGAATATGTTTTAAAAATAAGTCATCAAATTATGAATTTACCAGATAATAAAATTGGTTACAAAAATAGATTACTAAAGGAACTCATCAAGAGGTACGTCATGGAAAATAAGGCAATGATTTTAGAGGGATTTATGAATTTTCGTGCAAAAGAATACAAAGAATTGCTGGATAATATCGTGGAAGTATCAGTTGTAAGTTATTTGGAATTGACATCTTTTTAAAACACTTTTACAAAATAAAATAATGTGATATAATAAAAACATTATTGAATTTATTTGTAAAAGGAGCCTAGAAAGATGTCAATTTTTATGATAAAAATAATGGCTTGTGTCAGTATGGTTTTGGACCATGTCAAATATGCCATTCCAGAGACGACTTGTTTTGCCACAAAATATTTAGGAAGAATTGCCTTCCCGCTATTTGCCTTTTTAGCGGTAGAAGGCTATTGTCATACCAGTAATTTAAAAAAATATTACCAAAGGTTGATTATTTTTGCATTGATTTCACAAATCCCATTTATGTTATTCCGAAGTTTGGTCGGAAACTGGCGTATGTTAAATATCATGTTTACGTTGCTACTGGGTTTAATGGCGATTACCGTATTTGACAAATTCGGAAAAAAATATTATTTCTCGTTACCACTCATAGCGCTAATCATTTATATGGGCAAACTTTTTGGTGTCGATTATAGCTATTATGGTGTGGCTGCTGTTTTTACATTATATGTGTGCCGCCAGCAAAAACTCTTGCGAATTGTAATTTTTGCCCTTTTAAATTTTGTTTACTATTATCCAAGGTTGACAACTTATTATTCGATTTCCAATGTAATTTCGTATCTATGTGCTACCTTGCCAGTAGTACTGATTTTGGCGTATAATGGAAAATTAGGACCCAAAACAAAATATATTTATTATATTTTTTATCCAGCCCATATGCTAATTTTATATCTAATCAGCACCATTTTGTGATTTTGAAAAAAATAGAAAATAATCGAAAATACTTGTTTGAGACAAGAAGATGTGATAAAATAAATTAGAGTTGTAAAATAGGAGTGATTGAATGAAAAAGAGTTTGTATTGCAAAATCATAATGAGTTTTTTGCTTGTATTGTGGGTGCCACTTGTTTCGAGGGCAGATAGTGAATTTTTTGTTCCTGAATATACACAAGCATATCAAGAATGGCAAACAATGTCAGAAGAAGAAAAACAAGAATTTATAGAACCGCGAATGTATGAGGAGCCAGAAGATGAAAATCAAATTCAAACTTTTTCAATAGAATCGAATATGGTAGGAATTAATTTGCCAACAAAGTTTACACGTTCTGATTATGGTGAAGTTAGAAAACAAAATAGCAATTTGTGTTGGGCATGTTCGGCAGCAACGATGTTTGAGACCAATTATCGTTTAACCAATTATCGAAAAAAGCAATTTTCGGATGTACATATGGATTATAGAACGTCTAAAACTTATAATTATGACGGATTTAATAGAAATTATGACATTGGGGGCAATGTCAATGTTGCAATCGCATATGCGACAAATGGAATGGGAATTGTGGAAAATTCCAACATGACAAGCACGAATTTTAAAAATGCAACACCAATTGCAAAAGTAAGTGATTATGAAATTTTGTCGAATTCTACAGATATGAAAAAATATTTATATCAACAGGGTGTGCTATCTGCCTATACTTATATGGGAGAACGCTATTTTTCAGGTTCTGTATGGAATAATAATGACTTAGCTTACTATTGTTCTGATACAAATCAATCAGCTAATCATGCCATTACCCTTGTCGGTTGGGATGATGATTATACAAATGCAGCTTTCCCAGGGCAGAAAGGGGCTTATGTTGCATTAAATTCTTATGGAACAGAATTTGGAAAAGATGGTTTGTATTATATTTTTTACAATGATGTTTTTGTGAGAAATGCTATTTATTATGCTGTGACCAAAACAGAAAATATCAATTATGATCATCTTTATCAATATGACGAATATGGACAAACAGCGACCATGGGATGGAGCCTTGTCAATGGTGGAACATACACAGCTAATGTATTTGAGCGAAAAACAACGCAGCCAGAAATGCTAAATGAACTTGGCATTTATTTCCCAACTGCGCAAAATCTTACTATTTATATCAATGCCAACGGAGATGATAAAAATATCAAAAATGCCACTTATGTTTTTTCCACAGGCACAAAAAACAAAGGTTATCACACCATACAATTGCCAAAAGCTGTGACTTTAAATCAACATAAATTCACAGTTGCTGTTAAGTATAATGGTTATATGGGAGTCGAATTGGCATCCACAGACAAAAGCTCTTGGTGGTACACCGTTTCTTCCAATTATGGAGAAAGTTACATTTCGCAAAATGGCACCAATTGGCGTGATTTAAAAACAGCTAGTGAGTTAAAGGGACGTGCTGCGAGTTCTTGTATCAAAGCATTTACCAAAACGATAGAACCAGATTATTCAGCAGAAGTAGGTAGTTACGCTTTCAATGCTCGCTATTATGCAGAACATAATTTGGATTTATATCAAGCATTTGGTTACAATGAAAATGCTTTGAAAAATCATTGGGAAACCTGTGGAAAGGCAGAAGGAAGGGCATCATCTTGTATCTACAATGGAAAATATTATGTAGAAAATAACCAAGATTTGCAACAGGCGTTTGGAAATAATTATGTTGCTGCCTATCAGCATTTTATCACAAATGGTTATAAAGAAATGAGAAAAAGTTCACTCGAGTACGATGGGAATTACTATAAAAAACAAAATAATGATTTGCAAAAAATGAATGCCATTCAACTTTTGAGGCATTACGTATTTTATGGAAAAGCAGAAAACAGGCAAGCCAATCAGGGGTTTGACATTGTAAACGCCTTATTTGATGCATCTGTGTACGCAAGTGTCAATCCAGACTTAATGGCTGCCTTTGGAATGAACGAAGCACTTTTAAAAAATCATTGGTTAAAATATGGAATAGCAGAAGGCAGGATTGCCAGCTTGATATTTGATGCCAAATATTATGCTAAGAAAAATGCGGATATAAAAAAAGCATTTGGCAATCATTATACAGCCTTATATCAACATTATGTGAATAACGGATTTGCAGAACAAAGACAAGCCAGTCCGCTATTTTCAATCCAATATTATGCGCAAAATAATGGAGACGTAAAAGCCGTATTTGGCACAAACGATTTGAAAATTTTATATCATTTTATTTCCTCTGGAACAAAGGAAGGAAGACGTGCTAGCAGCGATTTTGATGTTGTAGCCTATCGCTTAAAAAATGACGATTTATATCATGCTTTTGGTGCTAATCAGCAGTTATACTATATTCATTATATGCGATATGGTAGAGCGGAAAACAGAATATGTAAATAATGGAGTAGTCAATGCAAAATTTAAAAGTATTATATGAAGATAATCATATCATTGTTGTGGAAAAGCCGAGAAATGTTCCATCACAGGGAGACAAAACAGGTGACGAAGACATGCTAACAATCGTAAAAAAATATATCAAAGAAAAATATCAAAAGCCAGGCGAAGTTTATTTAGGTTTGGTGCATAGGCTAGACAGACCAACACGGACGGTGTCATGGTTTTTGCTAGAACTTCTAAAGCAGCTTCGAGACTAAGTGAACAAGTTCGTAAGAAAGAATTTCACAAAAAATATCTGGCAATGTGTGATGGAAAAATGGAACAAGAAAAAGATAGCTTTCGTGATTTTTTGCAGAAAAATGAGAGAACTAATACAAGCAAAGTGGTAGCAGACAATGCCAAAAATGCTAAAGAAGCCATTCTGGATTATGAAATTGTTTCGTACAATGAAAAAACGAATTTGTCCCTTGTGAAAGTCGATTTGCACACAGGAAGGCATCATCAAATTAGAGTGCAGTTTGCTGCAAGAAATCATAGCTTGTATGGAGACCAAAAATATGGCACCAGAGGAAGGGGTAAACCGTTGAGGTTGTGGGCGTATTATTTGAGTTTTGCGCACCCAATCACAAAAGAAAAAATGGAGTTTGAAGATATTCCAGAAAATTTATTTCAGTGAAAAAGTCATAAAGTTAGAAAATCCTGCATATATAGTTAAAGAAGAAACTTTAGGCAGGAGGGCAAAAATGAAAAAATTTTTGATAGGAGTGTTGCTTGTTGGGACAACCTTAAGTGTTGCAGTGTTGATTTATTTGCTGTATCATTTTGTCACAATCTTGCAACAATTGGCTATATAGAAGTTGCTTTCAAGCGCTTCTATCAATACATAAATAAAGGAGAAAAAAGATGGAAATAACGGTTGCAAAAAATGCTGGATTTTGTCCTGGGGTAGGATTGGCAGTAAAAACAGCAAATGAATTAGTAAAACAAGGCAAGCCTGTCTATTGTTTAGGCGAGATTGTACATAACAGTCAAGTCATTCAGGACTTGGAAAACAAAGGCATGGTCACTGTGAATTCAGTAGAAGAAGTGCCAGAAAATGCGACTATGCTTATTAGGTCGCATGGAGAACCACCCATCACTTACCAAAAAGCAAAACAGAAAAATTTGAATGTGGTTGATGTAACTTGCAGTAATGTAAAATTAATTCATGATAAAGTAGAATGTGAAAAAGCAAATTCGTTTATTATTCTTATTGGTGTGAAAAATCATCCTGAAATGATGGCTACTTTTGGATTTGCTGGAGAAAATGCAGCCATCATTGAAACAGAAGACGATATTTTAGATGCTTATCAAGCCTATGAAAAAACAAATTTGGGCTCTGTTTATGTGGTTTCGCAAACGACTTTTTCGAGCCAAAAGTTTGATGAATTAGCGGAAGAAATCGTAAGAAATTTTTGGGAAGCAGAAGTCAAAATTGATAAAACGATTTGCAGAACGACGGAAGACAGACAATTAGAAGTCAGAAAAATGGCAAAAGAAATGGATGCTATGATTATTGTTGGGGGAAAAAAGAGCAGCAATACTAGAAAATTATATGAATTAGCGGAGCAAAGTTGTCCAAAAACATTTTATGTTCAAACAAGTGAAGATTTGGAAAATATTTTAATGGATGAAAATGACAAAATCGGGATTGCAGCAGGTGCTTCGACACCAAAAGAAGTAATAGACGAAATTAAAAGCGAAATAGAAAGGAAATGGGAAGGTAGTGGAAATAGCAAGAAATTGGCAAGAATATGAAATATTAGACATGGCAGATGGGGAAAAACTGGAAGTCTGGAAAAATGTAAAATTAATTCGTCCAGACCCACAGATTATCTGGAAAGAAAAGTCATTTCCTACTTTATGGAAAACAGCGGATGCGCGCTATAATCGAAGCAGCCAAGGTGGCGGTGGATGGAAATATACGAAAAAAATTCCGCAAAATTGGCAAATTCATTATCGAGATTTGACATTTAACATTAAACCAATGGGATTTAAGCACACAGGTTTGTTTCCAGAGCAAGCTGTGAATTGGGATTGGATGAGACAAAAGATAGAGCTAGAGAAACGTCCCATTAAAGTTTTGAATTTATTTGCTTATACAGGTGGTGCGACAGTGGCTTGTTTAGCTGCTGGTGCTTCTGTTTGTCATGTAGATAGCTCCAAAGGAATGACGGAGTGGGCGAAAGAAAACGTCAAAGCTTCCAAACTAGAAGACAAATCAGTGCGATTTTTGATTGATGATGTGGTCAAATTTGTGCAGCGCGAAATCAGAAGAGGAAATCACTATGATGCCATTATTATGGATCCGCCTTCTTATGGCAGAGGCAAAAATGGCGAGGTGTGGCAGTTTGAAAATCAAATTGCGGATTTGGTGGAATTATGTTTGCAAGTTTTATCAAGTAAACCCTTATTTTTTTTGATAAATTCTTATACAACAGGGATTTCTTCCAAAGTTTTGGAAAATATTTTGCGTTTAAAATTAAATTTAAAAAAAGGAAAAATCACTTCTGGGGAAGTTGGATTGCCTATGAAAAATTCAGATTTGGTGCTACCTTGCGGAATTTTTGGAAGATGGGAAATGTAGAAAATTGTCGAAATATGACTACTTTTGTAAAATAAAAACAGCTGTAGCATCTTGAAATTTATGTAAATTTATGATATAATTAATACATTGTGAATTTTAGGCGAAGATGGGGGCGATTACATGACAGAAGAGGAAAAATTTAAGAAGAGAATGAAAAAAATCGCGGAATGTCGAAAGCGGATAAAAGAAGGGAAGTGCAAAGGATGTCCTAATTTTTTGAAACAGGAATGCATATTGTTACTTCCTACGATACGAAAACGGCTTTTTCCGTAGTAAAAAGAAGTCACACAGATTATGGTTGTAATTAGAACTAAATCTGTGTGGCTTTATTTATTTTTTACGCTTTTTTTATATTTCGTAAACAAAATAAAATTTTGCAAAATAAGTCGATGTGAAAAAAATAATGTAGAAATTTGCGAAAAATAAACTATCCACAGACTTATCCACATTATCCACAAGCATAATAAATGAATTTATGTGGATAACTTCGTAAAAATATTATGTAATTATTTAAAATGAGTGAAATTCTGTTTTTGAGTTGCTTGACTTTCAAGATTTTTTTTTATATAATAAAAAAGATAAATGACAAAAATTGGGGGAGAAAAAAATGAGTTTTATTGAGGAAATAAAAAATAGAGCCAAAACGAGTTTGAAGACAATTGTGTTGCCCGAAGCGAGTGATGTACGAGTGATTGAAGGAGCATCCATTGCTTTGCAAGAAGAATATGCGAACATTGTTCTTTTAGGAGACGAGAAAAAAATTCGTGAACTAGCTGAAAAAAATGGATTTGATGTGTCAAAAGCTACCATTATCAATCCGAAAACTTCGGAGAAGCGAAATGAATATGCGGAAAAATTATTTGAACTCCGAAAAACAAAAGGTTTGACTTTGGAAAAAGCGCAAGAATTAATACTAGACGAAGTTTATTTTGGTATGATGATGGTAAAATTGGGGGACAGTGATGGGTTGGTGTCAGGTGCGATTCATTCGACTTCAGATACTTTACGACCAGCGCTTCAAATTTTGAAAACAGCACCAGATACGAAACTTGTTTCAGCTTTTTTTGTCATGGTTGTGCCAAATTGTGAATATGGCGAAAAAGGAGTTTTCGTGTTTGGGGATTGTGGTTTGAATGAAAATCCAGAAGCACAAGAATTGGCGGAAATTGCGCATTCTTCTGCTAAAAGTTTTGAACAATTAGTGGGAAAAGAAGCCAAAATAGGAATGCTTTCGTATTCGACTTATGGAAGTGCAAAATCGGAATTGACGCAAAAAGTGATTGAAGCAACTGCGATTGTGAAAGAAAAATACCCAGAATTGAAGATTGATGGAGAATTGCAGTTAGATGCGGCTATTGTGCCAGAGGTGGCTCGTTCCAAAGCGCCTAACAGTGAGGTAGCAGGACAATGCAATACGCTGATTTTTCCGAATTTGGATGCTGGAAATATTGGGTATAAGTTGACGCAAAGATTGGCAAAAGCAGAAGCATATGGGCCTCTTTGTCAGGGTATTGCTAAACCTGTGAATGATTTGTCGCGTGGATGCTCGGCAGAGGATATTGCGGGTGTTATTGCAATTACTTGTGTTCAGGCGTTATCTTAAGGGGATTTTCCCCTTAAGAATCCCCACCCAAGGGATGCTGTCCCTTGGAACCCTGCGCCTCGGTCGGCGGGACAAGGTTTGCCAAGTGGAGTGTTTTGCAACTGATTTGTGTCCGCGCGATGAGCGCGCGAGGAAGTATTGTTATAAAAAGGAGTGTTTTATGAAAATTTTAGTTTTGAATTGTGGAAGTAGTTCGCTAAAGTATCAGTTGATGGATATGGAAAGCGAGGAAGTGATAACGAAAGGGACGTATGAGCGAATTGGGCAGAATAATTCGTTTGTGACGATTAAGCAAAAGGGAGAGAAAACAAGAATTGAGCATCCGGTCGAAAATCATGAGTTGGCTTTGAAGTTTGTGATGGAAGATTTGCTAACTGGCGAAAAATATGGCGTTATTTCGGATTTGAATGAAATTGACGCAGTTGGTCATCGATTGGTGCATGGTGGCGAAAAGTTCAGCAGTTCAGTACTGATTACGGATGAAGTGATTGAGCAAATTAAGGAATGTATTCCGCTTGCGCCACTTCATAATCCTGCATGTCTTTTGGGAATTGAGGCATGCAAAAAGCAAATTAAGGATACGCCAATGGTGGCTGTTTTTGATACAGCTTTTCATCAAACGATGCCGAAAGAAAATTATATTTATCCGCTTCCTTATGAATTTTATGAAAAATATAAAATTCGTAAATATGGTTTTCATGGAACGAGCCATAAATTTGTTTCCAAAAGAGTGGCGCAAGTGATGGGAAAAGATGTGAAAGACTTGAAAATCGTGACTTGTCATTTGGGGCAAGGAGCGTCGCTTTGCGCGGTTGATGGCGGAAAATCTGTGAACACAAGTATGGGGCTAACACCCCTAGGGGGTATTGCTATGTGTGCCAGATGTGGCGACATGGATCCTTCGATTGTGGGCTATTTGATGGATACTTTGGGGAAAACGAAAGAAGAGGTCAATAGCATTTTGAATAAAGAATCTGGCGTTTTGGGAATTTCAGGAATTAGCCCAGATTTCCGAGATGTAGAAGCTGCTTCTGCAGAAGGAAATGAGAGAGCCAAACTTGCGATTGATTTTTATAATCATACAGTTGCAGAATATATTGCACGCTACGCGGTCTCTATGCAAGGGGTTGATGTGATTGTGTTCACAGCTGGCATTGGGGAAAATCAAATTAATATCCGAAAAGGAATTTGTGAAAAATTGAAATTTATGGGAGTTGAGATTGACGAAAAGGTAAATAATTGCAGAGGAGAAGAAGTGGAAATTTCGACTTCTAATTCAAAAATCAAAGTTTTTGTGATTCCAACCGATGAGGAATTGATGATTGCGCGTGATACGAAGGAAATTGTAGGATAAAAGAGAGGAAAATGTTTCTTGCAAATTTATTTTTGTGAGAAACATTTATTTTTTTTTGCAAAACTACTTGACAGTTTCCTAATAAGCATATAAAATAGTAATTAGGAAAATTACAATATAAATTATATATATTAAAAAAGAAATTATAAATAATTTATTTGTACATTGAAAATTTAATAGAAAAGAGGTAAACAGAAGTGATACAAAATGTTTTAATTATTGTTGCCACTGTTCTAATCTCGGCTGTTATTTTTATTCCAATCGGAGTAAAAATTAGGAAAAAAACAGCAGAATCTAAAATTCAAAGTGCAGAAAGAGAAGCTAGAAGGATATTAGAAAATGTTAAAATAGAAGCTGAAAATTCTAAAAAAGAAGAATTGATTAAAGCGAAGGAAGAAATTTTACAAATTCGAAATGAATTGGATCAAGAGATTAAAGAAAGAAGAGGCGATATTCAATCACAAGAAAAAAGATTAATTCAAAAAGAGGAGAACTTTGATAAAAAAGTAGCTCAATTTGATTTACAAGAAAAAGAACTTCAGAGAAGAATTACAGATAGCGAGCAAAAAAGACAGGAAATTGAGGAATTGCATGGCAAAAAGTTGGAGGAATTGCAAAGGATTTCTGGTTTGACACAGGAGCAAGCAAGAAAAATATTGTTAGATCAATTAGAAGATGAATTAACTCAAGAAAAAGCTGCGAAAATTAGAGAATTAGAATCAAAAGCCAAAGAAGAAGCAGATAAAAATGCGAGAGAAATTATTGGAAGTGCGATTCAAAAATGTGCCGCAGACCATACTTCTGAGACGACGGTATCCGTAGTTTCTTTGCCAAGTGATGATATGAAAGGTAGAATTATTGGTCGTGAAGGTAGAAATATTAAAGCATTAGAAACATTAACTGGGATTGATTTGATTATTGATGATACACCAGAAGCTGTGATTATTTCAGGGTTTGACCCATTAAGACGAGAAGTTGCTAAAATTGCTTTGGAAAAATTAATTGATGATGGTAGAATTCATCCTGCTAAAATTGAAGAAATGGTTGAAAAAGCGAAGGAAGAAGTTTTGTTGTCGATTAAGGAAGCTGGCGAAAGAGCAGCCTTGGAAACAGGTGTCAATAATTTGAATCCAGAGATGATTAAGCTGATTGGAAAATTGAAGTATAGGACAAGTTATGGACAAAATGTGCTAAATCATTCCATGGAAGTTGCCAATTTAGCTAGAATGATGGCTGATGAATTAGGAGTTAATTCAAAAATAGCAAGACGTGCAGGTCTTCTACATGATATTGGCAAAGCGCTAGACCATGATATGGAAGGAACCCACGTGGAAATTGGCGTGGATGTACTTAGAAAATTCAAGGAAAATCATGTTGTGATTAATGCAGTGCAAGCGCATCATGGCGATGTTGAACCTGAAACAATTGAAGCTATTTTGGTACAAGCAGCGGATGCGATTTCAGCGTCTCGTCCAGGAGCAAGACGTGAAACATTGGAAACCTATATCAAGAGATTGGAAAAATTAGAAGAAATTGCGAATTCTTTTGATGGTGTGGATAAATCATTTGCGATTCAAGCAGGACGTGAAGTAAGATTGATTGTAAAGCCAGATAAAGTTTCTGATAGTGAAATGGTCATTATGGCAAGAGAAGTTGCCAAAAAAGTAGAAAACGAAATGGAATATCCAGGAACGATAAAAGTCAATGTTGTAAGAGAGTCTAGGGTAGTGGATTATGCCAAATAAGAATTGTATAAAAACCGAAGTAATGTTAGGGATTACTTCGGTTTTTTTGAATTTATGTTAAGAAAACAATTAGATAGGAAATTTTATCTTGCAAAGAAAATATAAAAACTTACAACTAAAATTATGTAAAACATAATGACGTCATTTAATTTGACACCTTATATTTTTTTCTTTTTTGATGTAAACTAGCTTTATAATAAAAAAGAAAGAGGGGAAACAAAAGATGTTAAAAGAAAATGTTATTTACAAAAAAAGTAAAAAAGGTATTACTTTAATTGCACTCGTTATCACAATTATTGTATTATTAATTCTAGCAGGTGTGTCAATTAATTTAGTAGCACGGAAGTAATGGAATTTTAGGGAGGGCAACAAAAGCAGTAGATGTGAACAATATGGCGCAAATCAAGGAAGAAATTGAACTTAAAATTGCAGAATTGCAAATGGATTATTATATGACAGATAATAATTTTGCAAATGTGAATGATTATGTGAAAGCAGAATTAGAAAAAGGAGTAGAGCTTCCAAGTGGAGCCGTGATCACAACAGATAGTAATGGAAATTTGAATTACGATGGAGTTCAAATTGGAACACTAAATCCAGATGGAAGTGTAAGCATTGATGGCGAGTTTAATGGAAGCCAAATCGTAACAAAATATACAGTTTCATATAATGCAAACGGTGGACAAGGCGGACCTGCGAGCAGTAGGCATGAAAATGGAGAAACAGTAACAGTAGATTTTTCAAAAACGCCAACCCAAACAGGATGCACATTTTTAGGTTGGGCAAGAAGTAGCACAGCGACGATGCCTGAGTTTACAAATTCAGGAAGTTTCACAATAAATGGAAATACAACTTTATATGCGGTTTGGGAGTATGGACAAGCATGGCATGCGGCGCACCCTGAAAAGCATATTCCAACAGGTTTTGCACACACTGAGGGCACGGTTGACACAGGATATGTTATCAAAGATAGTGAAGGAAATGAGTTCGTGTGGATACCAGTTGCTAATGATGAGGCATATAGCAAAAAGTTGGGAACGAATAATTATATGTTAAAAGCAGATGATGTGGCAGCAACTTCAATTGCAGATGGAATCAAAGGCGACAAATTAGGGATGACAAGTATTTTAGGAACAACGATAGAAAATTCAATTACAGCACAACAACCAGAATATGCAGTTGTGAAAAAAGCAGGAGGATTTTGGGTAGGAAGATATGAAGCTGGAACAGAGGGCATAGATCGTGGAGAAGGAAGTTATATAGCAGGAATACCAGAATGGTCAAATGATAAATCAGCAGATGCAAATGCCTATTGGGCAAGTAAGTCAATTACAGTCAAAGCGGGAAATGAGCCAGCAAGAATGATTACACAAAGTAAAGCATTGGAAATAGCTAATAGTTGGAAAAGTGGAAATGCAGGAAATGGGACAGTGGCTTTTCAAAGTGGAATGATTACCGGAAGTCAATGGGATGCCATGTGTAAGTTTATTGGTTGGAATATAGCAGATGGAGATTGTAGTAGTTGGGGAAATTATTCAAATGTGAAAAGTAAAGTTTATACATCATTGACACACGCAATGGACAGAAGAAGTGACTGGTTTACAGAAAATAATGTACAGAAAAAAGATGATGATACAAATCGTTGGATATTCCCAACAGGAACATTTATAAATGATAGCAATAAAAATACAGTGCAAAAGAATATTTTCGATGTAGCAGGAAATGTATGGGAATGGACAACAGAGGTGCCTCAATATGCTGATGGCGCAAACACGGTCTTTCGTGGTGGTAGTGCTTATGACGACAGTTCTGTGTATGTAGTTGCGAGTCGTTATGGTCCACGTTCTGCTACGATGAGGAGCGAGTGGAGTGTTGGTTTTCGTATAGTGCTTTATGTGGAATAGAATGAAGTTAGCTGAAAATCAAAAACAAACTCTTTGAAAAATTTCAAGGAGTTTGTTTTTTCTTAAAATACACGATTTTAATCAATTTTCCCATGCTTAGTATAAAATTGAAAATTTCGCTAAAATAAATCGAAAATATGTAACCGTGGAATGCCCCAATTTGGTACCAAAGTATAAATCAAAATAACATCTGAAAACGTGTCTAAAATATTAATAAACATAACAGAATTTTGGGCGTCTAGACCTTTTAAAATATTGTCTATAACGGCATCAAGCAAAATAAAAATACTAAGTGGTGCCAACATTTTTATGTAAGTTGCAATACTGATGTCATGATAAATCCATTGTGCCCAATTTTCAGCATTGACAAACAAAAAAATACTAACAAAAAAACAAGTGCTGGTGGCAATCAAAAAAATTGTAGTCGTGGCGTTTTTAATGCTTTTTTGTCGCTTTTGCGCGTTGTAAGCAGCAAATTCTGGGACAAACAGACTGCTAATGGACGAAAAAATCACATTGGGAAACAGCACAATTGGCATTGCCATACCGTTAATTTCGCCATAAATAGACAATGCTTTGGAGCAATCCATGTTGCCTTTTTCAAAACTAAGAGGAATGGCGATTTGTTTCAAAGTTGATAATCCTGAACGGATAAAAGAGGTTATGGCAACTGGTGTGGCAATTTTGAAGATTTTTTTGTTGTAAAATTGGAGCGGATAATGGGTTGTGTAAGATGTTTGATATCTTTTGACATCAGCCCAATAAAGCCAATAGTTGCAAACAAAGGAGAATACTTCTGAAATGAAATCTCCTAAAATGAGTGAAAAACAAGCGTATTCTAAGCCATTTGGCAAAAATAATTCTAGAAAAAAAGCTGTGATAACCACTTTGATAATTTGTTCAAAAAATTGTGCAATAGTCGATTTGTAAACACGCCTGATTGCCACAAAATAGCCAGATATTGCGGAGGACATTGAAATAAATGGGATGGCTATACACATGACATAAATGACATTTTTAGAGGTTTTTCCATGTAGACAAATTTTCAGAATAAAGTCTGAAAATAGCAGAAAAACGGTACTTGCTAAAATTCCACAAATAAAACTCCAAAAAATGCAGCGTTTGGCTATTTTTTTCACACCTTCTTGATTGCCAATGGCGAGTTCTTCTGAGACAAGGCGCGTCACGGCGAGGTTAATACCGAAATTTCCAAGTGTAATCCCAAAAAGATAAACAGACATAACGAGGTTAAACGTTCCAAGCAGCTCTTTGCCAATTTTTTGTGTGATAAAGCTGTTGAAAAAAATGCCAAGGATGCGAAAAATAATAGAGGAAATCACTAGCATTGCGCTATTTATGAGAAAATTTTTAAATTTTTTATTCACGTAAATCACCTAGAAAAATATATGTTTTTGTATCAAACTTGAGAACCGAAAAATATAGAAAGAAAAATAAATCTTACAACTAAAATTATGTAAAGTATAATGAAATCATTTAATTTGGTACCTTATAATTTTATTACGTTTTTGTAACAATGATTACAATTTAGTAACATTTATTGACATAATAAAATTAATCCGATATACTTTTATCATACAAATTTTGTGTAGAAAAAGTAAAAGGGAGGATTTTTTATGAAACAAAAAAATGTAGGAGGGCGTTTGGGCAAACCAAAAAATAAGAAATACAGTTTAACAAGTAAACTGCATTCTGGGGCTGTAACTTATAAATTTCGAACAGCCTCAGGAATCACTTTAGTGGCACTTGTTGTGACCATTATTGTGTTGTTGATTTTAGCAGGTGTTTCAATTAATTTAGTAGCAGGGAGTAACGGAATTTTGGGAAAAGCGACAAAAGCAGTTGACATCACGAACATGGCGAAAATCAAGGAAGAAATTGAACTCAAAATCGCGGAATTGCAAATGGATTATTATATGACAGATAACAATTTTGCAAATGTGAATGACTATGTGAAAGCAGAGTTGGAAAAAGGCGTAGAGCTGTCTAATGGGGCAGAAATTAGAGTAGATAGCAGCGGAAAATTAAGTTATGAAGGCTTGGAAATTGGAACCTTAAATCCAGACGGAAGCGTAAGCATTGATGGAGAATTTAATGGAAGCCAAATTATAACTAAATATACAGTTTCGTATAATCCAAATGGAGGACAAGGCGGACCTGCAAACAGTAGGCATGAAAATGGCGAAACAGTAACAGTGGATTTTTCAAAAACGCCAACCCAAACAGGATGCATATTTTTAGGTTGGGCAAGAAGTAGCACAGCGACGACGCCTGAGTTTACAAATTCAGGAAGTTTCACAGTAAATGGAAATACAACTTTATATGCGGTTTGGGAGTATGGACAAGCATGGCATGCGGCGCACCCTGAAAAGCATATTCCAACAGGTTTTGCACACACTGAGGGCACGGTTGACACAGGATATGTTATCAAAGATAGTGAAGGAAATGAGTTCGTGTGGATACCAGTTGCTAATGATGAGGCATATAGCAAAAAGTTGGGAACGAATAATTATTATTTGAATTCGCCAACAAATGAAACGGCCAGTGATTTGGCTAATAATCCAGCAAATGCAGTCAAAGGGGATCAATTAGGGGTAAGCAATATTTTTGGAATTGCAGTAGAAAACTCAGTAACAGCGCAACAACCAGAATATCCAATCGTGAAAAAAGCAGGAGGATTTTGGGTAGGACGATATGAAGCTGGAATAGAAAGTGTAGTACATGACGTAGTAATAGATACATCTACTTTAAATGCTAATATTACAGTAAAATTAGGAAATGAACCGCTTGTGGGGATTACACAAGATAAAAATTTAGAAATAGCCAATCATTGGAAAAGTGGAAATGCAGATAATACAAAAGGCACAGTAGCATTTCAAAGCGGAGCAATGACGGGAAGTCAGTGGGATGCAATGTGTAAGTTTATTGGCTGGGATGTTTGTGATTCGGATTGTACTACTTGGGGAAATTGCGCATATGCTGAAAGTAAAAATTATTTGCAAGTATATCATTCGAATAGTCGGTGGTACAAAAGATTGGATATTGAGTAGTAATTTTTCTAAGAAGATGGGAGAAGCTTTTAGATTTCCAACAGGCATATTTGAAACAGCAGCAGGAAAAAATACAGCCCAAAAGAATATTTATGATGTGGCAGGAAATGTTTGGGAATGGACAACAGAAATTGCAAATTATGGTGAAAATACGGCTGTATTTAGAGGAGGAGATGCTGTACATGCTGGAGATAAAGAATTTGCTACTTTTCGTTATAATTTTTATTATATTATAGAACAGAATAGACAAACTTCTACTGGACTGGGTTTTCGTATGGTGCTGTATGTGGAATAGAAAAATATTTCAAAAATCCAAATCGCTGGAAAAATGCCTAAAATTCAATTTAAGGCATTTAATGCCTTAGACAATAGTTATGTATACTTTTTAATTTTAAGGGACTTCTCGTGGCTTAAAATGCGTTGTCAAAAAAGTGAAAAGTCTCGTATAAAATCTAGAATACCCCTAAAATAAGTTAGCCGTTTGAACGAAGTGAATTACGGATAACTTAGCTAATATTTTATTTTAAAATATTAGCTACTTCTAGTTTCAATTTAGCCAGTTTTAGAGAAAATTTGAGTTTAAATTCGATTTTTCCAATTGTTTCGATGAATTCTTCTATGTTTAATAATTGGAATGAAACACAGTGGGAAATTCAATAAATGAAAAATTATAAGAAGGGCTTTTGGCTCTTCTTTTTTTCTTGACAAATACCCCCGGGGGGTATATAATTTTACCAGAGGTAATAAAATGGAGTATAGTGAATGTGATAAAACAAGTAATAATCAAAGAAGGTTAACGCACAGGGATGAAGAAACGAAAAAGGATTTGAGCAAAAGGTTAAATATTATAGAAGGTCAAATTAAAGGAATTAATCAAATGATTGCAGAAGACCGCTATTGTGATGATGTTTTAATTCAAATTGCAGCAGCAAGCCAAGCATTAAAAAGTTTAGGAAATCAAATCTTAGAAATTCACTTGAAAACTTGTGTGAAACAAGATGTGCAAAATGGGAAAATAGATATACTAGATGATGTAATGCAAGTAATCAAAAAATTACAATAGAAAGGAGTTTTATGAAGAAAGTCAAATTTGATATTCAAGGAATGACTTGTAGTAGTTGTCAGGCACATGTGGAAAAAGCGGTAAGAAAACTGCGGTGGTATGCAAAGTGTTAATGTTAATTTGCTGGGGAACAATATGGTGGTTCAATATGACGAAAGCATTTTAGATAATGACACAATTATAAAAGCGGTTGTGGATGCTGGCTATGGCGCTGTTTTAAGTGAGGCTTCGAAACAAGCGAAAAAAGCAGATATTGCTAGCGAAGATGAAAACACAAAAGCCATGAAGCAAAGGCTCATTTGGTCGATTGTTTTTTGGGTACCCTTGATGTATGTTGCGATGTATCACATGTTTTATGAGTGGTTTGGTTTGCCAATTCCGCAAGTTGTAAATCGTATGTTTTATGGAGTAGAAAATGCGCTGAGTTTTGGGTTTGTACAATTTTTGCTAGTTTTGCCGATTGTGTATCTGAACCGAAATTATTTTATTGTGGGGTTTAAACGATTATTCAAGAAAAGCCCTAACATGGATTCGCTGATTGCGATTGGTAGCACAGCTGCTATTGTTTATGGAATTTATGCGATTTTTCAGATTGGTTATGGGTTAGGGCACGGAAAAATAGAACTGGTTCAGAAATTTTCGATGGATTTGTATTTTGAGTCAGCTGGAACCATTTTGACTTTGATTACAGTGGGAAAATATTTGGAAACGAAATCCAAGGGAAAAACCAGTGATGCCATTCGCAAATTGATGGATTTGGCGCCGAAGACGGCGGTGGTTTTGCGAGAGGGAAAAGAGGTTCAAATTAGTGTAGAAGAAATTGTGATTGGAGATATTGTGCTTATCAAACCTGGTAGCGGAATTCCAGTGGATGGAACGATTGTGGAAGGCAATACTTGGGTGGATCAATCGAGTATCACAGGAGAGAGCATTCCGGTGGAGAAATCGGTTGGGGATACAGTGGTTTCAGGTACCATGAATAAAAATGGTTTTTGCCAAATGAAAGTGACAAAAGTAGGGCAAGATACGACGCTTGCGCAAATTATCCAATTGGTGGAGGAGGCTGGAAATTCAAAAGCGCCAATTGCGAGAATTGCGGATCAAGTCAGTGGTGTGTTTGTGCCAGTTGTGATTGCGATTTCGGTGCTAGCGTGTGTTTTCTGGATTTTGCAGGGGCAAAGTTTTGAGTTTGCGCTAAGTATCGGAATTGCGGTTTTGGTCATTTCGTGTCCTTGTGCTTTAGGGCTTGCTACGCCTGTTGCGATTATGGTTGGAATGGGAAAAGCGGCAGAAAATGGGATTTTGATAAAATCAGCAGAAAGTTTGGAGACGCTGCATTTGGCTGACACAGTTGTGCTGGATAAAACTGGGACGATTACAGAGGGAAAGCCCAAGGTTGTAGGCATGGTAAGTATGATAGAGGAAAGAGACTTGTTGCAAATGGCGGCAAGTTTGGAACAGAATTCGGAACACCCATTGGCAGAGGCGGTGCTTGAAAAGGCGGAGGCAGAAAATATTGAGTTATTAAAAATGAAAGAGTTTTTGAATATACCCGGGAGGGGTATTCGAGGAAAGCTGGAGGGCGAAGGATATTTTGCTGGAAACAGTACTTTGATGAAAGAAAATAAGATTGATGTAAGTTCGATTATGGATAAAATTCATGGAGCAAAAACATTGATTTTTGTGGCAAATGCCAAGAAAATCTTGGGTGCGATTGAAATTTCAGATGAAGTCAAAAGTGATAGTTTTGAGGCAATTCAGGCTCTTCAAAAAAAGCAAATAGAAGTGGTCATGCTGACTGGCGATAATCAGTTTGTGGCAAATGAAATTGGAAAAGAACTTGGAATTGACAAAATAATTTCAGAGGTTCTTCCACAGGATAAGGAAAAGGAAGTCGAAAAATTGCAGCAAAATGGCAAAAAAGTGGTATTTGTGGGAGACGGAATTAACGATAGTCTAGCACTTGTGAAGGCAGATGTAGGGCTTGCAATTGGCGCTGGAACGGATATTGCGATAGAAAGTGCAGATTGTGTTTTGATGAAAAATAGTTTGTTGGACGTGGTAAGTGCGATTGAACTCAGCAAAGCGGTGATACGTAATATAAAAATGAATTTGTTTTGGGCGTTTTTTTATAATGTGGTTGGAATTCCCATTGCGGCAGGCGTATTTTATTTGAGTTTTGGGTGGAGATTAAACCCAATGATTGGGGCAGCAGCAATGAGTTTGAGTTCTGTTTGTGTTGTGATGAATGCACTGAGACTACGAAATTTTAAAGGTAAGGCACATTGCAATTTAGGATGTGAAATAAAAAGGGAGGAAAAATTTATGACAAAAACGATTTTAATTGAAGGAATGCAATGTAATCATTGCAAAATGAGTGTGGAAAAGGCACTAGGAGGCATTGAGGGTGTGACAAAGGTGGAAGTAAGTTTGGAGAATAAAAATGCGATGATTGAAAGTACCAAGGAAATTGAGGATAGCAAAATTAAGGAAGTTGTGGAAGAAGCAGGGTTTGAAGTGAAGTAGAAGGCTGTATTTTATACGGTCTTCTATTTTTTTGAAAAATTTGCCAAAACAAGAGTTTTATGTTATAATTTTTATAAGAGGAGAATTTTATGAATTTAAATGATATATCAGAAGAGAAATTAAAGGAATTAGAAAAATATCTGAACCGTGAAATAGGAAGACGTGAACCAGAAATTCAAATTTTATTTCAGGATTTAAGAAATGGAAAATTAAAAAATAAAAATGTAGATACAGATGCTCTTGATTTTGTTTATGATGGATTGACAAATTTAGTTGAAAATTGGATGAGCGGCGAAAAACAACAACTCGAACCAATTTTTGCAGCAGTAAATCAAGGCGAAGATTTAAAAAATTTGTTTGCAAGAAATTGTGTATTTCGATATGAAGAAAATCAGGATTTAGGAAGGCATGTGGAACAACTTTTGTTACAAAATAATTTTCCCAAAAGAAGTGGACCGATTAAGATTTCTGGTACACAGAAACCAAATCCTAAATTTATTAAGAATGGATTTATTTATCTATTGCGAGGTGCTGAAGCGGGGCAAATGAGTGGCTTTTTTGCTTATCCCTATTGCCAGTTGCGCATGAATTTGCAAGAGTATTGTAGGAGAAATCCGCATTTGACGCCAATTCTATGCTAGAAAAACATTCTCAAATTGGAAAAGGCTATTTTATTTCTGCGACGACAAAATTGCCACTTACTACAAAATTTTGCCATAAAGTGGGAGATAAGGCAGGGAGTGTGTATATATTGAAAATGAAACCAGAAGAGGTTTATTGTTTGAAACCGCACAAGCCTGATTTGGTTCCGCAGTTTATGGATTTAGAAGAGTTTAATGAAGAAGAATATATTATACCAGATTATGTAATGCCAAACGAATTGGTAAAAGAGTTTGAATATACAGATTATAGGGGCGTGTTTCAATATTTAAAAGAAGTAATTGGGCTTAATATTACACCGCAAGATGTTGGATTTTCGGGAGATATAGAACGAGAAAAGGCAGCAAATATAAAAAAGGAAGATTTTTTTCGAGAAGTGGAAGAAAAAATTGTGGCTGACTGGGAAAAAGGAAATTATGGAAAAATGTTTGCGACTATAATGGAGGAATTTAGTAAGCAAACAGATGACGAGGGAAGATAAAAGGAGTAATCATGCAAAATCAATTTTTGAGAACGGAAAGTTTAATTGGAAAAGAGAATTTGCAAAAGTTGCATAGAGCAAAAGTTGCTATTTTTGGGATTGGTGGTGTTGGTTCCTATGTTGTGGAAGGTTTGGTAAGGGCTGGAATTGGCAATTTTGTGTTGGTTGACAAGGATATAGTGGATGTTACGAATTTGAATAGGCAAATCATTGCAACAAGTGAGACACTTGGTTTGCCCAAAGTGCAAGTTGCTCAAAAGCGAATTTTGGAAATTTATCCAGAGGCAAAAATAAAAACATGGCAAACGTTTTTTTTGCCAGATAGTCCAGAAATTTTGGATAAAACAATGGACTATGTCGTGGATTGTGTTGATACAGTGACGGCAAAAATTGAGTTAGTGGAGAGGGCAAAAAAGCTAAATATTCCGATTATTTCATGTATGGGAACTGGCAATAAGTTGGATCCGACGAAATTTGAAGTAGCCGATATTTACCAAACTTCAGTTTGTCCGCTTGCCAAAGTGATGCGAAAAGAGTTGAAGGCAAGAAATATTGGAAATTTAAAGGTAGTGTATTCAAAAGAGGAGCCGATGAAAACAGAGACAAAAGTTCCACGGAAGTGTTTCGTTTGTACCGTCTGTGGCAGGCTTGATAATGGCTGGGGAAGTTGTGAAAGATTTGATAAAGCAGGTTGAATGAATGGAAAAATATGAAGAAATTGAAAGAAGTATTATAACGACGTACCGAAAGAAGATTTGGACGAAGTTTGTGAAGGGAATAAAAGAGTTTGAAATGATTGCAGATGGTGATAAAATTGCTGTTTGTATTTCTGGTGGCAAGGATTCGATGTTGATGGCGAAGTGTTTTCAAGAGTTGAAAAAGCATCACAAGATGAATTTTGAGCTTGTATTTTTGGTCATGAACCCCGGTTATAATGAGGAAAATCAGGAGAAGATTTTCGAAAATGCGAAAATTTTAAATCTTCCGATTGCGGTTTTTGAAACAGATATTTTTAATCGTGTGGTGAATGTTGAGGACAATCCGTGTTATTTGTGTGCGCGCATGCGAAGAGGTTATTTGTATGAAAAGGCAAAAGAATTGGGATGCAATAAAATTGCGTTGGGGCATCATTTTGATGATGTGATTGAAACGACGTTGATGGGCATGCTATATGGTGCGCAAATGCAAACCATGATGCCGAAAGTTTGTAGTACGTCACATCCAGGAATGGAGCTGATTCGCCCGCTTTATTATGTGAAAGAGGAAAATATTATTCGTTGGGCAAAACGAAATGGGTTGGAGTTTATTCAGTGTGCATGCCGTTTTACGGAGCATTATACAGCTTGCCAAAATCAAGATGGACGTTCTAAGAGAGAGGAAGTAAAGGCGCTGATTAAGGAGCTGAGAAAAAAATATGAAAATATTGATATCAATATTTTTAGAAGTAGCCAAAATGTGAATTTGGATACTTTGATTTCGTATCGAAAAGGCGAAAAAACAGTTCATTTTTTGGATGAATATGGGAAAAATAAAATTTATTAATATTTTACTTGAAAAAAACGTACATTTATAATACAATAAATAAAATTAGAAAATGGAGGAGAATTTTTAAATTATGCAAATTATAGTTTTGGTCATTTTGATTTTGGTAAATGCTTTTTTTGCAGCGAGTGAAATTGCGTTTATTTCACTAAATGATGCTAAAATTGATATCATGGCGAAAGAGGGAAATAAGAAAGCCAAAAAAATTGCTAAAATGCTGAATGAACCAAGTAAATTTTTATCAACAATTCAAATTGGAATTACGCTAGCAGGATTTTTATCAAGTGCTTTTGCGTCTGATGCCTTTGCGGAAGATTTAGCACCAGTTTTGTATAGTGCGGTTCCAAGTGTTAGTTTAGAAACTTGGAAGGGAATTTCAATTATCATTATTACCATGATTTTATCGTATTTTACGTTAATTTTTGGCGAATTGGTGCCCAAAAGGATTGCGATGAAAAAGTCAGAATTGATTGCATTTGGTAGCATTGGAGTCATTCAGTTGATTGCGGTTGTGACTTCGCCAGTGGTGAAATTTCTAGAATTTTCTACGAATATTGTTTCCAAACTTTTTGGTGTGACGGGAAATGAAGAAGAAGTGGTGACCGAAGAGGAAATCCGTATGATGGTGGATGTTGGGCAGGAAAAGGGCACGATTGAGCAAAATGAAAAAGAAATGATTAATAATATTTTTGAGTTTAATGACAGAACGGTTTCCGAAATTATGGTTCCACGAAACGAGATTTTTGCACTCAATAGTAATTTGGCGATGGCAGAGGCAATCGAGGAAATTGCGGAAGATTATAAATATAGTAGAATTCCTGTTTATCAAGAAAATATGGACCAAATTATTGGGATTTTATATATTAAAGATATGTTGCTTGAGCAAAAAAATAAAAATACAAAAATTAAAAATATTGTCAAAGATGCTTACTTTGTGCCTGACACCAAAAATATTGATGAATTATTTTCGGAAATGAGAAAAAATAAAAAGCAAATTGCGATTGTGATTGATGAATATGGTGGAACAGCTGGGTTGGTTACCATGGAAGATATTTTGGAAGAAATTGTTGGTGATATTTTTGATGAATTTGACGAATTTGAGAATGAATATGAAAAAATTGATGAAAATACATACTTGATGGATGGCGGAATACCGATTTATGAATGCAAAAAAATATTGAATATTGACATTCCAGAAGGTGATTATGAGACACTTTCTGGTTATCTCATTGATGCTTTGGGACGAATTCCAGCAGAAAAGGAAAAGCCAATTTTGGAAATTAATGATATTGTTTATAAAATTGAGAAAATTAAAAATAAGAAAATTATGAAAGTCAAATTATGCATTACAGATGCCAAAGAAAATGAAGAAAATGAGGAAGAAGAATGAAATTCATTCACTAAAAAGGAGGAAAAAGAATGAGTAAAAAAACTTGGATTGGAATTATTTTGGTAATTTTAGTGATTGTGGTAGGTGCAGTGGTTTATCTAAAAAGGGAGGATCAAAGGGTGGCTGATGTGCCAAATCCTGCACCAATAGAGAAAAAAGAAGTGGAAACTTTGCCCAAAAGTGATACTTTGTCTGTTGTGACATCTTTGGAAGACAAGATTGGAGATAATACAGCTTGGTGTGGAACCTTTAATTTAATTTGGAATGATTTGAAAAATGATTTGGCAAAGCAAGATATTATATTTGACAAGAAATCCGAAATTGTGGAGCATTTGAACAAAGGAACTTTTTCCACAAAGGATTTGTCGGAAGCAAGTTATTATAAGGTTTATGGCGCGCCAAGTCTAGAATTGAAAGCACAAATTGAAAAAGCAATTCAAGAAAAATTCAATGAAACCAGTGATATTTTAGATGATTTTGACTGGAGTAATGCAGGACCAGAGGATTATTTTTTGTATTGTATGCTCAAAAAAGAATTTGAATTCCCGCAAGAGTTTACAGAATTAGAAAATGGTAAATTTGGAAATCACGAAAATGTAAAATATTTTGGGATTGGCAAGACCTCAGAGGAGACTGTAAGAGACCAAGTTGCTGTTTTGTATTACAATTCAAAAGAAGATTTTGCCATTAAATTATTGACAAAAAGCAATGACGAAGTCATCTTGAGCCGCGGCAACAAAGAAGATAATTTTGGCGAGATGTATGAAAATATTATGAAAAAAAGTGAAGAATATGATGGAATTTATGAATTTGGCGAAAATGACACATTGAAAATTCCAAATATCAAGTTTGATTTAAAAGAAGAAATTAAAGAAGTAGAAAATCAGCCATTTCAGTTTTCTAACGGAAATGAATACGAAATTGACACGGCGTTGCAAACCATTCAATTTGAGTTAGATAAAAAAGGTGGAAAAATCAAAAGTGAAGCAGGAATGATGGTAAAAGAAACAGCCATTTTAGCGCCACAGGAACCAAGAGAATTTTTGGTGGATGATACGTTTACAATTTTCTTACAAGAACAAGAAAAAGAATTACCTTATTTTGCGGCAAAAATTTCGGATATTTCTAATGTACAAGAAGTCAAATAAGAGGGGGAAATTTTGAAAAAATTATTAGTAATTGATGGGAATAGTATATTAAATCGAGCTTTTTACGGCATTATGGGGAGCAAAATGTTGCAAACAGCTGATGGAACGTATACGAATGCAGTTTATGGATTTTTGACAATTATGTTTCATCAGTTGGAGCTAGAAAATCCAGATTATTTGGTGGTGGCATTTGATGTGAAATCTCCGACCAAAAGGCATGAGATGTACAGTGAATACAAAGGAACACGAAAAGGAATGCCAGATGAATTGGCGGCGCAATTGCCGATTATCAAAGAAGTTTTAGAAGCTATGAATATAACTGTACTGGAAAAACCGGGTTATGAGGCTGACGATATTTTAGGAACCCTAAGTGTTTGGGGAGAAAATCAAAATTTAGACGTTATTTTGCTAACTGGAGACAGAGATGCTTTTCAGCTTGCAACCGATAAAGTTACGATTCGAATTCCGAGAACTAGCAAAGGAAAAACGGAAGTTGAGGATTTTGGTCAAGCAAAAGTGCTGGAAACATATGGCGTTTTGCCAAAGCAAATGATTGAAGTAAAAGGCCTAATGGGAGATAATTCAGATAATATTCTGGGGGTTCCGGGGATAGGCGAAAAAACGGCACTCAATTTAATCAAGAAATATGAAAGCATTGATCAATTGTATGCAGCTATGGAAAACGAAGAAGCTCCAGAAATCAAAGGAAAGCAGAAAGAAAAATTGCTAGAAAATAAAGAATTAGCTTATCTATCAAGAACCCTTGGAACGATTGAGGTAGATGCACCAATTGAAAAATCATTGGAAAAATTTCAAGTGAAAGAGTGGGATAAAGTAGCTGTATTGAAATGGTTTAGGGAACTTCGTTTCAAACGATTTATTGACCGTTTTGGCTTAGAAAATGCAGATGCAAAAGAAAAAAATATAGCTGATTTATTTGAATATGTGGAAGATGAAAAATCGGAAGAAATAATGGAAAAATTAAAACAACAAACTGAAATAAATTATTATTTTGAATTAGAAGACGAAAAAGAAGGATTAATACTTCCGAAAAAAATCAAAAATGTTCATCTCTTTGTCAAATCTGAAAAAAAAGTTCATAATTTGAACTTTCAGCCTGAAAAATTCAAAGAAATTTTTGAAAATCCAGCGATTTTAAAATGTGGTTATAATCAAAAAGAAGATTATATTTTACTAAAACAAGTTGGAATTGAACCAAAGAATATGATGTTTGATTGCCGAATTGCCATGTATTTGCTAAATTCTGGGACAAATCGTTATTCTTTGGAAGAAGTGGCTAGGCAATACTTGAATTTGGAAATAGAAGATTATTTGAATAATCCTAAAGTCAGTGAAGATGTGCAAACGAGTTTTTTTGATGTGGAACCGAAAGAAGAGAAAAATGCCCAACAAGCAATTTATGCATATGTGATTGGCGAGGCAAAGCCAGTTTTGGAGAAAGCGTTGGCAGAAGTCAATCAGTTGAAATTGTTTCAAGAAATTGAAATGCCATGTCTTGAAGTTTTGGCTGAGATGCGCTATACAGGCGTTTTTGCTGAAAAATCTGATATTGAGAAAATGTCTGAAAAATTAAAAACTCAAATTGAAGAATTGAGTCAAGAAATTTACGAATTGGCGAGTGAAGAATTTAATATTAATTCGCCAAAACAGTTGGGGGAAGTGCTATTCGAGAAATTGGAATTGCCCTATAAAAAGAAAAATAAAAATGGTTATTCCACGGATGTAGATACGCTGGAAAGTCTAAAAAATACGCATCCAATTATTGAGAAAATTTTAGGCTACAGGCAAATGGCAAAATTGAATTCGACTTTTGTAGAAGGCATGTTACCATTTATTAATCCAAAAACAAATCGAATTCACACTACTTTTCATCAAACTGTTGCTGCAACTGGAAGGCTTAGCAGCTCGGATCCAAATTTGCAAAACATTCCAACACGAACGGAAGCGCGGAAAGCAAATCCGAAAACTGTTTAAAGCCGAAGACGGAAAGGTCTTTATTGATGTGGATTATTCGCAAATTGAACTACGTATTTTGGCACATATGTCGCAAGATGAAATTATGATAAATGCATTTAATGAAAATCACGATATTCACAAAATTTGTGCATCGCAAGTGTTTGGAGTTCCGCTTGAGGAAGTGACGAAGGAAATGCGTTCTCATGCCAAAGCAGTCAATTTTGGGATTGTGTATGGTATTAGCGATTTTGGCTTGTCTGAGCAATTGGGTATTAAGCGAAAAGAAGCCAAGCAATATATTGATACGTATTTAGAGCAGTATCACGGAATTCGTGAATTTATGGATCACGAAATTGAAAAGGCGAAACAAAATGGCTTTGTAGAAACTATGTTTCATAGGAGACGCTATATTCCAGAAATTGCGTCAAACAATTATATGGTGCGAAAATTTGGCGATAGAGCTGCGATGAATGCACCTGTGCAAGGAACGGCGGCGGATATTATGAAAATTGCGATGATAAATGTTTATCGAGAATTGAACAAAAGAAATTTGCAATCCAAAATTGTTTTGCAAATTCATGATGAATTGATTATTGAGGCATTAAAAGAAGAACAAGAAATTGTGAGTGAGATTTTGAAAACGCAAATGGAAAATGCGGTGCAACTTGCAGTTCATTTAGATGTAGATTTGCAAGTTGGAAAAACGTGGTTTGATACGAAGTAAAATTCATAAATAGCATTATAAATTTAATAAAATTGGTTATCCTAAATGTATGAAAAATTTAAAATTTGGGATAACTTTTTTTATTTTGTTGATTACTTACATTTATGTGGCGAATATTAGCCTAATTCCAGACCATATTATTTTGCTGGAAAACGAAAACTACGCAATCAAAAAGTTTATAGGAGTTGATACCATAGAAACAGTAAGAACTTCGAATGATAATGAAAATACAGTCAATGTGGATGTCACTTTGTTTGGCAATAAAGTCAAACAAGTCACGATTGATACTTTGGAAAATGTGGAAGTTGTGCCGATTGGCAAAATTATTGGCATGAAACTGTACACGAATGGCGTGTTGATTGTGGGAATGTCTGAAATTGAAAATATGGAAAATCAAGTCGTAAAGCCGTTTCATAATTGCGATATTCAAGAAGGAGACACTATTATAAAAGTAAATGATACAGAAATTGACAGCATTGGAGGCTTAAAAGATGTTGTAAATCAAAGCCATGGCGAAAATGTGCTTTTGACATTAATCCGAGAGGACGGCAGCGTAGTCACTTCCAATATTACGCCAGTTCAGACAGAAAGCGACGAATACAAACTTGGACTTTGGGTGAAGGATGCGGCAACAGGTGTTGGTACGATTACGTATTATGAGAAAAACACAGGAAATTTCGCAGCTTTGGGGCATGGAATTGTGGATGCTGACACAGATCAATTGATTGATATTGAATCTGGAGAAATTGTCACTTCTGACGTTATGTCTATTACAAAAGGGAATGTTAACAATCCGGGCGAGATTCGTGGCACGATTTTTAATCAAAAAACAATTGGTCAAGTGCAGAAAAATACGCAATTTGGAATTTATGGAAAATTGGAAAATTTGGCAAGTTTAAACATTGATACTAGCAAGGCAATTCCAGTTGCGCTTCGTGACGAAATTGAACTGGGAAACGCAAAAATTTTATGTAGCTTAGACGGCAAGACAAATCAAGAATATGATATCAAAATAGAAAAAGTCTATAAAAATGATGATTATGATAATAAAAGCATGTTAATTCGTGTTGTAGATGAAAATCTAATCAATGCGACAGGTGGGATTATACGTGGTTTGTCAGGAAGCCCGATTATTCAAAATGGGAAATTTATAGGAGCTGTGACGAACGTTCTTGTTTCGAATCCTGAAGTCGGCTATGCGATTTTTGGGGATATGATGATAAAAGAAATGCGAAAATAAAGGCACAAATTTGTGTCTTTTTTGTGATGAAAATGAAAAAATTATTGTATTAATTTTAATTTTTATTTTTGTTGCGATGTGCAAAAAAATATGATATATTATTAAAAATGAAGTTTTTTAAGGAGTTTGATATGTCAAAATTTGTGCATTTACATGTTCATAGTGAGTATAGTTTGTTAGACGGAATGTGCCGTGTCAGAGATTTGCCGAAAAGAGCCAAGGAACTTGGCATGGATGCGATTGCGATTACTGACCATGGGGTTATGTTCGGTGCTGTGAATTTTTATAAAGAGTGTAAAGCACAAGGAATTAAGCCAATTATTGGGTGCGAGGTTTATGTGGCGCCACATAGTAGGTTTGGTAAGCAAGCAGGTGTAGATGAAGGTTATTCGCATTTAATTTTGTTGGTAAAAAATCAGAAAGGATATGAAAATTTAGTCAAGTTAGTTTCTCTATCGTTTACAGAAGGTTATTATTATAAACCTAGAATTGATACAGAAATTTTGGAACAATATAGTGAAGGTTTGATTTGTTTGAGTGCGTGTTTGGCTGGAAGTGTCAACCAAGCGATTTTGAAACATGATTTAGAAAAAGCCAGAGAAATTGCACTTTGGCACAAAAAAGTTTTTGGGGAAGATTATTATTTGGAAATTCAGAATAATGGTTTGGCAGAGCAAGTGATGGCAAACCAGAAATTGATTGAACTCTCACGAGAACTGGGCATTCCCTTAGTTGCAACAAATGATGCTCATTATTTAAGAAAAGAAGATAGTTACAATCATGAGATTTTGTTGTGCATTCAAACAGGTAAAAAAATGACGGATGAAGATAGAATGCGCTTTGGAGTTGATGAATTTTACATAAAGTCACAAGAAGAGATGATAGATTATTTTTCGGAGGTGCCAGAAGCGACTGAAAATACAGTTAAAATTGCAGAAAAATGCAATTTTGATTTTGAATTTGGTGTGACCAAACTCCCGAATTATGATGTGCCAGAAGAATTCGAAACACATGAGGCATATTTTAGAAAATTGTGTGAAGAAGGAATTACGGAGCGTTATGGCGAAAATCCTACGCCAGAAATCAAAGACAGAGTAGAATACGAAATGAGCGTCATTTCTAAAATGGGTTATGTGGATTATTACTTGATTGTGTGGGATTTTATTCATTATGCGAAAAGTGTGGGAATTTCGGTTGGACCAGGGCGTGGTTCTGGTGCAGGTTCCATAGTGGCGTATGCGATTGGCATTACAGATATTGACCCAATTAAGTATCAATTACTGTTTGAGCGATTTTTAAATCCAGACAGAATTAGCATGCCTGATTTTGATGTGGATTTTGATTATGAAAGGCGTGGCGAGGTGATTGAATATGTGGCGCGAAAATATGGCGCAGACCATGTTTCGCAAATAATCACATTTGGTACGATGTCTGCTAAGAGTGTTATTCGTGATGTGGGAAGGGTTTTGGATGTTCCATATGCAGAGGTAGACAAACTTGCTAAAATGATTCCTTTTGAAATTCATATTACGATTGATAAGGCTTTGGAAGAAAATCGAGAATTAAGGGAATTGTATGAAACTGACCAAACGGTCCAAAAAATTATTGATATTGCAAAAGGCTTAGAAGGAATGCCGAGAAATGCTTCCACGCATGCTTGTGGTGTGGTTATTACGAAAAATCCAGTGGACACTTATGTGCCATTGTATGTCAATGATGGCACGCCAGTGGCGCAATATACCATGACTTTGCTCGAGGAGCTGGGGCTTTTGAAAATGGACTTTTTGGGGCTTAGAACTTTGACTGTGATTGAAGATTGCAAAAAATTGATTCAAAAAAATAGAGGAATTCAAGTTAAATTTGACGAAGATATGAATGACCCAAATGTGTACAAATTGTGGCAGGAAGGAAATACGTATGGTATTTTTCAGTTTGAGAGTGCCGGCATGACTTCTTTTATGAAGGAACTAAAGCCAGATTGTTTGGAAGACTTGATTGCAGGTGTTTCACTGTATCGTCCGGGACCAATGGATCAAATTCCGCGTTATGTGAAGGGCAAACTAAATCCAGGGCATAATGTTTACACACATCCAGCGTTAGAGCCGATTTTGAATGTTACATATGGTTGCATGGTTTACCAAGAGCAAGTTATGCAAATTGTGCGCGATTTGGCTGGCTATTCGCTGGGAAGAGCGGATTTGGTACGCCGTGCCATGGGAAAGAAAAAATTGGATGTTATGGCAAAGGAAAGAGAAATTTTTATTCATGGGCAAGTGGAAGAAAATGGGGAAATTGTGGTTCTGGGCTGTGTGCGAAATGGGATTGATGAGGTATCTGCGAATAAAATTTTTGATGAAATGGTGGAGTTTGCCAAATATGCATTTAACAAATCTCATGCGGCTGCGTACGCAGTGGTTTCTTACAGAACTGCATATTTGAAGGCTTATTACAAAGAAGAATTAATGGCGGCGACGCTGAACAGTTTTTTGGGAAATCTAGACAAAATTCCCGTTTATATCAATGATTGCAAAAAAATGAATATTGAAGTTTTGCCACCCAATATTAATCAAAGTGAAACACGTTTTACGGTATCGGAAAATAAAATTCGTTTTGGATTAGGAACCGTGAAAAATGTTGGAGTACAGGCAGTTGAGAGTATTGTCAAAGAGCGTGAGCAAAATGGAAATTTTGAGAATTTTTCATCATTTTGTGAAAGAATTAAGGATAAAGGCGTGAATAAAAAGTGTGTGGAAAGTTTGATTAAAGCAGGCGTTTTTGACGATTTTGGAAATACAAGAGCAACGCTTTTGGCGTCTTATGAAGGAATTTTGGACACGATTAATAATAGTGATCGAAAAGTTATGGAAAATCAGGTTTCGATGTTTGATTTAATGGGCGAAGACGAGGAAAAAGAGATTCAGGCGAAAACGTATAAATTTGAGCAAAAGCCAGAGTTTGACGAAAGAGAATTACTAAGTCTGGAAAAAGAAATGATTGGTGTCTATATTTCGGGGCATCCGCTTGAAAAATATCGAGAATTGCTGGAGAAAACAACAAATATCAACACTTTGAATATGCTGAAGATTAACCAAGATTTGGAAGAATTTGGGAAAACGGTGGATTACAAGGATAATCAAACGGTTAAGTTTGCGGGAATTATTACAAAAATCAAAAAGAAGTTTACAAGAAATAACACGATTATGGCTTTTGTGACTGTCGAGGATTTGTATGGCACAGCGGAGCTGATTGTGTTTGATAGTGTGTATCATCTTTCACAAAATGCTTTGATTGAGGAAAATTTAGTTCTGGTGGAAGGGAGATTGTCGATTCGCGAGGATGAAGATGTCAAAATTGTGGCAAGTAAAATAGGGGATTTGAATGGGAATGCTGTTTCTGTGGACGAAAAACCAAAAAGTATTACAGGTATTTCGATTGATGTGACAGATTTGCCAGAGGAGACGAAGGAAAGACTGCGTGGTGCGATTAAGTTTTTCTGTGGCGACCGAGCCAATACAAGGCTGGAAATTGTGCAAGATGGAAAAGTAAAGCCATGTGGCGGCATTTTTATGACCAATCAGATTTTGCAGGAATTTGAGGAAATTGTGGGAGAAGAAAGAATTGCAAAAAGCAGCTAATGTCGCAAGACACCAGCTGCCTTTTGCACAAAGTTAAAATGTTTCAAATTTAATTTCACATTTTAACTCTGAGCATTTTCTAAAAAAATGTTCAAGGTAAGATTTGGAAAAATCTGAGATTTTCCCAAAAATAGCTTCATATCCATTCCCACTAATTTTAACGGACATATGCCGACTTAAGTCATACCGCGCCAATGGCTCAAGAACTAAGGTATCTGTAAGTTCCTGATTAATAGGCAAAACCACAATGTAGCGGTGACCTGCTTGTTTGGCGGTTTTTATTGCTTTTTGAAGTTGTATATCAAATGTCATGTAACCACCTCCTTCTAAAATGTTGACATTACAACTTATTATATATATTATAGCATGTTTTTTATGTTAAGTCAATAAATTTGGAAAATTTTACTTGATTTTTGTCAAAAAAGATAGTACAATACAAAAGTGAAGTTTTTTGGGAAAGGAAAATTCAAATGTTGAAAGAAGATGGTCTAGCATATCAAGTTTTAGTGTTGGTAATTATTATCATTATTGCGATTGCAGGGGTTTTGATTAACAAAGTGATTGGCAAAAATGGTATGTTGAATAAGGTGGCAGAAGTAGAGACAGAGTTTAGCAAGGAAGATGTTTTGGAAAAAATTAATTATAAAGTCACGCAAAAATTTATTGAACTTAACAATGTGGCAAAAGAAAATAATCAAAATATTTCGGATTTGTATAATCGTGATGTAGTTATTGAGTTTTTGAAGCAAAATTTAATTATTATAGAAACTCATGACGAAGCTGGAAATTTTGTGGAAGGCGTTTATGATATTGATGTCAGCAAATTGAAAGACGAAAATGAAACTCAAAATGCGGGGACATTTAAGTTGGAGAGAATGGAAGATAAAGACATGATTGTGTATTACAATGAGAAGAACGAACCAGAACAAATTGGCGAATTGCAAATTCAACAGACTATATAAAAATTTTGTGACGAAGAGAACTTACCTAGAATATGATATTTTAGGTGAGTTTTTTATGAAATTGGGATTATGTTTG
This sequence comes from uncultured Clostridium sp., assembly GCA_948467875.1. Taxonomy (GTDB): domain Bacteria; phylum Bacillota; class Clostridia; order TANB77; family CAG-508; genus Scatovivens. Next base: position 150,262 of record CAOKFZ010000002.1, read on the forward strand.
GCTGGCGGAGGAATCAAAGGGGCTGCGCATATTGGAGCTATTAAGGCGTTTAAGGAAGCTGGAATTCATTTTGATTATATTTCTGGAACTTCGTCTGGGAGTATTGTTGCGACGTTGTATGCTTGCGGTTATACCACAGATGAGATTTATCAGGCATTCAAAAAATATGCCAGAAAAATCGGGTATTGGGACTGGAACAATATTTGGAATGTGAGTAAAAATTTTGTCAAGACTGGAAAAATCAAGCTGATTGGCTTAAATAGCGGAAAGGCGATTTATGATTTTGCCCATAAATTATGTGGTGCAAAAGGCATTCAAAATATTAACCAAGTGCCAAGAAAACTGATTATTCCGACTGTCAATGTTTATACAGAGGAATTGTATGTGTTTCATTCTGGTGGGCAAATTAAAAATGAAAGAAATATCAAATACATTAACAATGTGGATATTGGGACTGCGGTGCAGGCGAGTTGCAGTTATCCGGGTGTTTTTTGCCCGTGTGAATACCGTAATACGCTTTTGGTGGATGGCGGTTTGGCGGAAAATTTGCCATGGCGTGAGACGAAAAGGATTGGAGCAGATAAAGTGATTAGTATTGCATTTGTGGATAAAATGCCGAAAAAATGTTGTGATAATGTGGTTCAAATTTTGGATAAATCGTTTGGCATTTTGTGTCATGAGTTGGCTCGTTATGAGTGGGACGGAACGGATTATTTGTTGCCCATTGAGCATAACAATGTAGGACTTTTGGATTGGCGCAAAGTTGATGAATTATACGAACAAGGGTATGAGCAGACAAAGGATAAATTAAAAAAATTTTTGCCAGAAATTGCTTGTAAATAAATTTCTAAATTGTCAATAATATTCTTAAAATCAAGAAAGGAATATTAGCATGGAATATAGAGATTTGAGTCAAAATATTTATCCAGAAGAGTTCAATAGCAGAAGTGAAGGAATTGTAAACTGGATTAAAGAAAATCGAGAAAAAGAAGAATGGGCAAAAGATCCAAATGCTTTTGAGATGACAAATGTGTTTTTGCTGGGCGCAAAATATGCGCAAGAAGGGCATGATGTTAATCAAGATACTTTAAAAGAAATGTGGGATATTCGTTCACAAGATTTTGCGAGATGTGGCATTTCGGAAAATAATTTTGTTTATGGAATTTGCAGAGATAGTTATGAGGCTTCGCAAGAAGGAAGGACTTTGGTAAATGATGAAGCTTCTCATCATGCACTAAGAAGTATGGCAGATATTGGTTTGTTTTTGAGTAGGCAACATGTAAGAGAAGGAAAAATGGAGTTTGACAATCCAAATCAATTAATGGAACTTTTGGAATGTTCTAGGACATTAAAAGGAGTGCATCCAGAGTTATTTGAGAAATATGGATTTAAGGAAAATTTGCAGACAATTGCAAGATTGCAACTAGAAAAACAAAGCGGTTTGGAAACTAGAATTCAAAGTGCAATGGAAACTGTTTTTGGGGAACCAACGACAGACCAAAATAGAGTGCAGGACGAACAGGTCAAAGAAAGAGAATAAGAAAAAGACGACATGAAATATTTTGTTATTTCATGTCGTTTTTTGTTGCTATTTTTTTTGTTTATTTGTATAATAAATTTGAAGTTAAAAAGTGAGGGAAAAAATGAGAAAACATTTGATGATAGCTGGGATTTCAAGAGGCGGAAAAACAACGATTTGTAAGAAGATAGCAGAGAAACAAGATTGTATTTATATGCCAATGGATAATATTGTTAGAGCTTTTCAGAAGCGTTTTCCAGAGCTTGGAATTACGCATGCTGACAAATTTACCAATGTGAGTAGGAATTTTGCGCCATTTTTAAATGCAATGCTAGAAGATAGTAAGGAAAATCGATTGTTGATTGACACTTATCATTTGGCGCCAGAAGATTACGTGAAATATATCAATCAAAATATTTGTGATGTGTGTTTTGTGGGGTTTCCAGATATCTCTGTGGAAGAAAAATTTTGTCAAATGAGAAAATTTGAACAAAGAGAAGAGGACTGTCAAAAGTCGGATTGTGAGTTGAAAGAAAAGTGCAAACGATTGATTGAAGAAAGTCAGTTTTTGAGGGCAGAATGTGAGAAATATCAGTTGCCGTTTTTGAATACGAGTTTTAATAGAAATCAAGTAATTGAGGAATTTGTGAAAAATAATGAAGAAAAAAAATAGTTTTTTAAAAGAGACTTTGAGAGGAACCAAAGAACAAATTTTATGGATTTTAATTTTGACGCTTATTGGCTCAAAATTAAATGTCTATGTACCAATGTTTATTCAATATGCGTTAGACGGAGTTGTGATGCAAAAAGAGGAAGTCATTCCAAAATGGATTACATGCTTCTTTTTTGAAAATAGTGTGATTGCGAAATTAGTGAGTTTAGTGCTAGTGCTTGTTATTTTAAACACGATTGCATTTGTTGTAAAATACATTAGAAGTAAAATTAGCACCAAATTTAATTTGAAGATTAATCGAAATGTAAAGCAAATGATTTTGAAGCATATTTCAAAATTAGAATATATGCAATTTAGCGGAATTAATCATTCAGATGTCATTCAAAGGGTGAACAATGATGCTTTGATTTATTCGGAATTTTTTAATTCCCAATTAAATTTATTTTTGGATACGATTTTTATTGTTAGTTTTTCGGTAGTGCAAATTTTTGAATTAAATAAGGCTTGTGGAATTTTTGTATTTGTTTTATGTGGCTTGATTGTTTTGCTTTCGATTTGGTATTACAAATTTTCGCTTCCTCTTGTGGAAGACACGCTAGAGGCAAACAAGCAAATTATCGAGAAAACAAGAGAGGCAGTGGAAAATTCCAAAATGCAAAAAGCGTTTAACCGAAAAAATGTTGAAATTGCAGATTTTAGGGCTCTAAACGAAGATTATCGCAAAAAAGATTTGAGGCTTGGAAAATATCGTGTCATTTATGGGATTGGAACACACACGATTCGAAATTTTAAAGAGCCCATTATTTTGTTGTTTGGCGGTATTATGGTGGTGCAAGGGCAAATGACATTAGCGATTGTTTCTGTGCTTTTGACGTATGCCACTAAAATTTCAGATTATATCTATGATTCGGTTGATAAATTAAAAGATGTCAATCAGTTTTTGGTATCTTATCGAAAATTGTCGAATTTGATGCAGGTAAAAGAAGAAAATCAAGATAAGGAACACCAGAAATTAGAAGGCGATATTGTTTTTCAAAATGTAAATATCAAATTGGGCGAAAATAACTTGCTAGAAAATATTGATTTAAAAATTGAGCAAGGGCAAAATATTGCAGTGATTGGCGATAATGGCGTACGGAAAAACGGTTCTTGTCAAAACGCTTTTAGGTTTTTACGAATATGAAGGCGATATTTGGATTGGAGAAACGAATTTGAAAAATGTCAATTTGGCAAGTATTCGTGACTATATTGGCTTGGCTCTTCAAGATACTTATTTATTTCATGATACCATACGTAGCAATATCAACATAACCAACCAAGAATTGTTGGATTGCGAAATGGAAGAGGCTTTGAAGGTTGCTGACATTTACCAAGACATTCAAAATTTTGAAGATAAACTAGACACGATGTTAGAAAGCGGCGGAGAAAATTTGTCTGGCGGACAAAAACAAAGGCTGGCCATTGCCAGAAATATTTTGGCAGATAATCAATTTATTATTTTGGATGATTCACTTTCCAAATTAGATACGAGAACCAAGCTTACGATTTTGGAAAATATGGTTGCTATGAATAAAGGTGTGATATTGATTTCGCATGATATTCATGTGGTGCAAGCCTGCCACAAGGTGCTTTTTTTGCATGATAAAAAAGTAGAAATGAATACACATAAATTTTTTATGGAAAACAGCGAAGCCTATCGACAAATGATTGAAATGAGAAAAAATAATATTCTAGAAGAGGAAGAATGATGTTTAAAAAAATATGGAATGAATATAAAAAATTGGCGTTTCATGCAAGTCTGGGAAGGACGCTTACCAGCGTTATGGTAGTTGTTTTTATTGCGTTTATGATTGTGATGGTGGAGTTTGCCATTCCAAGTGGGGACCTCAAACTGATTATTAAATTAGGGATTTCCTATGTGATTGTCAATGTAATAAGAGCCATGGCAACTTTTTATGAGGATTTTTCAGATAATAATTTGCAAAGAAACATGGAAGCGGATTATCGCGAAAAAATTTTTGTTAAATTGCAAAATATGAAACAAATTGAAATGGACCAGCTGAGCGCAGGTGGCATTTTGGAAAATATGCTAAATGACACAAAAGAAATTGCGCGTTACTGGACTTGGGGAATTGACCGTTCTTATACTGGCGGACTTTTGAGATTGGTCGGATGTTTAGCGGTTTTGATGTATTTGAATGTTCCGATTATTGGTGTGACATTGTTGATTTATGCCATTGGATTTGTGGTTGCTTTTGGGTTTCAAAAAAAGTCGCTTCGCTTTATGGAATACAAAAGGAAAATCAATGGCGAAATTTTGAATTTTTCCAATGAGCAAATCAATGGTTTTGAGACGATAAAATCTTTAAATGCGCAGAGTCAAAGGATTAGTGAGCTGAAAAATTTGCTTAAAAATTATGAAAATATTGTTAATCAACTCGAAAAAAATATTCGAATTTATACATGTGTTTATGAATATATTATTTCATTTGTGTTGGTTGTGACGATATTAATGGGCGGAATTGGGATTGTAAAAGGGATTGTTTCGTATGGAGCTTTAATTATTTTAGCACGTTACATTTCGTCGCCTAAAATATATGCGAGGTGGGTGATTGAAGGTTTTCAATATCGAAATATCAGCCGTATTTCGTATCAAAAAGTGTTGGAGATTTTGGAAAAACAAGAAGAAAATTGGGAAACAGGGAACGAGTTGCCAACTGTTAAAACGATTGAGTTTGATAATATTCATTTTTCCTATAACGAAAATCAAAAAGTGCTAAAAGGGATTTCGCTTACAGTAAACCAAAATGAAAAAGTAGCTTTGATTGGCAGGACGGGAAGCGGAAAAACAAGTTTTGTAAATTTGCTTTGCCGTTTTTATGATTTAGAAAAGGGGCAAATTTTAATCAATGGACGAAATTACAAAGAGTTTAATATCCAAAGCTTGCGTGACAAAATTGGCTATATTATGCAAAAAGTAGTGATTTTTGAAGGGACGATTTTGGAAAACATTAATTATGCGAAAAAAGAAATTTCAAAAGAGCAAATCATCGAAATTTGCCAAAAATTAAATTTACATGAGAAGATTATGCAGTTTGAAAATGGCTATGAGACAGTGATTGACAACGAGACAGATTTGTTTTCCAATGGTGAAAAGCAAATGCTGGGGTTTGCACGCGTTATGGTTGAAAATCCAGATATTATTATTTTGGATGAAGCGACTGCATCTCTTAGCTATAAGTCTGAAATGCTTGTTAGAAAAGCGACCGAAGAAATTACGAAAAATAAAATCAGTTTTATTATCGCTCATCGTTTGTCTACCATCAAAAATTGTGATAAAATTTTATTTATGCAAGATGGCAAAATTATCGAAGCAGGAAATCACGAAGAATTAATGCAAAAACAGGGCGAGTATTACAAATTAGTCAATGTGTAAAGGAGTTAAAAATGAATACACGAGAATTAAAACAAGCCAGAAGAAGAAACGCAAAATTATATCCAGTTTACAAAATGCTTTCATGGGATTTGTTATTTTACAATTCGATTGAATTTTTGTTTTTTACGATAACCAAAGGCATTACCGCCACAGAATTTTTAATCATCAGTGGATTGTATGTGTTTTTCAAAGTTTTAACATTTGTGCCAGCAGTTGCAGTTTCTGATATTTTTGGAAAGCGAAAAAGCATGATTGTAGCCAATTTTTTTGTGGCTTTGCATCTTGTCATTTTATTATTTTGTCAGGGAATGCTAAGCATATTAGTGTCGATGTTTATTTGTGCCCTTGGATATAGTATTAAATCCATGACAGATTCTAATTTATTGTACGACTCGGTTTCCACCAAAGGAGGAGATGGCTTATACGAAAAAATTGATGCCCAAGGCGGAACATTTTATTATTTATTAGATGGAATTGCTTCTTTGACAGCTGGTTATTTATTTGTGGTGAACCAATATTTACCAATTTACATTTGTTTAGGATTTGCTATTTTGGCAACGGTTGTTTCCGTATTTTTCAAAGAAATTTATGAGCCAGAAGATTTCGAAAAAGGCAAATTTATGAAAACCGTAAAAGAATATTCAGAAGATTTGAAAGTATCCATGAAATTTATTGTGGGTTCAAGAAGAATGAAATCTTATATTTTGTTTGGCGCTGTGTTTTATGGAATTATCACAGTATATGATACTTACAAAGGCGATTTGCTAGTTGACATGGGAATTTCGGAAGAACAATTCTCCATGATTTTTGCTATCTTAACATTTATTGGAGGACTTTCGGTTGCTTTAATTAAAAGTCTGGAAAAGAAATTTAAAAATCGAGTGCTAACTTTTTTGTCAATGACCTATATTATAAGTTACGTTATGGTAGGATTTTTTGTAACTCGATTTGAAGGAAATGCCATTTTGCCAATGATTTTGCTTATGTATGGAATGGCTAGAATTGTAACTGCGAATTGGTACATATTAGAATATAAATATTTGAAGAATTTTAGCCAGCCACAAATGCGCAATAAAATTACATTTGCGTATGAATTCATTGGTGGAATTACTGCCAGCATCATTGCTATGTTAGGTGGCTGGTTGGTCGATATTATCAATATTAAGGACGCGTTTTTAGTTTTTGGACTGGCATCACTTGCTGTTATGATTCTGATTTTGGATTATATGCGAACACGATTTGGTTTAAAGCCAGAAGAATATCGAAAAGAAGATATTGAATTTGTTGAGAAAGAGGCTGATTTGAAGTGAAAGAATATTTTTACAAAAGAGAATACAAATGGCTCTATTTAACCAAATTTTTCTATATATTTGCCAACTCGTTTATAGACATATTTGGCACAGTTATGCTCTATAAAAACGGAATGCCGTTATATGAAATACTTTTGATTTATGGTTTGCGCTTCGGCCTCATGGGTTTATGTTCGCCTTTATTTTTAAAAGTTGCCTCAAAATATGGCATTGCAAGTTGCGCCATATTGGCGAATATGTTAAGAATAGCAGGTGTTTATATGATACAAAATGGAGCGCAAAATAATTTGCTTTTATTTGTTTTTGTATTGAGTTTGCCTGGGGCTTTGGCAAATCCAATTGCAGATGCTGTTTCTAGCAAATATGTTGAAAATGAACATCGTGGCAGATACAATAGCATGCGAAATATTGCAAGAATTTGTGGACAAGCACTTGCTAGCATATTTGTAACTTGGGGCGTTGTGACAAACAATCAAACCTTGCTGCTTCTCATTATTTCGATTTTCTTTTTGCTGGATTATTTATGCACAGCGGTTGTGGATTACAAACCACAAATCAAGAACCAACAAGTCTTTAAAGAAACGATAAAATATGTATTCAAACATATAGACAGTTATGAATTAGTATTTTCGTTAAGAACCAATCACATTATTGAAAGGTTATTTGTGCCTTTATATTTGTATCTTGTTTTGCAGGATTTTGTGGCATTTGGAACAGTTATGGCAAGCTCACTTAGTTTTCAGATTGTAACAGTCGTGTTAGTAGGAAGACTAACCGATAAAGATACTCAAAAAACAAACAATTTTGTAACTCTCATTAAAATCATGATAACAGCTATATTTTTATTTGTAAGAGATAAAATATGGATTTCGTTTAACAAAATGCTGAGTGACAATTTTGAAAAAGTATATGAAACAACTGTGCAAACGTCTTTGCAAAATCAGATAAAAAAGTCCCAAGAAGATAATTCATTATTGTCTACAGCAGGGCAAATGAGCTTGTGCTTTACAGAATTTTTTGTGTTTTTAGGACTTAGCATAATGAGTTATTTTGTGGGCATTAACGTATTTTATGTGATTTTTATTTTGTCGATTTTTTCAAGTTTAGGAATTAATTTATTGGTAAAAGAAAGTGAGGATTAAAAAATGATAACTCAAATCAGGCAAGAATTGCAGAATTTAGCAGATGAAAAATATGCACAATTTAATCAAAAATTATGTCCAGATACCAAAAGAAAAATGTTAGGGGTGCGTGTGCCGCAGCTGCGAAAATTGGCACAGAAAATTGCCAAACAAGACAATTGGAATGAATTTCTAAAACAAACAGATGACACTTGTTTTGAAGAAGTACTTTTGCAAGGTTTGATAATTGCTTATAGAAAATTAGAAATTGACGAAAAGTTAGAATATGTAAAATGGTTTGTGCCTAAAATAGATAGCTGGGCAATTTGTGATACGTTTTGCCCAACTTTAAAAATCAAGCCACAAGATTTGCCACAAATTTGGGATTTTGTGCAACCATATTTACGCTCAAAAGAAGAATTTGAAGTGCGTTTTGCAGTGATTATGATGCTAGATTATTACATCACAGAAGAATATGTTGACCAAGTTTTGCAAAAATTAGATAGAGTAGAGCATGAAGGGTATTATGTCAAAATGGCGGTAGCATGGACCATTGCTGAAATGGGAGCGAAATTTAATCAAAAAACAATGGATTATTTGCAAAGTGAAAACCAGTTAGACAAATTTACGTTTAACAAAGCATTACAAAAAATGCGTGAATCTTACCGAATTGACAAAGAGCAAAAAGAAATTTTGAAGGCAATGAAAAGGAAATAAAAGCCAAACAACCGAGAAAGTAGGAAACTTTATCGGTTGTTTGGTGGCAGATTGTCAGATGGATTCCACGGATGCTACATACAGTAGCCAGAGGTCTCCATAAGGATAATTCTGCACAAGAATTAATTTGCAGAATTTTCCTTCAAACTCGACACTGGCAAAATCTGCTTTCGCAGTTTGCGTTTCAAGCATCGAAAGTGGAACGAGATGCAAGTTGGTTTCAGCATCCCAAAATTCAGTTACCTCTGTCAGCTCACTGAGAAAAAGCTCTGCATTAGCAATTTTTCTCTCATGAGCTTCCATTAAGGATACGATAATAGGTGCATTGGAATTTAACACCTTTTCCAATCGATCCTTTTTGGAGTTTATCTGCCGTGTAATTTTTTCCATATTTTTCATAATGTTCCCTTTCTGCCCTACCGGCTATGTCTTCTGTATCAACTAATACTGTACTTAGTGTCAACAGAAAACTTATTAAATTAAAGTTATATTTACTTAATCATATAATATCATATTTTACATAAAATGTCAAGTGTTTTTTGAAAAAATTTACATAAAATTTCCACAAATTGTTTATTTTTTTGCCAAAAAGTATAGTAAAATTTGGCTAAGTATGATATACTAGAACTATCAATTTAAAGGAGAGTAAAAAATGGAAAAAAGTTTTAGCGAGAGTTATAAAAATGCGGGTGTAGACGTAACGGCTGGTTACAAATCGGTTGAGTTGATGAAAAAATCAATTCAAAGTACATATAATGAAGGAGTCATGGGAGATATTGGTGGTTTTGGTGGACTTTTTGCACCGAATTTAAGTGGCATGAAAGAACCAATTTTGGTATCTGGAACAGACGGAGTTGGTACTAAATTAAAATTAGCTTTTTTGATGAACAAGCATGATACGATTGGGCAAGATTGTGTGGCTATGTGTGTGAATGACATTGTGTGCTGTGGCGCAAAACCATTGTTCTTTTTGGACTATATGTCTCTTTGGAAAAATATTCCTGAGATGGTGGCAAGCATTGTCAGTGGCGTGGCAAATGGTTGTAGACAAGCAGGTTGCGCCTTAGTGGGTGGTGAAACAGCAGAGATGCCAGGCATGTATGCAGAAGGTGAATACGATTTAGCAGGTTTTGCAGTTGGCATGGTGGACAAAGAGAAAATGATTAAAAGTGAGACTATTGAAGTTGGAGATAAAGTAATTGGGCTTGCTTCAAGTGGCGTGCATTCGAATGGTTTTTCTCTAATTCGTAAGTTATTTCGCATAGGAACAGACGAAAATGCCTTAAATCAATACCAAGAAGAATTGGGCATGAGTTTGGGAGAAAGTTTGTTGATGCCAACGAAAATTTATGTAAAATCAGCGTTGGAGCTAATTTCTAAAGTAAATGTCAAAGGAATTTCGCATATTACTGGTGGCGGTTTTTATGAGAATATGCCTCGTATGTTAAATGAAAAAGTGGCATTAAATATTAAAAAAGATGCGTATCCAATACCAAAAATTTTCCAATTAATGCAAAAAGTGGGCGATATTCCTGAACATGATATGTACAATACATTTAATATGGGAATTGGTATGGCAATTATTGTGCCAGAGGCGCAGGTAGAACAGTCTTTGCAAATCTTGAAAGATTGTGGCGAAGAAGCTTATTTAATAGGCGAAGTGGTTGCTGGTAACAAAGAGATAAATTTAGGGTAGAAGTAATGATATTTATTAATTTTGAAGTGACTTGTGGGGACCGTTCAAAAATTATCAAAATCTTTGATTTTGATATAATTTTTAGAATGGGGAGAACGGAAAAATTTATAAATATCATTATAAGAAATTGACATAAGTCAGAAAAATATGATATAATATACGCTACGTGAGGTAGAGATAATGTATTTTAACTGGAAAAAATCAACAAACACAGAAGAATTGAAAATTGTATGTAATTTAATAAAAAATGGCGAGATAGTAATTTTTCCAACAGAAACAGTTTATGGAATTGGGGCAAACGCTTATGACGAAGAAGCTGTTGGAAAAATTTTTATGGCAAAAGGTCGTTCATTGGATAATCCACTGATTGTACATATTGCAGACAAAAAAATGATAAATGAAATAGCAACCGATATTACAACAGTGGAACAAAAGTTGATTGACCATTTTTTTCCAGGACCATTTACTTTGGTTCTAGACAAAACAGACAAAATTCCAGCCATTGTATCAGCAGGCTTAAAAACAGTTGCTGTTAGAATGCCAGACAATGTGATTGCCAGAGGGATTATTACCTTTTCAGGAGTTCCTATTGTAGCGCCAAGTGCCAATATTTCTGGTCGTCCAAGTGGGACAAGTGTGGAGGATATCCGAAAAGAATTAGAAGGAAAAGTTTCGGCCATTGTGGATGGTGGCGAAACGGAGATTGGACTAGAATCCACAGTCGTAAGAGTGGTAAATGAAGTGCCCCATATTTTAAGACCTGGCAAAATTACGCCACAACAAATTAAAGATGTCATAGGATGTGTGGAGTTCGCAGAGGGCGTTTTTGCCCCAGTTGACGAAAAAGAGAAAGTAGAAAGTCCTGGTTTAAAACATAAACATTATTCCCCCAAAACGCCAGCACAATTGATTTATTCACAAAATGAAGGAACCCTTATTTTTGAAATGAACCGTTTAATCAAATATTATAAAGGCGATGTGGTGGTGTTAGGCTTTGAGGAACATAAAGAAAATATTGTCGTGTCAAAACATCGCTTCATCAGTATAGGAAGCAAGGAAAATTTAGCAGAAATTGCGCACAATATTTTTAGTAATTTACGAAAAGCAGATACATTAGGAGGACAAATAATTTTGATAGAAGGTGTCAAAATGGAAGGTTTGGGAATTGCCATTATGAACCGATTGCTACGCAGTTGTGGATACGATTATCACGAGTTTTAGAAAGGAAGAGATGCAAAATGTATTTAATCGTAGGTTTGGGAAATCCAGAAGTGGATTACGCAAATACAAGACATAACATGGGATTTCAGGTTATCAATCAATTAGCCAAAGAATATGATTTAGATGTGGCACGCAAGAAGTTTAATAGCGAATATGAAAGTGCAGTCATAGAGGGCGAAAAAGTGATTTTGGTAAAGCCGCAAACTTTTATGAATGCGAGTGGAGAAGCAGTTGCAGAATTTGTGAATTTTTTTAAAATAGAGCCCAATCATATTTTGGTTATTTATGATGATATGGATATTGAAGTGGGGCAAATCAGGATCCGAAAAAGTGGCTCTCCGGGAACGCATAATGGCATAAAATCGGTTACACATTTTTTAAATCATGAGAATTTTCCACGTGTTCGTGTGGGAATTGGGAAACCTAAAAATCATGAAGATTTGATTGAATATGTGATTGGTGCGATTCCAGAAACAGAAAAAGCAGGATTGGAACAAGGCATAGAAAAAGCCAAAAATGCAGTAATTGAATTGCTAAAAAATGGAATTGATAGTGCGATGAATCAATTTAATTAAGGGAAATGGAGAAAAAATGAAAGTAGGTTTTGTTTCATTAGGATGTAGTAAGAATTTGGTTGATACAGAAATGTTGATTGGAAAGTTTAAAAAAGAAAATTTTGAAATTGTCAATCAGCCAAAAGAGGCTGATATTCTTGTTGTGAATACGTGTGGATTTATTGAGAGTGCGAAAGAAGAAGCAATTAATACAATTTTGGAAATGGCAGAATACAAGAAAAACGGAAACTGTAAATTTTTGATTGCAACAGGTTGTCTGGTAAAAAGATATAAAACAGAGCTTGAAAAGGCTTTGCCAGAAGTAGATTTGCTTGTTTCCGTAGATGAATATGACAAGATATGGAGCAAAGTTCAAAATTTATTGGGGCAAAAGACAAAATCTCAAAATACATTAGATTACATGGAAAGATGCATTGCTACAGGCGAGAAAACAGCCTATTTGAAAATTGCAGAAGGTTGTAGCAATCATTGTACTTATTGTGCGATTCCAGCCATTCGCGGACCATATGTCAGTCGTCCGATGGAAGATATTTTGAAGGAAGCCAAAAGGCTTGCCAGTTTGGGTTATCAAGAATTGATTGTGATTGCACAAGATACGACAAAATATGGAATCGATTTATATGGGGTGCCAAAACTTGCGGAATTGTTAGAAAAGTTGGCTGAAATAGAGGAGATTAAATGGATACGTTTTTTGTATGCATATCCTGAAAGCATTACAGACGAATTGATTGAAGTGGTCAAAAAAAGTGAGAAAATTTGTCACTATTTTGATATTCCGCTGCAACATGTTTCAGACCCAGTTTTGAAAAAAATGAATCGAAAAAGTGATAGTAAATCCATTGAGAATTTGATACATAAATTAAAAAAAGAAATTCCTGATGTAGTGATTCGAACGACCATGATGGTTGGGTTTCCAGGAGAGATGCAGGAAGATTTTGAAACCTTATATGCATTTGTAAAAAGGGCAAAGTTTGATAAATTGGGGGCGTTCCAATATTCCAAGGAAGAAGGGACGCCGGCTGCCAAATTGCCAAACCAAGTACATTACAAGACAAAACAAAAACGTTGGAATGTTTTAATGAAATTGCAAGAAGAAATTGTCAAAGAAAAGTTGCAAGAAAAAGTGGGAAATACTTATGAAGTGCTTATGGATAGCGCATCTGACAAATACTGGATAGCAAGAAGTTATATGGATATTCCGGATGAAGATGGCGTTATTTATGTAAAAAAGTTGTCAACTTCAGGTTGCGCAACCAGTAGTTGCGCAACTGATAGTTGCAAAGCGATGATTGGAAAATTTATAAAATGCAAAATTATAGGCGTCAAAGGTTATGATTTAATAGGGGAAATAGTTGACGAATGAGAAAAATTTTTATAAAATAGAAAAAACAATAAAAGAGGAATGAATGATGTTGAAGAAGCTTCTTACTTTTATGATATTAATATTTATGATAATTGGCTTGGGAATTGGGCTTTATTTTTCATTTCATGCAAAGGGAAAAAGTACTTCTGAAGTCTCAAAACTAGATACTGTTTTTGCAAATGTGCAGACGAAACAAGTTCAAGTAAAGGAATTTTTTACGTATGGACGAGCTTTTAATTTTTTGGGTAGTTTGTCAGGCATTTCAAAAGACAATTTCGAGAGTGTGAAGTTGTATTTAACAAATGGAGAAGGAATGGAGAAAACATATCCACTTTCAGGAACTTTTCAAGAAGGAAATTTGGTAATTACAACAACAGACCAGATCAATGATGGTTGCCTTTTGGATGATTTGGAAGCAGGGGAATATGTTGCTTTGGTAAGGCTAAAGTTGAATAATAGTGTGAACCCCAAATATTATTCTTTAGAAAATATTTCGCAATATGGAGCCATTGAATATTTTACAATGACAAAGGAAAATCAAACTAGAAAAGTAGAGATTGGATTTCAGGAGAAAAAAGTAGAGGAACAAGAGATTGCATATTTGAGTTTGAATGTGGGGGCTTCTGAAAAGCCAGAAAATGTATATGATATTGTGCTAGATAGTGGTCATGGTGGAAAAGATGTGGGCGAAAAATCAGGGAGTGATACGGAGGCGGATATTGCGCTTGCTGTTTCAAAATTGCTAAAAGAGCGTTTGGAAGCCAATGGTTTGAAAGTGAAATTAACAAGAGATGATACCAATTCAGCAGATTATACGTCAACCAATATGTATGATGCTAATGGCAGAATTACGACTGCGTGTGGCACAAAGGCAAAATGGATGTTTTCGTTTCATTTGAATAATGGAAATAAAGGTTTGAGAGGGCTGGAAGTGTATAGTCCAAGCAAGTCGAATTTGGATTTGGCGCAAAGTTTAGCAAATAAAATTGTGACTTATACGGATTTGGAGTTTTCCAATAACAATTCTTTTAAAAAGGGCGATGGAGTGTATGTTCGTAATTTTACGCAAAGTGTGATGAATGAATATGTTAATACAGCGAATAGAAAAGGTTATGCGCCATACAATATAACGTTAGATACGCCGTATTTATATACGATTCGCGAAGTTGGTGGAATTGCAACAAATGCGTATGTGGATGGGAGAAATAAAAGTTATGCGGCAAATCAGTATTGGAATTCGAATCAAGGGATTGAGTGTTATCAAATTGAAATGGGGTATATCAAGAATGATTTAGAAATTATAAAAATGCAAATGGAACAAATGGTTACTGCGATTTCTGAGGCAGTGATGGAGCATTTGTGAATTTTAGGAAGGTGAGTGGTAATTTGAAGTTCATAGATAAAATTTTAGATGTGGTAGATGAGTTACAAGCAAAAATATTGCAAAAAAAATTGATAAAAACCAATAATGAAGAGAAAATTGTAAATGCTTTGCCACCAGATAAAGATAATTCAAAAGTGGATATTCATGAAATTGTAAAAAGTATGGAAAATCCTAAAACTAAATTAGAAGTAGTGAGTGGGAATATAGAAGAAATGATTGAGCAAGATGTGGTAAGGGATACATTAAGGTATTTACCAGACAAGAGTGTAGAAACGATTTTGAAGGAAAATAAAGAAAAGTTTGCTCAATATAAAAAAATGAAGAATGCAATTCAAGCAATTAAGAGTAACGAGAGAAAGTTAAATTTGACAGAGGAATATTCTAGAACTCTTAATGATATTGATTTGGTAGAAATTTTTGCAACAATGAAGCCAGAACAAGATAGCCAAAAACAGGAGTTATTAGAGCAGAAAAAAGTGAGGATTATTGCTAAAAAAATTGTGGAACATGCTAAAAAACATGGAGCTGTTTGGCATATTGGAGAACTTACAGAGACTTTAAGGGATAGATCCAAATTGTCTGTGCTAAATTTATGTTTAGGAGAAATAGCAGATGCTTCTGTGAGAGTGAAGTTTGTTGGGGATTTATTGCGTGTTACGAATGTTAGTTATAAAAAGAAAAGTATCGTAATAAAAGAGTGTAAAGCTCAAAAGCTATTAACAGGAGAAGATGAAGAAAGAATAAGGGCACAGTTGCAGGCTGATAAAGCAAGGAAAGAACGGATACAGAGATGAGAAATAAAGGGGTTGTAGAGATATTTATTTGGCAATAAATATCTCTACAAAAATTTTGCCATATTGGGGGCTATTGGCAACTGCAATTCCTGTGTAATTAAAATCTTGACTTAAAATATTACTTTTATGTGACTCAGAATTCATCAAAGTTTCGATAGCACTTTCTGCATTTAAGTTTCGAGCAATGTTTTCACTGGCTTTGTTGTAAGAAATTTGGTTGGTGCGAAGCATTTCAAAAATGGAGCCATAAGTCGGAGAGTTATGGGCAAAATACTTATTTTCTACAATATCATTTGCTTTGAGCCTTGCTATGTTAAGCAAACTTTCGTCTAGTTGAAATTCAGGCAAATTATTTTCAATGCGCTTATTGTTAATTAAATTCAAAAAAATTTGTTCTTCTTGAGAAAGCAAAGTTTGATTGGGATTTTCATTTTGTTGGCTATTTTCTATATAATCAGCAAAAACGGCACCAACTAAATTATTTTCTGTTTTAATAATATACCACTTGTCAACTTTTCCATAAATATGTATGGTATCTCCTTTTGACAATAAACCGATTTGTGTATTTTCTGTGCCCAAACCAGAACGTATTTTTAAACTTTCTGCTGTAACAGTGCCGATTTCAAAGGGAGCTGCTTCTTCAGCCACTTCTGTTTGTTCATTCCCAAGTGAAGATGAAACGCAAGAAATCCCAAAACCAATAATAACTAAAATACAGGCTAAAATAATTCCCAATTTTTTCATGAGTACCTCCTTAATTTAAGAGAATTCTACCCAAGAAAAAAAAGAAATATACTTCCAACAACATATTTTTAGTAAATGACAGAAGTTTGAATAAAATTTTCATTAGGAGCAGGAACAATGCAATTTTCAGGCTGCTGAACAGTTTCAATTTCAGAAATTGCAAGACAAGGAATTTCTCCTAAATAATTTCCTTTTTTAATGGTTCCAGTGATTTTGACCCATTGATATTCTGGATAATCCACTGCATTTTGCAAACTGCATAAAAAACCTACAATGACTGTTTGGTTGGTGTTTTCTAGTTTCATATCACGAGCTAAAATAAATTGATTTGCTTCTAGCTCAGGAACACGATAAACATAGCCAGTGTAGCAAATTTTTTGTCCAATATATGTATCTAAATCTTCATGTACTTCTTTTAAAACATTAGTATAATTTTCGTCTGTTAGATAGGCGACTTCGCCAGAAGGAACACAGTTGAACTGAGAAGTTTCCAATTCATGATTGGTGCTGTACATTTTGAAAATGCCAGCTCCAGCCAGTGCGACGCAAAAAATTGCCATGATTGCCAAAATCCATTTAAAGATTTTGGTTCTACTTAATTTAACATTAAAAACAAACATAATTACCATCCTTTTCATTCATTTTTTGTTTCATTTTATGCGCGGACATAAAAAATATGAGAAAAATACAAAAAAATCTTGCAAGTTGCGCAAAAATGATATATAGTAATCGGTAGGTGATTTAAATTGGGTAGTAATATTGTAAAATATATATTTATTATAATTGTCATTGGATTAATTGGTTTTGGAGTTTACAAAATGGTAAAAAATCAAGAGGAAATTGTGCCTGAAAATCTTGACCAAACCTCCACAGTGACAACCATTCAAACAGATTTAAGACTTGCGATTAGTGGGTTTGATACCATGAATCCAATTCTTAGTAATAATCGTAATGTGCAAGAAATTAGCAAAATGATTTATGAGCCATTAGTTACGTTAAATGAAGCCTATAAACTAGAATATTGTTTGGCAGAAGAAATTGCCAAAACCGATGAATTGAATTATGTTATCAAAATTAAAAAAGGAATTTTATGGCAAGATGGAACAGAGCTGACAGCAAATGATGTGAAATTTACAATTGATAAAATAAAATTTGCTGGAGAAAACGGAGTCGATACGGTTTATGCGAGTAATTTAGCGGCTGTTTTAAATTATGAGCCAATTGATGAATACACATTTAAGTTGACACTTTCAGAGCCAGTGGATTTTTTTGAATATTATTTAACATTTCCTGTTTTGTCTGAGAAATATTATGCGAATGAAGATTTTTATCATTCTGAGAAAAACAATCAATCCGTGGGAACAGGCATGTTTAAGATTATAAGTGTTGATTCAAATATCATCAAATTAGCGAAAAATGAAATGTACTGGAATTCTGCAAAAAATCCGATGGCGAATGAGGTAAACATTAATTTATATGGTTCAGCTGGAGAACTTTACAATGCTTTCAAAAATGGAGAAATTGATGTTGTAGATGTAAAATCCAAAAATGTGGAAGAATTGATTGGGTCGATTGGCTACAAAAAAATAGAATATAAATCAAGAGATTACAGTTTTTTGGCATTGAATACACAAAATGAAGTCTTATCTAGTCCTGCTGTAAGAAAAGCCATGAGTAAAATGATTGACAAAAATAATATTGTGGCGAGTTGCTTAGGTTCTGGTTATGTGGCATCGAATTTTAGCTTGGATATGGGAAATTGGCTTTATACAAGAGACTTGTCTGTGGAAGTTAATACAGATGAAGCAAGCCAAATTTTGCAAAGCGATGGTTGGGAATATAAAAATAATCGTTGGACCAAAAAAATAGATAAAAGAACAGTAGATTTGGCTTTTTCGATTACCGTCAACGGAAGTGATGAAACCAAGGTTGCAGTGGCTGAAAATATCAAAAATCAATTGGCAAATAGAGGCATTTTTGTCACAGTTAGACAATTGAATCGTGAGGCTTATTTTGCAAGTTTAGAAAGCAAAAATTTTGATGTTATTTTGACAGGAATTACGTGTGGTTATTCTCCAAGTTTGAAAACGTTTTTTGGAGCCAATAATTTAGCCAATTATGCCAAAAATGAAGTGGCAGAAATCATGAATGTGGTTTCTAACACGTCAGACGAAAATCAATTATACGAAAATTATAATAAATTATATGACATTTATTTAGAAGAAGTGCCATATATCGGTCTATATCGAAATACAGATGTAGTTATTTATAACCAAAGTTTGGTGGGAAATATTAAAGCAAATGCATTTAATTTGTATTACAATATCGAAAAATGGTACAGACAATAAAATTATTTTAATAATTTCAAAAATAAAAATAAAAAAGTATTGACAAAAAAGAGAATAAAAGTTACAATAAAACAAACAGAAGTTTTATGGAACAAATTTTTGAAGGAGGAAATAAAATATGTCAGATAACGCAGAAAAAAGAAAGGCATTAGATGCCGCAATGAGTCAAATAGAAAAACAATTTGGTAAAGGTTCAGTCATGAAATTGGGTGAATATAAAGCCATGGAAATAGAGGCAATTCCAACAGGAGCCTTAGGATTAGATGTTGCTTTAGGAATTGGTGGTGTGCCAAGAGGAAGAATTATAGAAGTGTATGGACCAGAATCTTCTGGTAAAACCACACTTGCGTTGCATATTATTGCAGAAGCGCAAAAAACAGGAGGAGAAGCCGCTTTTGTGGATGCTGAACATGCGTTAGATCCAGTGTATGCCAAGAAAATTGGTGTCAATATTGATGAATTACTTGTATCTCAACCAGATACAGGAGAACAGGCTTTGGAAATTACAGAAGCATTAGTGCGAAGCGGAGCATTGGATGTCATTGTTGTGGATTCGGTTGCAGCTTTGGTTCCAAAGGCAGAAATTGATGGTGACATGGGAGATTCGCACATGGGATTACAAGCAAGACTAATGTCTCAGGCTTTGAGAAAGTTGGCAGGAGCTGTCAATAAAACGAAAACAGTAATTATTTTTATCAACCAATTAAGAGAAAAAATTGGTGTAATGTTTGGAAATCCTGAGACTACAACTGGTGGTAGAGCTTTGAAATTCTATGCTTCAGTTAGAATGGATATTCGTAAAATTGAGAATATCAAGCAAGATGGGCAAGTTATGGGCAATAGAGCAAGAGTGAAAATTGTGAAAAATAAGGTTGCTCCACCATTTAGAGAAGCAGAATTTGATATTATGTATGGAGAAGGTATTTCAAAAGCAAGTAATATTTTGGATATGGCTGTTAATTTGAATATTATTGAAAAAGCAGGTTCTTGGTTTAGTTATAACGGACAAAAATTAAAACAAGGACGAGAAAATGTGAAACAGTATATGATTGAAAACCCAGAATTTATGGCAGAAATTGAGAAAAAAGTGAGAGACAATTTTGAAAAAGCTTTTGAAAATGCTTTAGGAGAAGAGGAGACACAAAAAGAGGAAAAAGAAGAAACTGAGGAATAGAATGGAAGTAGTTTTATGGACTATAGGAAAGATTTTGAAGAAGCTGAAAAAATAGATAAATTGCGAAGTAAAATGTTAAAGTATATTTTATATAAAAAAAGAACAGAACAGGAAATTAGGAAAAAATTTTGCGAAGAAGATGAAAGTGCTGTGGAAGATGCAATTGAATATTTTAAAGAATTAAATTATATTGATGATTTTGATTATGTTCAAAGAAGTGTGCAGGAATTTATGAATTTAAAAAGTTTGTCTATTAAGGAAATGAGTTATAAAATGTGCCAGAAAGGTGTTAGTAAAAAAATGGTAGACGAATATATAAGTAAACATGAAGAGGAACTTGTAGAGTATGAAATAAATTCTGCTCGAAAAATTTGGAATAAAAAAATTCAAAATTCAGATGAAAATGTGGTAAGGGATTTTTTATATAAGAAAGGCTATCGACAAGAAACGATACAGGAATTGGAGAAATAGATGGATTATCAAGGCGTTATTATAGAAGAAAGTTTATCTAATTGTGCTATTATGAAAAAACTAATGATTATCGATACACAAATTGAAAAAGTAACCGAAAAGTCAGAAACTCCATGGCTTGATAAATGGACAATGCACACAGTAATGATTAAAGAAAATGAAATGAATGAATATGCTAAAAAATTAAGCCAACTAATAGACGTTAAGCATTGTGATAATTGGTATTGTGATTTTAAAAATGATCAATTTCATTATGTTATTTTTTACCATAAAGTGTTTAAGTTAGATAGAATGAGTAAATGGGATTATGACCAAATGCAAAAATATGCTATTTCAATTGGTTTGCCAGAACATCAGTTACCTAAGTTTATGGAAGTATAAAGAGGAGAAAAAATGAATAAAATCATTTCATTAGAAACTAAAAAGTATGAATTAAGATTAGATAATTTTGAGGGACCACTTGATTTGCTTTGTTACTTAATTGACAAAAATAAAATGGATATTTATAAAATAGAAATAACCCAAATAACAGATCAATATATGGAATATTTAAGAGAGCAAGAGAAACTGAATTTAGAAGTGGCAAGCGAATTTTTAGTGATGGCGTCTACTTTGCTTTTGATAAAGTCGAAAGGCTTACTTCCTAAAGAAGCGGAAGATGAGGCAGAACTTACAGAAGAAGAATTGCTAAACAGAATTATCGAATATAAAAAATTTAAAGAAATTAGTAAATTGTTTAAGGAAAGAATTCAAATTTATTCTAATCGAGTTCATAAATTTGCAGAAAATATTGAACTTCCAAAACAGACGATTGAAAAAAAATATACCGTTGAAAATATTATAAAAGCCTATTCAAAATTATTAGAAAAAGAGGAAAATAAGAAAAATGAAAATGCGAAAAATATTGATAAAATAGCGGTTCATGATGTGTACTCGGTTTCTGATAAAGTAAAAGAAATTTTTAGAGAATTAGTGCGAAAGCCTCAATTTGTATTTGGAAAGCTATTTTCTTTGCGAGAAAAACCAAAAGAAGAAGTCGTAACAGCATTTTCGGGAGTTTTAGAACTGAGTAGAAGAAGCAAAATTAATACAGAACAAGAGGAACTTTTTGGAGATATTGTGATTTCAAAGAGAAAACGTGAAGATTAGCTATAAAAGAGAAAAATGCGAAAATAACGGCTCCAGTTTCTTGACTTTTTATGTAAAATGTGGTATAATTCATACTGTTGTAAATAGGTAGAAGAATAAGAAAGGAGCTAGCTATGACTAGAGAACAACAAGAGGTTTTAACGTTTTTCAACAGTAATCGGATTGCTGACGAACAAGTAACACTTGAAGCGGCTAAAGGAATGTATATTCCAGATAAAAGGTTAGTTTTGGAAAGTCGTTTTCCGAAGCAGTTGGTGGATGATGTTTTTGGTAAAGCGACTTGGCTCGAACAAGCTGAAATGCAGCTTTTGAAAAGTAAGAACCCTGACAGCGTAAGAGATTGTGAGCGTTTCGTTACATGTGCAATTTGTATTTCGCATGCTTGTGCAGATACAAAGAAAAAAGAGCTGGAAAAGTATAAACATTTAGAAGTTAATATTCCGATTAAATTGATGTTGTTAGAAAATTCGCAATTTGAACAATGTGATGTTAAAGTAATAACTTCGTGTTTAACAATCTATCAAATTCAGAGTTTGGGAGAGTATTTGAAAATGTATGCCGGCATTCGAAAATATGATGTAAGATGTTCTTATTATAGACATATTTTAGAGGCAGTTGAAATCTCATTAATGGAAGTTGTTGAAAAATTGAAAAAAGAAATAATTGGCTAGTAAAAAGCTCTTAAGTCCTGGCGGTGCTGCTAAAGTACCGCCAGGCATTTCATTTTTTTTGCATAAATTATCAATTTTTGGAAAAAAATACTATCAATATTTGGGAGAAGGCTTATGAAAATATTGATTAGTATTTTTTTTGTGGTATTTTTAATTTTGGTCACTTCAAAAGTGAAAATAAATATTTTGTCCTTGCAAAAAGACCGAAGTTCAAAAAAAGTTGATTTTGACATTAATGTGGGACTTTATTTACTAGGAATTGTAAAAATACTGAGTGTTCATTTGAGAAAAGAGGGAATTTATTTTTTGGGTTGGTCAATTCCCTATAAAAATTTGCCAATAGACAATCTAAAAATGAAGGATTTTAAAATGACATTTGTTTTAGAGTTTTTGAAAATTCTTGATTTTAGATTGAATGAATTTAAGGTAGAGCTAAAAATTGGAACAGAAGATGTTTTGCTTACAGCTTTTTCTGTATTTGTAATTTCTACTTTTTTCAGTATTTTTTTTGCGAAAAATAGAAGGAAAATAAACCAAAAGAATTATAATTATCATGTTGTACCGATTTACAATTCGAATGAATTAAGTTTTAGAATTTCCTTGAAATTGTCAATAAATCTGATAAATTTGATAAAAGCACTGTTTTCACAAAAACAGAAACGACAAGTAAAACAGAAGTTAAAAAAAGTGATAGAAGAAAAAAGTGCACTCAAAATTTAGTTTTTTGAATAAAAATGTATTTTTGACAAATAATAGTTTTGAGTAAAATGAAAAGAAAGTGAGCGTGGAAAATATGAATGAAACACATCCAATTGAAGGTCTTATGAAAACTGCAATGAATAGTATTCAGGATATGGTAGATGTCAATACGATTATTGGGGAGCCAATTGAGACATCCAATAATATGGTAATTATTCCGATTTCTAAGGTATGTTTTGGATTTGCAGCAGGTGGCAGTGAGTTTCAAAGTGAAACAGTGAATGAATATAGAAAAAAAGATAAAGAGGAAGAAGCGAAATACCGCTTGCCGTTTGGTGGCGGAAGTGGCGCTGGAGTAAGTATTAGCCCAGTTGCGTTTATTGTAGTCATGCAAGATTCAATTAAGATTATGCCGATTGAGCATACTTCTGCTATCGATAAATTAATGGATTATGTTCCAGATTTGATGCAAAGAATCAATTCAGTTGTTGATAAAAATTTGGATATTAAGATAAAATCTAAGGAAAATAAAACAGAAAATAAGAATGAAAATAATCAGAATAATACAAAAGTGCCAGAGGTTGATATCCAATATACGCCAAGTGAATATTTGGAAGATGAGTAAAAAAATAAAGGCTTACATCATTTTGATGTGAGCTTTTTGCTATGTAAAATTGATGTCGAAAATTGTCAAATAGAAAGCGAAAAAAGTCAAAAAAATAACTTGCATTTCATAGCTAGCTGTGTTAAAATAATTTTAATCAAAAAAGAATGGAGGTGAGAATATGGATGAATTGTTAGTGAAATTTGGTGAAATGCTAGATGAGAAATTAGAGACAAAAGTAGGTCAAATACTAGAAGAGAAGCTAGAGCCAGCAGTAGAGAGACTAAGAATGGAAATAGGAAATTCAGAAGAAAAATTACGAAAAGAGATGTTGGATCGATATTTTTTATTTGAGCAAGAATATGGTGATAAAATTATTTCAATGGGAGATTATATTCTATTCGATAAAGACAAAAATGAGAGAATTAACAATCAAGTGTGTCATTTAGAAAATAGAGTTGACAGGCTTGAGGTAAAAAGTCTTGTATATGAAAATGACATTTTTAAGTTAAAACATCAAAAGGTAACCAAAAATTGATTGTAAATCTGTAATGAATTTCAAAAAAGAGGGCATGTATATTATTTTTTAGAGAAAAAGTAATATATATGCTCTCTTTTGTATGTAAAATTTTACAAAGTCCTTGAAAAAAAATGCATTATGTAATATAATATAAGAAATTAATATTAGGAGGAAAGCTATGAGTGTCAGAAGAATTTATGTTCAAAAGAAACCAGGATTTGACATAGAAGCAGAAGGTTTAGTAAATGACATAAGGGAGAATTTGCAGATAAAGCAATTAGAAAAAATTGTTATTTTAAACAGATATGATGTTGATGGAATTACAGATGAAATATTTGAACAAGCCAAAGGGACGATTTTTTCAGAGCCACAAGTAGATGATTATTTTGTGGAGGATTATCCTATCGAAAAAGATGCCAAAGTATTTGGAGTAGAGTTTTTGCCAGGGCAGTTTGACCAAAGAGCAAATGCACTGGCAGAATGTTTGCAAATTTTGTCAAATGGGAAAAAGCCAATTGCAAAATCTGCTAAAATTTATTTGCTAGATGGAAATCTATATGACGCAGAAGTGGAAAAAATCAAAAAATACATGATTAATCCAGTGGATTCAAGAGAATGTTCTTTAGAAAAATTAGAGACTTTAGAAGAAAATATGAATGTACCAGAAGATGTGGCAGTCATTGATGGCTTTATTCAAATGACAGATGAAGATAGCGAAAAATTCTATCAAAAATATGGATTTGCGATGGATTTGGCTGATTTAAAATTTTGTCAAAAATATTTCAAAGAAACAGAAAAGCGTGATCCGACTATGACAGAAATGAAAATGATTGATACTTATTGGTCAGACCATTGTAGACATACGACTTTCCTTACGAAACTAGAGAAAATTGATATTCAGTGGGATTTGCTTCAAAACGTATTTGAAGATTATACAAAATCAAGGGAATTTGTGTATGAAGGGCGAACCCCAAAAGATGTTTGTTTAATGGATTTAGGAACCATTGTGGCAAAAGAATTAAAGCAAAGAGGTGTTTTGAAAAATTTAGATGAATCTGAAGAAATCAATGCTTGCAGTTTTCGTGCCGAAATTTTGGTGGATGGTGCTAAGGAAGAATATTTGATTATGTTCAAAAATGAAACACACAATCATCCAACAGAAATTGAACCTTTTGGTGGAGCAGCCACTTGTCTTGGTGGTTGCATTCGTGATCCATTATCGGGAAGAGTTTATGTTTATCAAGCAATGCGCATTACGGGTTGTGGAGATCCAAGACAAGCCGTTGAAGACACAATGCCAAATAAATTACCACAACGTAAATTAACGAATGAAGCGGCGCGTGGTTATAGTTCTTATGGAAATCAAATTGGTTTGGCGACAGGACAAGTTGCTGAAATTTATGATGACGGATATTTGGCAAAAAGATTAGAACTAGGTGCATTAATTGGGGCTGCGCCAAAGAAAAATGTAGTCAGAAGTAGACCTGAGCCAGGAGATATAGTTGTACTATTAGGTGGACGCACTGGTCGTGATGGCTGTGGAGGAGCAACAGGAAGTTCCAAAGCACACAATAGCGAGTCGTTGACATCTTGTGGAGCAGAGGTGCAAAAGGGAAATGCGCCAGAGGAGCGAAAAATTCAAAGATTATTCAGGAACCCAGAAGCAACGCAATTAATCAAAAGATGCAATGATTTTGGCGCTGGTGGAGTGTCTGTGGCAATTGGCGAATTGGCTGACGGATTGGTAATTAATTTAGATAAAGTGCCTACAAAATATGATGGATTAGACGGAACCGAGCTTGCTATTTCTGAGTCGCAAGAAAGAATGGCAGTTGTGATAGCAAAAGAAAAGGTAGAAGAATTCATTCGATTAGCTGAGACGGAAAATATCGAATCAACGATTGTAGCCGAAGTTATAGAAGAACCACGTGTGAAAATGTTTTGGCGTGGAAAATGTATCGTGGATGTTTCAAGAGAATTTTTGGATACCAATGGCGATGTGAAAAAAGCGCAGGTTTCTGTTCAAAAACCAGATGATGCAAAATCTCCATTTAGAAATGTAGGGGCACAGAGCACTGTGCCAAATGGCGGAAATGAAGACATCGAAGCAAAATGGAAAGAGACGATTTCTGGTTTAAATTGTTGTTCACAAAAAGGTTTGGTGGAAAGATTTGATAGTACAATTGGAGCAAACACAGTATTTATGCCATTTGGTGGAAAATATCAATTAACACCAGCCGAAGGAATGGTTGCTCGAATTCCTACTTTGAAAGGTTACACCAATACAGGAACCATTATGACTTATGGTTTTAATCCAGAAATTGCAAAATGGAGTCCATTTCATGGAGCTGTATATGCTATTGTTGAATCTATGACGAAATTGGTTGCACTTGGTGGAGATTACAAAGAGTCTTGGCTAACTTTGCAAGAGTATTTTGAAAAATTAGGAAATCAGCCAAGTAGATGGGGCAAGCCTTTTGCAGCATTGTTGGGTGCATATTTAGTACAAGAAAAAATGAAAGTGGCTTCTATTGGCGGAAAAGACAGTATGTCTGGTTCGTATAATGATTTAGATGTACCACCAACCGTGGTTTCCTTTAGTGTAAGTACGGTGGATATTCGCAAAGTGGTTTCGAATGAATTTAAAAAAGCTGGTTCAAAAGTCGTTTTATTGAGAAGTAAAAAGGACGAAAATGATTTGCCAGATTTTGAGGATTTAAAAGAAAATTTTGAAATCGTACATAAATTAATTAATGAGGGAAAAGTGCTTTCTATTGCAACTGTACGAAATGGTGGACTAGCAGATGTTTTAACAAAAGCGTGCATGGGAAACAAGCTAGGTTTTAAAGCAACAGCTGACATTAACTTTTTTGAATTGATGTATGGTTCTTTTGTAATAGAATTGGCGGAAGATATTGAAAACAGTAAGTTTGTGGAACTAGGAACAACTTGCGATTGTGGAAAAATTGTAATTGGTAATGTAGAAATGCCAATTGACGAATTGATTGAAGTTTGGCAAGAGCCACTTGAAAAGGTATTTCCAACCAAAGTGAAAAATGAAAATGCAACAGTAGAAAATATTTTGTCTGATAAAACGTGTACCATAAAATGTACCAAGCCAATTGCGAAACCACGTGTGTTTATTCCTGTTTTTCCGGGGACAAATTGCGAATATGATTTGACCAAAGCGTTTGAAGATGCAGGAGCAATCGTCAATACAAGTGTTTTCAAAAATGTAAAACCAAATGATGTCACAGATTCAATAGAAGAATTTGCGAAGCAAATTGAGCAGGCGCAAATTATTATGTTGCCAGGTGGTTTTAGTAGTGGAGATGAACCAGACGGTTCTGGTAAATTTATCGCGACTGTGTTTAGAAATCCTAAATTAAGAGATTTAATTCATAGTCATTTATATGAAAAGAATGGTTTGATGTTAGGTATTTGTAATGGTTTCCAAGCACTTGTGAAAACAGGTTTGTTGCCTTATGGAAAAATTATAGATATGACAAGCCAGATGCCAACTTTGACATTTAACCAAATTGCAAGACATCAATCATGTATGGTGCAAACAAAAGTGACTTCTAAAATGTCGCCTTGGTTTAGTAAAGTGAATTTAGGAGATGTATTTACTATTCCAATTTCTCATGGCGAAGGAAGATTTGTGGTGAAAGAAGACGTATATAAGAATTTGGCAGAAAATGGACAAATCGCAACACAATATGTTGATTTTGAAGGCAATGCTAGTATGGAAATTGAGTTTAACCCAAACGGCTCTCATTATGCGATTGAATGTATTACCAGTCCTGATGGTAGAATTATGGGAAAAATGGGGCATTCTGAGAGAAGTTATACAGATATTTATAAAAATATGCCAGGAAAGAAGGATCAAAAATTGTTTGAAAGCGGAGTAGCGTATTTTAACTAAAGGGAAGGGCTGCTTGCCCTTCCCTTTAAAACCCATCCATGCAAAGGGACCAACGGCTGGTCCCTTTGAAAACTCCAGTCAACTCTGCTTGCATAAATAAAGTGGCTCCGCAAAATTAGCCTATAGCAAATTTCGCTGGTGGAAAGTTGACAAATAATGGATAAAATGTGTATAATATTATTACGATAATTATTTTTGAGATATGAAGGAGCGATGATGAAAATATCTTTTTTTAAAGAAGTATATAGAATGAGGCGATGGCAAGATTAATATAGTTTGAAATAGATTTTAGGAAAAAGGAGAATAGATTATGGAAAATAAAAAAACTATATTAAGTGGCATCCAAGCCACAGGAAATTTAACATTGGGAAATTATTTAGGAGCGATTAAGAATTGGATAAAAATGCAAAACGAATATGATTGTTATTACATGATTGCCGATTTACATTCTTTGACTGTACGTAATGACCCAGAAGTTTTGCGAAAAAGAGCTTTGCAGGTTTTGGCAATTTATGTAGCAGCAGGTCTTGACCCAGACAAAAATACGATATTTTTGCAGTCACATGTAGATAGCCATGTCAAGCTAAATTGGATTTTGAATTGCTACACTTATATGGGCGAATTGAACCGTATGACACAATTTAAGGATAAATCTGCCAAACATGCAGATAATATCAATAGTGGATTATTTACGTATCCTGTTTTGATGGCTGCTGATATTTTGGTGTATAACGCCGATTTGGTGCCAGTTGGCGAGGATCAAAGGCAACATTTGGAAATTACACGTGACATTGCAGAGCGTTTCAATAGTATTTATGGCGAGACTTTTGTGATTCCTGAAGCCTACATCGGAGAACAAGGTGCTAGAATTATGGGATTACAAGATCCAACAGCTAAAATGAGCAAAAGTGCAACTAATTTGAATGATGTAATTTTCTTGAACGATAGTCCAGAGGACATTCGAAAAAAATTAAAAAAGGCAGTCACTGACTCTGAAAATTGTGTTCGTTATGACAAAGAAAATAAGCCAGGTGTGAGCAATTTAATGACGATTTATGCACTATTAGAAGAAAAAACAATGGAAGAAATCGAAAAAGAATTTGCTGGGAAGGGTTATGGAGATTTTAAAACAGCTGTGGCAGAAGCCATTGTCAAGAAGTTGGAGCCGCTACAACAAAAATATTGTGAACTATTAGAAAATCCGGAAAAATTAAAAGCAATTTACGAAAAAGGTGCGAAAAAAGCGGCTAAAAGAGCTAATCAAATTGTGAATGACGTTTATCAAAAAGTGGGGTTGATTGTAGATGAGTAAATATATAAAAAAGTTGCCAGTAGAGCCTTCCTTTGAGCAAAAGGGATTGACAGGATATAATTTTGATTTAGAATGTAAAGATATTAGTTTGAGTTTTGAAGATGTTTTCAAAGGGCATGATAAATATGATAAAAATTTTTATAGTTCAAAAATATATTATGTTTTAGAAGGAAATGGAACATTTTGTATTGAAAATGAGAAAATGGAAGTCAAGCAAGGTGATGTTGTTGAGGTTCCCAAAGGGGCTAATTTTGTATTTGCTGGAAAAATGAAGATGTTATTGATTATGTCTCCAGCATTTAGACCACAGGACGATATTCATGGGGAAGATAATGATTTGTATGAAAAGAATTAAGATAAAAAATAAAAGGGAGAAAAGATGGGAGTTTTAGATCGAATAAAAAATTTTTTTAGTAGAAAGAAAACAAAGCAATTAAATGCAGGTCAAGAAGATTTGACTGAGCACAAACAAAGAGTACTACGTGAAGATTTTGTGGTAGGAAAACAGGGTAAGAATGTTAGAATTGAGGTAATACAGCCAGTTTCATCAGTAAGACATAGTGATGGACACAAATGTGATTTGATGCTTGCAACAGTTTATTGTGTGAATGATGATGATGCGATACAAATTGGTGAAGAAGATTATATAGCATTTGAAGTACAAGAAGGAGTTCCGATTAATGAAGTACTTCTGCAGAAAGTTGCGGAATATTATGATTCTCAAAAAAATGTACGTACCAATCAAGAATGTGTTTATATTGGTGAGGTCAATGCGGATGCTAGAGATTATAGCTTGAGAAAAAGTGAAGTAATAGGGCAATATGTTGAGACAAAAATGGTGGATAGATTAGCCAAACATAGAAAATCTTTAAATGAGGAAATAAATCAACAGCTGAGACAAGCAATGCAAGAAAGAGAAGAATATCAGACAAGGAATTTTGAGTATTATAATGCGCAAACGCAAAAGTGGCGTGAGCAATCCGATAGAGAAAGAGCACAAAGAAAGCTAAATCCATATTTTAGACAAAAAGAAGATTATCGTTATGGAGAAAAATGGGGTGAATATTTTGAAGGCGTTAATGTAGAAACTGGAAATTACTTGAGAATGATGCAATTAAAAATGGTTACCCAAGATAGGGAAGGAAGATATTTATATACAGCTTATTTGGATGATACTTTTCAGGAGGATGAAATGCCAAGAGACGATTTACCGGGAATTCCAGTTTGTTTTGCAACAGATAAAAGTATAATTGATATTGTTTCACACAATAATCCAGTAGAAGTACATGGATTGTTGGAGTTGTTATCACAGGAGAGAATTCGTAGGGAAGATAATGGGTATATGAATTTTATTGGAACATTAGATCGAAATGGAAAGATGATAAATGGAGTAGAGAATTCTCAAGCCTTTAATCAGGAAATTATGTATCTTAAACAACAAGCAAAAATGGAGATGCTTGGAAAGCAATCACAGTTTGGCAGAAGTGAAAATTAAAGAATTTAGATTTAAGGGGAAATTATGTTTGTAGATTATGCGAAAATCGTCATTAAATCAGGCGATGGTGGAAATGGAGCAACGTCTTTTAGACGTGAAAAATATGTAGCGGCAGGTGGACCAGACGGCGGCGACGGCGGAAAAGGTGGCGATGTTTATTTTGTGGTTGATCCAGATAGTAACACCTTGATTGATTTTCGATTTAATAAGAAATTTAAGGCACAAAATGGCGAAAATGGAAGAGGCAGCAATTGCTATGGAAAAAGCGGAGAAGATTGCTATATAAAAGTGCCTTTGGGAACGGTTGTGAAGGATTTTGCAACAGGGAAAGTGATTGCAGATTTGTCTGAAAAGGGGCAAAAAGAGTTAGTTTTAAAAGGTGGAAGAGGAGGAAAAGGAAATACGCATTTTGCCACTTCTACCAGACAAGCACCAAATTTTTCTATTGATGGCGAAAAAGGCAAAGAAAAGGAAATTATTTTAGAGCTGAAATCTTTGGCAGATGTTGGATTAATTGGTTTTCCAAATGTTGGAAAATCGACGATTTTGTCCAAAGTAACAGCTGCTACACCCAAAATTGCAGACTATCATTTTACGACCATTGACCCAAATCTGGGTGTTGTGAAAACAGAATATGGCGACAGTTTTGTGCTGGCTGATATACCAGGAATTATTGAGGGAGCGAGCGAAGGAATTGGGCTTGGCACGCAGTTTTTGAGGCATGTGGAAAGAACGCGTTTGTTATTGCATGTTTTGGATTGTGCAGGGCTTGAGGGTAGAAATCCAGTAGAAGATTTTCATAAAATTAATGAAGAATTAAAGAAGTATAGCGACAAATTGGCAAATCGCAAACAAATAATTGTGGCCAATAAAATAGATAGTGTGCAGGATGATACTAATATTGAAGCCATTGAAAAATTGGCGAAAGAAAATCAATTGGAATTGTACAAAGTTTCGGCGGCTACGGGAGATGGTTTGAAAGAGTTGTTTAGCCATGTAGCAGAAGTTATAAAAACGCTGCCAAAAGAAGAAATTGTGGATATCGAAGACCGAATTGTGTACACATTGGAAGAGGAAGAAGAGCCATTTACAGTGGAAATTGTGAAGGGAGAATTTGTGGTGCAAGGTCCTGCGGCTGAGCGAATTATGCGAAGAATTAATGTGGAAGATAATGAATCTTTTGCGTATTTGCAACGTAGTTTGAAGAAGCTTGGGATTGATGATGCACTTCGTTCAAAAGGAATTAAAGACGGAGATAGTGTGATTTTGGTCGATTGGGAGTTTGAGTGGTATGATTAACGAAAACCTCTCTTTTGCATATAATATTGCAAAAGGGAGGTTTTTGTATGAATTATCAAGATTTGAATTTTATGATAAAAGAACTGGGGCATATTCCATATCCAGAATGCTCAGGAATTATGCCAGATTATAAGTTTGGCAGACTGGTTTATGATTCTTATGCAGGTTCAAAAAGTGAGTTGACAGCTATTTTAACTTATGTTTATCAACATTTGACGAGTAGGGAAATAGAAGAAGTGGCGATGTTTTTAAGAATGATTTCTATGCAAGAAATGAAGCATTTGGAAATGTTAGGAGAAATGTTGGTAAAACTGGGGTGTATGCCGTATTATATGAGTACATATGGAAATAAATGGTGTTCGGATAATGTGAGGTCAACTTTTCAAAATTTAGAGGAAATGTTGTGCTTTAATGTTTTGGCTGAAAAGGAAGCAATTAGTGGTTATCGCCATTTGATTGATGTTTGTGAAAATGAAAATATTAAAGCCATTTTGGAAAGAATTATTATGGATGAAGAATGCCATATTCAGATTTTTGAGTATTTAAAACAAAAATATTGTGGTTGTGAAATCAAATAAAATGAAAAAAAATTGTCAGTTTTACTTGACATTTGACATAATGCGTGATAAAATGCGAATGTAGTTAATTGTGCATACCGCACAGAAATGGTCATAGTAGAGAAGGAGAAAAAATATGACAAAAGAATGTTACGAAAAGTTGGTAGAGAGACTTCGGAATCAGGACAGCAGTTTGACAGATATGGGAATATCTCAGATTGCTGAGCAGGCTGTTAAGCTTGGAGATGCTGAGGTGCAGCAGGCAACAGTTTTTCATCCCAATGCAGGGGTAGAAATGGCACGGATTTATATGAGGATGGCAGAAAATCCGGGTAATGTTGTTTATGGATTACGCTTGAAATTAGCTGGAAATCCAGAAGCAAATCCGTGTACGTTAAAGACATTGGCACAGGTTGCCACAGAATTTGCAGATAAGGAACTTCAGCAGGCAATTGCAGAAAATCCGGCAGCAACGTCAGAGGTTAAAGAGATTCTGAACAAGCAGTAAGAAACTGTAACAGATTGTAAGAAATAATTTTGGTCGCTGTACACTATAGTGTGTGTACGGCGACCATCTCCATTTATAGATATTTTTTTATTTTTTCTAACGCTTTTTTGCGTGTGCTTAGTTCTAATTTTTCTTCAAAACTCAATTCGGCAAGTGTTTTTCCATTTTCTAATTCAAAAATTTCGTCAAACCCAAAACCATTTTCGCCACGAGGTATATCAGAAATGCAGCCTGAAAGAATTTCCGTTTCTGCAATGATAGTATCGTTGATGGCAACTGCGATGGCAGTGATGAAATTGACTTTGCGGTCAATTTTATCAAAATCTTTTAGTTTTTCAATCAAAGCTAAATTACGTTCACGGTCGGTTCCGTTTTAGCCAGCGTTTTGTACGAACGCCGGGAAAATTATTCAGCACAGGAACGCAAATTCCAGAATCGTCAGCAAGGCAAATTTCGTTTAAGTTATGATGGTAAAATTTGGCTTTGATAATGGCATTTTCTTCAAAAGTTTCGCCATTTTCTTCTGGTTCGATAAAATATTCTAAATCATTTAGAGAAACAATGCGATGTTCTGGAAAAAGTTCTTTAATCATAGCGAGCTTGCCGTCATTATGTGTGGCAACAACAATTTTTTTCATTCAGAATACCTCCATTTTTTTAATTATATAAAAAAATGGAATATTTTGCAAGAGTTGTTCAAAAAAATGCAAATTTTCTTCAAAAAAGGCTTGCATTTTCTAAATTTTGGGTATATAATAAATATACAATAGATGAAAAACAAGAAGAGTGGGAATTTTCCCACTCTTTACTTGTGAGTAAAAGGGGGAAATTTTGATTTGAGTAATCATAATATTGAGTCTAGAGTGGGAGACTTGCTTGAGCCAATCATTCAGAATTTGGGGTATATTTTGTATGATGTTCAATATATAAAAGAAGGAAAGGATTTTTATTTGCGAGTTACCATAGATAAGCCAGAAGGAATTTCAATTGAGGATTGTGAAACGGTAAATGGTGCTATTAATGAGCCTTTAGATGAAACGGATTGCATCAAAGAAAGCTATTTTTTGGAGGTTTCGTCACCGGAAATTGAGAGAATTTTGCGAAAAGAGTCGCATTTTGAGAAACAAATCGGAAATAAAATTCAAATTAAATTATTCAAATCAGTGGAAAAGAAAAAAGAATTAGAAGGAATTTTAAAATCGTTTGATGATGAATTTTTGGAACTTGAAATAGAAGGTAAAATCACAAAAATTGAGCGAAATAATGTTGCGTTAGCGAAGACGGTATGTGATGTGTTTTAGAAAGGGAAGGTGTGTAAAATGAAGAATATTGATATGAAAGAATTCATAAAAGCCATGGAAGAGTTGGAAAAAGAAAGGGGAATTAGCAAAGATTACTTGATTGAATCATTGGAAACGGCGTTGGTAACGGCTTATAAAAGAGAATTTGATACAGTTGATAATGTGAAAGTTACGATTGATGAAAATACAGGAGAGCTTCATATTTATTCGGTTAGAGATGTAGTAGAAATTTTGGAGGATCCATTGCTTGAGATAAATTTAGAGGCAGCACGAAAAATTGATCCGAATTATAATGTAGGCGATGTCGTAAATCTTGAAATTCAGCCAAAAGATTTTGGACGAATTGCGGCTCAAACAGCAAAACAAGTGGTGGTCCAAAAAATTAGAGAAGTCGAAAGAAATATGGTTTTTACAGAATTCAATGATAAAAAGGGCGAAATTGTGACTGGTTTAATTCAAAAAGCAGATGGTGGCGTAGTGGTTATGGATTTAGGAAAACTAGAAGGCGTGATGCCACTCAAAGAGCAAATTAGCACAGAACATTACAAGGTAAATGATAAAGTTAGAGGTTATGTGGTAGATGTGGAAAGAGGAGCAAAAGGAAATCCACAAGTGATTGTGTCAAGAAGTCATCCAGATTTTGTGCGTAAATTATTTGAGTTTGAAATTCCTGAAATTTATGAAGGGTTGATTGAGATAAAAAGCGTTTCCAGAGATGCTGGTTCGAGAAGTAAAGTGGCTGTGTATTCTAAAAATCTAGATATTGACCCAGTTGGTTCTTGCGTTGGACAAAAGGGGATTCGTATTCAAAATATTATTAGTGAATTAAATGGGGAAAAAATTGATGTGATTGAATGGAATGAGGACCCTTCGATTTTTATTGCAGCAGCCCTTCTTCCAGCACAAGTTATGGCGGTTGATATTAGAGAAGAAGAGAAATTTGCCCAAGTGGTTGTGCCAAATGACCAGCTTTCACTTGCGATTGGTAAAGCAGGACAAAATGCAAGATTAGCAGCGAAACTAACGAATTGGAAAATTGATATCAAATCTGAAACACAGATGAGAGAGATTTTGATGAACAAAATGGAAGAAACAGGTGATGAAGAAAGTGAATAAAAAGAAACCAGCTAGAACATGCATGGGATGCAACGAAACAAAGGAAAAAAGTGAACTTTTTAGAATTGTTAAATCAAAAGAGGGTATCCTAGAAATAGATTTAACTGGAAAAAAAGAAGGTAGAGGCGCATATATATGTAAGAATGAGAAATGTTTGGATAAAGTAATTAAGTCGAAACGTTTGGCGCGTGTGTTAAAACAGGAAATTAGTCAGGAGATATATGAGAATTTGAGAGGTGTCATGGTTGATCAATAAAATTTATGGTTTGATGGGACTTTGTGCGAGGAGTCGGAAAAGTAGTTTCTGGAATGGATGCTGTATGTGATGAACTAAACAGAAATAAAGTGAAATTGTTAATTGTGGCAAAAGATGCGTCACAAAAAACAATCGATCATATAAAGTTTTTAGCGCAGAGAAAAAAAGTGCCAGTGATTGAGATTGGAACGATTGCGGATAATAGCAAAGCGATTGGAAAGATTAATCGAGCGGTTATTGGTGTGAAGGATAAAAATATAACAGAAGGAATTAAGAAGATTTGTGGAGGTGAAGCTTTTGGCGAAAATTAAAGTTTATGAATTGGCGAAAGAATTGGATGTAGAAAGCAAGAAATTAGTGGAGATTGCGGCTAAACAGGGAATTGTTGTGAAAAGCCATTTAAGTACAATTTCGGAAGAGGATTGTAATATTTTGAGAAAAATGGTAAAAGGGGAGAATACGAAAAAGTTGGAAAAAACGAGCAAAGAGAATAAAAAAGAGAAACCAAAAAAGGAAACAGGTGCACCAGTTATTATTAGAAGAGAAATTATTATTAATGAAGATGAGCAAAAAAATAAGGAATTAGAGAAAAAGAAAAAAGAGGAACAGACACGTAAAAACGATGTTGGGTTTGTGGGGCAAAATCGAAATAAAGATTATAATATTGTGTATCGAAATAAGCCAACAAAGCCACTAACGATGAATGAACTATTTGGAATTGGTAAAAAAGAGGAAAAAGTGGAAGAACCAGTAGAGCCACAAATACAGAAAGAGGAAGTTGTAAAAGAAGTGAAAGAACAAGTAGTAGTTGAGTCTGAGGAAAAGAAAATGCCAGAAAATCAAGCAATAGAAAGAAAAGTGCCAGAGCGTAATTATTCTAATAATAGAAATTCAAATCATAACAATAATTATAATCGTAACCATAATAATTATAACCGAAATGGCGACAATCGCAACAATTATAATAATAGAAATAATAATTATAATCGAGGTGGCGATAATCGTAATAATTACAATAACCGAAATGCCAATAATGGAAATTATAATAATCGAAACAATAATTTTGGCCGAAATAGCGATAACCGAAATAATTATAATAACAATTACAATAATGGAAATAATAATCCAAGACGTGATAATCGAAATGGTTTCCAAAAGCGCTCAAATCAAGGAATGGACGACAGACGAATTGATAAGAAAATCAAAAATATTATGGAAATGGACATTCCTGAAAAAGAAAATGTCAGAGATTATAACAATAACAATAATAAAAATCGAGACAGAATGAAGCAAAACCAAAAAATGAATGACCAAAGGCAGCCAAGAAAAGGTCGCAAGAACGAAGAAAGCGATTTCAATTCAGGTAAGTTGAACAACTTGAAAAAACAAAGCGGACTTTCCAATATGTTTGATGCAGGTGAAATGCTGGATTACTATGATTTGAGCACAGAAAGAGGAAAACGTGGCAAAAGGAAAAATGGAAAACAAGAAAATCGCAATAAGCAAAAAATCTTTAAATTAACAGAAATTACCATTCCAGAAAATATTACAGTAAAAGATTTGGCGATTGAGATGAAAATCACAAGTAGTGAAGTTATCAAAAAATTGCTTGGCTTAGGTGTTATGGCAACGATTAATGACCATATCGACTTTGATACTGCTTATTTGATTGCAGAAGAGTTTGGCATTAATGCAGTTAAGAAAAATGTTGTAACAGATGAAGATATTTTGATTGATGAAACAGAAGATGCACTAGAAGATTTGAAGCCACGTCCACCAGTTATTGTTGTGATGGGGCATGTTGACCATGGAAAAACATCGCTTTTAGACGCTATCCGTAAAACCAATGTGATTGAAGGCGAGTCAGGTGGAATTACGCAACATATTGGTGCTTATCAAGTTGAGATAAATGGTAGACAAATCACTTTCTTGGATACGCCAGGACATGAAGCGTTTACATCAATGCGTGCGAGAGGTGCCATGATTACAGATATTGCGATTTTGGTGGTGGCTGCCAATGATGGTGTGATGCCACAAACCATTGAAGCAATTAATCATGCCAAAGCAGCTGAAATTCCAATTATTGTGGCTGTCAATAAAATTGATTTGCCAGATGCCAATATTGACAAAGTAAAGCAAGAATTGATGCAATATGAATTAGTTTCAGAAGAATGGGGCGGAGATACAATTTTTGTTCCGATTTCTGCAAAACAAAATATCGGAATTGACAATTTGCTAGAAATGGTATTGCTAGAAGCAGATGTATTGGAATTGAAGGCAAATCCAAATAAACAAGCCAAAGGAACCATTATTGAAGCAAAATTGGATAAAGCGCGTGGACCAGTTGCGACAATGCTTGTACAAAGAGGTCAGTTGGATGTGGGAGATACCATTATTGTTGGCTCAAGCATTGGTAGAATTCGTACCATGAAAAATGCCAAAGGCAAAAGTGTTAAATTTGCGGGACCTTCTACACCAGTGGAAATCACAGGTTTGCATTCCGTTCCGGAGACAGGAGACACGTTCTATGAAGTAAAAGACGAGAAAACAGCAAAACATTTGATTGAAAAGAGAAAATACGAAGAAAGACAAAAATCAATTGCCAATAAAGCAGTAGTTACTTTGGATGATTTGTTTAACAAGATTGAAAGTGAGAACTTGAAGCAGTTGAACTTGATCGTAAAAGCAGACGTGCAAGGTTCTGTGGAGGCTTTGAAGCAATCTTTGGAAAAATTGTCAAATGAAGAGGTCAAAGTCAAAGTTATTCACTCAAGTGTTGGTGGCGTGACCGAAACGGATGTAACATTAGCACAAGTTTCGAATGCGATTATTATTGCCTTTAATGTGCGTCCAGAGCCAATTGCTAAAAGCATTGCTGATAAAGAAGAAGTCGAAATTAAGACATATTCTGTCATTTATGATGCGATTAATGATGTGGAAGCTGCGATGAAAGGATTGCTAGATCCAATTTACAGAGAAGTTGTGATTGGAAATGCAGAAATCAGACAAATTTTCAAAGTGTCAAGTGTGGGAACTATTGCAGGATGTTATGTGCTTTCTGGAAAAGTAAGCAGAAATGCTGGTATTCGAGTAATTCGCAATAACATTGTTATTCATGATGGAAAGTTAATTTCTTTGAAACGTTTTAAAGATGATGTCAAAGAAGTTGACAAAGGTTATGAATGTGGTTTGCAAATTGAAAACTATAATGATTTGCTAGAAGGAGATCAATTAGAAGTTTACGTAATGGAAGAGGTAAAACGTTAAAATGTAGGGGCACGGTGCACTGTGCCTTTACAGAAAGGAAAATAAGAATGGCTGGAAATAATAGAATGCAAAAAGTTAATGAGGAATTAAAGCGTGAAATTGGCACAATTATTACAACAAAAATGAATAACACAAATTTGAAAAAAGGCTTAATTTCAGTTACTTCAGTGGAGACTAGTTCAGATTTGAAATACGCTAGGGTGTATGTTAGTATGATCAATGTTGGCAATAAAAAAGAAGCTTTGAAGGCACTTAAGAAATCAAGTGGTTTTATTCGTACAGAAATTGCGAAAAAAGTAAATTTGAAAAATACGCCAGAGCTTGTTTTTGAGTTTGATGAAAGCATTGAATATGGCGATCGCATTGATAATATTTTAAAAGAAATCATAAAACCAGTACAAGAGAATAAGAATGAAGAATAGAAAGGATTGAAAAATGACTTTAGATGAAATTTTGAAAGAGATAAAAAAAGTGCAAAATATCTGTATTATGGCACATGAGGGACCAGATGGAGATGCGATAGGAAGCAGCTTGGGCTTGTTTCATATTTTTAGTGGAATGGGGAAAAATGTAGAAGTTTTGATGAAAAAAGTGCCAGAGACTTTTGCATTTTTGCCTGGATTTGAAATGATAAAAGATGTGCCAAGCAGGGAAAAGTTTGATATGGCGATTGTGGTTGATTGTCCTGACATCAAAAGAGTAAACAGTGATTTGATTCCTTATTTTGAGTCAGCAGAAGTGACAGCTCAGTTTGACCACCACATGAATAATTCGATGTTTGCGGATTATAATGTAGTCAATCATGTTACACCTGCGTGTGCCCAAATTTTAGTAGAGAGTTTGGATTATTTGGAAATTGAAATTTCCAAAGATGCGATGACTTGCTTTTTGACAGGAATTATTACAGATACAGGTGGTTTTAAAAATTCAGGAACTTCAGTGGAAACATTTGAAATTGTTGGTCGCGCTTTGGAAGCAGGGATTAATTTATCCAAACTTTACAAAAAAAGTTTACTAAATATCACGAGAAGTCGTTTTGAAATTCAAAAAGTGGCAATGGATCGTATGGAGTTTTTTGCAGATGGCAGAATTAGTTTTACATATATTAATTTGGAAGATGAGAAAAATCTGGAATTAAAAGATGGCGACCATGAAGGAATTGTGGAAATTGGTAGAAATATCAAAGGAGTAGAGGTTTCTATTTTCTTGCGTGAACAGGAAAAAGATTATAAAATTTCATTACGTTCAAATGATTATGTTAATGTTGCGGAAGTATGCATGTTGTTTGGCGGAGGCGGTCATATTAGGGCTGCTGGAGCTAGTACAATGCTGAATTTGGAAGAAGCCAAACGTGCTTTGATTAAGGAAATTGAAAAAAGATTGAAAGAGGGATTTTCGCGGCTAATGGAGCGCGAACCCTTTTTGTGTAAAAGGAGAATAAAATGAAAATTTTAGCGTTGGATACAAGTAGCAAAATTTGTAGTGTAGCAATTTTGGAAAACGACCAATTGGTGGATGAAATTAATTTAGATAATGGGCACACACATTCTGAGAATTTGATGCCGATTTTGGTAGAATTACTAGATAAAAATGCTCTAAAATTGGCTGATTTTGACTTGATTTCTTGTTGTACAGGTCCGGGATCGTTTACAGGAATCCGAATTGGGGTGGCAAGTGCGAAAGCATTGGCAGAGGTCAATCATTTGCCAGTTGCAAGTGTTACGGCGCTTGAGACATTGGCGAGAATAGATACTTCTTCTAAAATCAAAGTGGCTATGATTGATGCGAGAAATAACCAAGTTTATAGCGGAATTTTTGATGAAAATTATGAAAAATTAGAAGAATTTATGGCAGACGATATTACTCAAGTAATCGAAGTTTTGAAAAAGTACCAAAATTCGATTTTTATAGGAGATGGCGCTGTACTACATAAAGATTTTATTTTAGAAAATATGCCAGATGCGCAGTTTCATGATTTTAATGAGCAAAGGGCAAGTTTTGGTGGAAAAATTGCGTATCAAAAATATTTGAAAAATGGGTTAGAAACGGCGGATACGACTGTGCCAATGTATCTTAGAAAGTCACAAGCAGAACGCTTAAAGAAGGAAAACAAATGATGGAAGAGATAAAAATTTTAAAAATGACTTTGGAGGATTTGGCTCAAATTGAGAATTGTTTGATTTCTGATTTTGATGATTTTTGGAGTGTGGATACGTTAAAAAGTGAATTAATGGGACCCAATAAGGCATATATTGTAGCAAAGCAAGATGAAGAAATTATTGGCTTTGCGGGATGTATGAAAAATTTTCCAGAAATTGAAATTATGAATATTGTAGTGAAAAAAAATTGCAGAGGAAAAGGCATTGGAAAAATGCTTTTGCAAAAAATGATAGAAAATGCAAAAAATGATGGAGCACAAGAAATATTTTTAGAGGTAAATGAGAACAATAAAGTAGCAAGGCAATTGTATCAAAATGCCGGTTTTTCGGAAATGGGAAAACGCAAAAATTATTATAGACAGGAAAGTGCAATTGTGATGCTGAAAAAAGTATAAAATTTGTAAAAAAATGTTGAAAAAAATTTTGGTTTGATATACAATAATCATAATATTGAAAATGGGGGAGTACAAATGAAGAGAAACAGTGAAAATGAATTATTGCCAAAGGATTTGAAAGATATCTGTAATCCCAACTCATTGGGATTTGAAACCACAAAAGAGATTGAGGATACTTCTAACTTGATTTATGGTCAAGATAGAGGTTTAAAAGCGTTGGAGTTTGGAATTGATATTGATGTAAAAGGTTATAATTTATACATCGAAGGACCAAGTGGAGTTGGCAAAACGATGTATGCAAAAAAGTATTTATCAGCTAAAGCTGCTAAAGAAAAAACGCCAAATGATTGGTGCTATATTTATAATTTTGAGGACCCAAATGAGCCAGTTGCGATTTCTTTTCCGGCAGGGCAAGGAAAAATTTTCAAAGAAAATATGGAAAGTTTTGTGAAAGATATTCGCAAAGATATCAAAAAAACGTTTAATAATGACGATTTTGAAAAAGAGAAAAAAGTGATTAAGCAGGATTTTAATGATAAAAAGGAAAATTTGTTAAAAAAATTAAATGATAAAACCATGAAGCAGGGCTTCCAGATTAAGTCAACAGATAATGGCATTTACATGATGCCGATTTATCAAGGAAAAACGATTGCAGAAGAGGAATTTGAAAATTTGCCAGATGAAGTCAAAATTGAATATGAGCAAAAATCTTCTGAAGTGCAAGAATTAATTTTTGCAGCTCTTGCGGATATTAAAACAATTGAGCGTGAGTCTGATAAGAAAATTGAAAGCTGGCAATCGAATGTGGCGCTTATGACGGTTAATATGCAAATAAATGCCTTAAAATCAAATTATAAAAGAAATAAAAAAATTAGCACGTATTTGGATGGCGTGAAAAAAGATATTTTGAAAAATATTGATTGCTTTTTGGCAACGGAAGAAGAAACTAAGACAGATGCTCAAAATCAACAGCAACCAAAACCTCAAGAATTGAGACAACCATG
The DNA here is from genome assembly GCA_948467875.1 of uncultured Clostridium sp. GTDB lineage: Bacteria > Bacillota > Clostridia > TANB77 > CAG-508 > Scatovivens. The sequence goes on from CAOKFZ010000002.1 coordinate 193,045, forward strand.
GCTGAATTATCGAGTGAATCTTTTTATTGATAACAGCAAGCTAGAAGGTGCGCCAGTGGTAATGGACACGAATTATTCGTACAATAATATTTTTGGGCGATTAGAATATGAAAATCATTATGGTATGCTAAAAACGGATTATATGATGTTAAAGCCAGGACTTTTGCATGAAGCAAATGGTGGTTATATTATTTTTCAAATGAAGGATTTGTTGGCAAATCCAGCTTGCTATGAGGCTTTGAAAAAGGCGCTACGTGTGAAAGAATTGGCAATTGAAAATGTGGCAGAACAGCGCAATTCCATGGTACTGATTTCACTCAAACCAGAGCCAATTAAGTTGGATTTGAAAGTGTTATTAGTTGGAAATGCGAATATGTATCACACTTTGCTGATGATGGATGATGACTTTAAAAAGTTGTTTAAAATCAAGGTTGAGTTTGAAGAAGCGGCCCCAAAAACAAATGAGAATATTATTAAATTAACGAAATTTATTAAAAGTTTTTGCGAGCAAGAAAATTTACTAGATTTGGATAAAGAAGCGGCAGCAAAAGTAGTTGAGTTTGCTTCTAAAATTTCAGGAGATAAAAGTAAAATTTCAACCCAATTTAGTGAAATTGGAGAAATCATTGGGGAGGCTTCTACTTGGGCAAAAATTGCAAAAAGCAAAATTGTGACAAAAGACCATGTGCAAAGAGCGCTTGATGAACGCGTAAACCGTATCAAAAAATATGATGCGAAATATATTGAAATGATACAAGAGGAAACTTTGCTGATTGAAACACAAGGCTATAAAGTAGGACAGATTAATGGTTTGACAGTCATTACTGTGGGGGATTATTCATTTGGAAAACCAAGTAAAATTACAGCCAATACGTATATGGGCAAAAGCGGCATTGTGAATATTGAGAGAGAAATTGAGATGTCAGGTTCTTCGCATTCTAAGGGGGTTTTAATTCTTTCAGGTTATTTGGGAGAACAATTTGCGCAAAAAATGCCACTGGCTTTGACAGGTAGCATTTGCTTTGAGCAGTTATATGGTGGCGTAGATGGAGACAGTGCTTCTAGTACCGAAGCGTATGCGATATTGTCTAGTTTGTCAGGAATTCCGATAAATCAATCGATTGCGGTAACTGGTTCTGTCAATCAAAAAGGAGAAATTCAACCAATTGGTGGCGTGAACGAAAAAATAGAAGGTTTTTACCAGATTTGCAAAATGCGTGGTTTTAATGGAGAGCAAGGGGTTATTATTCCAAAGCAAAATGTTCGAAATTTGCATTTGTCAGATGATATTATTGAGTCTGTAAAACATGGAAAGTTTCATGTTTATGCGGTAGGGACTATTGATGAGGGAATTGAAATATTAACTGGAGTACCTGCTGGTAAAAAATCAAGAGATGGAAATTTTCCAAATGGTTCTGTGAATTATTTGGCGTTAGAGAAATTGAAAAAATATTCAAAAGCAGCTAGCAATATCGAAAGATAAGGAGGTTGTTGATAAATGGATGCTAAATTAACAAAAGAAGAACTGAGTTTTGTTTCACATTTTAAAAATGAGAAATTAAACTGTGTAAATCAGTGGTTGAGTTCCGATTTGGAAAAAGCAAATCCTGCGGAATATACAGAGCAAAATGTGCGTGATAATTTTGAATTAGTGAAAAAAATAAATGAACTCATGCTTCGCTTTTTTCATCATGAACCAAAAAAAGAAAAACAGATTTTTTATAAAGCGGCTAGTATGGCTGAAATTGATAAATTGAAAAACACTTCTGAAATCAACCAATTTTTATTGGCAAGATTAGACCAAGCCAAAGCAGAGGAAGATTTGGTGGGGATTTTAAACCGACCAGTGTTACTACAAATTGAACTAGCAGAGGATATTCCAGTTTTGCCAATGCAAGAAGAATTATCGGTTATGATTTCGCCTTTTACAAAGATCGATTTGTTAGAGGAAATGCAAGAGAGTAAGGAAGATAAGAAAATATATCAGTTGGTTTTAAGTGGGCAACAAATGAAGCTTTTGGAAGAGTGTAATGAAAAAGAATGGCTGGAGACAATTTGCAAAAGTACGAATTCTATTTTTGAAAAGATAAAAGATTGCTTGGATGTTGATGAAGAAAATGCAAGCAATTATGAAAATATCAGAAAATTGGAGCAATTGCTTGCGAAGCACAGTTTTGCCATGGAGCAAGAAAATTATGAAGCCGATACAACCGAAGAGGAACGTCAAAGTGATTTAGATAATATTGCTAGGATTAATTCTGAGCTAACTTCACTCAAAGAAATGGTGGCAAAAAATTTTAATAATAAATTGAAAAATATGCAATTTATCACAGATTGGAAAAATGATGTTTTGACTTATTTGAGAAGTGAATTTGCAGAATTGGCACAGCAAGGCGAGAAGGAAGAATTGCCAGCAGAAAGTAGCGCAGAAGAGACAGAACAAGAGCCTGAGAAGAAAGTGTATCAGCCAACTGGAAATGAGAAAATTGATGAAGTCAAAGCAGATTGTTTGGAAAATATTGCAGTTGTGAATACGCTTCTCAAAAATATCAAAGAGTTAATTGCTAAGCAGCAAAATCATGCGAGAATTGCTGAAGCGTTGGATTCCAATTATAAGGCTTTGAACAATGCTTTTGAAATGAAAAATTTTGCGGAAGTGCTAGACAATTTGGTAAAAGCGATTTCCGATAAAGTGGATTTGATAACAGATGAAAATGCGGAAGAATTAGAACAAATTTCAAAAGTGAATTTGCAGGTGAGTATTTTGCTCAATTATTTGAATAATGCCAAATCGGCGGTAAGTAAGAAAATAAACCGTTTTGATGAGATGAATATTATTGAAGAAAATGAATTGAAAAAGGAAATTGCGGAAACGATAAAAAATATTCGATGTGAAGCAGAACTAAAGAAACTAAATGATGATTTGGATATTATTGAAGACAAAAGCAATCTGAAAAAATTTTTGGGGAAATTTACGGGTCGTGACAAGATTGATAAAACTATGCTTGACCAGATTAAAGTAAGGCAGACAGCCATTCGTAAAAGTTTTAGGAACAAAATGCCACTGGCTTATAATTATAGCATTCATGAACTGATTGCTGAAATTGAGATGTTTATTAAAGAAAACAAAGATGACGAATTAGTGTTAGAAGATGTTAGTCTTTTGAGGAAAATTAAAGATACACTCAAGAAAAATTTTGTGATTTTGGACAGTAAAGTCATTAGTATTATGGATCAAAAAACGGGAAAAAATTTGCCACTTGCTTCCAAAAAAGTGAGTAAAAAGGAATTGATTGAAATAGATACATATCGTTTTTTGAATCGTTATGGTTATGACAAATCATATAATCAAAAAGAGCCAGATTATCCAGATACGATGGCAAGTGAAATTAAGCGAATTGTAGATTATATCAAAAGTAGTGATATTTTATAAAAATTTCTAGAAATAAAATCAAATAAACAGAATATAATAATAAAAAAGTGTAAAAAGACTTGAAATTTTTTTGAAATATTGCTATAATTAAAATAAGAAGATATTATTTTGTAGAAAACTGCCAAAAAGGAGAAGTTATGAAATATTTGTATATATTACAACAGGCTTTGATTTGGATTATTACGATTTATTGGTTGTATCAAATTGTGATAAGTTTCTGTTCTTTAATTAAATTAAAAGACAAGAAATTAATAGTCAATAAAAATCATAAATTTATGGCAATTATTCCTGCCCATAATGAGGAAGCTGTTGTCGCCAATTTAGTGGAAAGTTTGAAAGCACAAGATTATCCACAAGATTTATACGATATTTATGTCATTGCGGATAACTGCACAGATAATACAGCAAAAGTGGCTGAAAAAGCAGGGGCTATTGTGCTAAAAAGATTTGATGAATTGCGAAAAACAAAGGGGTTTGCTTTGAATTGGTTTTTGCAACAAAAAATCAAAGAAAATGCAGATTATGATGCTTTTTGTGTGTTTGATGCAGACAATATTGTGGATAAGAATTTCTTGAAAAGTATGAATAAAAAGTTATGTCAAGGGGAAGAAGTAGTGCAAGGTTACCGTGATATTAAAAATCCGACAGATTCTTGGATTGCTTCAGGTTATGCGATTTTTTATTGGATGATGAACAAATTTTATCATTTGGCAAGATATAATTTAGGGCTATCTCCTTTGATTAACGGAACAGGTTTTATGGTAAAATTTGATATTGTTAAACCAAATGGCTGGAACACAGTTACTTTGACAGAAGATATTGAATTTTCGCTTATTAATATTGCAAATGGGAGAAAACTAGGATGGGCAACGGATGCGATTGTTTATGATGAGCAACCAGTTCGTTTTGCACAAAGCTGGTCTCAACGTTCTCGTTGGACGGTTGGTCATTTGCAATGTATGAAATATTACACAAAAGAATTAGCGAGTGGCGTCAAAAAATATAAAACTTTGATGAATTTTGATGGTTTGTTATATATGTTTGGTATCCCAATGATGATTTTGACATTTTTATTGTTAGGCGTAAACACATTAATGTATGTGGGGGCCGAAATGTCACTTTTGGATTTAGTTATGAATTATGTGAGATATTTGGGAGCAACGTTTATTTTGCCAATCGGAACAGCAGCAATTGTTATGGCTTTGGATAAAAGAGACATCAAATCAATGGCAGTTGGACTTTTATGTTATCCATTGTTTTTAGGCTCATGGATTTTGATTAATATAAAATGTTTAATTAAACCGAATACAAAATGGGAGAAAATTGAACATGTAAGAGATGTAAAAATTAATGAAGTGGCGTAAAAATAAAAATCGAGCAGAAGTTTGCTCGATTTTATTGTAAAGGAGAAAATAAATGAACAAAAAGGTGGCAGTATTGATTTCAACTTACAATGGAGAAAAATATTTAAAAGAACAGTTTGATTCTATTTTAAAGCAAACTTATCCTAATATTGAAATTATTGTCCGAGATGATGGCTCGAAGGATTCAACTTTGGAAATCATCAAAGAATATCAAAAAAAGCATAGTAACATTATTTTACAGGAAGGTGAGAATTTAGGATTTTTAAGAAGTTTTTTTAAGTTACTAGAATTTGAAGATGCAGATTATTTTGCTTTTTGTGACCAAGACGACATTTGGCTTGAAAATAAAGTTGAATTGGCTGTGCAAAAATTGCAAAAAGCAGATGAAACACTGCCTAATATGGTTTTTGGAAATTCAGATTATTATGATGAAAACATGAATTTTATCGGAAAAGGAGAAGAGCATAAAACTTTTTCTTTTAAAAATTCGTTATATGAGTGTGTGGCGCAAGGCATGACCATGACAATTAATAATGAGGCTAGAAAAAAGATTTTGGCAAATATTCCAGAAAAATGTTTGTTTCACGATTGGTGGACCTATATGATTTGTAGCGGAATGGGAAATGTTTTTTACAATGATGATACGGTTGTGAAATATCGTAGACTTCCTAAAAATGCCACAGCAGAGGGACAAGGAATTTTTAAAATATTGGTTTGGCGAATTCAAAAATTATTAGCAGGAGACGGCATGAAGAATATTCGTGCCCAGCAAATTGAATTTAAAGCGAGATTTTATGATAAAATGACAGAAGAAAATCGAAAAATATTGGATATCTTTGTGACAGAAAAATATCATTTTGGCAAAGCAATCAAAAAGGCATTTTATCCACATAAATTGAGAAGAAAAATTGTGGACGATTTTTTAGTACGTTTCTTATTTTTATTTGGCATTCTGTAGGGGGCACGGGGCACCGTGCCTAAGATAAAGGAGGAAAATAGAAAGGACAAAATATGACAAACGAGAAAAAAATATTTTTGAAAAATTTTATATGGAATATTGTAGGCACTGGCTTAAATTCTTTTAATTCGCTATTTTTCTTAATTATTGTAACACGTATCAATGGCATGAATGATGCAGGAATTTTCTCGATTGCTTATTCGACAGCGCTGATTTTGTACACGATTGGGCTCTATTCAGGAAGACTATGCCAAGTAACTGATATTGAAAATAAGGTAACAGATAAAGATTACATAATCAATAGAGTTTTGAGTTGTGTGACGATGATAATAGCAGGAGTTGCTTTTGTTTTTGTCAAACAATATGATTTTTACAAAACAGGCATTTTCATGCTGCTTTGTGTATATAAAGCGACAGAAGCATTTGCCGAGATTTTATATGGCATTATGCAAAAAAAAGAACTGCTTTACCAATCTGGAAAGTCGCTTACAATGAAGTCGCTAGGTGGTTTGATTTTGTTTTTAGGAATTGATTTGTTAACACAGAATTTAATTTTAGCAATTGCAAGTATTATTATGTTAAATTTAATTGTAATTGTTGTTTTCGATTTTCTATTGGTTAGTAAAAAGTTAATTGATTTTACGACAAAAGTAAATGGGCGAAATGTTTGGCATATTTTTCAATCAGAATTTTTTGTATTTGCGAATTCTTTTGCAGGAATTTATGTTTTAAATGCGCCGAAATATGCAATTGATACGTATTTAACAGAAGATGTGCAAGCGATTTTTGGTTATATTATGATGCCAGCAACGGTCATTACGTTGTTTACCCAATTCATATTTATGCCATATTTGAACAAATTGAAAGAATTGTATGAACAAAGAAATATGAAGGAATTTAAGGCGATTGCTTTGAAAATCAAACTTGCTATTGTCGCATTTGGCGTGTTTGCAAGTTTGGCGGCATTTGTTGTGGGACCAGAAGTGCTAAGCCTAATTTATGGAGAAGAATTAACGCCTTACCGTATCCATTTAACAACAATTATTGCTGCCTATATTTTGTACGGAATTTCGTATGTCAACTTGGTTTTGCTAACCACAACGCGAAATACGTTTGTGCAATTTGTAGTATATTTGCTGACGATGTTAGTGGCATTTATTGGCTCAAATTTGCTAGTAAAAAGTTTGCAAATCAATGGAGCAACGATTTCAGTTGTCATAACATTAGGCATTCAATTCGCTTTGTACACGATTGTGACAAAAATAATTTTTAAGAAAATAGAAAAGGAGTATGAAGTAATATGTTAAAACCCACTCAAATTTTCCCAATTGGAATTGGCACTTTTAAGCTCGATTTAGAAAATCCGCAAAAAACATTGCAAGCGCTTTTGCATTCCTTTGATAAAGGACAAAATTTTATGAGCACAAGTTTGCTATATGATAATGGAAAGGTAGTAGATTTTTTGCAAAAATTTTTTCAAGAAGTGAAAAAAGATGAACTGTTTTTGAGTTGTCATTTGGAGAAAAATGTAGAGAAAAAAGAGGATGTTGAAAAACAACTAGATGAATATTTACAAAAAATGAAAATTGATTATGTCGATAGCTTGCAAGTTCATTTGCCTCATAGTATGAAAATGCCATTGTTAGAAATTTATGAAGAAATGGACAAGTTGGTAAAAAAGGGAAAAGTGAGGTTTTTGTCTGCTAGTAATACCACATTGGAGCAGTTAAAAGAATTACAACAAAATTTCAAATTGGTTAGTTTTGAAGGGGTATATAATTTAGAATGTAAGTATTATGAAAATGTTGGGGTGATGGAATTTTGCAAACAAAATGAGATTCAATTTGTTTGCTATCAGGCCCTTAGAAGAAACAATATTGCAAAAATGAATCATCCTTTTTTAGTTAAAATGGCGGAAAAATATAATAAAACACAAAATCAAATTTTGCTCAATTGGTTAGTGAAGGAAAAAGGAGTTAGCACGCTGATTAAAACAAACACGATTCAAAATATAGAGAGTAATCTGGAAGCATTGGATTTTGCAATGGAGAAAGAGGATTTGGAAAGTTTGAATGATTTTCAGGACGAAAGGTTTCATCAAATAGAAATTGACTGGAAAAACCAAGGTGGAGTTTCTATTGACCAATTGGCAAATCAATTTAAAATAAATTAATTTTGAAAGGGAGAAGGATATGAAAATTTTAGTAACAGGTGGTCTAGGATTTATAGGCTCTCATATATGTGTAGAGCTATTGAAAAATAGTCATGAAGTTGTGGTTGTGGATAATTTATATAATAGTAAACTTGAGGTCGCAGACAAAATCGAAGAAATTACAAAAAAGCAAGTGAAGGTTTATGTTGGAGATTGTGCAGACGAGGAATTGATGGATCACGTATTTTCTGAAAATACGATTGACAATGTCATTCATTGTGCTGGTTTAAAGGCGGTTGGCGAATCAGTTCAAAAGCCAGTTTGGTATTATCAGACGAATTTGGGAACTACTTTGAATTTGCTAAAAGTCATGCAAAAACACGAAGTGAAAAAAATCTTGTTTAGTTCAACAGCAACGGTGTACGGTGTTCCAGCCACTGTGCCAGTAGACGAGACATTTGAAGTTGGGAAAACAACGAACCCTTATGCGACTTCAAAGTACATGATTGAGCGTATTTTGGAAGATGTTTATGAAGCTGATAAAACATGGAGCATTGGAATTTTGCGTTATTTTAATCCAGTAGGAGCGCATGAGAGTGGCTTGATTGGAGAGGAACCAAACGGAATTCCGAATAATTTGATGCCTTATATTTTGAAAGTTGCCAAAGGGGAATTGCCGATTTTAAACGTGTTTGGCGATGATTATGATACACCAGACGGCACAGGTGTGAGAGATTATATTCATGTGGTGGATTTGGCGAAAGCGCATTTGAAAGCAGCTCAGAAATTGCAACAAGTCGCAGGAATTGAGCGTTATAATATTTGTACAGGCGTGGGTTACAGTGTTTTGGATATTATTCATAATTTTGAAAAAGCAAATGGAATTAAAATTCCATACCAAATTGCGCCAAGAAGAGCAGGAGACGTGGCGGCTAGCTATTCAAGTCCAGCAAAAGCGGAAAAGGAACTTGGTTGGAAGGCAGAAAAGAATATTGAAGATATGTGCAAGGATGCTTGGAAGTTTGCTGCGCAATAAGCACACGAGAAAGATTTATGAAGGAAATAGTTTGATGAGAGTTGCGGTTATTATTGTAGAATTTAATGATGCAGAAGAGACCATAAAATATGTGAAAAAAATAGAGACTTATCAAAATATACAGCGAGTTGTAGTGGTAGACAATCATTCTACGGATTTGAATGCGGTTAGCCTCCTTAAGGAAGTCCAAAGCGAAAAAGTGCTCATTTTGCAGGCAGATAAAAATGGTGGCTATAATTATGGCAACAATTTTGGTATTCGATATTTGGAGCGAATAGGCGAAAAATATGATTATTTTATTATTTCTAACCCAGATGTAGAAGTCAAGGAAATGGCAATTCAAGAATGTTTGAATCTTTTAGAGAAAGATGAAATGGTTGGAATTACGGCACCAAGGATGCTAAGTGCTAGCGGAAAACCAATTCGTAGAAGTAGTTGGAAAACGAGGACTTTTGGGTTGGATGTGATTCATGCCACTAGATTTTTGGAATTGCTGTTTTACCCAAAACTAAGAAGTGGCGAATATTTAGAAACAGAATATCGCCAAAAATATTTGTCAGTAGAAGCCATTTCGGGAGCATTTTTTATCATAAAATCTGATGTTTGGCAGAAAATTGGTGGTTTTGATGAAAAGGTATTTTTGTTTTACGAAGAAGATATTTTGGCGAAAAAGATGCAGGAAATTGGAAAAAAAATAGTCAGTTGTAATGAAGTGAATTTTAGGCATTATGAAAGCCAAATTATTGGAAAAACGCTTAGTTATTATAGTAAAATGCAACAATTGTATAAAAGTAAAATGTATTATCATAAAACGTATCATCACATAAGCGGAGTACAAATATTGATTTTTGAAATTTTGCAGTTTTTTCGAAACATTGAATTATTGTTGGAAATTCCAATTCGCAAAATATTGAAAAAGTAGGAGGATTACGATGTATAAGAGAACGCAAACGAAACCAATTCAGGTAGGAAATGTTCAAATCGGAGGGCAGAATAAAGTTGTTATTCAGTCAATGTGTAATACCAAAACAAAAGATGTGGCAGCAACAATCAAGCAAATATTAGATTTAGAGAAAGCTGGTTGTGAAATTGTCAGAGTAGCTTGTTTGGATATAGAGGATGCCAAAGCAATTCGCAAAATCAAACCACAAATCCATATTCCGATTGTGGCAGATATTCATTTTGATTATCGAATTGCTTTAGAGGCAATTGAAAGTGGAATTGATAAAATTAGGATTAATCCAGGAAACATCGGAGATGAGGAAAAAACAAAAGCAGTTGTGAAAGCTTGCCAAAAAAAGCATATTCCAATCCGAATTGGGGTAAACGCAGGTTCTCTGGAAAAAGATTTGCTGGAAAAATATGGAAAACCTTGCGCGGCAGCTATCGTAGAAAGTGCCAAAAAACATATTGAAATATTAGAAAAATTAGATTTTCAGGATATTGCGGTTTCTCTAAAGGCATCCAATTTGGATATGTGTATTGAAGCATATGAAATGGCAGCAGAGGCGTTTGATTATCCGCTTCATTTAGGAATTACAGAAGCAGGAACAGCGTTTAGTGGGACGATTAAATCTAGTCTTGGTTTAGGAATTTTAGTAAGAGAAGGGATTGGAGATACCATTCGTGTGTCACTTTCGGATAGTCCAGTGGAAGAAATTTATGTGTGCAAAGAAATTTTGAAAAATTGCAATTTATTTTCCAAAAGTCCTAGATTAGTTTCTTGTCCGACTTGTGGAAGAACACAATATGACTTGATTCCGATTGCGAAAGAAATGGAAAGTTTTTTGCGAAATATTGAAGCAGACATGACAGTGGCGATTATGGGATGTGCAGTCAATGGTCCAGGCGAAGCAAGGCAAGCAGATATTGGAATTGCAGGTGGAAATGGAGAAGGATTGTTATTTAAGAAAGGCGAAATTATCCGAAAAATTCCAGAAAAAGATATGGTGGAAGAACTAAAAAAAGAGATTTTAAAAATGGTGAAAAATCGTTAATTGGTGGAGGTGACAAAAGTTCTCCTTTATATATCAACACTTTCGGCAATTTTGTTGACAGAAATGTTGACATTTTTACGAATAATCACTTATAAAGACATATAAATTTATTCTAATTTTATTAGTGACACTCGAATTTACACAATTTATTATACAGTAAGCAATAAATTTATTCAAGTAGTAGTTTGCTAATATATTTTGCTATCTGTGGCTAAAATCAATAAAAATGTCAAAATTCTATTTTGATATTTTTATTGGTTATCGTGGAAGAGTTTGAGAAACCGAGTAAGGTTGCTCATTAGTTTAGCTTTTAAGCTAAACTACCTTATAACAATATTTCAATATTGTTATAACACGATTAGAATATTCAAATAAACTTTTTAAGTTTATGCTATTTGTTGTTCTTTGTAAAAAGATCACAACAAATATGAATATTTAATCGTGCACAAAAGGATTATTAAGGAAAACTTTAGTTGTCCTTAATCACACGAACTTCTGTGAAGTTCTAGTGTGTTAGAACTTCAATAAGTTTTTGCATAGAAAAATCAAAGGGGTATTTATTTTGTTAAGCCTACGAAGGCTATCTTAAAAGAAAAGGAATATAAAAAATGAGTTATGCAATAATTAGAAATGCTAACTACAAAAAAGATAATCTCGCTGGATTATACAAACATAATGAAAGGAAAAATACAAACTATTCTAATAAAGATATTAACAAAACTAATTCTGTAAAAAACTATTCAATTAAACAATGTAATACTACTTATTCAAAAGCCATTAGCGAACTAATAGAAGCTAATAATTTAAAATGTAGAATAACAAGTTACACTAACCTAGCTTGTGAATTTATTATTACTTCTGATAAAAAATTCTTTGAAAAAATTGGCGAAGAAGAAACAAAAAGATATTTTCAAACTGCATATAACTTTGTAGTAAATTACAAAAATCTAGGAGAACAATATATATTGTCTGCCAAAGTCCATTTAGACGAAAGTACACCCCATCTACATTTAGTATTTGTTCCAGTTATTCAAACTAAAGATAAAAAACGGAAATCTTATTAAGAAAATTGCTTGTAGTGAATATTGGAAAGGCAAAGATAGTTATAAAAAACTACAAGATAATTTCTATAAATATATTATTGAAAATGGATTTGATTTAGAAAGAGGAAAAGAACGAGAAGTTGAACACTTAAGCACAGAAAAGTTAAAACAAATTACTAATTACGAAAATATAAAATATGAATTGACCCAAGAAGAAATACAACCGTTAGAAACTAAAAATACAGCTTTAGTATTAGCTCAAAATAAAGAATTAGTTAAGTATGTAAATAAACTAAAATTGCATCTAAGTAAATCTTATACTGCAATAGAAACAATAACTAAATTACAAAAAGAAAATGCTAATTTACAGTATGAAAATCAAGAACTAAAAAGAGAAAATTACAAATTAAAAAATTATATAAGCAATACTTTTGAAGTTGTAAAACACCTTTTTAATTTTCCAGTAGATAGTTTTAAAAGATTAGTAGATAATTTTGTTAAGACATTTGATAAAAATATATAAAAAAATTAGAGCAAATAATTTCAGTTATTATTTGCTCTAATTTTAACATTTACAAATAGGACATTTTCCATAACCATTTCTTTGGTTATATACATATCTTTCATATTCATGTCCATTTTTGCATCTCCACCATACTTTTTTACTATAACTTTTACTTATAGTTTTAGGTGTAATTCCCAATTTATCATTTTTTTCATAATCCCACTTTTTCAATAATTCAGGATTAGTAGTTGCTAAATCATTATATCCTTGTAATACCTTATTTCCAGAGCAATATGGACATCCTGTTCCCTTTCTTCTTGATGGTACACTTGCCTCATAACTATGATTTTCTTTACAAATCCACCATATTTTTTTATTAGTTCCTTCTGTTATATCTTCTGGTTTTATAAAATTTTTACTATAATCCCATTCTTTTAAAAGTTCTGGGTTAGTTGTAGTTATATCATTAAATCCTTTTAACACTTTTTTCCCAAGACAGTATGGACAACAAGTACCTTTCGCTTTAGTTCTATTAGCAATAGTAGTTTGATATAAATGTCCACTTTCACATCTCCACCAAACTTTTTTTCCTGTTTTTTTCTTTACATTTTCAGGATAAATCCCCAATTTTTTGTTCTCTTCATAATCCCATTCTTTTAATAAATGAGGATAAAGAGTTGCAAAATCATTTATGTATTCTATCGCATATCTACCAGAACAATATGGACAATTAGAACCTCTAGCCCTATTGTTTAATGTTGCCATCCATTCATGACCATTTTTACATTTCCAATTTACCATTTGAGTTGAATTTCTTACTACATTTTGCGGTTTAATCCCCAATTTATTATTTTTTTCATAATCCCATTCTACTATTAATTCTGGACTTGTTGTTGCTAAATCATTAAATCCAACTAATATTTTTTTATTAGCACAATATGGACATTTAGTTGCTTGATTAATTTTCGTTGAAATAACAGCCTGATAATCATGACCTTTTTCACACTTCCACCAAATTTTTAGCGAACTCCCATTACTCATGTTTTCTGGTTTAATACCAATTTCATTATTTTTCTCATAATTCCATTCTTGTAATATTTCTGGATTTGTTTTAGCTATACAATTTTCTTTTTCTATAAAAGTTATCATTTTCATTATTTCGTCAAAGTCTCTTTTTATGTTATAATTCAAATTTAACTTAAAATACTCTTTTAAAAAGCTTAAAGCTTCTTCTATATATGTATAATCAGTAGTATTTTCTCTTTGCATTGTATATATTATAGCATTTGTCATTATTGAAGGAGCATTCTTTTCTCTTATTCTTATCAATTTCACATTATTTTCTTTACATAAGTTGTCCTTTTCAATATCTCGTTTAATATCTTTATGATAATAATATCCATCATATTCAATTCCTGTATTAAGTTCTGGTATATATATATCTAACTCCTTAGGTTTTAGCCATTTAGGTTTATAGTTAGCTTGAGTTTTTGGAAATATTCTTTGCATATAATAGAATATTATTTTTTCTGGTATTGATGTTCTTAAATAGCTTGAACATATTGGACATCTATTATACAACTTATCATTTCTTATTCTCGCTGATATACTTGACTGCCATTCATGTCCTTTTTCGCATTTCCACCAAAATTTAATTTTTCCCCCTAAAATAATTTCATCTGGTTTTATTCCTAACTTTTTATTTTTCTCGTAATTCCATTCTTTCAATAATGTAGGATATTTGGTTGCAAAATCATTATAGCCTTTTAATACTTGTCGATTAGCACAAATTGGACAATTTACATTTCTATTTGTTTTTTGAGCTACAGATATTTCATATTCATGTCCATACTCACATTTCCACCACACTTTTTTTGTTGAACCATGACTTAACTCAAATGGCGTTATGCCTAATCTTTCATTTTTCTCATAATTCCATTCTTTTAATAATTCTGGATTAGTAGTAGCTATATCATTATAACCTTTTTTTACTAAATTATTAGAACAATAAGGACACCCACTACCAGTTATTCTACTACGAATTATAGAACTCCATTTATGTCCTTTTTCACATCTCCACCATACTTTTTCTTTACCACCATTAGTTATCTCATTTGGTACTATTCCAATTTTTCCATTTTCTTCATAATCCCATTCTTTTAATAATTCTGGATTAGTAGTTACTAAATCATTATAACCTTGTAACACTTTTCTATTTCTACAATATGGACAATTTCCTCGACCATTTAATCTGTCATAAACGCTTCTACTGTATCTATGTCCTTTATTACATATCCAATTTACTTTTTTCTGCGAACCAACTAAAACTTCATTGGGCATTATTCCAAGTTTCTCATTTTTTTCATAATCCCATTCTTTTAACATTTCTGGATGTAGTGTTGCAAAATCATTTAAACCTTTTATTGCTTTTTTCCCCATACAATATGGACATCCTACACCTTTTATTCTGGTATGAATAACAGCTTCCCATTCATGACCTTTATTACATTTCCACCATACTTTTTTGCTGCTTCCAACAGTAAAATATTCTGGTTTTAAATTACCATTCTTTTCATAATTCCATTCGAACATTAATTTTTTATTCTCTGATAATAATTTATTTTCCATACTATTGCATTCTTTCATATTAAATTTATATAATTATAGATTATTAAATTTAGTAATTATAATTTGTTGTATTTTTTTAATTTCTAAAATTACAGGTTTATTACTTAAAATCTCATTATATGTTTTAATCTGCTCTGTAAATTTTATAACTTTTTCATCTAGTCTATTAAAGTAGTAATTTGGAGCTGGTATTACTAATGGAAAGTGTATTGGAAATGAAATTCCGCCTTTTTTATAATTTTGAAAGCTAACTAATGCTATACTATGTTTTTGAGCATTATATGCCCCTCTAAATGCTTGTTCATACTTCAGTTCATCTTCCGAATATTTTGTACCCACACTTTTTAATCTATCTAGACAACTCCCTATCCATAATAAAGTTGTTCCTAAACTCGTATATATGTCTTTACAATTTTGATTATTACTTTTTATTGAATTTTGTATAACTTGTTCTAATTCATTTACTGATTTCTCTAAACTATAAATAATTTGATTTTTATCTGCTATCATATTAGTTACCTCTTGTTTTTATATCTTAGTCATATATTTATATCTAAATACAAAGTATCTTGATTATTTAATATTTCTTTGGAAAGTAGTCTTTTCCTAGTTGCCAAATATATCTATCTATATCTTTCAAATTGTATTCGTCAATATTATAAAATCTTTTAAATTCAATTAACGTGTTTTTAAATTTCTTATAATCTTTTAAATCTGCTCTTTTAAATTTAGAAAAATTATCTTTCTTTTGAAAATAAACAAGTACCTTTTCAACATAACTATCATAAATTGGAAATACCTTTGGAAAATGATGGCTACAATATTTGGTAGCAAATGAATAAAAGTTTTTTTGTTTGCCGTTTATAACTATATTTGCAATATCATTAACTAAAGTTTCGTCTCCATTTTTTAATCTATTATCAATATTTAAATTCAATATATGTTTAGCTACTGGAAAAATAGAAAAAATATTTGTACTATAAAAATCATTCAAAACACTAGATTTAATTAAAATGTCATTTATATCAGTATTATTGGGATATGTATTAAAAAATAGCTTATCTAATGCACTTTCTTGCAATACATAGTTTTCTAAAGAATCCCATTTTGTCAAATATTTTTCTACTTCTTTTTTATTAGGTCGGGATATATTTATCATATTATTTACCTTTCTTTTTACTTTTTTTATCATCATAAAATGCTAAAAAGCTTTTTCTATTCATGTTGTTGTAAAAAGGGTCTAATTTATTATCTTTTTGTTCTAGCAAATAATTATTTATACAACTTACAAATAATTCTTTTAAAAATTTATAAGGAAAAATTAATTTCCAATGCTCTCCAATTTCAAAATATATTGGCATGTTATACTGATTTTCTGTTTCAGTTCCAATAATTCCAATATAATTACTTTCGTGTATAATCCTTGACCTACATTTATATATTAATGAAATATATGTATGTTTATTTATTAATTCCTTATTATTTATTTCGTTAAACCTTTCATTTTTACGCATATCTTCCAACTCTTGAGAATCTGGTGTATATATACACGCATCTGCCAATTCTTCTATTGTTGTATCAATTCCATCTAAATCATAAATAAGACTAACTGGGTCAACTTTTTCTAAATATGTATATTCATCATCATTTTTAAATTTCAATATAAACTTGCAAAAACTATCTTGATTTCTAACTTCTGTATATTCAAAATAATTTTGAGCAAAAGAATCTATTAAAGAACATAAACAAATTATTTTATGATGATAAAATTTCATATTATCTATATCTTTAATTAAATCATCAACATATTCTTTGATTTCATTATCTCTATTATCTAACTTCTTCTTCTCTAAATATTTTTCAAACATTTCTTGAGCCTCTTTCATTTCGTCTATTGAATAAGCACAAATTTTAACATTAATCTCATACTCTTTGTATTCTTCTTCAAATTTTTCATACGCCTTTATACATTGTTCAATTGAAGTCTTTACTGGATTAGGTAAATTTCCTCCAAATATTCCTGAACTTATTAAAGGAAATGCTATACTATGCAAGTTATTTTCTTTCAAAATTAACAATGAATTATAATAGGCACTATATAATTTATCAAAAGCAGTTGGTGTACAACTAAAATTTGGTCCGACTGCGTGAATAATATATTTTGCATTTTCTATATTAAATGCTGGTGTTATTACTGCCTCTCCATCATTTAATGGTACATCATACACTTTACATGCTTTTGTTAATTCTAGATATCCCGCTTTTTTAAAAAGCACTCCACAAATTCCACCACCAGACATTAACATTCTATTCGCTGCATTTACTAAAGCATCTACTTGTTGTTCTGCTGATGAATCATTAATTAATTCTATTTTACTCATATTATAAAGTCTCCTTCAATTTTTATTTACAACTAAAATTATATTTCATCGATATATTCTTTAATAATATCAATAATAAAATCAGATTTTCTAGGAGTATATTGGGGCGATATTGAAAAAGTAACAAAATCATAGTTACCAAAACATTCATCTTCCTGAATTTTAGTAATTATATCATAATCAACCAAATACTTTTCTTTATTATTTGAATTAGCAAGAAAAAGAATTTTTGAATATTTATTATTTATTTCTTTACTATTTTTGAAAATAAATTGTTCAGGATAGTCTGCATTATCATACACCTCTGTAGTATTCGTACAATATATAATTTTGTTAACCCATTCAAAAGCAATTGCAAAAATTAAATAATTGCCCTCATTTACCCATCTATCATGTAATTCCATAGTCCTTAGTTCATAAATAAAGTGATATCTATCCTTCACATTTGGCAACTTAAGTAACTGCATATACCCAGAACTATCCAGTTCACCATCTATGCTTCTATCAATATAATCAAGGTCTGAATGTGAATCTATATGGATAATTTGAAATGGAACAGTTAACTTTCCGTTAACAATTTGTTCTTTCCAAAAATCTAAGCTTTCATTATGATTAGTAATAATCCTTCCTCTTATTTTTTCATTTTTAGATAATTTTAAAGTTTTCTCCAAATATTCAACTACTTTTTCTTTACTCCACACTTCACAATTTTCATCTGGATATCTAGTTTCATTGCTTATTGGAAAAGTAACTCTATCTAAGAAAAAATCTAAATCAATATCTAATACTTTCATATATTTTCCTTCTTTATTGTTATTTAGGTTATATATTAAATATATCTAAATACAAAGCATTTTGCTTATTTAATATCTCTTGCTCATTTTCATTTAGCTTTAATTGCTCAAACATCTCATTTGTAAAATCAACATTTTTCTTTGAAAAATAGCACTTTCTTAAACTAGGCTCACACTTTGCATTTGTTCCAAAGTAACCGCCAAGCATTAAGCCATCAGTACCATTACAAATATTTATCTCAACAACTGCAACATCAACTCTGGTGCTTGTAGGTTTGTAGTTTTCCATTACAGCAAATACAATTTCATCATTGCATATTAAATAACCTTCTGAGTATATTCTTTTATCGTGATAATCTACAAACTTTGCCTTGCAGATATTTTGTTTTTGCTCTAGTTCTAATACATATTTATCAGGTGCAAACTTCTTTGTTCTAAAATTGTAAGCATTAAAGTAGACATATAGTTTATCAGTACCAAAAGGATTTTTAGATTTGTTATTTTGCATTGTTCTAATAGTATCATTTTCGTATAAATCAGCTTCATATATTCCAAGTTCTTCACAGATTATACTAATATCTTTAGCATCTGGTATAACTTCTCCTTTTTCATATCTACTAACAATAGCTTTGCTTTTACCAAGACTTGTTGCAATATTTTCTTGACTTAATCCCTTTTTTATCCTGTAATTTTTTATTCTTTCTCCAAAATCTTTGCTATCAAATTCAGACATAATATGCACCCCCTATAAACAAATTTATTATACTATTTTTTTACAATTTAATCAATGAATAATTGACATAACTGTTGATATAATTGAGATTTATTGATTTTTGTGCTATAATATACTTATAAATACCTATTTTGGTAAAGTCTTACATATATGATTTACCCAAGCTATTGGCTTGAATTGTAACAAAAGTTATTATTTGAGCCACTAGC
>CAOKFZ010000003.1 GCA_948467875.1 uncultured Clostridium sp.
TACATTAAAAATGTTACTAAGTAGCATTAAACTTTTTATATCTGGATAGCTTTTACTGTTTTCCCAATTTGAAATCGTCTGTCTCGAAACAAATATTTCTTCCGCCAACTCTTCTTGGGAAATATTCTGTTTCTCTCTGTATTTTTTTATTCTTATTCCAACATCCATTCTGTACCTCCAATAATATTTTATATAAAAAAGAGATTTTCGTCTATCAAAAGTTTTTGACATTTACAAAAATGAACTTTTCATCAACTAATTATTTGAATAAAATAACAATAGTGTACTATTGATAGTATACTATCGTTTTAATTTACCATTTTATTTCGTAAAGCACAAATTAAATTTTTTACTCCAAAAATCCATTTTAAATTGTCTTTATTCCAAATTTAATTTGTACAATCTCTCTATTCTATTTTCTTCATTATAAGTATCAATATCACATAAATAAGTCCAACCAAATTTTTCATATAATCCTATATGCTCAGTATATAAAAATATCTCTTTAAAATCTATATTTTCTTTTGCTATTCTTTTTACATTTTCAAGTAACTTTGTCCCATATCCTTGTTGTCGGTATTTTTCATCAATATATACATTTGCTAGCCATGGATATATATCTGGTCTAACACTTAAATCTTCATACATAAATTGGAACATTCCAATAATTTTATTATCTAAAAATAAGCCATAAGTTTGTGGAAGTCTGTGTTCTTGCATACTATGTTTCATAAAACATTCTACTTTTTCAAAACTATATCTTTCACTCTTTCCCCACCAATTATACATCCAAATACTTATAATATTTAAAATATCTCCATTAATATTAATCAGTTGTTTAATTTCTAACTTCATAAATTTCTTTCTCCCTTAACTTATTACCACAAAATTAACTTTTCTATCACTATTTAATTTTAATTACTTGAAATCAAAAACAATAGTGTACTATTGATAGTGCACTATCATTCTATACTTTCCCAAATTTTCTGCAATAATTCCTTTAAATTTTTTCTTTCCTCTTTTGTCAAACAAAACAGCATTTTTCTTTCTACCTCTGCTATATATTTTGCTGCTGCTTTTCCTTGTTTTTCTCCTAACTTAGTTAATTTAAGCACTCTAATTCTTTTATCTTGCTCGCTCCCACAAATTTGTACAAACCCTTTATTTTCTAGCCTTATAGCCATTTCTGAAATAACCGGTTGCGACAAACAAAGTGCCTTTTCTAATTCTTTTAGCGTCATTTTATTATGCTTACTCTCTATCAGTTTTGCCAACAACTCTGTTTGTGGCATTGTTAATTCCCTTTTCTTCAAAACATTATTAATTTTTCTTGACATTTCATTCTGAATTTGTTTCATTAAACTAAGATTCAAATTTTGACTTTGATACACTTTCTTTCCTCCCAACAATAAAACAATAGCACACTATCGTTTCAATGTCAATAGTGTACTATTGTTTTATATTAGGTAATATTTTCGATATTCTAACTATTTAAAATAAATCGTTGGATTGACTACTTCTCCATCTTTGTACATTTCAAAATGCAAATGTGTTTCATCTGCAATTTCAAAACTTGCCGTCTCGCCTACTGTTGCTATGGTTTGTCCTTTTTCAACTTCTTCGCCTTCTTTGACAAACTCTGCTGTCAACAAGTTCGAATACATCGTTTTAAAACCATTTCCGTGAGAAATAATCACTGTTAACCCATAACGTGGATCATTTTTGATGCTTTCCACTTTTCCACTTTCAGACGCTGCCACAACCGCTGCTTTATCAGCCTTGATGTCAATACCGCTATGGGTGCACCATTCGTCTAACGTTTTTGAATATAACAAAGTTTCCATCGCAAAATCTTTCGTAATTTCGCCTGCGACTGGAGCTTGAAAACTTAGCTCTTTTTCAGGTTCTTGCTTTGGCTCTTCCTTCGTTTCTTTGACAGGCTCTTCAACTGGCTTTTTTTCTTCTTTTTTCTCTTCCTTAACGACTGGACTGACTGGTTCTTTGCTCTCTGGTGTCACAACTGTTGTATTTTGAACCGTTTGCTCCAATTCCACTTCAATGCTTTCATTTGCCGTATTACTATTTTCTACCGTCTTATCTTGGGAATAGCTTGCCTCCTGCAATTCTTCATTTGGCACAACATTTTCCTCTTCCTGTTTTAAGGCAAGTAGACTCGCTTCTGCCTCATCATTCAAACTTTTACTATACATCACAAAAATGGTTACAAATGTAACTACTGATAATACCACTGCAACCGCAAATATCGTAATCATTTTTCTCTTTTTTTCTTGCTCAAAAAAATCTCTTCTCCCCATATATATCATTTCCTTCCTATCTTTGATTGATTATATATGGTAGTATTTTCAATTTAAGCAAAATTATACATTTAAAGTTGAATTATTTGTTCCCAAGGCAAATCTTTTTTTCCAAAATGCCCATAATTGGTCGTTTTTGTGTAAATTGGTTTGCGCAAATCTAGACTTTCGATAATTCCTCTTGGCGTTAAATCAAATTTTTCTTCAATTTTTTCCACAATTTTGTCTTCAGAAATGGTTCCCGTTCCAAAAGTATCTACCAAAATGGAAACTGGCTTTGCGACCCCAATGGCATAAGAAAGCTGGATTTCGCACTTTTGGGCATAACCATTTGCCACAACATTTTTGGCAAGCCATCTCGCCATATAACATGCTGAACGGTCAACTTTTGTGGGATCTTTTCCAGAAAAAGCGCCCCCACCATGGCGGCTATATCCGCCATAAGTATCCACAATAATTTTTCTTCCTGTCAAACCGCTATCGCCCAATGGCCCACCAATGACAAATCGCCCTGTTGGATTGATGTAATATTTTGTGTTTTCATCCAAAAGCGCTTTTGGCACAATTTCGCCAATGACCTTTTCTTTCATATCTTTTTTTAATGTTGCCAAATCCGCATTTTCTGTATGTTGCGTAGAAATAACAATCGTATCAACTCGAACTGGCTTGTCATCCTCATATTCAACAGTCACTTGCACTTTTCCATCTGGGCGTATGTAATCAAGAATTCCTTGTTTTCTTACTTCTGTCAGCCTTTTGGCTAATTTATGTGCCAAATAAATTGGCATTGGCATGAAATCTTCTGTTTCATTTGTGGCAAAACCAAACATCATGCCTTGGTCGCCTGCGCCTTCTGATGCGACGTTTTCGCCCTCTTTATCTTCATAGGATTTATCAACTCCGATGGCAATATCTTGGGATTGTTTTGAAATATTAATCAAAACTTTGCAAGTTTGATAATCAATATCTTTTTTTTCATCATGATAACCGACTTCTTTGATGGCATTTCTGACAACTGCCTCTAAATCCACTTCAGCAGTAGAAGTGATTTCACCTGTTAGCAAAATTTGCCCCTTTCCTGCGACTGTTTCGCAAGCAACTCTGGCTTGCGGGTCTTTTTCCAAAAAACTGTCCAAAACGCTGTCTGAAATAAAATCACACAATTTATCTGGATGTCCTTCTGTTACACTTTCTGATGTAAATAATTTTCTCATTTTTTACTCCTTTCCTTGCTCCATGCAAAAACGTCTTCTAAAATTATGTTTTAGAAGACGCTAAAAAATTAATTCATAAAATATTACATTTTAATCATCATTCAAAGCATCTTCGCTTTGTCGGTATTAGCACCTTAAAAAATTAGGTTGCTGTGGAGTCACAGAGCCGATTCTCTCGTCCACTCTTGATAATAGATTATTTCTATTTTACAATTTTTTATGTGGTTTGTCAAGTTATTTTTTCAATGGCTTGCCAATTTTTCCTGTAACGGTTACTTCATGATAATCATTGACTTCTTTCATAAAGTCTTTTACAAAATCGCAAAATGCTTGATATTCTTCTTTTTGTTGGATATTTACAGGATGATATTTATCATCTTTGGTGTTACTTGGTCCTACAATAAAATTGACCATTTCGTTTTGTTCCAAATCATAAAGAGTCATCCAACTATCGCCTTCCTTGGCATTTACCATTCCAACATTTTCTTTCGTAAAACTCATAGCTTCTCCATAACTCATATCGCCACCATCAAATGATAATGGAACAACATACAAAGAGCCTTGCTTAAATCCAACTGCATAATACCAGTAATGTGTTGTTGTGGTAATTGTTCTTCCGCCACCACCAATATCAATTTTTTCCCACATTGCATAGGCTGCTGTATATGCATCTGGCTCTGGAACCACTTTTTTGATAATATCTTTTACTTTTTGTTTCTCCTCACTATTTTCGCCTTTTTTCTCATCAATCGTTGCCTTTATGTAAAAAATAACAAATAAAACTACTACAGCAACGACTCCTATCACAATATACTTACTTTCCATTTTTTCCTCCTTTTAATTCAAATATGCTTGATTATAGGCACGTTTCGGTCTCGATAAATAAGTTACGTCAAAATTTCGTAAATCAGTTTGCATCATTTGGTGTGTTAAAATTCCTGTTTGGTAATCACAAAATCCAATTGTACCAATTTCCGAAAAAAAATATTTTCTTTTATTGATACAAATTCCATTTTCATAAAAAATCAGTAAATCACGCAAATGAATTAATGGATACAATCCCCAAACAAGTCCTATAACAAACAGCACACAAAAAATAATCATTCCTTTTAAACTGCTAAACCACAGTTTTAGCCCACTTAGACCTCGTACGCCTGCGAAACAAATTACAATTACCAAACAAATTCTAACAAGTGTACAAATTGCTATTTTGGTTTTATTAGGCGATGCTTGTGCCAATTTTTCCCCCATTTGATTTTCTTGCAATCTCCTTATCATCTCCTCTCTATTTTATGATTTTTCAACCTATTTATGATATGTTATTCTAGAATTTCCAACCCTGCAAATTTTGCCATCAATCGCTTATGCCCAGCTTTTTCAAATTGAATATCGACTTTTAAATCGTCTGCTTCTGCTTCAACAGAGTTAATTCTACCTTCCCCAAATTTTTTATGAAAAACTCTAACGCCAGCTTGATATGCATTCAAATCAACTTCGCTTTTTTTCGATTTATTCAAATTTGCCAAAAAACTTTCTGCACTCTTGAAGCCATAGCTTGACGCTGCCGCTTTTTTTGGAATTTCATGACTTTTATATTCCACAACTTCACTGCTAAATAACCCATTGCCCCTTGAATTTCCATAGCCCCATTCATATTTGCTCTCACCAAATCCCTGATTACTGCTTTGCTCTAAATCTTCATATCCATCCAACATTTCTGGCGGAATTTCCTTAATAAACCTTGACACATTGTTAAAGCTGGTTGAGCCAAAAATCGTCCTTTGTTTAGCACATGTCATAAACAATTTCTCTCTCGCACGTGTAATCCCAACATAGCATAATCTGCGCTCTTCTTCTAGTTCCTTCTCTTCGCCAATCGATTTATATCCTGGAAAAATTCCTTCTTCCATTCCAACCAAAAATACAGCTGGAAATTCCAAACCTTTCGCACTATGCAATGTCATCAAAGTCACAGAATCTTGTGCCTCTTCCATGCCATCCAAATCTGAACTCAAGGTAATTCCTTCCAAAAATTCTGTCAAAGAATGGTCTGCTGACTGTTCTTCAAACTCCATCGCAACCGTCAAAAATTCGTTTAAGTTTTCAATTCTGTTCTCTGCCTCGGTTGTATTTTCAGCCTCCAAAGCCTTCGTATATCCCGTTTTTTGCAACGTATTTTTAATTAATTCTGAAACTAAAATGGAATCTTTTTCTGCTCGCAATTCTTCAATGGCTGCCACAAATTCTCGTGTATTTCCAAAAACTCGATTTAAGCCAAATTCGTCTGCCCTTTTGATGATTTCATACATAGAAATTCCTTGGGCAGTTGCCAATTGCTCAACATTTTCCAAACTCGTTTTGCCCACACCACGTTTTGGCTCATTAATAATTCTTGTCAAGCTTAAATTATCCGCCGTATTGTGAATTAGTCGTAAATAGGCAACAATATCTTTAATTTCTTTTCTCTCGTAGAATTTCAACCCTCCAATAATTTTATATGGAATATTTTCCCTGCGCAAAATATCTTCTATGCTTCGCGATTGCGTGTTCATTCTGTACAGCACAGCAAAATCAGCATATTTATAATACTCTGTTCTGCGTAAATGATTGATTTCTTCCACAATATAATTGGCTTCATCGTATTCATTATCGCCACGATACACTTTGGGCAAACTCCCCGCCTCATTGCTTGTCCACAATTTCTTTTCATATTTGGTTTCGTTATTTTTAATCACTTCATTGGCAGCATTCAAAACACTTTGCGTACAACGATAATTTTGCTCCAATTTGATAATTTTTGTCCCCGGAAAATCTTTTTCAAAATTCAAAATATTAGAAATATCGGCCCCTCTAAAAGAATAAATTCCTTGGTCGTTATCGCCAACAACTGTGATATTTCCAAATTTGCTAGCAAGTAGCGTTACAAGCGTAAATTGTGCCTTGTTTGTATCTTGATACTCATCGACCAAAACATATTTGAATTTATCGGAATAATACTCCAAAATGTCTGGGTTATCCAGCAAAATTTCTATCGTAAAATTAATAATATCGTCAAAATCAATGGCGTTATTTTCTTTTAATCTTTTTTGGTAAAGTGCAAAAATTTCGGCAATTTTTTCTTTTCTAAAATCGCTATTGGCCTTTGCTCTATATTTTTCAGGAGTTAACATTTCATTTTTCGCGTTACTGATTTCATATAAAACAGATTTATCGCTAAAAATTTTGTCATCTAAATTTTGCTCTTTCAAAATTTTCTTTATCATAGACTTTTGGTCAGATGTATCAAAAATCACAAACGAACTGTCAAACCCAATGCGGTCAATTGTTTTTCGCAAAATTCTAACACAAATTGAGTGAAAAGTGCCCATCCAAATGTCGTTTGCTGTGTCTCCCACCAAATTTTTGACTCTTTCTTTCATTTCATTGGCCGCTTTATTGGTAAAAGTAATCGCCAAAATATTCCACGGTTTTACGCTTTTTTCGCCAATTAAGTAGGCAATTTTATGCGTTAAAACCTTCGTTTTTCCACTTCCTGCCCCTGCGATAACCAAACTTGGACCTTCTGTATTTGTCACTGCTTCATATTGCTTATCGTTTAATTCATCTAATAATCCCATTTTTGCTCCTTTATAAAACTTCTGTTTGCATTATTATATCACTTTTTCAAAAAAAGTCAATGATTTTTTGAAACGAAATTCTACTTTTTTCATCAATAGAGAAAAGGCTGTGTTCCAAGCAGAACACAGCCAACCTTTTATTATAACAATTCAATTTTTAAATATACTTCTGGACAAGCTTATCTGCCAACCCAGTGTACGTCTCTGGCGTAAGAGCAAGCAGCCTTTCTCTATCCTCTACAGCCAAAACATCCAAAGTCTCGATAAAACCATGCATTACCTCTTTGGTAATGTGTTTGCCTCTCGTGAACGCTTTGAGCTGGTCATAAGCATCTGTAACGCCATATTTGCGGAGCATAGTCTGAACGGCTTCGCCAAGCACACTCCATTCATCCTGCAATTCCTGTTTCATTTTATCAGCATTTACATTAATTCTTTTTAGACCAGCAATCGCACTTTCTATCGCCAGCAACGAATAGCCGAAAACCATGCCCAAATTCCGCTTTGACGAAGAATCTGTCAAATCGCGTTGCATACGAGAAACTGGCAGTTTGTTGGACAGCCCAACAGCCAGAGAATTCGAAGTTTCCACGTTTGAAATACTATTTTCAAACTTAATCGGATTTACTTTCTGTGGCATCGTGCTGCTCCCCACTTCCGAGGCTACTACCAGCTGCTTGAGATAATCGCGGCTAATGTAGCTCCACATATCCCAGTTAAAGTCAAGCAACACATTATTAAACTGCCGAATATCATCCAGAATACGGCACATATAATCATGTCCCTCAATTTGTGTCGTAAGCGGATTAAACTCCAGTGCCAATTTGTTCACAATAAAGTCTTTCGCAATTCTACCCCAGTCCTCCTCTGGAAATGCAAAAGATGCTGCCGCATAGTTTCCTGTAGCACCATTGCATTTTGCTGTTGGTGTATCCAGTCTTATTCGCATATAAACACTGTTCATACGTGCAACAAACACAGCAATTTCCTTGCCAAATGTTGTTGGGGTTGCTAACTGCCCATGTGTATGGGCTGGCATAGCAGTTGTGGCATGCTCTTTTGCAAGCTGATTCAATTTTTCAATTAATTGATCTGCTGTCGGAAGCCATACCTTCACAAGTGCATCATGAAGCATCATTGCATAAGCTGGATTTGTGACATCTTCTGATGTGCACCCAAAGTGCACAAAACTTATTAGTTTGTCCAGCCCCAAATCAGTAAGTTTTTCTGCCACCAGCAGTTCAACTGCCTTAACGTCATGACGCGTAACAGCTTCAATTTCTTTTGCCCGAAAATAGTCATCTTCGCTAAAATCTTCTGCAATGCTGCGAATTTTTCCGATAATGTTAGAAAAATTAAACGATTGCAATGTTGCTGACTCATGCACATTCTGGATTAAATGAATGACCCATTCAACAGCAACTTTAACACGATATTTTGTCAGAGCCAAATCAGCAAAATACGGTGCCAGTTCTTCTTGGATTTCTATATACCGTCCATCCAGCGGACACAGCGCATATGCCTGCATATAATCCCTCACCGAAATTTCTCTTGGCTGCTTTGGGAGCACTAAATTGCCATTTGCATCCTCCCACAGTATTGATTTGTCAATCACAATTAAATTGTTTTGTTTCATAAAAATTTCCTCCTTCTAAAATTTATTATTTTTCTATTGTATTTCCCTGTTGCTTCAATTTTAGAAATCCAATAGTTTGACTGAATTATTATATAATATTTTACATAAAAAGTCAATATTTTTATTATTATTTTAATCCAATCCACAAAACTGCTTTTATAAATTTTCTCTTGACTTCTTTCTCACACAATGATAAATTTATCATAATAATAAATAATGATAAATAAGGAGGTCTTTATGTTTGACAAAATAATAGAAAACTCAAAAAATGATATCATTCAAACACTTTGCCAATTAATTCAATTTCAAAGTATTTCCACAGAAACAAATAATCCTACTATGCCTTTTGGCGAAGAATGCAAAAAAGCACTTGATTATACTTTAAATCTAGCCCAAAATTTAGGTTTCCGAACCAAAAATTTAGACGGCTACTGTGGTTATATCGAATTTGGCGAAGGCGAAGAAATGGTTGGAATTATCGGTCATTTGGATGTAGTCCCTGCCAATTTGGAAGATGGTTGGTCTTCGCCACCTTTTGATGCCACCATTCGCGAAAATAAAATTTATGGGCGTGGTTCGATTGACGACAAAGGTCCTGTTGTTGCAAGTCTTTACGCCATAAAAGCAATTTTGGATTCTGGCAAAAAATTAAATAAGCGAGTGCGTTTGATTTTGGGTTTAAATGAAGAAAAAGACTGGAAATGTATCCATTATTATAAAAAAATAGGCGAAGAAACGCCTACCATTGGTTTTAGCCCAGATGCCGATTTTCCTTGTATTTATGCCGAGAAAGGCATGTTGTCGGTTCGCCTTATGCACCCTTTTTTCATTGAAAATCAAGAAATTTTGGAAATTGATTGCAATCAAAATGCCTTGAATGTTGTGCCAAAATATTGCTCCATTACATTAAAAGATAAAATATCTGGCAATGCTCAAAAACTCCAATTTATGGGAACTGCTGCACATGCGGCTCATCCTGATTTAGGCGATAATGCCATTACAAAATTAGTCAAATACTTAAATGCAAATTTGAGCAGCCATTCGCTTGACAACAAATTCACTTTTTTGAAAAAACTTTATGAATTGGATTTATTTGACATTCATAGTCCAAAATTCTTTTCTGAAACAAAAATTGAAGACGAATCTGGCATTTTGACTTCCAATGTTGGATTTATTGGGTATAAAAATAATTTATTAGAACTTGGCTTTAATTTGCGAGTGCCAGTCACGACTTCCCTTGAAACAATCAAAGCAAAATTTCAAACACTTACTCAAATTTTCCCTGACTTGCAAATTCATTTTACGCTTGAAAAAGCGCCTTTGTATGTGCCAAAAGATAGTTACTTGGTGCAAACTTTGACGAACATTTTTAACCAAAAAACGCATCAAAATCTTGAGCCAATTGCCATTGGCGGTGGAACTTTTGCAAGAGCTTTCCCCAATATGGTTGCTTTTGGCGCGAACATGCCAAACCAGAAAGATATGTGCCACCAAGTAGATGAATTTATCGGCATTGACACTTTGATTTTGTCGAGCAAAATTTACGCAGAAGCCATTTATGAGTTAGCAAGAGAAAAAGAGAAATAATCGCCATTATTTCTCTTTTTTGCTATTTTATCATCTTAAACCAAACTTGACATTTTCGCAAAAATGTGATTTTAACTTTCTGTTTCGATTTTTACTTCTAGCAGTTTGTTCTTCAATTCTGACTCAATTTTAGCAAGCTCGATTTCAGCTTCCTGCCTTTTTCTCTTGCCCTCTGTGTGAATTTGAAGAACCGTGTCAAGTGTCTCAATAATGTCTGCATTTGTTTTAGAAAGTGTCTCTACGTCTACAATGGCTCTTTCTGACTCCTGCGCCACTTCAATTGTACCTTGTTTCAACAATTCACTATTGGCTTTTAGCATATCATTTGTGATATCTGTCACTTTTCTTTGTGTTTCCAACGCAGTTTTCGCATTAGCCAAACCTAAACTAATCACAATTTGGTTCTTCCACAAAGGAATCGTATTAATAATCGAACTTTGAATTTTGCTAATTAATTCACTATCATTATTTTGGATTAAACGAATTTGCGGTGCCATTTGAATAGAGATAATTCGCGTTGTTTTCAAATCATAAATTTTCTTCTCAAAACGATTAATCGTATCTGCCATATCTTTGACAGCTTGCACATCCAATTGCTCAGAAGTTTCCCTTGCTTTTTTCTCCAACGCTGGCAAAGTTACATTTTTCAACTCTTCTAACTTTTTCTCTCCTGCAATAATATACAAAGAAAGTTCCTTAAAATACTCCAAATTTTTGTCATACATGGTGTCAAATGTCGCAATATCCTTTAACATCGTAAGCTTCTGGGCTTCTAGAGTTTTTTCAATGGTTTCTATGTTGTTTTCCACTTTATTATATTTGGCTATAATTTTATTTAATTGTTTTTTTGCAGAGTTAAAAAAACTTGGTTTGCTATTCAAAATGCTAGAAGAGTCCGACTGAAACGACTTTAGTTCAGAAACCAGATTTGATAGCAAATCTCCCACTTGCCCAGCATCTTTTGTTTTTACTTCTGCCAAAACTGTATCCGAAAATTGAGAAATATTTTTTTGCGCAGATGCCCCAAATTGCAAGATTTGTGCTGTATTAGAAACATCAATTTTGGACAAAAATTGATCAATTGCTTGCTTCTGTTCTTCTGCTAGTTCATCATAACTAAGTGACTTTTCAATTTTCTCTTCTGTAATTTGTTCTCCTGTCACAAGAGAATTCTCAATTTCCTTTGTCTGCATTTTGTTGACTTCTAATTCCAAATTTTCCATAATTTTCCCCTTTTTTATAAACTTGAATTAAATAAATTCTTTAATTCATTAATTACATTTCCTGAATTAGCATCAATGCTAGCTGCCTCGTTAATTGAAGAAATTTCTTCAAGTGCCGCAATATTTGCATTATAACCAATCGTATAAATTGGTATGTTCAAATTTTTGATAACATTGCTCGCTTCCTCAATCGAATGTCCAATATTCGTCTCGCCATCACTTAAAACAAACATCATCAATTTCGAGTTTGGAACTTCGGCTTGTTTTTTGACAAGCATATCTGCAGCCACAATCACAGCATCAAATGTCGCTGTATTTCCGGCAGCCGACAAACCTTCTACTGCACCGTTAAAATATGATTTTTGATTTAAATTAAATTCATTGATTGGCAAATTAATAGTTACATCTGTACTATAACTTACTAAACCAATATAATTATTGTTATTAATATATTGCATACTATTGATTAAAGATTGCTTTAGCTGCGTCAGTGGCGTTCCTGACATACTTCCCGAAACATCCATCACAAAAACCGCAATAATTGGCTTTCCTAAATCTTTTTCCTCTTTCCACAATTTTTGCGCATTGATTAGCAAATCTCCGTCATAATCAATCATGGCTGGGGAATAGTCCAAATTATTATAAAATCCATATTCTGTCGCCAATTTTTTTGCTTCATTCGACGTGCAATATTCTGTAAAAACTTTTAATAACTCTTTCTTTTCTTCACTTAATTCACCAATCGCATACATTGGGCTGTCATGCCTTACGCCAAAAGGAATAAAATTGTAATCACGTTTTAGCGTGCTATCATTTATATAAGATTGATACTCCAAAATAAACGCATCTAATGAACCACTCTCAGCTGCGCTTCTCATTTGCATCGTGATATACGAAACAAATGGCACATTTTCTTGGAATTTTTGAAATCCACTAATAGCATTTGCACTCAAAGGATTTGCCAAATCAAAATGAGATAACGTAGAAACCAAGAAATTCATCCCAGTTGAACTTGCATATGGGTTGGTGTAACCCATGGCAATTTCATTGTTACAAGTTGCCTCCACAATCACGCCCAAATCCACTTTTCCATACTTTTCTTGCAAAGCATCATGTGTTGATTGTGAAAGCAACATACCTGCTACATTAGGAGCAATTCCACTATGGGCTTGTTCCAATGCAACATCTTGCGCACGTACCATTTCAATCCACAATTCATTAGATGGCGTAAACGCTTCTGGAACATATTTACCTGATGTAATATAATCCACTGCCACACCAGAAACAATCGAGCGAATCGAAACCGTCGCTTTTTTGCCATTGATTGTCTGATTTGACTGATTGAATTTTTTTGCCACTTCATTCAGCCAGCCATCCGTGTCTTCCCCCGCTTTCTCAGGAGAAGAAAAAATCTCAATATTAAGCTCTCCTTTGCCTTCAACAGTTAGCGGATAATCCGAAATATCTGGCAATTCATCTTCCAAACTCGTTTCGCCAAGTGTCACTGTTGATTTTTTCAAATCTGCCTGTTCTACCCTGATATTTTTTAGATATCGATTCAAGTAAGAAATCGCTTTGTCATACGATTTTTCCGAAGTAGATTTTTTCAAATTTTGTGTTGCATAAATCCCTGCTGCAATGATTGCAATAAAAATAACCACTAAAATAAGCATCATTTTTTTATTGGATTGTTTATTCATTTTTCCCTCCTTAAACTTAAATATCTTCGCCTCTTAGCATTTTAAGCGAATCCGTCATATCACTCAAAACATTACTAAGCGTATCATCTGTAGCTGTATCATCTAACTGAGAAACTTCTGTCAATAGTTTATTAAACTCTGTCAAAATATTATCATTCGATACAATCAATTTGTCAATATATGCTTTATGTTCCCCTAGCAGATTTTCTCCCATATCAGCATCATAAATCGCCATTCGATTTAGCATCTTTCGTACATTATTCACCAAAAAAGAAGTAGCTTGCTCGCCTAAATCTGTAAGCGCTGTATAATGTTCTTTATTGTTTTGTGCCAAAATTTCAATTAGCACTCGATTTTTTTTATCTACTGAAACCACTTGGTCAATCGCCTGCTTGATTTCTTTGGCGAACGGAGATTTTTTTGAATAGCAAGAATCTAACGCTTGTTTGTAATCATTAACATCTTTTAATTTATCCAAATCATAACCATATTTTGCTGTATTAGAAAAGCCCAAATACAAAATTTCGCCTGCCAAAACAAAAACATTAAGCGCAATCATTACACAAAATAAAATCGGTTGCAACGCAAAAGACAAACCATAAATTCCTGGTGAAAACAATATAATATCAACAAATGCTAAAACAATCGTTATAATTAATAACCTCAAAAAAATTTTATTATTCACATAAGCCTCCTTAAACTCTATATTATTTTACCATAAAATTAAAGTTTTTTGCAATATTTTTTTATTTTATTAAAAATAGGGAATTTCTAAAAATTCCCCCCATCTTATTATTTTTACCCTGTTATATATTTTTCTTGAATGTCCAAGATTTCGTCATAATGCTCCCTTAAAATTTTTAAAAACACTTCTGCAATTTTGGGATCAAACTGCGAACCTGTACATTTTTCAATCTCCTGTGTTACCACTTCTAATGGCAAAGCATTTCTGTAAGAACGTTTTGATGTCATAGCATCAAACGTATCAGCAACTGCTGCAATTCTCGCAAAAAGCGGAATATCTTCTCCTACCAAAGCTCCCGGATAACCTCGTCCATCAAAACGTTCATGATGATGAAACACAATTGGCACAATATCTTGAAAAATCGTCGCATTCGCCAAAATATGTTTTCCAATAGCAGGATGATTTTTTATTTGCGAATATTCATCATCTGACAATTTGGCTTCCTTTAGCAAAATACTATCTGGAATTCCAATTTTTCCAATATCATGAAAAAGTCCACCAATTTTTAGTGTATGTAAATCCTGTTCTGACAACCCTAAATATTTTCCAATCAAAACAGAATATTCCGAAACACGATCAGAATGTCCTCTTGTATAGGAATCCCTTGCTTCAACTGTTTGCCTAATAATTTCAATACTTTCCAAATATGCCTTTTCAATTTTATCTTGCGATTCCTTTAATTCTATATTAATTTTTTTAATCATATTCATTTGGTCAATTGACTTCATCGCAGACTCAATCAACAATAAAACCTGATCAAATTTATCGCTTTTTTCACAATATCCCTGAATGGCAAGACGTTTAATCGTTTCTAATGGTGGCGCCAAATCTTTATGTCCTGTCAACAAAATGATATATAATTCTTTATTAAATTTTCGGATTTCCTCAACCACTTGATCCCCATGAATTGGTGCCATAATAAAATCCAATAACATCAAATCAAAGTGCTCATTTTTCACACATTCAATTGCTTCTAGCGGATTTGTGCAACCTTTTATCGTATAACCAGAACGCTTCAAAAAAACAGACAAAGCATCCAAAATTCCACCTTCATCATCTACTGCAATTATTTTATAATTATGATTTGCATTTTCTACTTCATTTTTTTGTTCTGAAAGTCGCATAAACTCCCCCCTATTTTGTTTATTCTGTTTGTATTGTATCTTATTTTTTGCTCCTAGTCAATATGATTTTTAATTAATTTTCATTTTACATAATAATGGCTACAGCTTCTTGACATTTTCGCATAAATGTGGTATAATATTGTAGATTAAAATTCAGGAGGAATGTTATATGCAAAAAGTAGAAAAGTTATTCAAGTATCGGTGGCCTATTGTACTAGCATATTTAAAGAGAGGTAACAATATTTATATTCCAACCTCTCCAGGATACTACAGGCAAGTAATCACAGATGGTCGCATGTCTAATAGTATTGTTCGTAATTTTTCCTATATCATTGCGATAAAAGAGGATCCTTGGAACTATCATGTTGTTTTAAAACTTTATGTCACAAAAAAATTTGATGAAGAAAATTTTCGTCAGATGTTGCAAGATAATGCCGATAATATTACCTATGCACGGCATCTTCTGGCTGCACTAAATGCACACCCTTTATCTGCTTTTCTGGCTGCACAAAAATAATTTTTGAACATTCACCAAAAAAGGCATTCTTCTACAGGATGCCTTTTTGGTTATTTATCAACTCACTTCGTTTCAAAGAACTAACTCTTCATTGACAAACTAACTTTATGTTTTTCTTGGTCAATTCCAATTACTTTCACTTTTACAACATCTCCCACAGAAACCACTTCTGACGGATTTTTAATATACTTTTCTGACATTTCCGAAATATGCACCAACCCATCATACTTCACGCCAATATCCACAAAAGCCCCAAAATCAATCACATTTCGAACCGTTCCTGTCAGTTCCATGCCTTGTGCTAAATCTTCAAATTTCAAAACATCACTACGCAAAATTGGCTTAGGCAAATCCTCTCTTAGGTCCCTTCCCGGTTTTGCCAATTCGTCTATAATGTCTTTGAGTGTCAAAGTTCCAATTTCCAATTCTTGCGCCATTTTTTCCACATTAACCTTCTTAAATTCCTGCTTTAGTTCTTCTAATTTTGATTTATCCTTTAAGTTATCCACAGAATATCCCAATTTTGCTAACAACTTTTCTGCCGCCTCATAACTTTCTGGATGAACACTTGTCACCTCCAACGGATTTTTTCCATCAAAAATTCGAATAAATCCTGCACATTGCTTAAACGCTGCAGGTCCCAGCTTCGGCACCTTTAGCAAATCTTTTCGCTGTTTCAACTCTCCATTTTCGTCACGATACTTAACAATATTTTTCGCAATTGTTCCATTGATTCCAGAAACATATGACAAAAGCGACGGCGTTGCTGTATTCACATCCACACCAACCGAATTAACCGCATCTTCCACAACACCTGTCAAACTCTCATTCAACTTTTTCTGGTTGACATCATGCTGATATTGTCCCACACCAATTGACTTAGGGTCAATTTTCACAAGTTCAGAAAGCGGATCCTGCAAACGACGCGCAATCGAAATCGCGCCCCTAAGCGACACATTAATCTCTGGATATTCCTCGGTTGCCAATTTAGAAGCCGAGTACACAGACGCACCAGCCTCGCTCACAATCGCATAATAAATTTCGCCACCGATTTCCTTAATCATATCTGAAACAAACATTTCCGACTCACGCGAAGCTGTCCCATTTCCAATCGCAATCATGTTAATTTGATGTTTTTGAATTAATCCTTTTAAAACTTTTTTAGCACCTTCCACATCATTTTGTGGCTCAGTTGGATACACTGTTGTAGTGTCGAGCACTTTTCCTGTTTTGTCAATCACTGCAATTTTGCAACCTGTTCGATACGCTGGGTCAAATCCCATTACTGTCATATTTTTGATAGGCGGTTGCAGCAAAAGTTGTTTTGCATTTTTGCCAAAAACCTTAATCGCCTGCTCTTCCGATTTTTCCGACAAATCTGCGCGTATTTCACGCTCAATCGAAGGTTCAATCAAACGTTTGTAGCTATCTATAATCGTCCTCTCCAAAATTTCCGCAAACTGACTTTTATAATCCTGAATGATTTGTTTTTTCAAATAATCAATGATTTTCTCTTCTGGCTTATCTAATTTTACCTTCAAAAATTCTTCTTTCTCGCCTCGATTAATCGCCAAAATGCGATGACTTGGAATTTTCAATATCGGCTCACTAAAATCATAATACATCTCATAAGGCGATTTTTCCTCTTTCGCAGCTTTTGTGCTAATGACAGCCTCGCGGAAGCAAAAACTTTTTATCTTTTTTCGGTAATCACTATCGTCTGCAATATTTTCGGCAATAATATCTAGTGCGCCATTTATCGCATCTTCCACACTTTCAACACCTTTTTCACTATTTATATATTCTGTTGCCATTTCATACAAATCGCGCTTTTCTTTTTGCAAATAAATCACAAGGCTAAGTGGCTCCAAGCCTTTTTCTTTGGCAATCGTCGCACGCGTTCTTTTCTTTGGCTTATACGGACGATAAATATCTTCCAACTCCGACAAAACCATGGTACTCGCAATTTTTACAGTCAACTCATCTGTCAATTTTCCTTGCTCATCAATCAAGCGAATAATTTCCTCTTTTCTCGCTTCCAAATTTCGCAAATATTTCAATCTTTCATCCAATTCACGAAGCACTTCGTCACTCAAATTTCCAGTGACCTCTTTTCGATAACGCGCAATAAAAGGAATGGTATTTCCATCGTCAATTAGCTTGACTGTTGCCTCCACTTGCGCCTCACGGATTTGTAATTCTTCTGCGATTTTCTGATAAATCTTATTCATTTTTTATTTCTCCTTTTTCTCCCATACCTTTCTAACATATCCCAAAGATAAAGTTGATAATGTAAATCCTATCACTGGCACTAAAGAACTTAAAAATAAATTATCAAAATTTCTTACGAGCCAAGAATAAATAATCACAACAATATAAGTAAGAATACAAATACAAATCTTTCTAGTCCAACTCGTCTCCCATTTTTTATCAAGTTCTACCTTTTTATTTCTCTCTTGTATAGCTTCAATTTCACTTTCTACTTCTCTTAATTCCATATTTACCCCTTTCTTATTTTTTTATTTTATCACGACTTTTTATAATTTTCTATACTTTTTCTAATTTTTTTGCCAAAACTTGACATTTTATGTTAATTATGATATAATGTTTGTATAGTAATATAAACTTTTTAAACTTTACGGAGGAAAAACAAATGGAAAACAATAACATTACAGAAATCACAGACTGCGAACGGCTGGTAATGCTGGTTATCTGGGACGCCGGTAAAGATTTATCTATGCAGGAAATCTGCGCAGAGTGCAATCAACGTTTTGGCAGGAACTGGAAAACACAGACCGCTACAACGTTCCTTGCACGGCTTCGCCAAAGAAATTACCTTTCCATGAAGCGCAAGGGGCGGACTTTTTATTATACTCCGCTCGTAACAAAGCAAGAGTACATTGAAAATACTGTACCGCAGCTGCTGAAACTTCTTGGCATCAGCCGTGAAGACATTTTATCCTCTGACTGGCTGGACTGATTTTTAACCCGCCAGAAAGTAACCAAAAAGCATCCTAACAAGGGTGCTTTTTGGTTTTTTTATTTTACTTCTCTTCCAAATACTCATCGTAACTGCATTCTCTAACAATTACCTGATGATTCGTAATATCAACAATTTTGTTCGCCACTGTTTGTGTTAGTTGATGGTCATGTGACGTAAACATCATAACACCTTTATACTTCTGCATGCCTTCATTCAACGCCGTAATCGATTCCATATCCAAATGATTGGTCGGCTCATCAAAAATCAAGAAATTCGCACCTGAAAGCATCAATTTTGACAACACACAACGTACTTTCTCCCCACCAGACATCACATTCACTTTTTTCAAAGCCTCTTCTCCAGAAAACAACATACGCCCCAAAAATCCGCGCACATACGTCTCATCTGGGTCCTTAGAATATTGGCGAAGCCAATCCACAATCGTCAAATCGTCCTCAAACAAATAATGATTATCCTTTGGAAAATAATCCTTGGTAATCGTTGTGCCCCAAATAATTTCACCTTCGTCTGGTTCCAATTCGCCCGCCAAAATTTGAAACAACACCGTTTTGGCAATTTCATTTTCGCAAAGTAGTGCAATTTTGTCATCCCTTTTTACCGTAAAACTAATGTTGTCCAAAATTTTCTCGCCATTTACCGTCTTTGACAAATTCTTGATTTCCAAAATTTCTTTTCCCTGCTCTCTATCTGGCTTAAAATCAATATATGGATATTTTCGGTTAGACGGCTTGATTTCGTCCAACTCAATTTTCTCCAACGACTTCTTTCTAGACGTCGCTTGCTTTGACTTAGAAGCATTCGCGCTAAAACGCGCAATAAATTCCTGTAATTCCTTGATGCGCTCCTCTTTTTTCTTATTCGCCTCTTTCATTTGCTTTAATGCCAACTGGCTTGACTCATACCAGAAATCATAATTTCCCGGATATACCTTGATTTTACCAAAATCCACATCCGCAATGTGGGTACAAACTTTGTTCAAAAAATAACGGTCATGTGATACCACGATAACAGTGTTTTCAAAATCAATCAAGAAATCCTGCAACCAATTAATCGTCTTCAAATCCAAATCGTTTGTAGGCTCGTCTAGCAAAAGCACATCTGGATTTCCAAAAAGCGCCTGTGCCAACAAAACTTTAACCTTATCTCTAGCCTCAATTTCGCTCATAAATTTGTAGTGCAATTCGCTCTCAATGCCCAAATCATTCAATAATTTCGCCGCATCTGCCTCCGCATTCCAACCATCAAGCTCCGCAAAACGTTCCTCTAATTTCGCAGCTTTCATGCCATCCGCCTCCGAAAAATCTGGCTTGGCATAAATCTCATCTTTTTCTTTCATAATACGGTATAATTCGCTATTTCCGAGCATAACTGTATCCAAAACCGTGTAACCTTCAAATGCATAATGGTCCTGTTTTAGCATAGACAATCTTTCGCCTTTATCCAGACTAACCTCGCCCTTGTTTGGCTCAATCTCGCCTGACAAAATCTTCAAAAATGTTGATTTTCCCGCACCATTTGCCCCAATTAAACCATAGCAATTTCCTTTTGTAAATTTAATATTGACATCTTCAAATAAAACTCTTTTTCCAAATCTCAATGTAACACCATTTGAAATAAGCATTTTTCGACCTCCTCTATTCTGATTTTTCTATTATAACCTATTTCTTTGGATATTGCAAATGTTTTTTTAATATGACATTTCAATGTCATATTTAAGTTTTTTTATGTTTAAAATATTATTGAAAAATTTAAAATTCACCAATTGACAAATGTAATAAAATATGCTATAATGAATATACTAAAAAAGTAACTTATTGTTACTTTGAGAAAGTTCTTACTCAAACAGAACGTTTTCAAATTAGGTAATGTTTAGCCTTACAAATAAGCAGTTTTAAAGGGGGGTACATGTAAAAATGTACTCCCTTTTTAGGAAGGAGAAAATTTTGAAGGAATTTTTATTCTATACAATTGATAAAAATTACATAAAATATTTAAGTCAATTTGAACCCCACATCAGCTATAATAAAGAAGAGACTGGGCATAGTCGACCATATTTAGGTATTGTTCTAAAAATCAAACAATACGAATATTTTGTCCCATTATATTCTTATAAGAAACATTATTCAAAATATAAAAACAACCCTAGTTTCTTTTTTATTTATGATAGAAAATCTAATCCATTAGCAATTATTAAATTTTCGTCAATGATTCCCATTCCAAAAGATTATAAAGCCGCCAAACTAATAGAATATGAACTACAAGACAAAAAATATAAAGATTTAATATCTGCTGAATATCGATATGTTAACTCCAACGAAGATAAATCTTTATTTTACAATAACCAATCAACTTAATAAATCTTAAATATCAATTTTCATTCTCATTTTGAGAATTTTATAATATGACATCAAAATGTCATATTATAGTTTCAAGTTTTTACCCAAACAATCTTCCATTGTAAAGAAAAAATTTTCCAAAAGTCGCTAATGCAATTAACCAAATTGTCTCATTTTTAGGAAGCCAACCCTCCTTACTTTCATCCTTTTTATTTTTCCACAAATTTTCCCCTATTTTCCATATCACAAAACCAATCATTCCCCCTAAAGTATTCATCATCAAATCATCCACATCAGTTACTCTTAAATTAAATAACTGGAAAAATTCAATCAAAAGAGAAAAAACTACACTTGTTCCAAATACTTTTGAAACCTGCCTGTTGCTTTTCCAAATCAACGGCAACAAAAATCCCAAAGGCATGAACATCAGGATATTCAAAAGATATGTCAAAACGCCGTCTGACGAAAATGGTATGAAATTAATCTCGTCCATTCGTATTAATGTTTCATTTCTTCCAATATACCAAACACTTCCAATCCCTGCAACATCGATACATAAATAAAGATACAATACAAAAATAAATATCCACACCAAATGTTTTTTAGAAAATTTTCCACTTTTTCTTATCCAATATATTTCATACAGAATACACGGCACAAACACACATAATATTTGATAAATCAGCCACATTTCCATTTTACTTCCTCCTTTATTTCATTATAACATACCCAAAAATAAAAAAATCTTAAATATTTCTTAATTTACATTTTTTAAATATGACATTAAAATGTCATATTATGATTTTTCTTATTTTTACTTGCTATGTAACATAAAATATGCTATAATTAAGAAGATATTTATTTGAAAACATGGTACTGCCTGAAGAAAGGAAAGGTGATTTTATGCAACAAGTCTATCATGCAAACCCAAATTACGATTTAAACACTCCCTTAATCAGCACCCAAATCAATTTTTTCTTAAATAAAAAGGGGCGGCTTTGCCAAATCGTTTGGTATCATAAAACCGCTGGCAAAATTGCCGAATCTGTTTGGGGGAATATTAAGCGCGAACAATGGGATTTAGAAGACGCCAACGAAAATGATTTAATTCGTGTATTTACAAAGCTGGCTTTGGGAAATCCAAAAGACTTCAAGGAACTTTATTTAACCCTGAAAGAACATGACGAAGTTACGTTTCCTTATATCGAAGAAACGTTAAAACAAGTTAAAGAACTTTTCAATTTTGACTAAACATTCTTAGCATTACCACCTATATACTAGAAGTATCTGAGGTATTTCCTAGTTACAAAAAAGAACTCCTGCTTGGCTAACACAGGAGTTCTTTTATAATATGACATCAAAATGTCATATTATGATTTTTGATACAATTTATCCAATATATTTTTATTGAGTAAAGTATTTGACAAGAATTTTCCGTCTTTAAAATTTGCCCAATTATTAAAAACACATGGCACATTTTTCGCCTTTTCCAAAGTATCAACTTTTATCAAATGAATGATAATCTTTTTTTCGTTCGCATATTCCTCAATTTCCTTAACACAATTCGCTGTAAATGGGCATTGCTCGCTATAATAAATTGTTAGCTCTGGGCTTTCTATTTCCATCTTTTTAGCTAGCTCGTTAAATTGTGGTTTGTCTTTTCCAAAATTCAATGTCAATAATTCATAGTCGCCAATGGCATCGACTACTTCAAAACCATATTTTTGAAAAAATTTCTTTTCTCCTAAAAACGGCTTTTTCTTTTTGGAAACAATCGTACAAATCCCATTTTTCCCTTGTTTTTTGCTATCTTCTATGGCATATTCCAACAACTCCTTGCCATAACCATTTCCTTTAAAACTACCAGCAACCCATAAACAATAAATATACATAAAATTTTTTCCACTAACTGGACACCATGCTTTCTCCAATGGCGCATATTCTATAAAAACTTTTCCCTGCTCCTTTAATTTTCTGAAAACATGCCCCTCTGGAATTCTTTCGCGCAGCCACGCTTTTTTCAAATCCACACCAATTTGATGTTTTTTGTCCGAAATCGCACAGCACAAATGCTCATTCTCCAAATTCTCCAATGTCAAATTCATATAATCATTCATTTTATTTCTCCTCTCACCCAAATCTTAATTGTTCTATCTTTCCACCTTTTTTATAGTCTTTTATGATATCCTCCATTTTATAAAGCAAACCATATTTCTGGCATTCTTCTTCAAAAATTTTTTCCAAATTTCGATTTAGCGAATAACAAAAATAGCGATTTCCAAAATTTGCAATATACCTTTCTTTTAACCCCGGAAACAAATGCTCCAATTCTTGAAAAAAATAATCTCGTTGATTTTCTCGAAGTGTCACGCCACCCATTGTAAACACAAATTTTGCCCCATTTTGTGCCGACAATCGAATCACTTCTCGCATATTTTCTTCGGAATCTGTTATGAATGGAAGAATTGGCGTCAGCAGTATTCCAACGTACAATTCCGCATTTGCCAAGTGTTTCATTGCCTTCAACCTTTCTGACGAACGACTTGCCCTTGGTTCTATTTTTTTAGATAACTCGTCATCTGCTGTTGTAATAGTAAATTTCAATATCACATCTGCGTTTGAATTTATTTTCTGAAACAAATCAATGTCACGTGTTATTAAATCACTTTTGGTTTCAATTGACACGCCAAAATGATAATCAGAAATCAGTTTAAGTGCTTGTCTTGTAATTTGATATTGCTCTTCAAAGACAGAATATGTATCTGACATTGCCCCAATTCCTATCACACCTTTTTTTCGTTTCGATTTCAATTCTCGATTTAAAATTTCGATCGCATTTTGCTTGCTTCGCACTTTATCAAAATTTTTGATGTGATAACAGTCACTCCTACTGTCACAATAAATGCAACCATGTGGGCAGCCTTGATACAAATTCATATTATAATCGATACCAAACCATTCTTCTGAATGCTTAGCTCTCTGCAAAATGGTCTTGGCTGGTAT
This sequence comes from uncultured Clostridium sp., assembly GCA_948467875.1. Taxonomy (GTDB): domain Bacteria; phylum Bacillota; class Clostridia; order TANB77; family CAG-508; genus Scatovivens. The sequence goes on from CAOKFZ010000003.1 coordinate 24,022, forward strand.
AAAGTCCATTTTTATTTCTCCTTTTTCACAGGAATTCGAATCACTGTTTTCAAATTTTCTGGTTTCGTTCTTCTCGGGTCTGACAAATAAATCTCATGATGTCTTCTTACAACCCCATTTTGAACATTGCCAATATCATTTTTCAAATGATTGATTGCGATATATTCTTTCATTTTTTCAAGCGTTTTGGGTTCATCATCATACGGACCAATGTGCATCATTTGCACACATAAACCTTCTTCCATCTCCCCAAATTCTGCCTTTTCAATATCCAGACCTTTTTTGTTTTTCACTTCTTCACATGCCCACTCAAAAACCTCTTTTGTCACAAACTCTGGTTGTCTTATCAGCGAAATCCACATAAATTTGTCCTTCTTCTCATAATCTACATTCTTTTCGCCATCATTCCACCAAAACCCTTCTAGCGGCGGCACAACATAATCAAAATAACCGTCTATTTTATGAGCACCCATTTTACTCATTTTTATGGTAAATGACAGAGCATACAACAACTGCAACGCTTCCTGATATTCTCCATTTTCGCTATTCGGATTTCCTTTGCCTGCTACCCAAATAAATTTCATCTTGGGTACATCAATTAATACTGGCTCCGCCTTTGGCAAATATAAATCTTTATCTTGTTTTTTATAATCTAATTTTTCCATTTTATCTCCTTTTTTATAATATGACATTAAAATGTCATATTATAAATTAATCTTCAATTGCGATATAAATATGAATTTCTTGATTTTGCATGTCTTCTGAATTGTTCTGATATTCTTCAAAATCGCAGGTATATTTTCGCTCTAAATCCATTTGCCAAATCTCTGCCCAAGCCTCGCCAACTGACTTTTGCACATCTCCGAAAATGACAAATTTAGCATATTTCCCTTTTGGAATGATTCTCTTCACCATATTTTCTAGATTAGGGCGTGGTGCACCGTGCCTCTACTTGGCTACCTACCATAAAAGAATATGGTTTCGTATAATCGCCCTCATAATCCGTATATAAACCAATTGTTTTGCCATTGACTTTGTTCGGAATTTTTTCATACATTCCATCTGCAAAAAATTGTTGCCACAATCTCCCAATATCTTGCATGGATTTTCCATCTTCATTTGTGGTTCTTATCCCAATTCCTTCTACAATTTTTTCTTCTAATTCTACTATTTCATATTTCATTTTTCCTACCTCCTGCTGTCATTCTACCAAACTAAATATGACATCAGAATGTCATATTATCAAATAATTTCTTAAATTTCTTTTTAGTTTTCTTCTGATTTCAGTTCTCACATATTCTGGCGAAATCACTTTTACATATTCTCCAAATGACAAAATATAGCCATAAACCCATTCATTTTCTGGAAATTCTACTCGGACTAAAAAATCCCCATTTGCCTTTTTGGTAATAGCTTCTTGCTCAAATTCGTCATACACGCGATATGCCATTTTCCTAGAAATTTCTAAAACCAATTTGACCGTTTTAAATGCGGATTCCCTTTGGATAGTTTGTGGCAATTCTCGCTCAAAGTTCTCTTCTAAAATTTCGATCTCTCGCATTCGCGCTATTTTGAAAAAGCGGTAATCTTGTCTGTCTCTAGCAAATGCTTTCAAGTACCATGCCTTGTCTTTAAAATAAATTTGTAGTGGCTCAGCGGTTCTCATTTTTTCTTCGCCATTGGAGTTGAAATAGACAAACTGCAATACTTTTCGCGCTAATATTGCTTCTTTTACAAGAGCGAAACTTTGATTTTTTCCATCCATATTCCCCCAATTTGATAAATCAACTTCAATCCAATTGGTTTTGCTTTTCTGGAAAAATCCACTCATTTTATCTAAAAAAGCTTGTCCATTTTGAAGTCCTATTTTTTCCATGCCTTGAAGTGCAAATAAAATCTGGTTTTGCTCTTCTTCGGAAAGAAGCGTTTTATTCAGCACGAAATCCTCTAATAGGCTAATTCCGCCACCTTTTCCTTTGCTAGCATAAATGGGAATGTGAGCACTGCTCAAAATTTCCACATCGCGATAAATGGTCCTGACAGATACCTCAAATTTTTCGGCTAATTCCTTGGCTGTGACATTTTTTCTTTCTAATAATAGATATACTATTTCAAATAATCGATTAATTTTCATTTTTTCCTCCGTCGTTATAATATGACATTTGAATGTCATATTATAAAAATAAACAAAAAACGCATACAAAATATTGTTATTTCAATATTTGTATGCGTTTTTATGTTTGGTAGCGAAGGGGAGATTCGAACTCTCGACACCTTGGGTATGAACCAAGTGCTCTAGCCAACTGAGCTACTTCGCCATATGAATTAACAAATAATATTATAACTGTATTATTCCCATTTGTCAAGGGTTTTATGAAAATTTTGTAAGTTTGTATGAAAATATTGAGTAACTCCGTTGCTTTTTCAAAAATATTATGTTATTATTAGATTATCATATTGTTTGAATTTAAAGGAGGAAATGCTAATGGAAAATTTCAAGAAACAAGTTGCAACAGCAAAGAAAATTTTCACTCCTAATACGGAGCTTTTTGTGCGGATAAAAAAAGGCGCGCATAATCCATTTGGACAATTTATGTTTGACCATTATTTGGTCATGCAGGAAAAGTACCAACGCTCTACTTACAAACTTTACATTCATTTAAAACACGGATATATTAGTTTTTCCTGCCCAAGTGAACCTCGCATGGGTACTTCTCGATTACGTCTGGATGAAAAATTGTGGATAGAACTTATGTGTATGTTTGAACCTATTTAAGCACAAAAAATGGCGCATTTGCAATATAATGCGCCATCTCGCTTATTCTTCCAGTCCAAAACTTATGCCAATTGCATTATTCACTTTATTCATTACTTTGTTATCATGAATATGCCCGATTTTTTCCTTCAATCTACTCTTATCAATGGTACGAATTTGCTCTGCTAACACCACTGAATCTGCCTTTAAGCCATTGTCCTCTGAAGCAATTTTTATATGAGTAGGTAGCTTCGTTTTTCCAGTTTGAGACGTAATTGCAGCCGCAATCACAGTAGGGCTATATTTGTTTCCAGTATCATTTTGTATGATTAGAACTGGTCGAATTCCCCCTTGCTCTGAGCCCACAACTGGACTTAAATCAGCATAAAACATATCTCCTCTCTTTACTACCATAATCTTCACTCCTATTAATTTACGTATAGAATAGAATTTATCAGTTCCGTTAATTTTTCTATTTAAGTTCTATATTATTATATATTATGCAGATTGTCTCTTTTTTGGCATTGTCTTTTACTTCTAATTTTGTTGGCAACATTGTTTTAGTATCCATGTATAACTTTTTATACTTAATATATGTATTTTGATTAGTATTTAATTTTATTTCAATCATTTTTTGTCCATTTTCATTATAGCTATTTACTTCATTTTGCTCATTTTTGTAGTCCTCAGCAAATGCATTTAAAAATAAGCTGTTATTCACTAAATTGCTATAATTTTCATATACTTTTTCCAAACCGAGCTTACTATTTGAAACCTTCAAATTGTCTCCATTTAGCTCAATTTTCACTCCTGCAATATGTTCTCCTTCTTTTATTTCTTGCATACTCCAATCATTCTTCACTTCTTGATATATTTCATACGAATTTTCCGTTTTATTGCTCGTCACTTTTACGGTAATGTCTGCACAATAATTTTGCATATTACTTAAAATATCTTCTATGTTGTCACTTCTATTCTTACTAATATTATTGCCAAATAGAAAAAATTTATAATATAAAATTCCAAAAATCGTACCAAATAAAACTACAAAAAATACTATTTTTTTCAATTTGATTACCTTAATCATACAAAATACCTCCTATTATTTTTAGATTTATATTCCATTTTATGCACTATTGACCCTATTTATTATAAGTTCTCGCAATATTGTTTTTGGCAATTTGACATTTTATGTAAAATATAGTATAATCGAATTACATTTTATGTAATATTGCAACAATAGAGTTTATCCAAATTACTAAATAATTTTAGGAGGTGAAAACTTAATTTTTGTTAATGGTAACTTGAAAACTGAATATTATTGTAGCTAAAACTAACTTATTAATCTGTATTCAACAGGGGGAAAATATTATGAAAGTTAATAAAGACACCACATTTGAGAAAAAAAGCAATACAAAAATCAACAAAAAAAACATATTTATTATTCTGGTAACTGTTTTAATGTTGTTCCTAGGCTTTGCTATTAGCAAAAAAATACGGCAAAATCAGCTTGAGAGATATCAAAGTTATGATGCCGCAGCAAAAATTGATAGCACAGAACTGTTTGAGCAGGGAATCGCAAAAAATGTTGGTCTTGCATTCGTCTATGGCGAACTAAAAGCAATTGACACAGTTTCATACCCTGAAATCTCTGGAGAATACTCCTATATTAAAAAGGAAATACAGCACTATAGGAAGCATTCTCGAACTGTTGAAAAAAAGCATAAGGATTCCAAAGGAAAAACTTATACTACAACAGAAACAGAGTATTATTGGAAATGGGATACAACAGGAACTGTAAGCAAAACAGCAACCAAGATTTCATTTTTGGGAGTTGAATTTGACTACAAAAAAATTCCCTTTCCAAGAAGTCACAAAATTGACATTATTACAACCGGATTTCATGAAAGAACTATCTATTATGGTACAGAAACCAGCTTTCAGGGAACGCTTTTTACTTCTCTAAATGCAAACACGATTAATGAATCAAAATTTTATCAAAATCAAACCATTTCAGAAACCATCAAAAATTTAAAAACAGGATTTGGTCTTTTCTTTTTCTGGATTGCTTGGATTTTCATTATGATTGTAGTTGTTGTTTTAATCAGTTACTCATAAAACAAACAAATAAAGCCGAGGAGTATGATACATTGAAAACTTCCTCGGCTTTGTTAATTTTCTAATGTTTTAAAATAATCTTTTATGACCTTCTCAAATTTTTCCTTAGTTTCGCATTTATTAATTTGCTCACGCACAAGAGTCGCCTCTGGCAGCCCTTTTACATACCATGCTACATGTTTTCTCATCTCGCGAACAGCTGTGTATTCGTTTTTTTCCTGCATGACCAATGTAAAATGTTCCAAAATCGTTTGCTTTTTTTCTCCTAGCGAAACATGATTTTGTTGTATAGTTTCGCCCAAATTTTCAGTAATTTCCCTAAAAATCCAAGGGTTCCCAAGTGCTGCTCGACCAATCATAATACCGTCACAATCTGTTTCTTCAAACATTCTTTTGGCATCTTCACTACATTTTACATCTCCATTACCAATCACTGGAATATTTACATTTTGTTTCACTTGCCTAATAATATCCCAATCTGCATTTCCAGCATAAAATTCGTCTCTGGTTCTGCCATGCACAACTATGGCACTTATCCCACATTCTTCCGCAATCTTTGCCAATTCCACAGCCACAATATGGTCTTTGTCCCAACCTTTACGTATTTTTAAAGTTACAGGTTTGTTTGCATTTTTTACTACTTGAACAATTATCTCTTTTGCCAAATCCAAATTGAGCAAAAGTTTGCTACCATCTCCATTTTTGACAACTTTAGGAGCTGGGCATCCCATATTAATATCTACTATATCGGCTATTTCTGAAATAACTTTGGCAGCTTGCCCCATAATTTCTGGCTCACTGCCAAAAATCTGCATCGAAATTGGTCTTTTTTCTCCTGTGCAATTTAGCATTTTAAAGGTCTTCTCGTCTTTGTATGTAATTGCCTTACTACTGACCATTTCATTGCAAACCAGACCTAGATTTCCATACTTTTTGCAAATGATACGAAATGGCAGGTCGGTTACACCTGCCATTGGCGCTAATATTAAATTATTTTCTAACTCTACATTTCCTATTTTCAATTTTTTGATATACATTTTATTTCCTTATTTTAGAATTTTCTTGTTTGTTTTTTGTTGGTTTTTTACAAAGTTCTTGTGGGTATTCCTATTTTTACAACCAAAACCTCCTCGTGCGCTTATCGCGCGGGAAAATAACAGATTTTATATTGTAATATGGCAAACCAATGTCCCACCGACTGAGGTGCAGGGTTCAAAGGGACAGCGTCCCTTGCAGGAATTCTTAAAGGACAGAGTCCGTTAAGACATACATCGTAATTTACAGATACGATTTTTGGCGTCTACTACTTATATTCAATAACAACCCAATACAAATAAAATTAGTAACCAAAGAACTTCCCCCATAACTAACAAATGGCAATGGAATTCCTGTAATCGGTAATAGACCAATTGTCATACCAATGTTTTCTAGCATATGAAAAAAGAAAATTCCACCAATCCCAATCGCAATATAGGAACCAATATTGTCTTTCGCTGTTTTAGCAATATATACAATTTTCGTGATTAAAACCACATACAGCACCAAAATCGCCGCAGTTGCAATAAACCCAAATTCTTCTCCAATCACTGAAAAAATAAAGTCTGTTGTTTTGGGATGCAAAAATCCAAGCTGTGTTTGATTTCCTTGAAAAATCCCCATTCCCACCAGTTGACCTGCACCAATTGCCAATTTGGATTGAATGATATTATAACCATCTCCTCTTGGGTCAGATTCTGGATTGAGAAACACCTCAATTCTCTTTAAGGCATGTTGTGGCAATTTGTTATACACAACTGGCACCAAAATCGCCATCAAAATAATTGTAAAAATAATATATTTTTTGTCAATACCAGAAATAAACAAAATGAACACCATTGCAAAAATATATGCCATTGCGGTTCCGTAATCTGGTTGTTTAATTATTAATAAAATCGGAATTGCCATAAAAATAAGTGCTGTTGAAAGTTTCCAAAAACGGTTGATTTCTCTTCTGCCTCTGATTTGCAATTTGCTAATTAAAAATGAAATAAACAAAACAACCACAACTTTAGCAAGCTCAGAAGGCTGAATGCCAACATCGCCAATTTGAAACCAGCTTGTCGCTCCATTAATCGGTTTTGTAAATAATACACCAATTAGAAGTCCAATCATAATAAGGTAAATAACAGTTGAAAATCGTGCAATGATATTATAGTCAAACACATAAGCTAAAAATAAAAATGGCATACTAATTAAAAACCATTGAATTTGCTTTTTGAATTCTCCATATTCAGTACTTTGTGTGGCAGAGAATAAAGCAACTGCTCCAATTGTAAATAATAATAAACTAACAATTAAAACCGTCCATTCTGTATTTTTCAATAATTTTTTCACTTAATTCATTTCCCCTTGCTTACTTTTTTTATATCCTCTTCTTCGGCTGCTTTTAATAAATCATCAAAAGTAACATCATCATCCGTTTCCTCTTCTTCATCAAAAACATTTTCCACAATTTTATGCTCAACTTGGGATTTTTTTTCTTTCTTTTTGGTTTTCGATTTTGTCTTTGTTTTTTTCTCCTTTTTTTCTTCCTCTTCTACTTCTTGCTTTTCTTCTATTCCATCAATCATTTCACTGATGGTTTCTTCTACTTTTTCTTTTTTGGCTTCTTCTTCTTTTACTTCTTCTAACTTTTTCTCAAAATCGACACCTTCAAATTCTTTGACTTTTTCGGCTTTCATGTCATTTTTAATATTCAAAATCGGAATATTGGCATATAAGGCAGGAGCACCATTTGTGCCATCATCGTTTTGTTTATTGGTTAGTCTTACGTCAATCGAACCTTCATCGACTATAATGTATTTTTTGATAACATCAATGATTTCCTGTTTCATCAATTCCAAAAAGTCAACCGAAACATTGGCTCTGTCTTGCATTAAAACGAGATGTAATCTTTCTTTTGCATCATCTTTTGAACCCAGTTCTTTATTTTCAGGTTTTACCATTCTCTTAAAAAAGTTTCCTATACTTTCAAACATTTTCTTCCTCCCAAAATTTCCTGTGCCTTTCTTGCGCGTTTCTTATGCGCGCCCAAATAAACGTTTCAGTTTCGCAAAAAAACCTCTTTCTTCTCCCGGAATTGTTACTTCTATGTTTTCTCCTAACAAACGTCTTGATATTTCAATATAGGCTTTTCCTGAAGGAGCTCTTTTATTAGACACAACTGGTTCTCCTTTATTCGTTTGTGTGATAATATTTTCATCATCTGGCACAACGCCAACTAAATCAATTGACAACAAATCCACAATATCATCCACATCCATCATTTCGCCTTTTCTGACCATAGAGGTACGAAGCCTGTTGACAATTAATTCTGGATTTTTGATATCAGAAGATTCTAATAAACCAATAATTCGGTCTGCATCTCGAATGGCTGAGATTTCTGCCGTTGTCACTACTAAGGCTCGATTGGCTCCAGCAATGGCATTTTTGAAACCTTGCTCAATTCCTGCTGGACAATCGATTAATATGTAATCAAAATCTTGTTTTAAGTGATTGATTAAATCTATCATTTGCGTTTCGTTAATCGCATTTTTATCTTTTGTTTGTGCCGCTGGAAGTAAGAAAAGCTCTTGAAATCTTTTATCTTTGATTAACGCTTGTCTTAATTTGCATTTTCCTTCAATAACATCAACTAAATCGTAAACAATTCTATTTTCTAAGCCCATGACAACATCTAAATTTCTCAGTCCAATATCTGTATCAATTAAAGCTACCTTTTTGCCTGCCATGGCAAGTGCTGAACCTAGATTTGCTGTTGTTGTCGTTTTACCAACTCCACCTTTACCAGATGTTATAACAATAACTTCTCCCATTATTTTCCTCCTTAAAACTTGAAAACGCTTTTTATTTTTTGCTCTTAATATCTTATCTGTTTTTGAGTAAAAAGTCAATGAATTTTTTACAATTTTGTAATATTTTTGTAACATTTTTGTAATATGAGGAAAAATGCAAAAAGCACACTTTTTTCAAAGTATGCCTTTTGCTGTGCCTCAAATTCATGTAGGCAATTGTCAGTCCTTGACAAGAAAAAACTTTATTTTCTCATCGCTTTTATCCATCTTTCTCTCATCTTTCTTCTTTCCTGTTTCTTCTGCATCGTAAGTTTCTGATTTCTAAATTCCAAAATATTTGTTGGTAACTCTTCACTACTTTGTTCCTTTTTCTTCTTTCCTTTCTGCCCTATTCTCATCTGCCTAAACTGCTTATAAAGCCGCGCAACATCCATATTTTCCTTTGAAATTTTGAGTGTCACTTCATCCAAAATAAGATGAAGTTCCTTAAAAGGCTGCTGCGTTTCAAAAAAACGTTGCAGAGTTTCTCCTATATTTGACCGTGGACAGAAGCACCCAGCTAACATTTTCAAGTAAATTTTGAGATTTTGAGCTTTTACCTCTTCCAGAAAAACCACTTCCGCAACTCCTCCTTCAAACTTTTTTATTTTTAGTAATTTTTTGATTGGAGGCTGAAACAGAATAAAAGTCCAGTTTTTATCTTTTCCCTCAATTGCTGTCACTGCCATTGTTGCTTTCATATATTTGTCTCCTTTCCTTTGCTGACACACTGACTCCATTTTTTGTGATACTTTACTTATATCATAATTTACATAAAATGTCAAGAGATTTGCGCTGAATTCTAATTTTTCAACAAAATTTCAAAGCAGGCAAAACCTATTTACTGTTTTACCTGCTTTGTTCTCTATGATACTACACCAGCAGCCACATTTCGAGCTCCTCGTCATACTGCAAACCAATATCCTTCGTCGGAGTAACTAACGGACGACCCCCACGGCTACCGCAGAAGGTATAGAAATTGCTGGTGGTGATGTAACCGTCGTCCACATACCACGCGTAGTTGCTGTAAGTGGGCGAAGCCAGCCAATATCCAGGACACAATTCCTTTCTAAGTGGAATGAACGGTTCGCTTGGACTACTACCCAAGTCAATCCAACTCCAATGACGCTTTGGAAATATTGTTGAATGTTGATTCATTGCGTTCCAACAGCCAAAGAACTGCTCTAACGTGGGACCGCCTACTGCTTTTGCCCCAGAAATACCTGAAGCAAACTTTTCCCACATGGTTAGGTCTTTCAACCAATCAATCAAATCTTTCTCGCGTGAGGCAATATAAACTGCATACTCTCCTTGCGCTCCTTTTACAGAATATTCTTCCATGTCAAAAAGGCTACTTCGAACACAGTCCGTCGCTATCAAATGCAGCTTTTCGCCATCAAAAAACAGCTGCCACTGGTCTACTCCATTTGCTTCATATTTTACCTTCAGCTCTTTTCCTTCAAGGTCTTTCGCCCTCAGCTCTGTTGCTCCAATTTTCCGTCCTGCCATTTCTTGCTCCTTTCTTTCCCTCACTAGGAAAATACAATTCTCTTGTTTCTAAATTACTTTTACGTTAGCACTATATCATATTTTATGTAAAATGTTAAATACCTCAAAAACTGAAAATATTTTGCAAAAACATATTGTTCAAATTTGGATTATATGATATGATAAGTAATATTAATACAAAGGAGAATTTTATCTATGGAAACAAAAGAAACGAGTTATAAAAAACTTTTCAATTTAACGACTGTTAAATTTTTATCTTACACAATTTTGATTGGATTTATTTTAATGCTCATTACCATTTGGGTCAACTATGGCTTAGATATTGCCAACCTTAACAGCTTGCCACTGTCCATTGCTTTATCTTTAATGTGTGGTATTTTCATTTTTTATTTATTGCGTTTTATTTGCAAAAGTAGCACGATTGAGGCTTTTAAAAAAGATAAATTAAGTGTCGAAAATGCAAAACTTTTTCTAAAATATATGAATTTATTTTACATTATTTGTACCGTTTTTTCGATTGTTGTATGTCTAGGATATTTATTGGTTGATAATTATATCTTTATCAATGCTAGCAATCATTTTCCAGAACTAGCAGGCGCCATTTTAGATGAATACAACAATACATTTATCCCAAAACTTTGGAACACGATTATTATCGAAATTTCGCTTGTGGTTTCATTTTTCTCGTTAATTCCTTACCAAGAAAAAATTTTTGAAAAATGCAACCAATAAATTTTGAGGGGCTGTAAAAATTTTACAGCCTTCTTTTTAAACAATAACTTTTGCCAAAATGCCAAGAATAATCCCCAGAATATTGCCTAAGGAAGAAAATCTGCCTTTGTATATTTTATTGGATTCTGGAAGCAATTCGCAAGAAACAATATACAACATTGCACCAGCTGCAAATGCCAATGAAAAACCAATTAATTCTTTTGATATATTGCCAATAATCGCCCCACAAAAAGCTCCCATTCCAGTCGTCACACCAGATAACGCTGTCAACACAATCGCTTTGAATTTTCCATAACCGCTATTGTTGATGGGGAGTGCAATGGATATTCCTTCTGGTACATTCCAAATTAGACAGTTTTACAAATATTTATATGAAATAACTTTATTGTTATCATCTAAATGAATCATTTTATCGTACATACATATAATACCACCTTCACCAACAATTCCAACTTTTTCTAACACTTTAAAATTAGCTATCATATCATTGCTTGGATTAGCAGATTTTTTTATTTCAATTGGGTGTAGTTTTCCATTCTGTTCTATGATTAAATCGATTTCTTTTTTTTCTTTATCTCGATAGAAATAAATTGGTGGTCTTAGTTCTCCAACATTATAATAACTTTTTATAATTTCTACAATAACAAAGTTTTCAAAAAAACTACCTGCCATATTTCCTGCTTCTAATACTTCTTTATTTTTCCACTTTGTCAAATAAGAAACTAATCCCGTATCTAAAAAATAAATTTTAGGTGTCTTTACTGCCCTTTTCATGATGTTGTTATAATATGGTTCTAATAAATAAACAATATTTGATGATACAAGAATAGATAACCATCTTTGCGCTGTTGGAACCGTTATTCCTACTTCTGTTGCTACACTATTCAAATTTAAAAGTTGCCCTATTCGACTTGCTAATGCTGTCATAAATTTTAGGAAAGTTAGGGTGTCTCCTACTTGCGTTAGGTTTCTAACATCTCTCTCTATATAAGTATTTACATACATTGAATAAAACATTTCAAAATCGCTTTCATCTTGATATAAAGCTGGCATAGTTCCTTTATGGATGATATCCCAAATTTCGTCATATGAAATTTTTATATCTAATTTTTCTCTTTTTTCAAGATATTCTTCTGTTGGCATAAATGGTTCATTAAAATCTATCTCTTTGATTTCTCTTAGACTTAATCCTAATAGATTTAATATTCCTATTCTTCCAGCTAAACTTTCACTTACATTTTTCATTAAATGAAATTGTTGTGAACCTGTTAAATAGAACATTGCTTTTTTATCGCTATTATCAATTGCTATTTTAATATACCTAAGTAAGTTAGGTGCATATTGTATTTCATCAATAATGATAGGTGGCTTGTTTGATTTTAAAAATAAACTTGGATCTTCTTTTGCTAATTGATTCAATAGCATATCATCTAATGTAATGTAATTTATGTCTGATTTCAGATTTTTAAGCATAGTGGTTTTTCCAACTTGCCTGCTTCCTGTAATCAAAATAGCTTTAAACATTTTTTCTTGTTTTTTGATAACATCTTCAGCACTTCTTTTTATATACTTCATAGTTTTTCCTTTCGACTATTTTAATATTCAATATTATTATAGTCATTTTTTCTTTTTTTGTCAACACAATTATATAAGATTGTTTAATTTTTTAAAATTAAATATAATATCCACTTGTTTATCTTGGTGAATTAAAATTTTGTGAACAATTACTCTCATTAATTCCGAACTTGGTTTTTCCAAATTCAAAAAAGTCTGAATCACTTTTTCTAACTCTTTGTCATTGTCCTCTTCTGCATTCAACCTTTCTCGGTTTAACTCTTCATATAATTCATTTTTCTCTTGAATTTCTCTCTTTAATTTGTTTGATAAACGCAGATATATTTCTTCGCTTATTTTATTATCTAGCTTATCCATATACATTTTGTCAAATTTATCGTGAATTAAATCTACTTCTATTTCCAACTTTTTTAACATTTTCGCATAATCATACGTTGTTTTGTTTGCCTGATAATTTAATTCAATCTTTTTGCTGTCGATATCTTGAAACAGATTTCTGATTGTCTCCAAAACAGATTCTTCTAATTTCAAATAATTAAAGCCGTGAGAAGTGCAAAGTCCCAAACTAGAATTTCTGCGATAATTGTTGCAAATCATGTATGGCGTGTTTTTACTTGTGCCTCTATTTTGACTGCGAAAACCAATCGTATGATTGCATTCATAGCAAAATAATAAGCCATCCAATAAAAAATCATGTTTTTTCTCATTTCTACCATAACTTTGAACAATGACCATTTTTTGGATATTATCAAATGTTTTTTTATCGATAATCGCCTCATGCGTATTTTCTACAATTCGCCATTCCTCTTTGGGATTTGGTCTGAGTTTTCGATTTTTATAACTAATTCTGCTATATTTATTTTGAATCGTATTTCCTATGTAGACTTCATTTTTCAGAATATTTTTGATGGATTTATTTTCCCAAAATGTGGCTTGACTACTTCTTAATTGTTTCAAAGTCGAAATTTCATTATCATTCAAATATTTTTTGATGTCACATAGCCTGTTGCCTGCTATCGCCATGTCAAAGATTTTTCTGACGATTTTGGCTTCGTCTTCTTGTATGATTAAGTGATTTTTGTCTTCGGGATCTCTTCTGTATCCCAATGGAACTGTTCCACCTAGCCATTTCCCTTGTGTTTGCATGGTGGCAAAAGCAGATTTAATCTTTTTTGACAAATCCTTAGAGTACATATCATTCAAAATCGCCTTAAATGGTGCAATATCGTTATTGCCATTATTGTGTGCAAAAGTGTCAACTCCGTCATTAACTGACACATATCTCACCTTTTTTTCTGGAAACCATTTTTCAACATACTCGCCAGTTTCAATATAATCGCGTCCTAGACGAGATAAATCCTTTGTGATAACCATATTAATTTTGCCAATTTCAATATCCTTTATCATTCGCCTAAAATCTGGACGATTAAAATTGGTGCCTGTGTAGCCTGGATCAACATAGGTGTCGATTAATTCATAATCGGAACCCAATTTTTCTACATAATCCAATAGCAAAGCTTTCTGATTCGTAATACTCTCACTCTCATCAATCCTGCGGTCTTCGTCTTCTTTTGACAATCGTATATAAATCGCTATCTTGTATTTCGCTTTTCTCATTATTGCTTCAAGCATTATACCTCCCTTCTATGCCTGAAAAAATAATTTGAATTTATAGTGATTATAACATTGTTAATATACAATTACAATATTATAACTACAAATTCAAATTTTTATATTACTATTGGATTTTCTCTTTACTCTTTAATTTGCTTATTAAATAATTTGCTAATAGTTTTTCTATTTCTTCACCATCTTGGCAAAAAAATACATTCATTTTAAAATCTTCCATTATACATGCCTCCTTAATAGCAATTGTATTTTCAATTGACATTTTTATGACAGCTTAAATGTTTAAGCTAATCATTTTTTAAGAAGGGCATCCTAGAAAGCACTATATTCCTATTTTCTACTGTTATTTAGTTAATTTTTTGTCGACACTTTTTGGGTGCAACAAAGCTATTAGAACTTTATGTAAATTCTAACTTTTTTCATATTCTTAATACACATCATAGCTTGTCTCCTTTCTTTTGATAGGGCAAATCAGGAAACACTATATATCACAAAGCAAACAGGTGATTTAGTTAATTTTTGGGGTCACACTTTTTGAGCATAACGGTATTATTAGAACTTCTATAAAATTCTAACTCTTCCGTATTTTTCATAAAGCTCACAAGATTACCTCATTACATTTGTGAATTTCTATAATTATACCACCTTTTTATTTCAATTTCAATAAGCACGCTAAAAAAAATTTTTTTGTTGATTTTTAGGCTTTTATTGGCATTTTTTATAGCGCACTTTTACTTTTTTATAAAAGAGATTAAGCAAATTACTAACCGCTTTGTTTTAAAATATAAAATAATATTTATCAGTTAAGGCGTTTAGCATATTTTATGCTAAACGCCCTTCAAAATTATATCTTTTTTAAATTGTCAATAGTTTTCTCGGCATAAAGTAGTCAAGTCAAAGAAGCGTAGTCAAATTTATTCCAATTTCCTATTGACAATACTAATTAGGATATTGGCTCTTGTATTAAATCATCTAATTTTACACCCAATGCAACTGATATTCTATAAAACGTATCAACAGAAAAATTATATGCTGTTTTCTCACTTTCAATTTGTCTAATAAAATCATGTGACAAGTTGACTAATTCAGCAAGCCTAGCTGATGTCATATTTCTTGCCTTTCTATATTTTTTTATATTCTTTCTAATTACATCATAAATATTATTATTAAATTTTAATTCTTCCATTGTTAATCACCACCTAACAATAGTTTACTGAAATAATTCGGAAATGTATGTTAGGTAATTCCTCACTTTTAGTATCTTTTGTAATAAAAAAAGAAGTAAAATCATTTTTTGATTCTGCTTCTCTATTATGTACTATTTTTACTAGAAATCTTTTTCTTTTGACATTTCACTTACTGTTATTAAGTTGTTATTTTCATCTCTAAAAAACAACTTAAAATTACAAATGTTTGCAATTTTTAATATTGTATCAAAATCTGCTTGACTATTTTCTCTTTCATAACTTGATATCGTCGTATCTGCCAAATTTAATTTTTGACCTAGTTCTTTTTGAGATAATCCTGCAGTTAATCTCATATTTTTCAAAATCATACCTATCATTTTGCACACCTCATTGGTATTATTGCAAAAAATAAAAATTTAATCATAAAATCGCAAGATACTTGCGAATATTTTTAATAAATGTTATAATATACCTAACAAAAAGTAAAACTATATTATTGTAAAGGAGTTAATAATATGATAAAAATTAGTAATGCAGAGTTAGAAGTTATGAAAATAATTTGGAAAGATAAAGCAGTAACAAGTAAACAGATTATAGAACAAGTGAAAAAATTTAATGGGAATGACAACACTGTTAGAACTTTAATTAAAAGATTAGTTGATAAAAAAGCTGTAGATATTTCAGAAAAAAACGGAAAACAGTACACTTTTGTTCCCTTAATTGATGAAGAAGAATACAAATCAGAAGTTAAACAAAAATTTCTAAAAACATTTTTTAATGGATCAGCTTTGGACTTTGTAAAATTTTTAATGGATAATGATGAAAAATATTATAAAGAAATATGTGATTTTTTGGAGCATTATGAGGACTTGGAGGAATAAAGATAATTTACTTAGAAAATCTTATATATTAATGAAACAACCACCATATTTTGTTCATCATACAATATGGTGGTTGTAGGATATAAAAGTAACACGCATTTTGTGTATTTTGTTTTCTTTTATGAAAACATCAAGAAATTTCGAGTAAAATGAGATTATTAGTTGTAATATAACTATATTATAATTTGTCAAAATTAAATTTTATTCCAATACACAAAATCGGATATTTCATTTCTTTGAAAATGTAACTTGCTTGGTTGTGCTTCTTCAAAAGGATACTCAATTGGTAGTATTGCAACAGGGATTAAATTTTCAGGTACTTCATAAATTTCAACCAACTTTTTAGGATCAAAAGAACCAATCCAAGTCGTTCCCAGTCCTAAGTTTTGTGCTTCTAACATCATATGTGTAGTTATTATACTAATATCGATATCTCCAAATTCTTTATTATCGTATTTATCTCTTTTATAAGAAACAGATTTATCATAAAAAAGTATCATAATAACTGGTGAATTCCAACCGTATTGTGTGCAACCATTTAATTTTTCTAATTGTTCCTTTTGTGTTAATACTAATATTCTTTGTGGCTGTAAGTTTCTAGCTGTTGGAGCTAGTTTTGCAACTTTTAAAATTTTTTCTATTTTTTCTTTTTCTACTTCTTTTGTAGAAAAACTCCTGCAGGAATATCTTTCCTCTGCTAATTCTAAAAAATCCATATTCTTCCTATACCCTTTCTATACTTGTAATCTATATATTACCTTATTGCATAACATCCTAACATAAGCTTATTTAGAATAAATACTAGATGTAGAAACTCCGCCATCTACTGTATAAATCCCCCCTGTTACGTAGGAAGCTTCTTCACTACTTAAAAAAGCAACTACATTTGCAACTTCATTTGGAGTTCCAATTCGTTTGATTGGAATTCTGTTCGCACATTTTATCTTTTGTTCTTCATTTTTAAAACTTGTTTCCAATAATTCTGTTAAAATTGGTCCGGGTAAAACACAATTAACCCTAACTCCTAAATTTGCATATTCTTGTGCTAAACATTTAGTAAACATCACAATTCCAGCTTTTGTTGTACAATATAAAGGTGATGTCAATTCTGACACTAATCCCAAGCAAGAAGCAATATTCACAATACATCCCTTACTTTCTTTTAATTTATCAATTAAATTCCTTGTAACTTTAAATGTTCCCTTTATATTTACATCAACCATATTATCGATATCTTCATCCGTTGTTTGTTCAATGTATTTTTCAAAATATACTCCTGCATTATTAACTAATATATCTACTTTATCTATTAAATTAACAGCCTTTTTTATTTCAGTATCTTTAGTTATATTTACTTTATAATACTCAAATGAAGATTTAGGTTCTTTTGTATCAAATATAATTACTTTAGCTCCTAATTCTTTTAGCTTATTTGCAATAGCTTCACCAATTCCATTACTTCCACCTGTTACAATTGCTACTTTGTTTTTTAAATTCATAATATATTCCTCCAATATTTTTTATTCTATCCTGGAAGGATTTTTTACACAACTTTTTCTATCTTCTATTAATAATTTCCTAATGCTCTTACATAATTCATAACAATGTTAAAATTCTTTATTCAAATTTAATTTCTTGCTCTGCTATGTTGTATAATTCTAATCTATTTTCAACATCAATTTTATTAACAAGCCATCCTTTAAAAGAACATTGTCTTATAAATTCATCATACCTATTAACCCCATTAATTTCTTTAAGTGTTATCACTACTCCAAATTTAATTCCTTTTCCATCACCTTTTCCAAGCCTATCTTTAGATTTCACACTTAATCCCCAAGAAGAATTTTCATATACTTTTTTTGCACGTGCAGTTGTTTTATACTCTTCAACAATATGTTTTACATTATCCCATTTTCTATTATATTTTCTAGCATCTCCCTCAAAAACTCTTCCATCCTCATCTGATTGTTTATTATTGTTTATAGTTTTGATAGTAATGTTTCCTTTTTTATTTTGCATAACTCTACCAAAATATAAATCTAACTCTGTATTAGTATAATCTACCCCTTGATTTCTGGTACACTTTGGAAAATAACATAAAGTTGCTTTAGCTATATATGGACATTTTTCTTTATCAAGTGGAACGGGAATTCCATATGTATATGTATCATAATCTGTTGATTCACTTTCTATATAGAATTTTATTTCATCTCTTTCTGAATTAATAATGTCTTCTATTCTGATTGGAACTTTTCCAAAGCCATAGTACTCTGCTTTTTTATCATCAACCACATCCCATCCCGTTGCAGAATCTATAATTAAAGCTTTTGCTATTTCTCTTGACAATCTCAATTTATAAATAAGATAAGCCATTTTTCTTGAAATCCAAGGCGCAGCAAATGATGTTCCTTGATTCATCCTTTGGCCTGTTCCTATACAAGTTCTTATCTTTTCACCTTCATCTCCACCATAGTAACATATATCTGGCTTATTAAAAAAAGATAATACTTTTCCTCTTCTTGCATAGGATACTTTTTCGCCATTTCTTTTCACAGCGTTAACAACCAATGAATTTATAGAATCTGCTGGTGAACCTATTCTATCTTGTAACTTTTCTGTTTGATTAGTTCCCGCTACAACAAAAATAATGTCATATTCATTTTCTAATTTGTCTAATAACGCTCCTTCTTGTGATACAAAATTTTTATCAATTTCCATATTGGATCCAAGTGAAAGATTCCAAACTTTTATATTCAAATTATTTTTTATTATATCCTCAATCCTTCTCATTATAGCAAAAGTACTATTGTTTCCATTTCTTGCTATACAGAAATGTTTTACTCTAAATCTTCCACAACCATCATCTAATTTTGGATTTATAGATGGACCATCAACTATAATAGAATCGACTGCTGTTCCATGCTCCTTGTCTTTTTCAGTAATATCTGCCAAATCATCCATATATCTATCTTCATAGTCAACCCATTTTTCAAAATATACTCTTTTATCAAATGCTGTATCTAATACACCTATATATGGTTCATCTATAGGTTCAGGAAATTCCGATACATTTTTGGTCACTTGCTCTAACTCAAATATATCTTCCTCTTCATATTCTTTAGGTAATTCATAATCAGATATATCTTCTACTGCCATTGCTATTAAATATGGCGCATGTCTTACTAAAATTGATAATGCATCTTTATATAAAATAATTGTATTATCATCCAAAATATTAAGCTCTCTACCTGTGATTCCTAGTTCTTCTAAAATCTCTTTTGATTTTTTATTAACATTATATAAAGTTATGGCTTGGTTTTCATTTAGTTCTTTATCATACTTAGGATATGTTAATTTTGTTACTATTGAACAATCAGTTAACACTTCCATAAAAGTAGTCTTTGAGATAACATATTTTGAAAAATCTATCATACCTATCTTTTTTTCATCTTCATTATTAAATTTACCATTAAATTTTTCTTTCATAATATTAATACATATTTGTATTTTATTGATATTAAACTGTAAATTTTCTAATGGTATAAAATATGTTATAATATGATAAGGATTATTTTCGTCTCCCTCATATTTAGCACCTTTTATTAGATCAGAAATATTTTCATTTGAATTTTTAAATAATATAGTTTTTATTCTTTTACTTTTTGGAACTATCCTATTATATTCAACATTAATCAAAGTCCCATTAATTAATGTTGTTCTATTTTTCCAATATTCTTTTAATTCTTCAAGATTCTTTATTATACTTTCTAATTGTTCTATTTTAACTTCTGTATTTGCAGCTAAACTACTTCCACCTCCACGTGATGGATTACTCCTAGGAGTTAACTGCCCTCTTAATTGAATCAAACTATTCATTGTTTAACCCCCTTGAAATTGTACTTTTAGGAATACCTGTTAAATTCTCAATTTCTCTTATAGTAAACTTCTGTTCTTGTAATCTTTTTATATTTTCCTTTACAGTTATATTATTAGCAGTTTCATATAATCTTGTTAAATAATCATACCCATTTGTTGAATCACTAAAAGCTAAAGCTGTACGTATTAAATTTTTTAAATCTCCAGGGTAAGGTATTGGATCTAATGTACTTATAATTTTTTTAAACAGCTTAATATTCTTTTCCACTGATGGAAATTTTTCTATATATTCACTCAATATTGAAACGGAAATATCTAATAAGTCTTCTTGCGAATATCTATTAAAATTAATAATCTTATCAAATCGTCTAATAACAGCCTTATCAAACGATTTATATAAGTTTGTTGTTGCAATAAAAACTATTTTTTCATTTAATTTATCTAACTCTTTTAATAATGTTGAAGTGGCTCTTCCCATTTCTCTTAAATCATTACTATTTAATCTATCTAAAGCAAGTGCATCTATTTCATCAAATAATATAATTATTCTTTCTGGATGTGGCAAATGATTTATCTCATCAAAAATAGCATTTATATTCTTTGAGGTTTGACCTAATTTACTATCTATAATTGTATCAAATTCTGCTTGATATAATTCTCTATTCAATATTCTGGCAATATGCTTTACTGTTTCTGTTTTTCCTGTTCCAGGTGCTCCCTCAAATAAAAATTTATTAACACCAATATTTTTGCTTATTGCATTTACTATACCTACAATATCATTTTTTATTTCTACTGGTAATGGTAATGAAGCATTGCTAACTTCTATTTTTGTAAAAAATTCCGAACCAGCTTCATAAGACTGTGGTACAAAAGCATTTATATCTGATAGCAGAGCTATTATATATTCTGCCACCTGATAATCTCCATTTTGATCAAAATCTTTCGCAATCTCATATGCCTCATTTCTAAAGCTTTCATCATTATTTTCTATGTAATATTTTATTAAATTTAATACATTCTTCTTTTTCATAATACCACCCTTTACATTATACTTTTCTTTCCTTTTTTTGTCAATAGTGTTCCAAAAAAAGTTTTTTTGTTTCACTATTGACATTGTAAAAATTATGTATTATAATCTTTTTAACAATAAAAAACATCTCAAGTGTTATAAACAACTTGAAATGCTTTCTAACAAATAACTTCTCGCAAAAGTATTGTTAGAATTATTATAACACTTTCTATTGTTAAAAGTCAATACTTTTGACTTCTTTGAGATGGAAAGGAGGTATTTTTTATGAAAGCAGTAAAGATAAAAATGAAGCCTGGCTGTGGCTCATCAAATAACTTGTTAGAAATAGATCAAATATATTTAGAAGGATGTCAAGAAAATGGATACTATCCCAAAGCTTCCATTCATGATTTCTTAAAAAGTAATCCTAACAGCATTCAAGTAAACATCTATCCTTATCCAAACTTACAACCAATGCTTAGTCAAAACGGAGAAAAATATGTTAGATCTGAGCCTAATTATACTGGAAAAGATAATCTACTATGCTTACCAAGAAAATAATTATACTCTAATAAGATAGATATCCTAGTGATATCTATTTTTTAGTTTTTCTTGTTTTCATATCTATAACTTTTAGCTCATATTTATTATTTGATTTTACAGTTTTACTGGAATTTTGAAATTTACTGCATAAAATCAGTACTTGCCAAAATAATTATATTCTACTACAATTAAAATCCAAAATAACGCCATTTACACCGCAAATACAACCATACAAATCCTACTCATAATATCTCCTCACCTTCTCAACATACCTCTCCAAATCAACCACAACAAAACAAGCATTCGGAAATTCCTTTCTCAAATCATCCTCTAAATCCACACTACAAACAATATCCGCATTTCTATCTTTATTTTCCCTTAGAAAAGACTTAATTCTATAAATTTTTTCCGCATCTAAAAAATAAAACATAGAAACATACTTTTGCTTATAATCTGTATAATCACAAAAATGATATCCAGCCAAAAATACCTTATTATCATAATAATCTTCTATAATTCTAATCCATTTAATATTATGCAAATATTTCAATTTCTCTCGATTGCACTCATTATCTTCTAAAACTAAAACTCGATATTTTCCAAAAACAAAATCATCCATCTTAACATTTTGCATATCGTCCGTCAATACAATAAAATTTTTATATTCGATTTCTTTTTCCATATCATACATAACAGAAGCTATATAACGCTTATCACATTTTTTAGGCACATGATAGATTAAATAATCAAAACCATTAATATTCATCTTTCCGAACATATCTTCTACCTGTAATCGTAAGCGATACCTTATCCTTAATTGAAAAAGATGGAGTAAATTCCACCGTATTGCAATTATGATAAACAGCAGCCAAATGACTAATGTACATTAGCCTTTCAACATATTTCGCATTTCTATTCAATCGAGTATATTCAAAATTGCATAACTTCACATATTCAATCCCAATTTTTCCCAAAACTAACTTCAACTTTGTCCTTTTCAAAAATCCCTTTTGAATCAACTTAGTAATTCGCTTTTTATAATACGATCCACTACTAAAAAAGTACTTCGTATCATTCACACTTAAATATTGATATTTAGCAATAAACTTTATCAAATCAATTTCTTCATCACTGTTCAAAAAATAACTCATAAAAAACACCTCCAAATCTTACTTAAAAATTTATCAAAAAATTGTCCTTTGGTAAGAATTCCATAGCTTACGCTATTGAACCCTTACCTCCACACAAAAAATATAAAATCAAAGTTCTAAAAACCTTAATACTCTAAGTTTTTCTCTTTTTCATACCTGTCGCAAAATTTTTTTCAAAAACTTATCAAAATGCGACACTTTTGTGCACTGTAACTTTCTAAAAAAATACTAAATTTTCAATTATAAAAAATCCAATTTTTGATGTATAAATTTCTAAAAACTACCTATAAATCTATAATTTTTTAACATAATAACAGCTATGATATAATTATACTTTCCATTATTAATACTTACAGTACCAAAAAATATAAAGCACAAACCTTATAACTATTGATATTACTATACTTATTCGATTTCATACTGTCGCATTTTACAACTCATTTTTCTCTCAAAAATCTATACTTTTATGTACTGCAAATCATTGCTTTTTACTAAAAAATCAGAAACCAGAAAGAGAGCGCGAAGTGAATTAGGCGTAATAATCCCCTTTGTTCAAAAAAGAATTATTACATCTATTAGCTTAGAAACCGTCAGTCGGTCGCTTCGCTTATAGGCAGTCTAAGTAAGTAGCACTTGCTACTATAATTGCTGATTAGTTAGTTATTAAAATATTTAGTACATTTATCGTAATCTTTGTTCATCCTTGTCCAAACTTTTTACAATTATAAACCCACATCCAAGTTTTGCCTCCCAGTACTCTTTTATTATTGTGAGTCTGTGTTGTAAAATCTCACTCTCGCACTTTGTGTAAATAGACTGCTTACACGAATGCGAATGAATTTTATGCAGTGGCTCATCACACCTGTCACTTTTATAGAGTTTGAGGCTTTATCTCTTTATAACAAAAAAGAAGCTCGCATTTTTATTTGCAAACTTCTTCTTTTCCTATTCAATTATTAATTTTCTAATTTCCCTTTCTAAAAAACTTTCAGAAATACAAAAAAGAGACTTTGCTATTTTTTAGCAAAATCTCTGAAATAGTAGCCGGAGAAAATCTTTCAATTTATAGTTAATACATTCATGATTATTTAATACCGTTTTCCATTATTACACCTTCCTAAAATCATAGTTTTTTCTTTCTCCCTTTATTATTTATCAGTTGCACTTATTATTCTGCCGTATCATTATTTTCCCTCAATTCCTTTTTCGTCTTATCTTTCAATTTCTTATTATCATCTAAATATTCATAACTCAATGCATACTTACTTGTAACTACGATTTCTCCCAACTCTTTTTCCAAATCATCACGTGTATTCTTAGCAATTTTTCCCCCACGTTTTGCAATCTCTTTATTTTCTTTTAATCCATAAGGTTTGTGCTTTTTTACAAGTTCTCTTGTTGCAATTTCGCCTAAATCGGTTAATGTTACTTCTATATCTGTCATATTATCTCTCAAAGATTCCTTCCTAATTCCTTTATATTCTTTATATTGCGAAGCTTTCATTCCAGACCATTCCTGATAAATTTCATTGGTAAGAATTCCATACTCAAAATCTTTTGTGATACCATTTTCTTTCCACACATCTGTTAATTTACATCTATCCACAATTCCTGTCAATCTCTGCTTAATCCATTTATCATCATATCCACGACTTCTATAATAGTCAACTGCTCGATTTACAGCAAGTTCTGGATCAAATACTTCATCAATTCTTTCTTTTCCCATTTGAGCCAACCAAAGTTTAAATGGCTCTGCTTTTGGACTTGGCACAGACTCTATTAATCTTAAAATTCCTTTTGTATCTAATGTATCTGTACTATAAAATTTCCCATCTTTTGATCTTAATTTCAGTTGTCGACATTTTGTCGATAACTCGCTTTTTTCTTCCTTCGTCATCCTTTTCTTCAATCTATACCAATAATCTTTTGAATCCCTACTTTCTGTTAAAGCTCCAATCACATCAACCACACTAAAGTAATATTCTTCTTTTTCAGCATCCCAGATACTTCTTATTTCTTTTCCATCAAAAAGATTTGATATTGTTTCTAATTTATTATTTTCCATCTAGGCATCATTCCTTTATAAACTTATTATTATGTGCACATTATATCAGGAATATACATCTTTTTCAACTAAATTTGTATTTTTAAGTACAAAAAATAAATATCATCAAATCATCTCAAATCTTACTTAAAAATTCACAAAAAAATTGTCCTCGGCAAGAATGCGCTAGCTTTCGCTATCGCCTCCTTACCTCCACACGCTAAAGTAGCATTCGGAAACTCCAAAACACTTGGTAATCTAGCGTTTGTTCATTTCTCTATCTGTCGCAAAAAACTCAAAATCAAATTACTAAATTGCGACACTTTTATGTACTGTAAATTATTGTTTTTACAAAAAAATCAGAAACCGTCAGTCGTTCGTTTCACTTATAGATAGTCTAAATATGTAGCCTAATTTATGCTGTCTAACTTTATAATTTTCTTACATTTTTTGGCAAACTTCTTTCTCTCAATATTCAAATAAAAGCTATATATAACGCCCACCTATATCAACACGCCAAAGTAGCGCACGAAAATTCTAAACCTTTTGACGCTCTAGCAATTCCTCATTTCATTACCTAGCACAAAATCACTTCAAATTTTCCAAAAAATGCGCTACTTTTTCATACCGTAAAACTGCTTTTTTTATACAAAAAAACAGCATATCTCTACACTGCTTCAAAATATCTAATAAACTAAATTCAAATTATCTTTCCAAACACATTAAATTTTCCTACTGTCTACTTTGGACCATTCCTTCTGGTACATCATGAATGGCGATTGCAATTGCAAGCGATAATCCCAAACTTGTTGACGCGTCAAACCCAGAACCAATTGCCAAACCTTCTGGAAAATTATGTACCGCAAGCCCAACACAAATAATCATTCCTGTTTTAAATAACGTATTATTACTTATATTTTTCTTAGCAAAATTAATTCTATTAATCCATTCATCACACAATATCATCACTATAACACCAATCACAATTCCAACTAAACAGCCACTCACATTAGAAAATTCTAAAGCCTCTGGAATTAAGTCAAAGCAAATAATTGCTGTCATCAGCCCCGCCGCAAATTCCAATACGAAACTAAGTATTTTGTTAGAAGTCACATTTAAACACGCACCTATAATGCCTCCAAGCGTAGTCCCAAGCATACCAAAAATCAATCCATAAATCGTAATCGTACCAATACTTTCCATTTTTTGCTCCTTTCACAAAATTATATTAAATTTCGCAAAAAATATGACCATCCAATTATTTTACTTGGCTTTCTTTTCCTATCCTTTCTTGCCTAATTTCTGATTTTCACGATTGCCAATAACCTCTTCGTGATGAAAATAATCAGAATAATTAATTTTATTTTTATCGCAATATTCCTTGATTTTGTTATCCACATTAATCAACTCTTGTCGATCGCCTTTTATATAAACTCTCTCAAAAATTGGATATACTTTTGGATATTTTTGTTGCACATATCTTAATACGTCATATTTATAGGCACCTCGCAAATTCAAATCTTCAAACCAATATTCATTAATATAGCCTTTCGTTTTTTCAATAATTGCTTGCCAATCTGTAATTCCTATAAAAATTGGCGACATAAATAAAATCGTGTAAATTCCATTTTCGTACAATGTTTTTAACGTCTCTAGCCTTTCTTGTATCGAACTTGCCCTGTCCATATCTTTTCTAAAATTCTCATCAAGCGTATTAACAGACATAGCAACACTCAAATTTTTCATTTGTTTTAGTAAATCCAAATCTCGGAGTATTAATTTATTTTTGGTTGCTATTTGTAGTCTACAATTAATGCCTACTAGCTGCTCTAATATTTTTCGAGTGACTTCGTACTTTGTCTCATATGGATTATAGCAATCTGTAACAGAGGACATAAATACATTTTTCCCTTCAATTTTTCTTGTATCTATTATCTTATCACATAATTTAATGTCGATAAATTCGCCCCATTCTTCTGGATGATTGGTAAATCTTTTCATAAATGAAGCATAACAATATCTGCATTTATGTGGACATCCAACATATGGATTTATGGCATATTCTCCAATTTTTGATTTAGTTAAATAATCTTTTACTTGCTTTTCTTTTACTATCATTTTTATGCTCCTTACCTTAATACCTTGACTCAACAAAGTTAAGATATCGAATTAATTTTTAAAAATTTTTTTCTATTACAAATTTCTTAATTACTCTTGTATATAAAATCAAATATGAAATTGAAACTAGAAATCCACCGATAACATCACTCGTATAATGCACTCCCAAATATATCCTGCTCATTCCAATTAATATTGGAATTATCCCTAATATACCAATCAGTAATACTTTTAATCGTCTATTTTTGCTATATTTATAAACTAAATATAATAAAAATCCATAAAATGCCATACTTACCATAGAATGACCAGACGGAAAACTATATCCGCTCTCATCAATCATTCTAAATTCAGTTGGTCTCGGTCTTTGGACAATATTTTTCAGTAACAAATTTAATTCTGTAATTATGATTAAATTTGTCACAATTGAAATTCCTATTTTTTTATTTTGGATTACAATGCATAAAATAACCGTTACCGCAATTAGAAAAATAGCACTTCCCATAATAGTAATAAATTTTGCTATCGGCGTTACAAAATCCGATATTAAAAACTTTGAAATCAAATGATAGCCAATCCTATCAATTTTCATTATTTCTTGTTCGCCTATTTGTTCAAAAATAACAAGAAATCCTATGACACAAATAAATAAAATAATCCATTTTAGATTTTTTATTACCCAAATTTTGATATTTTTTTTTATTCGTTTCATTAATTTTCCCTTCTCTTTCATTTTTTACTCCACTAGATTTTATAGTATTTCCTTTAATTCCATTAAACTTGTAATTTGATAATCTGGGCTAATATCAGTGTTATTTTTCTCATGCTTGGGATTATACCAAATAGCTTTTATGTTAGCACTTTGGGCACCTTTTATGTCTTTTTCTAAACTATCTCCAATCATGATTACTTCATCTGATTTAAGTTTTATTTTTTCTAATAATACATTAAATATTTTTGGATTAGGTTTACTACTGTTTACTTCTTCTGATACAATCATATCCGAAATATATTTTGATATTTCGCTATTTATAATTCGCGGTTTCTGTAATTTTACCAAGCCATTTGTAACTACATATAATTGGTAGTTTTTATAATATAAATATTCTATTATATCATACGCATTTTCAATTAAAGCTACTGTTTTGGCTAATCCATCTTGAAAAAGTTCATTGGCTTTTTTATAGTCATTATACGCTAAATTTATTTGTTTAAAAAATACTTCAAATCTATATTCAGGTATATCCTTTTTCGAAACAGGACTTAAATTATGTGCAGCACTATCCCACAATTTTCTATCCAAAGGTCTAAAAATGCTCTGATATTCTTCTTTATAGTTCTCATCTATTTTATCAAACAAATATAATAATGCTTCCCTTTCACATTGCTTATGGTTTATTATTGTATCATCAGCATCAAAAAATATTGCTTTTATATTATCCATTTTCTCTCACATATCCTCACTAAAACTTATTAATTCTTCTATTGCTTATTTATTTTATGCTGTGAATAAATTACTACTGCTGATACAATTAAAAACAAACCAGTATAATTTATAAAAATATCTTGATAAGCTGATGAAGCCAAGGCTTCTCTAAAACTCGTCGTCCAGATATAAAAGAAAGTAAGTAACATCGTTGGAACATACGTTACAATCATTCTCATCCATACATTTTTAATTGGCAACTTAGTCGCCATTTCATATGCAACAATGCCTATCAAAACAATTAATGCTCTGTCAATTTCATGCCAATTTCCATTCGGATCTGCATATATTCCTGAAGTCAAATACCCAATACTATTGACCAAAGTTGCTATCGTATAAATCACGCAATACATAAATACTGCGTTTTTCAGCCATCCATTCCAAATCTTTTTCATACTTTTATTTTCTCCTTTTTACAAATACGAATAATTTGTTATCTATTATGAATCATTTTTTATAGGAATAAAATTTTCCGTAAATTTATATTTTCCTCTATTTTTTACATACAAAAATCCGATAATACTAAAAATAACCGCCCCAATGAAATTAACAAATAAATCCTTCATAGTATCAACAATACCAATATCTAAATAGCCGTTTTCAATGGTTGTAACACTTCCATTTTTGGCATAAATTTCAGTTTTTTCAATATCACTTACTTTTATTGGAATATTTTCTCCGCTTGGATTTAACTCTACCGAAGAAATACTCGGTACAATTCTGTCCTTCTGCATATCCGTGTGAAATACGCTATCTGCCGTAAATTCGTAAAACTCCCACAAAATTCCGATTGTCATAGAAAAACAAAAAGCCACAATCACAACATAAATTGGCGACAAACTAATATTTTTGCTATTTTGATTTAACAAATCAACCAATGAAAAACCAATTCCTGCACACAAAAATCCATTTAAGGTATGCAACATCGTATCCCAAAAAGGAATGATACCATAAAAATTATTAATCTCTCCCAAAATCGTCGCCGAAAAAATAAAGAGATAGATAATCGCTTCTAATAAACTCGGTAAACCAATTTTAAATTTTTCGGATATAATTGTTGGTATCGTAAATAGCAAAAGCGCTAATGCGCACATAAATACATTTTCAAAATTCCCCATTACGATTTGAAATATCATACTTGCAACCACCAATAATCTCAATGTTAAATAAACTGCAATTGATTTTTTGTTGGTTTCTTCATATTTTTTCTTCATTTTCTTTGCAAACTTTCCCATATTTACTCCTTACTTTTCGCATTTATAAAATAATCATAAATAAAAAATGTCATTTTAGTTTCTTTTCCTTGCATGAAAAATGTATGCGATTTTTCATTACGTCTCGTCATACCTTGATGTTCATAAAAGCCATAATTACAACTTGTGTCTGTAAACAAATAAAAATGATTCACATTTTGCGATTTCATATATTCCAACATATCACAAAACATCTTTTTGCCAATTCCATTGCCACGTGCCTTGCTAGAAATCGCAAAAAATGCCACTTCTCCTTCGTATTCGTGTTTACATTCCTTTAAAAGTTCTTTATCCACTTCACTCACACTTGAAAAAATCTTGGATACTTTCCTGCCTTCTCCAGACAAATATAACGATAAAATAGCCAATATTTGCCTCATTCGATATTTCAAAGGGCATTTATGAGTTTTACTATCTTTCGCCATCATAACACCAATTGGCTCATTATTCAGCAAAGCCACTTGCGTATAAGTTTGATTCGTCAAACAACTGCTCAAAAATACTTTCGCCATCTTCTGTGCTGTTTTAGGAGAACACAGGTCATTATAATGCCATGCCTCTATAATGATTTCCTCAATGATTTTGGAATCCTCTTTGCAAAACTCTCTAAAAACGATTTCTTTTTTCATACCATACACTCCTTTACTATTTTAGTATAAAGTATACAGTAGCTGTAAAGTCAAGTGTTATTCTTGAATTTTCATTAAAATTTGTGTAATATATTCATTTTCATCGCAAATTGCAAAATCATTTAGCCCTTTTTCATAAGCAAATCCTGTTAATTCCAAGTTATGTTGTTGGGCATATTCTAGCATTTTTTCATACATTTTAGGCAAGTTGTCCCAAATGCCTTTCAGATAACCACATAAATATTTTCCCTGAGGCTTTATAAAAACATTTTTATTTTCGCTCAAAACCGGCGTAAATAAGCCATCGTATTCTTCAAAATTCTTATTTCGCACTTTTTCCAAAGAAATATAACTTCCCACACCTGCCCTACATTGCTCAATTCCCCATTTATCGTTTATGTAAGAAAATAATTGCGGTAAATCCTCTTCTCTAAAAGCAAACGGTGCTGTCAAAAATTCTTCCTGCTCGCACTCAATTATTTCAATTGTCGTATTCTGTTTTTGTTCACACAGCAATAATTGTTCTTTTTTATCTTGTAATAATTTTTGTGTCTTTTTTAATGTTTCTATCTGCACCTCAATTTCGCTAATTTTTTTGTCCGCAATAGCCATAAAATCCTTTGCATTTGGGTTTTTTACATAATTTTTAATTTCTTCTATGCTCATATTTAACTCTTTGAACATACGAATATATTCAAAATCTATACTTTGCAACGCATCATAATATCGGTAATTATTTTCTCCTTTATCCTTTGGCGAAAACAAACCAATTTCATCATAATAATGTAGCGTACGTTTATTGACATGATGCAACTTTGCAAATTGAGCAGTTGTTAAACGAGAAAAATTTTGATTCATAATCATCTCCTTTTCATCACTGTTCTCAATCTTTTTGCTATTTTAAAGTATAACATAAAATACTCTTTTCTTCAATATTTTTCAAAAAATCTCCTCAAAACATTACCAACAAAATGTTTTACTTGACTTTATAAAATAAATTTGATACATTAATTGCATCAAATAAAAAGGAGATTTTACCATGACCAAAGCTGAATTAATTGACGCTATGAGCAACCGAACTTTAGAAACCAAAAAAGTTACTGAAAATTTCTTAAACACTTTTATAGAAATCCTTGTTGAAACCTTAAAAAACGGAGATAAATTGCAACTAAGTCACTTTGGAACTTTTGAAATTGTAAACACAGCTCCTAGAAAAGGAAGAAATCCGCAAACAAAAGAAGAAATTATCATTCCTGCCTCTAAAGCTGCAAAGTTCAAACCCGGAAAAGCTTTAAAAGAAGCAATTAATCAAAAATAAAAAACTCAAAAAAGAGACAAGTTTTCACTTGCCTCTTTTATTTTACGCTATTTAAGCACTTTTTTCTTAATCCAGATAATACCTCCGCAAAGAATAACCAATCCAATTGCTGAAGCCGCAGCCATTTGCATTTTCCAAACAGCCAATGAACTACCTGTTGGTGGAGATAATGTAATAACCTCTGTTGCACTCGTATCTCTCTCGTACTTCATTCCTGCACTCACTGTTGTTTCTGTGTTAATTTCGGTATCCAATGCATTAGCAGGATTTTGGTTACCTGGTATTGTAAGTTCATCTCTTCTACCTACAACATTTTCATATCGGATAATTTCAGCAACATTGTCAATTTGCAAATCATCTGCATCAGCACTCACATATCTTGTTACCAACAAACTCATACTTGAGCTATATGGCGTTCCTGTGCTAGTTGCTGCTACATATGGTGTTAAGTGTACAATAAATTCTCCATTATGAATTGTATCACTTGTTCTGTCATTATCGACACTTAAAACCAAATTGTTTCTTCTATCTGTGTTATAAGAAATGCCATCTTCGTCAACAATCGTATCTACGCCATCAATATTTTGAATCATGCTAGGGTCAATGTGATTTCTTAATTCCTCTATTTCAGCATTACTCCAACTCATATTAGCAACTGCATTTAAACTTGCATCAAATGTTACGTCATTGTCAATATAATCCACCAACTGTCTTACTCTACTTGTCACAACGCTATCCGCTTGGTCGCCTACTGCACCTAGATAGTAAATACTTCCTACGTAATGACCAATTTCGTTATCATTTTTCAAGCTGTTGCCATCTTTTTTATACGTTGCTAATCTTGTTGCCAAACGTTTACATTCTGGCTCAAAACCACCATTATCCCAATCAAATGAACTATCCGCTAGCCAGCCTGTTCTGTCAACTTCTCCTGTATTAATTGCTGTAAATCTGTATTTTACACTAATTGTCGTACCTTCCAAAATATCAAAATCAATGTTAATATATCGGAAACCTTGGTTAGTTGCCAAGTCTCTGTTTAGTGCCTGCAAATTATCAATTCCATAAGAATTTGCTGTATCCAATTCCACAGTAGCTGTGATTTCGCCTCTGTCATCCACCGCATAATTGATATTATATTTTGCATCCATAATCGTATTTCCGTCAGATGTTGTTAGCGTAATTTCTTCGATTTGTTTATCTAATGTAATTTGCGTAATTGGTCTTTCCTCCAAACCGAAATTTACATTTTTAATGTCATAGTTGTAACCAGCTGTTCCATATCCACTAAACTCAATATTCATATCTAGCTTCAAAGTATCGGCAAACATATAATAATCTTTAAACAAATCTTCTTGATAGCCAGCCATTACGCTACCATTGTTATAATCAATTGTCCTTGATTTTTCAACCACTTCCAATCTTCTGACTTCGTTGTCAATAGCTGTATTTTTTATTTCTGCATTTTGGTTTGTTGTTTCAATATCCAAATAACTATCTGCTCTTACATACTTATCTGGCGCTCCACCTTTTACATCAGCTTTCAATGTGGTTGATTTATAATCTTGACCATTATAATACTTTGCTGTTGAATAATCTGCTGATGCTATTTTATTGGCAAAGTCATCTCCATAAACAAATCTTACCACATAATCTCCTGCTGGAACATTGTTGAATGTATATTTTCCTTCATCCTGTGTTGTAATTCTACTGCTAAATCCACCTGTGACTTCTTCCAAAGTTCTGCCATTCAAGCAATCTAAATTTTCAGCTGTTGGCCAAATGTAATCATATTCTGTGTAATTTCCTGCTACATCTGGTACCATTACTTTTTCAACAAACTGAGTTGTCAAGCCTTCAATTCCAACTTCATTATCTTCTTTGATACCATTACCAACTTGTTGATTATAGCCCGGATTTTCTGTATTGGTATCTTTGCTGTTATCTTCCCAAGCCACACCATTGACTGTTCTGTCTTGATTTTCTGCCACTAAATTAATGTTCAATTGTGGCGCTGCAAACGTATCATCTTCGTACCATTTTTTGCTGTTATTTGTCGCAATCGCTACATTGCTTGGTGCAGAATCTCTGTCAACCTTTCCAGCAACATTTGAAGTTCCTGTATCATAAGTCGTATAACTTGCGATTTCTGCTACATTACATTTTAGTCCTAAAATAACTGAGTCATCAATATTGTAAGTTGTATCTTGGTCTTTTTTTACCTTAAATGTCACAATCAATTCTTTTTGCTCGCCTGGTGCCAACAAAATATTCGCATTATTCAAGGTCATTTTATTGTAATGAATATTAGTGTCGTTTTTATCTTTGTCAGCTCCCACTAAACCAGTTTTGGTTGTTTCCCAATTTTCTTTACAGCCGTCTGCCACTTTCAACTCGCCATTAATATCTGTCTCTTTTCCGCCAACTGTCTGTGTTTTCAAATATTTTGTTACATCTTCTTTGACCAATTCAAATGAGCTATCATAGTAATCATCAATGCTATTAATCTTCACATCATAGGCTGATGAACTGTTGCTTAGCTTAATTTTGTAAGTCAAGAAAATATCCATTTGCGTATCTTTTACTGTCTTATTGTTGACATTTGGCAATGCTTTATAGAAAGTCTCCAACTTATCATAAATGTTTTGGTCTGTTCCTGTTTTGTACATTTCTGCTCGGTAATAATAATCCGAACGATACAATCCTAAAGCATATTCAATCGTCTCTCCTACATTTTCGCCTGTTACTTTAATGTCTTTGTCAAGAGAGTTCAGCTTCTCTTCTGTCAAATCAAAATGTCCACTGTAATTATATTGATACAATTTCTCTTTTACAACTACTTTCGCGTTATCCAAAGTTTTACTCAAAGCCACATCAGCTGTTGTTCTACGTTTCAAACCTAGGTTAATATTCAAACAATAATTGTAAACTGCAATAAATTTATAGCTTTCCTGAATTCCATTATCTGTGATTGTTTTATCCACGTTTGTCAAACTGCTTCCATCATAGGCATCCACATCAAATGGGAATGTCAAATCTCCAACTGATGTTCTCGCCGTTGCTCTAAAAATGTCACTTACTAGACCATTTTCAGTTGTCGTAATCAAGCTAGATCTAACAGGATATTCGTCTCCCGCATTATCTGCATGATACTTCAAATCAACTTGTCTTCCGTCTGCTAAAGTAGCTGTTCCTGTTGTATCGCCATTGGCATTGATTTCAGTCTTTCCTGCTACATTTGTAATAACCTTGTTTGCATTTTCTGGTGTCGCAAGTGCCATAGAATCTTTTGCGTATCTGTCTTTTACAGACGTTTTCGCCGCTTTATAAGCCGCTGCTTTTTCTGCATTAGAACCCGTATTTTTGATTTTGTTATTGCCTCTAATTTGATAAGCTAAAAATTCAGTTGGCTCATATGTTTGACCGTCATACACAAATTCCACATCATAGCGTGCCGTGTACCCCTTTTGCTTTTCCTCGTCTGTAACAGTTGGCACAGGAATTCTTGGCACATCCCACCTACCATCTGATTTTGTAATAATTGGGTAAGTTACTTCATTATTAGAAGTATCTTTGTACGCCTTAGCAATTTCTCGTGAAACTTCTTTTCCATTTGCATCATAAACCACTTTATAAACTGTGACTTCTGCATTCTCTTTTGGTGTATCTCCTTCATCATAAACGCCGTTTGGTGCGTTATAATAAGTGTCTTCATTTTTGGTATCTAGCGTTTCATCAATCCACACAACACCTGACATTGAAAATGTCAAATCAATTAATGTAATAACAGGTAATTCATTAATGATTTTCGCATCAATTACTTTGCCGTCAATCAAACTATGTCCTTGTTCGCTACTCGTCTGGTCGACTACATCGCTATAAGTAATGCCTTTTAATCTCCAGCCTTTTGGCAAATTCGTTTCTCTAACTGTAAACGTTGGTGCCTTTGAACCATACCAAACAACATCTGATACTTCAAATGACCATTTTCCGTCTTCTGGCAAAGATTTCTTAATCACTTCCGTAGAATTTTCATACGTTTTTCCATTGTGCACAAATGTACCACTAATCACAACTTCTACGTCAAATTTTGTTCCGTCTTTTGCTAGTGTGTCCTTGCTGATTTTCTCTGTGGTTTCAATATCTTTTTCCACTCTCAAACCACCACTATGTTTTGTCATGTCGTTAGTAAATTTAGCTGAAATATTCGCCTCGCCATCTGCTACTAATCTACCAGAAATTGAATTTCCTTGTTGCTCGCCAGCACTTTGTACTTTTCCATCTTTATCTACAACCGTTGCTTCAATCTTATTAACTTTCGCTTCCGCATTATTGATATTAATTTCTTCTACCACAAATGTTGGAGCTGTATCGCCTTTCCAAATAAACGCATATGGACCTTTTTTCTCGCCTGCTTTCACACCAAGCACATCAAATGACTGCACTCCATTTGGCGTTGTACTTACGCCATTGACTGTCACTCTAAAATCAAATGTGTCATCTGTAACTTGTCCATTCATCAATGCTTTTTCAATTGTCAAAAATCCAACATGTTCATCTGGCATATCTGGTTTATGGTTACTTGCTTGCACATCAAATTGTACTGTACTTCCGTCTAATTTTCCTGTTGCAGGTGTAATATATCGATTTGGATACAATTTACTATCCGCTGTCTCAAGCTCGATTACTTCATAGCTTGGCGTTTCGTCTCCATACCACACATACTCTTTTGAATAATTTTCTGAAGTTAGTGTACCTTTTGCCACAACAATTGGCAAAATTTCCTCCTCTGTTTTTCCGTCTGGATATGTAACTGTAATTTTAAACTCAAACACTTCGTCATGGTCTGCTGCATCCGTAATTGCTTTCATTAATCTTATTTTATTAGAATGTCTTTTATTAATTTGATTTCGTGCTGTTATTTCAATTGTCTCATTTGTTACCAAGGAACCATTGCGATTATCTGTCATATCCACAAATTTCCATGCTTCGTTTTCTGGCAACATTTCGTGTACTTCATACGTTGGAGCTGTATCGCCTTTCCAACTAATTGGACCTACTTTTACAGCTTCCCCAGCTCTTACTCTTGCAAAAAGAGTTTCATTTTTTCCGTCAGCATAATTTAACCTTACAGAAAAAGTAAAATATTGATTAGCTCCGCTGAATTTCTCTTTTACCTCATCTGCTGTCATTTCTTTGCCATTTTCGCCTAGTGCAATTTTACGAATAATAATGCTTCCTTCATGCTCGTCAGAATCTTCTGGTTTTGTACTTTTATGAATCTTAACCGTTTCATACCATCTTGCTGCTCGATTGGCTAAAACCAATTCCTGTTGATCTTTTGGTAAAAGTCCATCATTTAATTTTCCTTCTAATATTTCATAAGTTCCACCAACAATTAAATATTTGTAATCGATATCCATTCCTGTAATCATGGTTGCGCCTTCGATGTAATCTAACTCAATGTAAAACACATCATCTGAATGAGGATATTCAAATTGATCATCATGTGTTGTTTTCCAAACAAATCTCCATTTGTCTTTTGGAACTGCTTCATTGCTTGCATCTGTGTAAATATCAAATCCGCAAAGCGCTCCAAAATCAACTCCATTCGTACTTTGTTCCACATAATTAATCGAAATCGGACCAATCATATATTTTTGTGTATCTTCTTTAAATTGCACATTTACATTATTTTCTAACTTTGATGCCTTCTCGCCAGTCAATTTTCCACTCTCGTCTAGCACATTAAAAGCAAGTAATTCTTTTTCTTCCTTTATAGCTGGAAACTTGATGGTTTCCTCTGTGGCTTTATTTGTTGTGTCCACATAAGTAGATGGACTAGAAACATCTCCTGTTGTAATTTTTGAAACAAAACTTTGGTATGCTTTTGCAGTATTAGCTAATGTGTTTTCTCCTATTCCAGATGTACCCTGCAAATTATACCAAGCCTTTTGAATTTCATTATAATTGTCAGGTGCACCATATGAATTGACGCCTTCTTTCATTTGGCTCAAAACATACGCTTGCTCTGGCGTACAAGTTTCAATACTTTTAACATAAAAATCAGCTTGACCACTTGTTAATGGCTGTCCATGTGCATTACAAAGCATATTCCAGTTTGCACTTGACATCAAATCTGGCAAACCAATTCGCATTTGCTCCCCAATCGTTGCATCAATATTTTGACTATATTGGTTCTTTTTAAACGAATATTCTGCTAAAAAGTCGGCATAAGACTTATGAGCCGTCATCGTCATCATGAAAATTAATATTAAAATCAGTAAAATCTTTTTCACATTTTTTATCATAAGCCTAAACACCTCCTTTTCTCTTTGATTTCACAATTCCATAGGTGCCAAATGTCACAGCACATCCAATTAGCAAACTCATGATAATCACTGATGTGTAAATCAATGTCTCACCTGTGCTAACTGTAATAATCATATCAGCTGTTGACATGTCATCTTCGCCTTGCGCTTTATTGGCTGTTTTTGAATTATGATCTGATATACCATAAATATTAAAGTCTTTCGAAATTTCTGCTGTGTTACTTACATTTCCTGTATTTTCTGTATTCATTTTCTTAGTAAGAACCAATTTCAATTCTTTACTTTCGCCTGCCTTTAACTCTGTATCAGCCAATGCTTTGGTATATAAATTGCCATCTGTTCCTGTGTACCAATCGCCATTTAGATTAGAATTAAATGACATTCCTTGTGGCAAATAATCCACAATTTCTGAAGCATAACCTGCTACATCGCCGTTATTCGTAACTTTAAAGGTATATTCAATATACACATCTGTTCCTGCCAAATATTTTGCTCGAATACCATACTGTGCCAATTTTGCATGGTCAAATTCCTCTTTTTGCGTTCCTTGCGAATTTTGAACTGTAATCTTCGTAATGGATTTATCCAACGCCAAACTAAATTTTTGTGCTTCTACAAATCCAATATCAATATTAGAAACATTGGCTCCGTTTACGTTAATCACATCTGTCACAGCGCCATTTTCTTCTCTGCCATCTTGCTCAATCTTCGTCGTAACCGCATCTGAATTAATGTTTGACTCAATGCCTTCTTTGCGATATGTCGTCGTTGTGTACAAAACCGTATCATATTTGAATAATACTAAGTATGAACCATTTTGAACACCTGAGAACGTGTATTCTCCTCTGCTATTGGTTGTCGTTGTTCCTTTAATCATGCCTGATGTACTATCCACCAACATTGCTGTAATATTTGGCATTCTACTTTCTGCCTCTTCTCTCATGCCATTTTCGTTCGCATCCAACCATGCCAAACCACTAATTTTATAGGTTTTCGTAATATCATTATAATTGTTATTTGTGCCTGATGATGTCACACCATTGTTGCTTGAAGTTCCTTCTTCGTCTTCTTCATTTTCTTCTGCTTGAATAATATGTGTTACTGGATTACTTACCACTTCGTCAATATTAGCACTTGAAAGCTTTCCTTCATTTGTGACTGATTTCTCTCTTTCTCCGCCAAGGTTTGAAGCAATCGCTTGTACATTAACATCAATTTCTGATTCTGCTGGAACTGTCAATGCCACTTCCGCTACTTGTGTTTCTGACATATTATTTTCAAATTCTTCTCCATCTAACGAGTAAGCTATTTTGCGGATAATCAATCCACTTGGCACAACATCTGTTAGCAGCACATTGGTTGCATCTGCGGCACCTTCATTTTTAATAGTAAATGTATAATCAATGATTTCGCCTTCTTTTACATATGTTGACGTTGCTGAATTTTGCGTAACACTGATACTACTTTTTCCAATATTCACAATCATATCTTGTGCTTTATATGTGTCTGTTCCACTTGCTGAAACTTCTGTCATAATTTTGACACTTTTTCCTGTGATTCCTCCAGGCAATTCTCCAACTATCACATTAAAATACAAACCTACACTTTCGCCAGCCTTTAATTGTCCAATATTCCAAGTTACTTTTCGTGAGTTACTGTCATAAATAGCATCTTCGCCCAAATACACCGAACCACTTGAAAAATCAATTTCTTCTGGTAAACTTGAAACAACTTTTACATTATTTTGAACATCATTTGTCAAGTTTTGCACTTCAATAATAAATGGTAATGGTCTTCCTTTTCTAAACATCTCTTCTGGATAATCATAATGCATATATTGTTTAATCGCAATCTCTGACCTTTTAATTATCACATCATCTAATTTTTGTATTAATTCTTTTTTCAAATCTTTGGCTGTTGCCGTTGCTGTTAATTCAATTTTGCTATTTTCTTCTACAATACTCTTCGCTGCCAATTTTATCTCTATCTGAACTTCTGCATTTTTCTCTAATTTTTCTATTGTGCAAACTATTTCATTATCTGCCAAACTTGTATTTGCTTCTGGTTTATCTGCCTTTGCTGAAATAAATGTTGTATTACTTGGCACAGGAATTTTCACAACTACATTTTGGGCTGCATCTGCACCAGTATTTTTGACAGTCACAGTTGCTTTCATTTCATCTAACGCACGAACTGATTTTACATCTGTCTTCATTTCTAAATTCAATTCTGGTCCTGCACCTGTTGTCAAACCAACTTTATCTGGCTTTGAAATGCCTTCTACATTTTCTTCTTTATAATAAGTAGCAAATGTACCATAAATAGTTTCATTATGCTCTAAATTTTCTGGTACTTCAAATTCATATGTAAAACGTAAAACTTGTTTTGGCTCTAACACAAAATTGCTATCTTCTGGAACAATCAAATAAGATTTTACATTTTCCAAAGTTTCTGGGTTTGTATTCCATCCATTTGACACATTGTCTAAATCTTTTGTTGCCTTTTCATTTTCTGAATAATACATTGTAAATCTGCCATTATTTGCTTCATTGGCAACAATTTGGCTTATCATTTTAGCGGTAATCGTCGTTCCCAAATTTTCTCCTGTTTCAATATCTTTCACGCCTTCAAATGGAATTCTACCTAGGATAGCAATATTGGATGCTTGTGCTTCATTATTATTCACAACAGCAATCTCCATTGTTGCTTTTTTAGCTTCTGCATAAATATCAATGTAATCTGCCTGGTCCCCTTGTTTTACTGAAGTAACTTGTTTTCCTTCTGCATAATTTGAAATCGTGTTAATCGAAATCATGCCATATGGCGCAGAGTACTCAACTTCAGCCTCTTTATAACCATTTACATTGGAATTTTCCATTGCATATTCCACAGGACTTGCATAATTGGTTGCTTCGCTATTGTAGCAATATGCCTTGATTTTTGTCTCTTGCAAAGGTGCATACATATCGACATCAACATCTACATTCAAAACAATATTCGTACCATTTGTCAAAACACCTGAATTCAAATCATTTTGTTTGCCCTGTACATCGACTTTTATCACTGATTTTCCATTTTTTTCATAAGTTCTAACACTTGAAATTTCCAAGCCTTCTCCGTAAAGCACACTTGCGTTTGTCACATTCACTCCAGTTACATATTCTGGCATTTCGATTTCAAAGGTAGAATTGCCATAAATATCAGAAGTTATCTTGTCATTATTAAGCTCTAATCGCATCTCCACATTAGAATTTGTGGTTACAGTTGAAAAATTATTTTTATCAATTTTCAAGTTAAAATCAGTTGTTGTGTCATTTAATTTTGTCTTTATTGTGCAAGTTCCCAAATCCGCATAATCTGAAACATAGGCAAATTTTGCTCTTTGCTTTGTATCAGATACAATATATTCCATATTCGCATAATCACTTTTTTCCATAGTCACTTTAGAAACTGCTTTTACATTTGTTATGACCAAATTTCCTACGCTAATTGGATGCGACGTTTGGATTGCAATTTTTGAAACTGGATTTTGAAAATGAACCACATAATTTCCATTTTCGTCTGTTTCCATCTCTTGATTAATTGTCATGAAAACATTTCCACTTTGGTCCAAAATTTGGATATTTCCACTTTCGCCCAAAATTTTATCGAAGTTTTCTTTGGCAACCGAAATTTGTTTATAATACATATCATCTGCCAAAACTCTATTTCCTGCTTTATCAACATAATAATTTTCTACATCTTCTACAACAATTTCTTCCACCATATCTTGATTTGAACTATTGATTGCAGTTTTTGAAATGAACTCATTTTCTTTTCCCAAATAACCATATATTTTTGAAATATCTTTTGTCTCATTTTCTATATTATAAGAAACAATATTTCCTGTTTCTTCTGTTAAAATGCTCTCTTCCTCTGTCTCCGCCTTAATTTCCTCTTGATTTTCATTTAACATAGAAACTTTTGCTTCTGCTTTTGAAACAACTTTCATTTCATCTGACATTTCAACATTTGGGTAAGAATAGGTAATCAAAAATTCATCCGCCCCTGCTGCACTGTAATATCTTTCTTCTTGCTTTTGGTCTTCGCCCTCAATTTTCAAAAATTCTTCTTTGCTGACATCAACCAATTCTTTTTTATTTTCCACCTTGATATTCAGACATTTTTTCTCAGCATCATAATTCCAATTGTCTTGGCTAAACTCTGTTTCTCCCACGCCTTTTCCATTGGTACCAACTGTTGCATTTGCCTCTACAGTAATGTCAGTTGGCAAGGTCTGCCCAAGCGTTGGAACTTCGATATTTACCTCTGTTTCTTTAATTGGTAAAGACTTTTTATTTTCATTGGAAGAATCAACTCTTACAAGTGTTTGCAAAATCACTCCATTTTCGCCAAAACGAATATATTTAGAAACCGCATTTTCTACTTTCGCTTGTCTTTCATCTTTCCAAGCAAGTTGCAATTCTACTTCTTTGGTAACTTCATGTTCTTCGCCTTCATCATCTATGTAAACTCCAGAAAGAACAACAACTGTTTTAGCATCCAATTTTGTTTCTTGGATATATTCTTCCATTTCATATTCAATTGGTAACAAAATTTCAATTTTATCTAAAGCCTTTTCAATTTTATTCAAAGTCAGTACATTATTTTCCAAACTTTGCACCATTGGTAAATCTGTTACATTGTTTTCTGGTTTGATTGCAAAATTCAATGTTCCCTCTTCTTTTGCCTTAAGTTCTATTTTTCCATCCTTCAAATAGCCACCTTTTTGCACTTGCAAATTCAGTTTCAAAGCTAAATTTTCGTTATTTACATCACTTACTAAAGATGTTTTGTCTTCATTTTCGCTTGCCAAATAAGCCTCAAATTCAACATCTTCGCGATTAGCTGTTGCACTAACCCCAAATATGGATTCGAAACCAGTTGAAGCAAATGATTTTGCCACAAATGCAAAATTTGAAAATGTCATCGTAAAAACTAAAAACATTGCTAATACTTTTTTTAACTTTACCATATTTTCCTCCTAAAAACAAAGTTTCAATACCTTTTATATCATACTATCATTCATCTTATATTTTACTACTTTTTGCCCAGTAGTCAATACCTCAAAAGTATGATTTATGCTATGTTTCAAGTCTTCTAAAAATTCTTATTTACGGAAATCATGCTTTGCCTTGTTTCTTTTCAGAAATATAAAATTTGTGTTACATAATAAATTCCGTCAAAATATTGATTTTTATACAACTCCTTACTTTTATTATAACACTTTTTTTGACATTTCTCAACCTTTTTTTGACAATTTTTCAAAAAAAGATTGAATTTTTTATGAGTTTTTTCAATGCCTTGAAAAAATATCTTGTCGTTTTGGCAGGATTATTGTAATATTTTGTCAAACTTGAGCAAACTTGTTATGTTTATGAGTCAAATTCTAGTTCATTACAAAACTTAATTTTACTTAGGGAAACCTAGATTTAATCAACTTTTCAAAATTCCAATATAAAAAAACAACCGATTTCTCAGTTGCTTTTAATATTTTCCTATCTTCAATTATAATGCCCTCTACACGACGCAATAATAATATTTTCTCCCTGTTGCTTATACACAATCCTGTTAGCGTCGTCAATTCTTCTACTCCACCAACCACTCAAATTTTCTTTCAATGGCTCTGGTTTTCCAATTCCAGCAAAACAATCTCTCTGTATATCTTTTATGATACTATTCAATCTTTTTAAAGTCTTCTTATCTTGCGATTGCCAATACAAATATTCAGCCCAAGCTCTTTCTTCCCATAATAACTTCATTTTATTCCTCCTCTATTAATTCATGCTCTTCTAATTTTGCCTTTCCAGAATCAATATCAGAAATTACCTTTTCCAAATATTTCATATTACTTTCAGAATAAAATGGGTCAATGGATACTTCAAAAGGTATTCTTTTTTCACGTATCATTTTTTTCACAAATATATTAAAAGCTGTTGTCATTGTAATTCCTAATTCATTACAAATCTGTTCCATTTCTTTCTTATTTTCTTCATCTATTCTAAAATTAACTAATGTTTGAGCCATAAATACCACCTCTTTCTATTTATATTATATCATATTGTAAATATAATGTCAAGATATTGTATTTATTATATATACTAAAAAAA
This sequence comes from uncultured Clostridium sp., assembly GCA_948467875.1. GTDB lineage: Bacteria > Bacillota > Clostridia > TANB77 > CAG-508 > Scatovivens. The sequence goes on from CAOKFZ010000003.1 coordinate 68,191, forward strand.
TAAAGATCCTTTTTAAATTTTTGCGGGTTCTGCATTTTTTGATATATCACTATTATATTCCTTTATTTTAATATTTATACATATTCTTCCAACACTTTCCAATTCTCTCTAACACCGCAAAAAAAGCGCTTGCTTTTCGCAAACGCTTTTATCAATATTTATACTATTTAATATTAGATGTTGCAAAGTTCTTTACAATTCCTAGTAATGCAGATGCTGAGAACAATACAATTGCACCTACTACATAAATGGTAACAGATTTCTTAATTTCTGCTTTCTCGCTAGGCGCAGCAGATATGTATTTAATCGCTAATACAGTAAGCATAATAACAGCAACACCAACACCAATGACTTGAACAATTGTAATAATAGCACCAATTATATTAGTAACTGAAGTTTGTGCTTCTCCTGTAGCCCCCTTACCATTAAACTGTGTTGTGTCTAATGGATCACTACCTGCAAACACAGCTCCAGATAATGTCGTAGCTACCATGAATGCCATTAATAGTACAGAAACAAGTCTGATTAAAATTACTTTCCCCTTTACACTTTTCATATTTATTCCTCCTTTTTTATATTGTAAACTACCTTCTTACTTATATTATAACATAATTTTCCTGCTTTGTAAACAGATTTTGCAAATTTTTTTCACTTTTTGTCAAATTCTTCTTTGCTTTACAAAGGGTGGATTTCTCATCCACCCTCAATTTTTTATGATTGCTTCAATCCTGTTGGTGGTGAAATAGTAATCAATTCCGTAAAGTCAGAACTTTCTGTTATGCCTTGTACTCTTGAAGTTACATCTGGGTCAACTGGTGGAATAATTGGTTCTACTCTATGACTTCCCATGATATGTTCATCATTCTCTTCATTTGGTGGTGGAAGAATTGGATCTGGTTTCTTGCTTCCTCCTTTATCATCAAATATCTCTGGAGGCGGAATAGTTGGTTCTGGTTTCTTGCTACCACCTTCACTTGGATCTGGATCAACTGGTGGAATGCTTGGATCTGGTTTATAACTTCCTCCTTCACTTGGTCCTGGTGAACCTGTTGCAATTAATCCTCCTTTACTCTCTGCTGTTGGCAATGGTGTTCTTCTACCAGTCAAAGTTCTGTACTGTACTACCTCGCCAGTGTTTGTGTAATCCAAAGCAGTTCCTTCTTCTACATCAATTGCTGATAACGTCTTTGATGCTAACAAATTGACTCTACCAGTTGTCTTTTCTTCTTCAGATGACATTTTCGTTGTTACCAAGAAACGTGATAATAATTTATTTCCTACTGTGCTATCAGTTTCGTTTCCTTTTCGGTTGCTATCAACTGACATTAACAAATTGCTTCTGTTGTCTGTATCATATCGAATTCCTTTTTCGTCTACCATGTTTCCATATTTCACTGCTTTTCTAAAGTTCACGATATTTTGCAACTGATTTTCACTATCTGAAGCAAAACGACTTACGTTTTCTTTAATATCTGTTAGCAAAGTACCATCATCTGCCAAAATCATTTTTCCATCTTTATCATAATATTTGTTGTATTTATAATATTTTCCTGTATCTTTTGTATGTTCTGAATAGCCTTGTTCTACCCTAGCTGTTGACCAATCTAGCACAGTTGCCAATTCTTCTGATTTCTTAGTACTCCACAAACGGTCATTTTGAGCGTTGTCTGCTGCATTAAAGGTTAAATTGTTATCTAGATAGTCTAAAATGTTGTCAACTTTTAAGTCTACGACTTTATCATTTGCGCCAATATTTCCTGTGTAATAAGTTTCGCCTAAGTACATTCCGTAATATTCGGAACCTGCTAAAGTTACAGTTCCATTACCCGTTGTAGAAGTTGTAGGATTGATATATGGTTTCTTCAATCGTGTCAAATATTTATATTGTGAAGAACCAATTCCATTGGCTTGATATTTTGTCCCTGCTTGATACATATCTTCTAAAAATTTCGCTGCCGTAGCATTTGCATTGTAGTTTTCTTCGCCTTCTAATGCAGTATTAATAGTTGCATTTTTCAAGTAGATTGGTGTATATCCTTTATTGACTGCTCCTATAGCTGATAATCCTGAACCTGCTTCATTTGTTTGTTCAAATCGAATGTTGTACAAATTGCTATTGACTCTGTCTACTTCACTTTCGTTGGTTGACTCGAATTCATATTCAATATTAATTGTACAACCTTCTAGCAAGTCACTATCCATATTAATATAAACAAATCCTTGTTTACCTTTTCGGTCTGTGTCTGCTAAAGTTTCATCTCCATTTTGTACAAATTGTACATTATCTGCTCCAATTGATTTTTCTTTATTAATCAATCTCTTGCCTGGATTTGCTGGGTCGTCTTCAAAATACAATTTGATTAATGTTGAGCCATCTGTTGTGACAAGTTCAATTGTCTTGATGTCTTTGCCAATTGTAATTCCTGCTTCTGGTCTGTATTCAATACCAAAGTCTAAGTTGCCAAGTCGCCAAGCATCTGTTTCGTTGTAAGGTCGATTCGTTAATTCGCAATTTTGGTTTTCTGGTCGAACATAGAAAATTGTGCTGTCTGAATACATATGTGTATTGTCTACTAATTCTTTGCTAAACGCTTTTGCTTCTGAGAAAACTTGAGTTTGTGCTGTTGTCATAATTTCTGAATAAGCATTAACATTTAATCTTCTGATTTCGTCATCTTGTGCATCAGAATTATCTCCGACTTTTAAATTGTCTTTTACTTTATCAAAGTAACGATAATTTCCGCTATTTCCTAAATTATCTGTTGCATAGGCTTGTCCGTCCAAATTGCCATAATATCCTCTATTATAATAAGCTGTTGATTTGTAGTCTTGTCCATTATAAAGCAAATTGTCATCTCTTGTATCATTCCAGCCATACTCAAATCTTACAATATAAAATCCTGGCATGTAATCATTTAGCATATATTTTCCGTCAGCTCCTGTGATAAATTCAATTGGGTTATTAGCACTGTCTCTTGCTTGATATTCATAATATTGTCCATTTGCTTTTTGAACCACTTCCATAAGTTTTACTTTTACACCTGAAATTGTCTTTTCTTGACCAGCTGTTTTATCATTCGGATTTTTACTAGCATTCTCATGACTCGCATTGCTTGTGTCGTAAATTCCGTTTCCTAAATACTGAACTCCGTCTGTTCCTTTTGCTTCTGACCTTGCATCTTCCCAAACTTTACCCATCATCGCTCTTACATTTTGCTTTTTATCTGAGTTCAAATCATTTGGGTCATCTACTTTTGGTGCATTTGGATCAGCTGGATTTTCTGTTTTTGGCTCTGTTACATCATAACGATATAAATTTACACTTGTTTTATAAGTATCATCTTCGTATTGAGCAACATCATTAATGTCTCCCAAATTTCCTGGATTTGAGTCTTTGTCAATTAGTGCTGCATATTTTCCTCTTGCTTTTAAGCCTTGGTGCCAATAGCTATCGTTATATTGCGTTGTATAAGCTGTGATTTCTGATACCATTGGGAAATCACCTAATTTTAAACTTCTTGCTAATTCTGCATCCATTTTGTCAACTGGAATAGTAACTTCCAAAATTCTCGTTTCGCCTTCAGGAATGTAGTGTTCTGCTAATGTGCCACCACTGATGTACAAAGCACGATAGTCATTGTTAATTGGATTATTCGTTGTCTCATATTTTGAAGCAGGACTAATTCCTCTTTGTTCTACATGCACGTCTCCGTCAATTAAGCTAGTTATATTGCCGTTGTCATCAGCATAACCATATTTTACGCGAATTGATTTTGTGTCTTTTTCTAAATTATCTCTATCTGTCACATCGCCTTTGTCTTTTAGCAAACCGTCATTTCTGTCCATTAATTTTACCGTTGTGTTTAATCCTTTTAAGTTTTCATTGTATACAAATTTGCTGTCATAATAAATGGCGATTTCGTTCAATGCTACATCGACTGGGATGTCATTTTTGTCTCCCCAACTTGTTTCATTGTTAGGAACATTGTTGTTGTGAATTTTTATTTTATAAGTAATTTCAGTTGTCAATTCGGATTGTCCAGCTTTGTTCAATTCTAAAGGTTCACTAATTTCATATCCTTTGTAATCTACCAATTCACCTTCTGCATTATAATAAGCATCATAACGATAATTATAATCTGCTTTGTAAATTCCTAATTTGTAATCACTATCAAATTTAGGAACTGTTGAATAAGCTGTTTCGTGGTTATCATAATCTGACTTTCTTGAGTCTGCTTTACCATATGTGTTTTGGTTAAAGTCATACGTCATTTCTTCGCCATTGATTGTATTTTTTACACATTTCACGTCTGATTCAATGGACAAATCAATTTCTTCTCTTTTTACCAAACCTAAGTTGATAAATTTCAAATATTCTGTTTCAGGATTTTCATTATGATAACCATTATAGTCTGTCAAGTATAATGTGTTCGTATTGTCAAGTCCTGAATTTACAGTTGTGTTAAAGTTTTGTATGATAAAACTACGTGATGTCATAATTTCGCCTTTGGCTTCTGTCAATGTACTAACATGTCCATTTTTATCATATACCAAATCTGAACGTCCTTTTACTGCAGCAGCTCCGTCTTGATTTTGCATAATGGTATCTGCAGAATAGGTTTTGTTATTTCCAATGGTTGCATTGTTATAATCCAAATCATTTCTGATATTGTCAAACTCATACGCATTCGAATCAGTCATGTATTCTTTTTTACCAGCAATTCCTGTTCCTACTTTAGCAATCGTTGATGGTTTTCTAGTTTGTGGCAATTCATTTCCATAACCTTGTCTCCAAATTGCATCATTTTCTAGTGTATATCTTCCGTCTGTAGTGCCTGAATTGTTGCCACCATAGACTTCTGTTGCTTTGTAATACAAGCCATTATATTCAAATTCTACGTAATATTCTTTGGTTTTGTCTTGTCTGCCAAAAGTATAGAAACCATTTCCATCTGCCGTTTCTCTTGTTGTTGCTCTCGTTACTTCTTTGCCATCTGCATAATATAAAATTGCTGTTATATTGTCTTTTCCTGTTTCGCCATTGTCACTAAATCCATTTCTGCTTGTGTCAAGCCAAACTTGACCTGCCATAACTAATTGTTTCAAATATACAAAATCTTCAAAAGTAACGATGTTCAAATATACTGGATTTTGGTTTGGTGCACTATAAACCACTCTGTCATGCGGATTAATTCCAAAACTAAAGTTTAGTCCTTTGCCAGAAGTTCCTGCTGTTCTATTAATATTGGTACAAGTGATGATTTCTGATTTACTTTGCAACATTCCTGTGTAGAAATTGCTTTCCATAACTTGCACTTCTGTATAATATACGATGTAATCTCCTGGCGACAAAATAATATTCTCATCTGTTATTGTATATAAGCATTCGACTTTATTATTTCCAATGTTAGTTTCAGTTGCTCTAACGCCTCCTGTCACATCAATGTCACTTCCATTGTGGCGCCATATTACTTGATAACCAATTACATCTAAGCCAACATCAATCGTTACTTTTACGTCTGTTGGACGAATTCTTGTGTTATATTTTGCCCAACTTCCTGTGGCACTCTCATCTGTTCCTCCACTAATAATATTCGTCACTCTTGTTCCAAATCGCAAGGTTTCATATTTTTCAGTAGCAAGCGGATTATTGCTTGGATAATTGGTTGTCGAACCACCAAATGGTCCTTGCTCTGAACCAGCGTTTATATAACCATGATTTACATTATAGTTATACATTTCGCCTCTGTAATCACTGATGTATTCATCCAACTGTACTCTGTAATTATTCAAAATGTATTTATCAAGAACTTCGTCATTTTGTCCTAATCTTTTACTGTTATTAATAATTCTAAAATCATTAATATTGCGTTCTGTGTCTTTAACAATCTTGACTTTGTTGGTTTCGATAGTGCCATCTAGCAATTCCTCAACAATTAATTGCACTGTTATTTCCGTTCGACCGTTCGCCTCAACACGAACTTTGTTCAATTTCAAAGTTCCACCTGATGCTTCATAAGACCCTAGAATTCCACTTCCATTAGTTACTTCCGCATTTTTGACTTCGCACTTATTCGGCAAAATATCTTCCAAATCGACTGTAATCCACTGTGGTTGCTTGTATGGTCCATCGTCTCTTTTGACTACATATTCTGAAAAACTTTTGGTTGTGTTATAAACCACAATTGTATAAGATACCAAATCGCCATACTCTACATATACTGGGCTATTATTCTTGGTGCTATCTTGTGAGCCTCCACCACTATTAACATCAATTGTTGACCTTCTTGCGGTATTGCTTTCAAATGTCACTTTTTGACCATTTCTGTTTTCTACGTGCTCCACTTTTGAAATAAACTTGTCAACCCCAATGTTGTATTCTTTGATATGCCAATAATCTGCTGACTCAATTTCAACTGGCTTTTGTGCTGTATTATACGTATATTTTGTGCCATAGAAATTATAAACATCTTCTATGGTTGTCTTAAATTCATATGGATCTCCATATTTCTTTTTCAAGTCTTTATTTGTATTAACCCACAATTTTATGGTAATCGTTGCCGTTCTGTTTGTCCAAAGATGCCACACGTCAATATATTCTCCTGTGTATTCTGCTTTGTACCAACCATTTGAGTTAAATCCATCCATAACGACATTTCCATTTGCATCTTCAACTTGAGGGCTGCTTCCTTCTGGATGGGTTTGTCCTGGCTCACTGCCCCCTGGGTATGTCATATTTGACCAATAGCATTTGTCAATCACTGCATCCTCTGGCAAATCAACTTTTATACGAACCTTTTCCAACTCTGTTGGCTGATAGTATGGCGCTTGCTCACTCGACTTGCCACCCGAACCTGCTGTCTTGTAATCCGTATCATGATACCTTACTTTCATTTTTAAAGTCAGATAATCTCCATTTTCTGCATAAACTGGATTTGCCTTTTTAGTTGTGTCAGGCTTTTTCTCTCTTTGATTGCCACTTGGGTAAAAACTGTTATTGTCAACCAAAAATTCTCCTGACTCTAATCCTGCTTTATTATTTCTTTGTACATTATCAATGTACGTGTCAACTGTAATGTTGTATTGTTTTAGTAATAAGAAATCATAAGAAGCATTATCAAAAGTATTCGCTGCATTTGGCTCATCTGGCGGATTATTTTCTCTTTCTTTTTTGTGTTTATAATAGGTAGGATATAGTGAAACTTTCGATACTGCCCCATCAGCATAATATTCTTTCCCAGGATCTTTCGCACTTTGCGCTCGAATCCAAACACCAACTTTATATTCTATTTTTTCACCAGTATGAATTGGTAACAATTGGTAACCACAGTCCCCCATAACATAATTTCTACCTGGCCATATTATTCTACCTTCTTCAATCGTTTGAGGTCCATCACTTGCGTTTCTTTTTTTATTGTTGATACCATGTTCTTGTTGTGGTCGATCAAAATAATCTTCTGTAACACCATTTCCCCAACCATTTCCATGATCAGTACCTGCCGTATATTTCGTCCCTTGATGTTCTATATACCAAATATCTGCTATTTCCGGCAAAATATCTTCCAACGCTAAATAGACGGGAGAACTAACATCTGGATTTTTATTTTCTACCTCTATTTTATATTCAATAGCAGCCCAATTTTCTACAATAACTTGATTTTCAGATTTCTTATAATCTGTATAATTCTTTCTCCAACCTTCGCCCTTACCGCCAGCAAGTGTATTTCCACTTTTTTCCTGATTTCCCATTGGTTCCATTTTCTGGTCTGGATTGTATATTATTTTGTTTATGTAGTTTTTTACTTCAACACTGCATTTTAAAATACCACCGATTATCTACATCTCCTACATTGGAGTCAGCTCTCGCTTCAGCACGAGTTGCTTGAGTTTGAACATAATAATGAGTTTCTTTAAGCCTCCAATAAGAGTTACTTGTAGATATTATATAACCATTTATATCACGAGTTACATCGTATCCCCATTCATAATGATCATCTTGTTTATATCCAACTTGATATTCCCACCAACCGAGTAGAAACTTTTGCTTGTAATCTATTACTTACAAATCTACCCGTACTATCATATATTTCAAAATCAAATTTTTTTCCATTATCTGTGAAATCACAATTTTCTGTTATCAAAGTTGTATGACTTGGTGGCGTTTTATTATCTTTAGTTACCCTAAATTCGCTAAGAGAACCTGTCTTTGTTCCTCCCACAGTAATGAACCAAACTTCTTCAGGACAATATTTATTATGATAATCAAATCCTATATTATGTGTAAATTTTCTTCCAGGATACCAATATTTTGTATCCGTAGAACTTACTCCTCTTGCGCCATTAATTACCTCAGCTCTAGCAGTACAGTCTCCACATGGTTTTATCTCCGTTCCGAGTTGACAAATTATGTTTATAAGCTTCTACTGCCATCGCATCTGTATCAGTTCCGTAACTAGTTTCAACTTTTGTGCTTCCTGATGCTATAAATTCCGCATAAGCCTCCTGACTAAACACCAGCCCAAACAGAAACATCACTGCTATCATTAAAATAATTTTTATTGTTTTTTTCCTCATAAATCACATTCCACCTCCTTACCTATAAACTTTCTTAATCCATTCTTTTTTGTCAATTCTGCCTGTTTTAATCATGTAACCAAATATCGCCACAGACGCAATTAACGCAACTTCTATCACAACTGCTATTTTACCTATTCTGCTTGGCTTTGCAATAATTGTTTCTTGTGTTGCAAAATTATTCGCTTTTGCCTCCACCATTCTTGTGCTGCTTTCAGTTCCTGCAATTTGTGCCTTATTACTGATAACTCCTATGTTGTCTGCTTGTGTTAATTGTTTTGCTAAACTCAAATGAATTTCTTTGAATTCTCCTGCTTTCAATGTCGTATCTTTCAATCCTGTATAATAAAGATTTCCGTCTGCCCCAATGTTCCAATCTGGATTATCTTCTGCCACAAACTTCATTCCATTTGGTACATAATTCACAATATTGGCAACTTTTCCAGCAACGTTTCCGACATTTTCTACTTTAATTTTGTATTCCATTTTTACAATGGCATCTTCTAATTCTTTTGTGTTCAAACTTAATTTTGCTAAATCTAAGTCTTCATATTCCTGTTCTTTTAACTTATCATTTGTTAGTACAGTCGCCTTCGCAATTGTTTGCGTTAAGCTAAGATCAAATCTATCTTTTTCTGTTAATCCTACATTTACTTTAGCCCCATTTTCTGCAATTGTGATATTGTCTGTTACTGCCAAACCTTCCTCTATCTCAGAAATTTTATTCTTGCTTGCTGCACTATATCTTTCCTTATCATAATTGAATGTCACACTATAATTACCCGGTTCCAAATCATGAAACGCATAATTTCCTCTTGAGTCAGTCGTTGTCGCTTTAATCATGTTAGAACCTTTCATTAATTGCACTTGTACATTAGAAGCAATTTGCTTATCTTTGCTTGTTTTTACACCATCGTTATCTGTATCTACATATACGACACCTGCAATTGCATTTGCTTCACTTTCAGTTTCTATGTTTTCTTCTTGTTCGGCCTCTGATTCTTCTTGTACGTCGTCTTCATTTTCAGGATTACTTCCCATTTGTTCATACAATTTATTAATCTTTACATCCAACGCATTTGACTCCACTGTTGCACCATTCGCTAACTTAACTTCTATAATATTAGATAAGTTTATATCTTCTCCTGGATTTTCAATATGAATCACTTCACCAATTGCCACAACTTCAATTGTTCCATTTGCTGGCAAATTTTCTGTTATTGAAAAATTATTATAAGCCTCTATTTCTTTTTCCTCTCCATTTACCTTTACCTTTAGATTATTTAAGTAAAGGACAGATGGAATTTCTGATTTTACTGTAACAGCCTCTTCCCAAGGTTTTTGACTTTTTACAATAATTTTATATTCAAATGTATCTTCATAATTCAATTCTTGGCTACTAATTTCCTGCCATACTTCAACAGCTTCTTTCCTTTCTGCCGTAAATTCAAATCCTGTCGAACCACCAATTTTTTCTTCTCTGTCATTTGTCTTTAACTCAATTGTAGTATGCACTTCACTTCCTTCAAAACTACTATCTGTCAGTTCACAATCAACAAAAATTTTTGTCACATCTTCTTTTAACTCTCCGATTTGTGCCACAACTTTTTCGTTATTTCTATCAAACTCTAAATCTTGCACTTCTCCAACGCCTAAAGCATAAATTTTCTTAACTTCCAAATATTCTGGCAAGTCAAAAGATAAATTAAAATCTCCATTTTCGTCTTCTTCACTTTTTGAAATGCTTACCATAAATGAAACTTTTGTGTTTTCATTGGTTCCTGAAAATGTATTCACTAAAGCAGCTTCCATAGAAAGTTTTTGTTTTTCAGCCTTTAACGTATAATTCTCTGTTACATCATTAATTTGAAGATAACCTTGCAGTGTTTTGCTCTCACTATTATCTTCTAATATTTTGACAGGAAATTCATAAGAACTTGTTTCCCCTGCTGCCAATCTTTCAATTCCAAATTCCTTTACAGTGATTTGGCTATCTTCTATGTAACCTTCTTCTTCGCTATATTCTGCATACACTGCTCCTTCTGGCACAGAAACATTTAGTACTACATTTTCTAAGTCCTCTCCTGTTTTGTTTTCCACTTTTGCAACCAATGTTGCAATTTGTCCATAAAACACATTTTCCTCTTTTGTTTCTAATGACAATTTAATTTCTGGCATTTCTTCTGTCAAAAGCCCTACTTTGTCAGCAACTGTGGTTTCATTTGAACTTAAGTTACTATAATATCCACCAAAACTTCCATAAATCGCTGCTCCATAATCCAAATTTGCTGGAATTTCGAAATCATAACTATATTTCAAAATTTCCCCTGCTGCTAAAACATCATCCAACACAATCATGTATGATTTTACTTCTAACAAAGTAGCTGGTTCTTCTGTCCAACCATTATTCGCATCTTCTAAATCTGCTGTTGCCTTTTCGTTGCTTGAATAGTAAATCTTTGCCGTATTTTTGTTTTGCTCATTTGCCACAATTTTTGAAAACATATTGCTATTGACATTGGTTCCCAAAGTTTCCCCTGTTATTCCATCTGTGTTATTCGCAAATGGCGTTCTTCCAAGCAATACAACATCTTTACATTCATTTTCCGTATTATTGGCTGCGTATAATTCCATAGTCGCAATTCTTGGACTACTTCCTCTAGCAATATTAACATCTTTTTGCCCTTGCTTTACAGATTTTACAACAGATTGCTCTCCGTCATAATGCATAATGCTATTTGCTGTTGTTAATCCGCTTGGTGCTTGATAATTAATAACTTCTACCTCAAAACCATTGGTCTCTCTTACAATTCCTACTGGAATTTCTTTGCCTAACGTCCATTTTGTTTGTGACTGATAATTAGTAACTGCCTCATTGCAATAATACATTTTGATTTGATCTTTTTTGCTTGGCGTATATTCATCTAATGTAACATTAAACTGCACCAAAATATTGGTTCCATGTGTTAACGTGCTTTCACTAAACGCGTTTTGTGTGCCTGCCAAATTGATTTTCATTTTTACAATCCCATTCTCATTATGCACCGTCGCATCCGCCACACTCAAACCTTCTGCATAAGTTAAATTGATACTCTGTGGCGTGACGTTTTTCACATAGCTTGGAAACACAATTTCAAAACTTGGATTTGTGTACAAATCGCTATCGACTGTATCGTTGTTTAACTCAATTCGCATTTCCACATTTTCGTTTTCGCTAATGGTGCTAAAATTGTTATTGCTAAGAACGATGTCCGCATTGGTAACGCTACTTTTCATCGCTTTTTTCACAGTCGCTTCAGATAAATTATAGCGATTTTCGTCATCTGCATATTTCACAGAAGCCGTGACTTTACTTTCAATTTCGCGGAACGTATTGTATTCAGCTCTATCATAACTTGATTTTCCAATTGCTTTTGTGTATTCGATGTTCAAGTTTTGGTTGACACTCACACTTTTCAAAACAACATAGATACCATTTGGTTTATTTTCCAAATTGATTTCACATTCTTCTTGTGAGTGAACATTTTCTGCATTCAAACTGCTCAGCAATTCACCTGCATTATTATAAATCTCGATTATCCCGCCATTTGCTAAAATATTCTCAATTTCATTGTAAGAAAATTTCACTTTTTTATAATAAACATCATTTGTTTCAAAAGCTGTTTGTTTTGCATCTAAATAACTTTCTTTTGAGGTATCAATTGTTAATTCTTCAAATGCATCACTTGTTAAAATGTTCAAATTAACACTTGTCGTAAACTCTGCCTCATACACTGCTTCCTCATGGTTATAATTGGCATTGATTTTTCCTTTATGGATGACATCTTCATTTGTGCTAACATGATAACTAATCATATCTCCTACCACAGCTGCAATTTCTTGCATTTCTGAAATGCTGGCTGTCAAATTCTTATTTTCGTTGGCACTAATTTCTTCTGCATTGACTGTTACATTATTATCAAATGTATAATTTCCTTCGTCCACAAAATCCGCATATTTGTAAATGATGATATATTCATCTGTTCCGAGTGAATTGACTGCCTTTCCTTCATTGTCATTGGAAACATGAATATAAATTTTTCCTTCTTCTGCCTGATATTCCCAATTCTCTTCCGTAAATTCTACAACTCCTGTATCTTGTCCTTTGCTTGCCATCAATTTATTGGCAACCACGCTTACGTTGGCTGGACTTTCTCCGTTTAAAGTTGGTACCGAAATTTCCAAATCTGTTTTTTTCAATGGCAAATAATTTTCTTCCTCATTTTGTCCTTCTCTTTTTAGTGTAATTTTATTTTCCAACAAACTGCCTTGTCTCTCTCCTACGTAGTATGGCGAAAATTTTGTATATTCACTTGTCATTTCAATATCATTGTGATAACTCCAACCAATGCTAATATTGTTGCTAATGTTTTCTTCTTTTTCATTCAAATCAACATCTATGTATTTGCCAGACAAAACAATTTCCACTTCTTGATACAAATCAGATGAAACAATTTCTTCTTTTGGTAAATATTCGATTTCCACTTCTATTTTCGTTGGATGAATGATATTCTTAACTTGTATTTCATAATCTGAAACAAGTTCCACTTGGTGCGGATTTAAGTCATCTTCGTTTTCTTCTTCATTCATTTTGTCTTCAATCATTTTTTCTTCGTCCACCAACTCATCTTCGTCTATGATTGGTTCTGTATTCTCTTGGTTTTCTGTATCTCCCATATCCAAACTAACAAATGAATTGTCTTCTGATTCTTCTTGCGTCTCTTCTGGCTTTTCTTTGCCATCCTCGACTTCAATGTTCGCAATTTTTGAAAATCTAAAAGGAAGATTATTTTCATCTATTGCATTTGCACTTATCATTCCTTCTCGAATAAAGCCACTTCCCACCTCTTTTGGCGAAACTTCCAATATCAAATTTGCCTTTTCATTCACATCAAATATTTTTTCATGATTTTGGTTTTCGTCTTCTTCAAAATAACTGTTTAACACCATGTCTGAACTGCCAAAAAATCCATCTGTGATGGTGGTTATTCCATCTGTTGTGGCAATTGCTTGCAATGTTTGCGCAGAATAAGTAAACATGATGACAAACACAATTAACGTACTAATCATTTTTTTCGACTTACAAAACATCTCGCATACCTCACTTTCCAATTTTACTATTTCTTTTATATATTAGTTCAAAAAAGTTCTTTTGTAAATAGTAAAATATGCCATTTTCCAGCACTTGAAGGTTTTTAGCGAAAAAATATTTTACGGAAACTACGCCTCTCAAGCCAATGTTAAATTTATATTAAATTTTGATTACATTTTTGTAACACAAGTTATCCACATTTTGTCAACAGTCCCAGTTTTTTGGCAAAAATAGAGCAAAAAAATAGCTCAACCTTTAAGGAAATAAGGTTTTGCTATTTATATTTACATTTGTGGTTGTTTGTAATAAAAATTACGAGAGTTTCCTTAACTAATTTCCTGTAATTTTTTGTGTCTTTTTTCTAAGCTGTTGCATATATTATCTGTAAGAGTATGCTTCCAAAACATACCACTTAAACTTATGGAGGTTTGAAAATATGGATAATATGGATATTAATAAATTGCTTTCTGCTATTTCAAAAATGGATAAGGCAGAATTAGAAAAAAACATCTATCGTGCACAACAAATTTTAAATAATTCTGATATTAAAAAAAATCTTGATAACCAGGAGTAAGTATGAACGATAATTTTAATGATATTTTAAGTAATTTTTCAGAAATTTTAAAAGAAAAAGATATCGACTTAAATAACATATTAGGAAATAATCATCACAATGACAACATGGATGGCACGGAAAATCGTGCCTCTGATGATGGTTTCGACATTAACATGATTTTGAAAATCAAAGACATCATGAGCCAAATGAATAGCAATAAAAACAACCCTAGAAACCAATTATTGCATTCTTTGAAACCATATTTGGAGGACACTAAAAAAGAAAAACTAGAACAATACATAAAGATTGCTAATCTTTTAAGTGTTCTAGATTCTTTTGATGACAAAAATACTTTCAAATTTTTATCCAATAGTGACTACGATTTCACTTTAATGATTATCCTATTTTTACTAATCATTTAGAGCGCTTTAATCTCTCCGTCTTTGATGCAAAAAATCGGACATCTTTCTTCTTTTTCCGTGATTTCTTTTACCAAATTAGAAATTCTAATTTGTGTTGCTTCCATGTTATTGGCAGCAATAATCGCTTTTGTATTTCCGTTTGCCCCACTATGTGCAACTCCCCTTAGCGTTCCCAACACAATAATATTTCCACCAGCCACAATTTCCGCACCAGAATTCACATCACCACAAACCACAATACTTCCAACATATTCCTCTTTGCTTCCAGAGCGCACTGAATTATACACATATCTGGTTTCTGAAATTTCTGTTTCCAATTCAAACGTTTTCTTAATGGCATGTAAGCCTAACAAATCAGAAGCATCATCAAATTTTACCTCAACACTGATTTCTTCTTTGATGATTTTTTCAATAAGCACTCTTTCTGTCTCAGAAAACAACTTTCCAGTTACCCTGATTGGCACATTGGAATTTTTATAAAAGTCTTTCAACTTTGGCAATTTTTCTTCTAATTCCTGTATGATAACAGTATTATCTGCTTGCACGTTAATGTTTAGTACAATCTCATCTGTTGTTTGTTTGATTCTAATATTGTTTAACATTCTTATTTCCTTCCTTATTAATTAAATTGTTCTGTTTCGTGTTCTGCTGACATAACTTCATTTACATATTGCATATTCATGCCAAAATATTCTGCTATGACTTCACGCACGACCTCTGCTGTATAATAACCATGACCACCATTTTCAACGACCACGATTACCGCTATTTCTGGTTTTTCAAATGGAGCAAATCCCACAAACCATGCATTTACATCTCCGCCTGTTACTTCTGCAGAACCTGTTTTTCCACCTACTGAAATGTCAAAATCAGAAAAGATGGAACGCGCAGTTCCGCTTTCTCCTTCTGTAACAGCTCTCATTCCTTCCAAAACAGCTCGCATCGTTTCTTCTTTAATCTGCAAATTTTCTACCTCATTTGGCTCAATCCCCAATTTCTGATTGGTAAATTGCCTGATTTCCGAATCTGGTACTTGTGTGCCATCTGAGTTTACAACGCTTTTTACAATACTCAAATCAATCGAATGTCCGCCATTTGCTATCATCGAAATGTATTTTGCCATTTGCACTGGTGTAAAATCATTATAACTTTGACCAATTGCCGCACTCAGCATATCTCCTGCACCCCAAGTTCTGCCTTTCTTTTCAGCTGCACTTTTGCTTGCCAATGTTCCTGATTTTTCATTATATAGCTCAATTCCTGTTTTTTGTCCTAATCCAAAATAACGTGAATATTTTTCCAAATTATCAATTCCCATTCGAGTTCCCACTTCATAAAAGAAATAGTTACATGATTTTTCAATGGCTCCTGACACATTCAGCGGTCCATGACCTCTTCCATAATCCTTATAATACCAACAAGACGGCTTATATTTTGAATTTTGCGATAAGATATAAGGACCATTATCATTGATTTTTTCTACTGTATTGGTCACTCCTGTTTCCAATGCCGCAATTGCTGTAATCATTTTAAACGTAGAACCTGGCGCATAGGAACTTTGTATTGTTCGGTTGTGCAAAGGGTTGAGTGGATTGGTATTATATTCAGAATATTTTTCATTGCTAATTCCATTATAAAACAATCCTGGCTCATAATCTGGATAACTTGCCATCGCCAAAATCTCACCAGTATTTACGTTTGTAACCACTACGGCTCCGACCTTTTGCATGATATGTCTGGGAAAATCCGCCTGCTTTAATTTTCTCAATATTCGCAGCCAAGGCGTTTTCTGTTATTTTTTGCAAATTAGAATCAATGGTAAGCACTACATCTGCTCCACCAATCGCCTCTTGGCTCGTATATTCTCCCGTTATCGTTCCATCCACTGACATGTCAATTTGCTTTTTACCATCTTCGCCTCTTAAATATTCCTCAAATACTTTCTCAATTCCCGTTTTTCCAATTTTGTCAGATGGCTCATATTCATAATCATCTCCACTTGCTTTCAAAGCCTCTTCGTCTTTATCCGAAATTCTTCCCATGTACCCCAAAATATGAGATGCCATATTTCCTACATGATATTTTCGAATTGGTTCTGTTACAATATTAACACCAGTTAGCTCATTACTTCTGACTTGCAACTCCACCGCACTTTCTCTGGAAATTGCCTCTGAAATGCTAATCGACTTTGTCGTAGAATACCCTTTTGTTGTAATTCCATAGCGAATTGCCAAAATTTTTCGGATACTTTGAATATCGTCTGTTTTGATATTATATTTATCTCGCATCAAATAAAAGGCTTCCTCCGCTGATGCTGTTTCCGGAATTTTGTATTTTTCTTTCCATTTAGCCAACTCCTCTTCAGAAGAAAAATGAAATTCAAATGGTTCAATGCTAATCGGAAAAGTGTCAAAATAACTATCCCCATTTTTCTCCAGAATTTCGACCATTAATAAAATCGAATGATTCAGTTGTTCATCCTCAACTTTTGTCTTGTACATTTCTAGAGAAAAACTCATATCCGTGCTAACCAACGCATTTCCTGAACGATCTACAATACTTCCTCTCGCTGCTTCAATCGTGGATTCTCTGGATAATCTTGTATTGGAATTTTCTCTATATTCCTGCCCATTGACGATTTGCATATCAAATAGCCTTACTAAAATAACCAAAGCAACCAGATATATGACGACTGATATCACATTAAATCTAAAATTCAATTTATCCAGCTCCGTTTTTTCCTTCTTGAATTTCGTTTTTCTCACCTCCTAGGCATTATTGGTTTCTTAAAAATAACGTGTTAATATATTTGTTTTTTTAAACGTGCGGTCAATACCATAACCAACTTTTTGAATGAATGGATACAACAAAATTGTTAGCAAGACATTGTACAAAACTTCAATTGCTAAAATTTTTGCAAAATACAACATCTCTGTGTCAAACCCCAAAATCACTGAATTAATTCCATAATAACCAATTTCAAAAATAACAGTAGAAATTGCTACCATCAAAATAATCGTAATTTTATTTTCCTTGGAAAAATTTCGGTCAAAATAAGCACCTAAATAACCGATTACGCACATCATTAGCGCCGTTACTCCAATAGTCTTGCTATATGCCAAGTCAACAATCAATCCACCAATCACACCAAACAAAACACTGGTTGTTACATTGGCAAATAATCCAATAAACAAAATATATAGGACAAATAAATTAGGCATAATTCCTGCTATCGTAAAATTTTGAAACACATTTGCTTGCAAGAAAAAGACAACCAAATACAGTCCAATCAGTAGTATCACTTTTGATGTTTTTTTCATACTTAAAAAGCTCCCTTTCTAAATTAATTGTTGATTACCAACACTGTATCAACCGTAGAAAAATCAACCGCAGGTTTGATAGTCGCATAGCGGTCTGTTACATTTCTAGTTGTGATAATTTCTTCGATCGTACCAATCAAAATTCCTTTTCTAAAAATTTCTCCCAAACCTGATGTATACACATTATCTCCTTGAATTAATTCTGCCCCTGTTGGAATATACGAAGCTCTTAAAATTTGACTATTTTCAAGTGTTCCTTTACAAATAATGCTTTCTTCTGTTGTGCTAATATTACAACTTACCGTGCTCGCCGCATCCACAATCACTTGCACTTTTGCTGTTGTTGGCGTTGTTGATATAATGTGCCCTACCAAACCTTTATCTGCAATCACTGTCATATTCACAGCTACACCATCATTTTCGCCCACATTAATGACCAAATCACTACTGAAATTGCTTACATCTCGATTAATCACATACGCTGGAATCGTATTATAATCCGCGTATTTCTGTGTCAAATTCATATATTCCTGAAGAGTTGCATTATCAGCTTTAATTCCTTCTAACTCCCTTAACTGTGTTTCTAACTCACTATTGCGTTTTCTGAGCTGCTCATTTTCTGTTTGCAAACTTTGTATATCCGCAAAATAAGCTGAATTTCCTTGGATTTTATTTGCCAAATCCGTTACCACTCTTTGCACTGGTGCCACAACCGAATTTACAATTCCTTCTAGAAATGACAATTTATTCAGTTTCATGTTGGAAAGAAAAATCAACAAAATCAATATAATTAAAGTAATCACTCCACCTAGTATATTGGATTGTTTATTTCTATTCATTTACATTCTCCTTTCAACATATCAACTTTTATGTGCCTCCCATGGCGCTATGATACTCGCCATCGCCTATCACAATATGGTCCAACAACTGAATTCCCATCAAATTAGCACACAAATTTATTTTTTGCGTTGCTTCTAAATCTTGTCTACTTGGCGTAGAATCCCCACTTGGATGATTATGCGCTAAAATAATTTTAGGAATTTGCTGTTTAATCGGCTCTGCCAAAATTTGTTTCGCATCAAAAACAAGCATACTATCTTTGCCACTTGCAATATTCAATATTTTCTGCACCACATTTTGATTATTCAACATAATCAACTTCAAAATCTCTTTTTTCTCAAATCTCATCTCAGGCATCAATAAATTTGCAACATCTTTTTTTGTCTTAATCACGACTTTATTCATATTAATTGGTCTTGACATTCTTTTTGCAATTTCACCCAAAGCCTTCAACTCAATTGCCTTTACCTTGCCAATTCCATTAATTTTCATCAATTCATTTATCGATACTTCTTGTAAAAATCTTAAATCATTCGTATTTTCCTTTGAACCCAAATCAATCACTTGTCTCGCCAAATCCAAAGCTGTTCTATCCTTGGTTCCAGTTTTTATAATAATTGCCAATAATTCACTATTGCTAAGTGTATCTTCGCCATACGCCATCAATTTTTCATACGGTCTTTCTGAAGTCGGCAAAGTTTTCATTTTTACTGCCATATTCTTCCTTTCTGTTCACTTAAATCCCCCAATATGAATTAATCCTATCTATTATATCGCGATAATCTGTTTTTTTCAAGTGATTTTAGTACATTTTTAAATATTTCTTAATATAATTAACTGAGACTGTTAAAGTTTTACTTAGTAAACAGTCTCAGTTGTTAATATTTATGCTAATAAATATTAACTTCTTATGAATAGCTGTTAAAGTTATGGCAAAAATTTTCATTTACTTTTTAGCTAGAAGTAGTATAATTAAATTATTGAAACCCTTTCGGTTATATTTTAGGAGGCTTAGCTTATGAAAATAGAAAAAATTAATGAAAACAAAATTCGAATTACATTTAATCATTCTTACTTACAAGAAAACAATGTTGACATACATTCTTTTATGTCCAATTCATTAGAAAGCCAAAGTTTATTTTTGAATTTGTTAGATGAAGCAGAACGTGAAATTGGCTTCATCACAGACAATTATAAACTTTGCATTGAAGCCCTTGCCCTAAGCAATGGCAATTTTATCATTACTGTTACACGAATTGAAAAAGAAGTTTTGAAATCTTCTCGTGTTCAAGTTCGTAGAAAAAACAGGCAAAATGCCCCACAATTAATCTACAAATTTTCAAGTTTCGATGATTTTTGTAATTTTGAAAACTTTTTATCCACTTCTATGCCAAACTTAGTAGATAAGCTATCTACCTCAAACGCATTATATAAATATGAAGATTATTTTTTCTTTATTTTACAAAACATTGACCAACCATATCTTTCTGCCATTTCTAGTGCCATTAGTGAATTTGCAATTGCCGTGCCTACCTCAGATTTAATTTTAAATAAATTAAAAGAATATGGTTCCTTACTACATACAACATCTACTTAAATTATACTTCAAATTATTATAATTTCAAGCATAATAATTCAAATTTAATATTATCTTGTGCAGAGCCTGACTTTCTTCAGTAACTCTGCACCTTTATTTTATGCCAATATCAAATCTTCTCTCTTCTTCGCTAATTTCTTTAATTCTGGCGTATAACCTGTAATCGAAAACAACACATATTTTTCTGTCCTCTTTTCCCTATTCCAATCCACTAACTTTGCCTTTTCCTTCAATTGATAAAATGTTTCTACCTCCATCAATTTATTTTTATAATATTTGCACTCGCCAAAAACAATATCTTTCCCCATGCTATCAATTCCCACAAGGTCAATTTCTTCCTTTGCATTCCACCACCTGCCTAATTTATCAAATGTCATGCCTAACTTTCCTTTTACATTCAAATCCCACAACTCTTCTCTACAAACCTTTTCATACACATATGAAACATGATTATCCACAAAATTATTTTTTATTTTTCTTAGTACAATTCTCTTTTCATCCATTTCCAAAAAAGCTCGGTTCGGATAAACAAACTGAAACCAAAACGCAATAAAATGATCTTTAATATGGTACTGCCCTTTTTTACTTTTTTCTGGATTTTCCTCTGTCACAGGGACTTCTCTTTCTAAAATATCCAAATTAACCAACACTTGCAAATATTTCGATAAACTCGTTGGACTGACCGACAAATTAGAAGCAATATTTCCCAATTTTCTATTTCCTGCCGCAATTGATTTTATCACAGAAAAATAACTTCCCACTTCCGACACTTCACTCTGCAACAAAAAATGGGGTTCTTCATACAAATAGCTTTCAGGATTCAAAATATGATTTTGAATTCCTGCATAAATATCCTCCTCGTTTTTAAAACTTTCAATATATTTCGGCACGCCGCCTGTTACCGCATATTTCTCAATCAATTCTCGTTTTGAGATATTCCTTCTAAAAAATTCTTTATAATATCTAAACGGAATTTGCTTTAATTTTATTTGTCCTGTTCTTCTTCCATATAATGGACTACTATAATTCAGCACTTGAGCCTCCATCATATGAATTAAAGAACCACATAAAATTACCATTACCTTTTTATCTTTCAAAAATTCATCCCATATTTTTTGGAAAATAGACGGAAAAGCTGGATTTGTCTTCCCCAAATATTGAAACTCGTCAATTATAATCACTTTTTTACTCTTTATTTTATTCTCCACAAGCATGCAAAATAGAGGCTCCCACTCCTCAATCATGGCGGTTTCTAAAAATGGATTTGCTAAATTTTCAGCAATTAATTTTTTGAAATGATTTCGGTTCTGCGCTTCTGATTCCTCTGTTACCAACCAATAAATCATATCTTTATTTTTTCCAAACTCCTTTATCAGCGACGTTTTTCCAATTCTTCTTCTCCCATAAAGCACAACAAATGAGCTCTCTTTTTTCGCATATTCCTTTTCTAAAAACGCCATTTCCTGCTCTCTATCAATAAATTTCCCCATATTTACCTCTCATTATTATTCTTATCATTATTATATCATAGATTATTATAATTTCAAGTATAATAATTAAAATTATAATATTTTTTTAAAAACATAAAAATGAGCTACATTTCTGTAGCTCGTTTATTTATTCTTCTCCCTTTAACTTTTCAGCTCGATCTGTTGCAATCAAATTGTCGATTAATTCGTCCAAATCTCCATTTAAAAAATTCTCAAATTGAAAAATGCTCATACCAATTCTGTGGTCAGTAATACGCCCCTGTGGATAATTATAAGTTCTTATTTTCTCACTTCTATCGCCTGAACCTACCTGACTTTTTCGCTCATTGGCAACTGCTGAATCCTGCTTTTCTTTCTCTATTTCATACAATCTTGAGCGCAGCATTTTCATCGCATATTCTCGATTTTGCACCTGCGAACGCTGCGTTTGACATTCCACCACAATGCCACTTGGCTCATGAATCAAGCGAACTGCTGACGAAGTTTTATTGATATGCTGTCCACCCGCACCTGAAGCTCTAAATACTTCCATCTTAATATCCGCTGGATTGAGTTCCACTTCCACGTCTTCAACTTCTGGCAAAACAGCCACTGTGGCTGTTGATGTGTGAATACGTCCACTGCTTTCTGTATCAGGCACACGTTGCACACGATGTACGCCACTTTCAAACTTAAAACGGCTATACGCGCCTTTTCCTGTAATCATAAAAGTCACTTCTTTGTAGCCACCAAGTTCGGTCGCATTTTCATTCACAATATCTAACTTCCAATGCTTTCTCTCCGCATACATCGAATACATACGGAACAAAGTCGCAGCAAAAAGCGCCGCTTCCTCCCCTCCTGCACCTGAACGAATTTCACAAATCACATTGCTATCATCATTGGGGTCTTTGGGAATTAGCAAAAACTTCAATTCTTCTTCAATCTGAGGAAGTTTTGCTTTGGCTTCTTCAAAGTCTGCACTTGCAAGTTCCTTTAATTCTGGATCGTTTAGCATTTCTTTGGCTTCTTCCATCTGCTGTTTCACACATTTATATTCTCGATATTTCTCTACAACATCTTGCATGCTTCCATGTTCTTTCATTAACTTTTGCCATTCTGCTTGATTGCTAATTACTTCTGAGTCACTAATTAAACGATTTAGCTCCTCATATCTTTTTTCTACGTCTTCTAATTTTTGAAACATACTCTCATTCCTTTCTATTTCATGTTGTATTATAACACATATTTTCTATTTTGCCAATATTGTATAAAAAATAATTCAAAAAAACTTGCAATTTTTTCGACTTTATGTTAAACTATATATTAATTATATAAGTTGTTATACCATCTGAAACTTAAGATGGTCCATAGAATACACATTTTTGCACTATCCACAACAAGTAAAGGAGTAAAAATAATGAAGAAAAAAGTATTTTATAGTATTTTAGTTTTGTTTGTAGCAATAATCTCTGGATTAGTTGGAGAAACTATTGGCGAAAATCGGTCAAAAGAAACAGCAACCATTGCAGGATTTGAAGAAATTCAGTTGCAATCACTTAATAACCTCTCGAGTGATTCAGAAATTTATTTTGCAATGAGCCAAGCATTTGCAAGTGCAGCACACATTATGGGAAAAAATAATTTAATTTCAAAGGAAGAAGAACTCAAAATAAACCAACAATTATTACACTTTTTAGAAAAAGCCCAAAAAAAGTTACAAAATGTTCCATCAAAATTTGAAATAACACTTCAGAACCAAAAAAAATTAGTATCTCAAAATATTAAAGATATTAAAGAATTAAAAAAAGCTATCGAATTTTCAGATCAAACAAAAGAATTACTAGAGCAATTTGAAAAATAAAAGTGCATTATAAATATGTGTATTCTAAAACTTTCAGTACCCCTTGCGCTATCTAATAGTGCAAGGGGTTGCTATTTTAAATATGTATCAAATGGTATTCTATTTTTAATTGTTTCAAAATTTCCTCTTCTCGATTTGAACAAGTAAATATAATTACTTGCTGATTATACTTTTTATCTTGCAAATAATGCAAAATATTTTTTAAACGTTGATTATCAAAATATGCAAAAGTTTCATCCAAAATAATAGGTAAATTTTCGCTTGAAATTTCAGAAAGCATACTTAATCTTAACGATAAATACATTTCATCAATCGTACCAATGCTTAGTCTCTCAACTGGCATATATTCGCCCTTTTCCGCTTCTACCAAAATCCCTACTTCATCATTTATTTTTATATTTTTATATTTTTCATTTGTTATACTAGAAATTATGTCACATAAATTTTGCTCAAATTTCGGGCTAATATTATGTTTCATTTCCTCATACGCCTTTTCCAATGCCTCTTTGGCAATTTCAAAAGAAACTTCTAATGACATAAGCTCTGTTTTTATTGCATTTTGCTCTTCAAGTTTTTCTTCAACTCGCGCTAACTCTTCCAATTTCTCATCAATATGATCCTTTTCAACCTCTAAAATATGTAACGCAACGTTTGTCTGATTAATCTCATTTTGAAGATTTTCTTGCTCTATTTCACACTTTTTAGCCATCTCTTGACTAACTTTTTGAAAAGTTTCAGCTTCTTGATTTGACTTTCTTTTCATCAAAATTCCAATTATTATCATAGGAATAATTGACACAACTCCAACCAAAATATTTCTGCTCAAAAAAATTAAAATCAAAGCTAGTACCATAAAAAATATTAACAAATACATATAAATATTGATTTTTCTATTTACTTTTTCATTTTTTGCACTTTGCGAATTATTTTGTTTTTCTTTTAGTTTTGTCTTTTTTTCAAATAATTGATTTAATTTATTTTTTAACTTTTCTTTTTCTTGCACCTGCTGAATTTGACTTTGTTTGTAATCACTTAATGCTTTCTTTTGCTCCAATAGCTGCTTCATTTTTTCATTTACAAGATTCATCGGTTTTTGTCTCGTTCTTTCTGTACCAATGCTATCATTCTGCATTTTATTCAACTTTTCCATTGATTTTTTGAACGAAATATTATCATCTCCTGTAGAAACAAGATTGCTAATCTTTTGCATCATACCACTCGTATCAAGCCTTCCCAATTTAATTTCCTGTTGCCCAATCATGGCTGTATTCTTAAAAGATGGCTCATCAATACCAATTTGCTCTTCTAAAAAGCAAATTCCCTTGGATTTATCTTGTCTAAAATTCTTCGAAATATCCTCCTGAAATTGATTATAAATGATTGGATTTTTCTTTTTAAAATCTCGAAAAACTTCATATTCTTCGCCATTATCTAAAGTATATTTTACTTTTCCAGAATATTCCGAATTGTTCCATGGTTTATATTGGTCAAAATCAGAAATACTTTTTCCATTTTTTAGTTTCGATGCTCCGTAAAAAAGAGCTTGTATGCATTTTAAAATCGTCGATTTTCCTGCTTCATTTTCCCCATAAACCAGATTAATTCCCTCTTTTAATTCAATTTCTTGATCCTTTAATTTTCCAAAACCATTTATTTTTATTGTATCAATTTTCAAACTTTTCACCTCTTACATAACTTCTAATCCAATTTCAATCGCTTTTTTGATTTGTTCATCTGAATAATTTCCTTCTTGATATTTCTTGATAATTTCCCTGATAAAAATTCCTCGCAAATTATGCTCTTTTGCAATTTGCTCAACATCCACCCCAATTTGTGTTTCATCCTTTATTTTTAAAATATTTTGTGGTTCAATCAATTTCAAAATTTCTCTTGGTCGGATATCAAACTGCCTATTTCCCTGTAAAACAATCTCATACAAATTTTTATCATTTAATTTTAAATCCGAGATTTTTTCGACCAACTCTTCTGGACTTGTCATTTCATCCACAAAAAAATCATATTTCTCAAACATTCTTTCATCTAATTTTACAAATTCTATTTGCAGACCGTTTTCATCAATTTCGCCCACAATCATGCCATGCTCGCCCAGTTCATCAAACCCAAACGAAATCGGTGAACCTGAATAAACAATTTTCTTATTTTCCTGAAAATTCGTTTTGTGAATGTGCCCCATTGCCACATAATTAAATCCTAAGGAATTTATTTGGGACTCTCGTATTGGCTGATAAGAAAATCCGATTTTCGTCCTTTGCTCCATTCAAATCGCAATGTGTTACCAAAATATTCATTTTATCTGGATGTTTTATTTGAAGTGTTTCAAGTGGCGATTGTTCCATGTGAAAATCTGTAAAACCTGACATATAAATGTCATATTTTGATTCTTCTATTATTTCCAAATTGCTTTTGCAAATATGTACATTTTCGCTCCAAGAAAATGTTTCATAATACGAGCCTTTGACATAAGGATCATGATTTCCGGGAACTATCAAAATTTTCGTATTTGGTATTTCTTGAAATAACTGATTGACATATTCTATGGTCGATTTTCGGACATATTCATGGGCGTAAAAATCGCCTGCAATCAGCAAATAATCAACTTTCTCTTCTTTGCAATAATCTATTATTTTTTTGAAAATTTTGCGTTGTTCCAACCTACGAATATCACTTAAATTTTCTATCGCATTCAGCCCTGAAAACGGCTGGTCAAAATGCATATCTGCAACATGAACAAATTTCATCTTTTCTCCTTTTAAAAATCACATTTTATAATATGACATCAAAATGTCATATTTAGATTTTATACTTAATTTTACTTATTATAAAACATTTGTTTGAATTTGTCAATAACTAACTTACTAAAAAATTATTTTTTGTTGCATCTCTTTACATTTTATGTAAAATATGTTATAATATTATTGACATTATATTGTATAATCAACTTTAGGAGGTGCTTTAATATGCAAATACTTTATTGCAAAATTGAAACTGAATTAGGAAATTTATATATTTCACTTCTGCCACGGTACCAGCGCGATCCATATTGTGAAATAGTTTTTGTACCCGCTACTCCATTATTACCAATTATGAAAATGGAGTATAAAAATCACAATATTTTCTTTTTTTCAGGATGGGAAAAGTCATGTGTAGAATTTCATGAGCGGTGCGAACTTATCCGTATCGTCGAAGAAGCTTTAAAATGGATAGAAATTTGGAACTTGACTGAATCTGATTTATACTGGCAAATCGTTCCATTTTGAATACAAAGCACAAACCAAGGGCGCTGTAATGGCGCCCTTGTGGTTTATTTTAATCATCTAAACTACCAAACAATTCATCAAATTTGGCTTCTAATTCTTTTTGAATATCTGTCAATTCTTCCTCCTTTTTTTGATCCTCCAAATTGGAATCCACCGGAAGCTTGCTAGCTGGATTAGCATCTGTCTTCAAGCCGGTGTCTTCCTCTTTAAACAAATCATCCAAGTTTTCTAGACTTTGCGGATTGCCACCTTTATTATCACTGTCTTCTACGTATGGATTGTATGGATTATATTTCCTCCAAACCCCTCTATCAACTTGAACATCGTTGTGATCAACTTTATATTTCTTTATTAATTTACCTTCTGGATATTTGAAATAATAATACTTTTTCGCCTTGACTGGCTTAATACCTTTTTCATAAATGATGCACAAATCATCGTCCATACGACGAAGCTCGTCTGGCGTCATAAGTGCCCTTCCCATAATTTGGTCAGATTGACTTAAGCCTTGCTTCCAGTTGTCTCTATCTTTATTGACTGAAATACTGTCTCTTGTGATGGTTTTTTCTCCCAAAGCCTTTGAAAAATATTCCACCGTTTTCTGAGAGTTAGAACCCAAAAACAAGTGCGTATCGCAGTTTCCTAAAATGGTTTCATGCGCCTCTTTATAAACTGCTTCTAGCTGGTCTAAGTTCTGCAAAATAACACTAAACGAAATTTTTCTACTTCTTGAAGTTGATATTTTTTTATCAAAATCTGGTATTTGACCA
Organism: uncultured Clostridium sp.; assembly: GCA_948467875.1. GTDB lineage: Bacteria > Bacillota > Clostridia > TANB77 > CAG-508 > Scatovivens. Next base: position 96,012 of record CAOKFZ010000003.1, read on the forward strand.
ATGTTTGCAAATTCATCTAGAATAAAGTATGTAGGAACTGGCAATGCGCCGCCACTCAAATCCGCGAAATCATACAATTGTTGTATCATTTGCGAGAAAAATATGGTAAGCAAAAAGTCATAAGCTGTATGTGTATCTGACGAAATCACAAATACTGCTGTTTTCTTTTTTCCAATTGAGGTAAAATCTATCGTGTTGCTTGAGGTTACTTCTGCGATGTCTCGTGAGTCAAATTTACCAAGTTTTGATTGAAGCGTACTCAGAATGGAACCATACGTTTTTTCTGGCGCAATTTCGATGGATTTATAATTCATTCTTGCTGGATGGTCATAAGGCAATTGGTTCATCAAGTTGGTTAATAAATTGTCGCCACCATTTTTGTTTGCCGCTCTTACAAGCTCTGCACAACTCGCCAAATTTTGCTCTTCTGGTGGACGTACTGCTTTCAAATAATAAATCAATGATTTTAGCAACATCTCGCCCATATCTTCCCAATATGGATCTGAGCTTCCGCCGCTATCTTGCCCTTTTACAATAGTGTGTGCGATAACGTCAACATCGATTTCTCCATTGATGTGATGTAGCGGATTGTAGCTATCGCTGTTTTCTGGACGAACCAAATTTAGCACTTTGATATCATAGCCATTTGCTTTAAAATAACCTGCTGTGTCGTCATACAACTCTCCTTTTGGATCTGTAAAAACGTAAGAACCAAGGAGCTGCAAAGCATTCGGTTTTACGTAAGAAGCTGATTTACCAGCACCTGAACCTCCGTACTACTAGCACATTTACGTTACCACGTTTATCGACAGGCAAACGATTTTTTTCGGCCAAAATAATTCCTTTATTTTTGCTCAAAACTGCATACTGCTCACCGTTTTCGCTCCAGTCACTCGAACCATTTTCAATGTCCTGAAATTCATGTTTCGGAAATGACTTGATAATTCCAACTAAAGCAAATAAACCCAAAATCAAAATGTACCATTTTAGCGCATTCAAAAATGCTGGCAAATATTCGCCAAAGCATATTCCCAAACTCGAAATTGGCTGTTGAATATTTTTGAATAATTGTTCATAAAATGTTGTCCAAAAATCGTCTCCTGCTTCGTTTGCCAAATTTCCTGCTTCAATCGAAACAGTCAGTGGTGCTAATCCTATGACTGCTATGACCAGCATAATGATTGCATATGCAATTAATTTTACTCTTATTTTTCGAATAGCTAATCTTAACTTATCAAAAAATCCCATAATTTTTCACCTTTTCTTCTGTAACTATCTTTCTGTATCGACACTTTTATTTCTTGCTCTAGTTCCTGCTTTAATTGGCATAACGTCTGCTTTAAATCTCTCCTTGCTAATTCTTATTCTTCTAGCAAGCGTTTTATCAAATTTTATTTCTTCTTGTTTTATTTCTGGCACCGCACAGTTACATTGTATAAGTTCATAACCCTTTTCACCAAAAAATTTTTCTAACAAATCATCTGCTCTCTCATCTCTTACAACATTGATTGCTTTTCTTCCCTGGATTGATTTGTTTCCATTTTCTCCAATTGGATTATTGGTATTCATAAAAAACTCCTCCTTTAAAGTCTACCCTTATTTAATTTCAAAGGCAAAATATTTTTTGCATGCTTTTAGCGTGCATTTTCCCTTGACCTCATTTGCATTTTCATCAAAATACAAATTTGGCTTTATCTCTTCTGTGGTTTCAGGGTCTATTATGGTAATAGGCCTTTTCATATTTGGTGTATATTGAAATTCTCTATAAACCGTTTCTTTTTCGTTGTAAAGTGTTGAAAGTTTCATTGGCATTGGTTTTTTGGATAATTTTACTTCGTTATAATCCAAAAAGCCCGTATTGACAACGACTTTATCTTTTCCAAACGAGAAAAACACCAATGGATTGCCTTCTGGTGAAGGATTGTCAACAAAAAAAGTTTTCCTTTTTCGTTCACCAACAAGTTGTTCCGAATAATCTAGTCGCTCAATCGTAAATTTTGGTGCTCTGTCTAAAAATTCCTTTTCCGTTTTATTGATTTGGTATATCACAGTACTCACTTCTTTTGGATCTGTAATACTGAAATATTTCCCTTGTAAGTTACCCTCTTCCATTATTTTCTCTCCTTTACTACATATTTAAATGCGATTTTTCTTATGTATAAATTTTAACTTACTTTATTATTATACCATAATTTTCGTATTATGTCAATAATTAATGTTTTTTTATATGGCTGACATTCTCGGATTAAATTTTGAAATGTGGTTCAATTCACTAAACAATTTTTTCTCTCGCTCATTTAGGCGTTTTGGTACCATGATTTTTGTTTCCAAAATGAGGTCTCCTCGTCCACCTTTTCCGTCTTTATAGCCTTTGCCTTCAATTTTTATCGTATCTCCACTTTGAATGCCTTGCGGTATGTACACACTAACATCTTCGTTAATGCCATTGACTGTCACTTTTGTGCTAAGCGCTGCTTCCCATGGCGTTAAAAATAAATTTGTCCTTAAATTGCAACCTTCTAGTCTAAATTTCTTATCATTTGCAATTTTAATACGAATTAACAAATCTCCATTTTTTCCGCCATTTTGTCCCGGTTTTCCGTTGTCCCACAAGTCGGATTTTTTCGTTATTTTGAATTCCAGATGGAAGTTGCACTTTGAGTGTTTTTAAGTCTCCATCAATGGTTCTGACTGCAATGGATTGTTCTTTTCCGCGAAAAGCATCTTCAATGGAAATATTGACTTCTGTTTGCACATTTTCCCCTTTGCGTGCCTCTGCTTTCAAAGTTTTCGTTTCTGCAACTGCTCCAAAAAATAGATTGAAAAAATCGCTAAACACAGAATCTTTCGTTCTTTTGCTTTCTTCATAAGTAGCATTTTTATTTTTGCGTCCTACCTGATGATTCCACATTCTGTCATATTTTCTTTTGCTCGACATGCTTGACAATACTTTGTATGCTTCATTTATATCCTTAAAAATTTCCTCATTTTTCTGATTTCCGATATTGACATCTGGGTGATACTTTTTTGCCTGTTTTCGATACGCTTCTTTGATTTTATCCATTGAAACCTTGTTTGTCTCTAGCCCCAAAATTTTATAATAATCCTTAAAAATCATTTCAACATCCTCCGTACAATTACTACTTGCCATTATATCATTTGAATTTTAATTTGTGAATATCTTTTGATAAAAAATTACAAAAATTTTCTGGTGCTATTCCATAAAATAATTTAATGCATAAACCGAATTGAGATGAATTTTTTTATTCTGCTTAATCCTTTGCCCAATCCCGACTTTTAAGATATATTTTACGCATTCATCCAAATCTTTATTCCCCAATTCAATCACATATTCTTTGTCTGGAAATTTTCTGTCTGCGCCTGTCATATCGGCTACATACAAGATTTTGTCAAGCAGTGACATATTGGCTTTTCCTGTTGTATGATATTGAATAGGCGAACACAAATCTTCACTAAAACCAAATTCTTTTTTCGCAATGTTTGCCCCAATTTTCCCATGCAACAACCCTGGATTTTCTCGCTCAATTTCATCAATCGCCAAATGATTTTCTTCGCAATATTTAATTTTTTCGTCTGCTGGCATTTCTTTGGCAATATCATGTGCAATTCCAACCAACATTGCCGCTTCTTTGTCCACTTTATAAATTTTCGCAAGTTCCACACAACGTGCTGCCACACATTCCGAATGATGAAAACGATAATCACTCAGACGCGACTTGACAATTTCGTATACTTCTTTATATGATTTCATTTCTCCTCCTCGTATTTTTCATTTGTTTTTTATCCTATCATAACTTGATGGATATTGCAATAAATTTTATCAATAAAAATTCTTATTGTTATGATAGAATTACATCAAAAAAGCCCATATCATGGGCTTTTTTCAAATTTTATTACTCAAATTTTACTTTCACTTTCTCTGGAAGTTCCTCATATTGCACTTCTTTCCATGAATGCACTCCCAAGATTTTTACTTCTAACATTAAATACGCATCTTCTCGTAATTCTCGGCTCGTTTTAAACTTAATCTCTCGTCTTTTGCCACTTGGATTATAACAATCCAACGTATACTCAAATCCCATATTATCCGAACTCGGTATCTGCTCCAGTTTGCTATTATCGATTTGCGTATAATAAATTGTTTCATGAAATTCCATAAAATAAATTGCACCTACGCCAATGATAATGGCAATTATAACTGTTAATATAATTGGTATTTTCTCGCTTATAGTTTCCATTTTTATTCCTCCTTAATAATATTTTTACTACCTAAATATGTCGCCATAAAATAGGCTCCATAAATTACTCCCATAACAATTATCGTTCCAATAATGGATGGCAACAAATCCTTTTTGCTTGCCACTCCTGCCAATGTCGAAAGCGCAAACTGAATGCCAAACACAGAATGAATGATTGCTAAAATCAGTGGCGTTCCAAAAAAGATGCCGATTTGTTTGAATAGCGCACTATGAATCATTTTTTCGTCACAACCAATTTTTCGCAAAATTGTGTACCTTTGCTTATTGTCCGAACTATCTGTCAATTGTTTCAAAGCCAAAATCGCTGAACTTGCAATCAAAAAGATAATTCCTAAATAAATCGCAATAAATGTTATCATCGTTACTAAACCTACGCTCGCTTCGATAATCGAAATTTTGCTCATACCATCTAATCGTAAACCTTTTTCGGAAAGATTAGTCAATAAATTCCCTTCCTCTTTGCTAGAAAAAATCTGTTCAATTTTTTCTCTTTCTTCGTCTGTAACTGCATTATAATTCGCTGCCAAAAAATACTGTTCTGTCATCTCATCTGTTAAATTACAATTATCTGGCACCAAAATAATGCCTGTATTCGTATGGCTTGTGGACATCATAAGAAATCCACTCTTGCACTCATTGTATTTTGCTCGGTAGGTTTTTCCTGCAATTTCCAAAGGATAATTTCCATCTTTCAAAACTTCATTTCGGATTTCCTTTTGTGACTCAAAATCGCAAAGCATAATGTATTCGTCATCCTTTAGCTCATATTCCTCGTTACCATACAATTTTGCAATTCTGTTATAATCAGACACTTTCATCAGTTCCTCTGGCATTTCATACCTCAGATTTTGGAATTTCGCTTTCAGGTCTCCTATTTTGTCTCCAAAAAACTTTTCCCAAGTCAAATCTTTATCTGTATAAACCATAACCTCTTCTACATCTTTTAGCAAATTCATATCAAATCCGTTATTTTCCAAGGTTTCTCGTATTGGCACTCTGGAATCCTGCCTTTGCACTTCTGTGTAAACCTCTTCCTTGCCATTTCGCCCAACTGATTTTTCTGGCAAATACGCTGTTTTATATAAGTTAATATCCACTGGTGTCATTTCCAACAAATCGCTTTGCATCGTATTTCTTAAAGCAAGCGCTGACGACAAAATCGTAATTGTCATAAAAAGCATCAAACAAATCACACTCATGCTCACAACCATGGTGTTAATTTTGTTGTTAATTTGTCTCAAAACAAACATATTCGTATCTTTCAAATACGTTTGTTTCATGACTTGCACAATTTGCAAAATAAATCCTGACAATGACCAAAACACCAAAACAGTTCCCACAATTCCCATTAAAATCACTTTTAACATTTTATCTGCCGTATTTAAAGAACCAACATCAACCGTCACTTTCCAATATGCAAACCCTAATAAAGCCACTGCTGCCACAAAAACTAATATCGACAAAATCGGATTTTTGATTTTCACAGTTTCGTTTCTCTTAGCGCTATTAAGCAAATGAATTAATTTATAACGCGAAATCGTAAGCGTATTAAAAAGCATAACTGCCACATACATAATCGCAAAATATACGCAAGTTTTGATACAAGCCGCTTTTGAGAAAACAAACTCAAATTTGCTCATATCTGCTTCAAACATTTTGGAAACTAAAATCGACATAAATTGTGAGCCAAAAATACCAACTCCTAAACCGACTACAAGGGAAATCATTCCCACAAAAATCGTTTCCATCAAGATAATTTTTGAAATTTGTCTTCTGCCCATTCCTAAACTCATGTAAATTCCAAATTCTTTTTTGCGTCGGTTAATCAAAAAACTATTGGCATACACAATCAACAAGCCCAAAATCACAGCCACAAAAACAGAAACCATACCAAGCATTTCTATCATCAGCTGAATGATTTGCCTTTGCGAAGCGGAAACTTGCAACATCGCCTCTTGGCTATCTAGCGAATTAAAAAGGTAAAAAATCGCGACACCTAAAACCAATGTCAAAAAATAAATGCCATAATCTTTGATACTTTTTTTCATATTTTCAAATGATAACTTAAATAACATCGCTCAAATCACCTCCCAGAAGCGTTTGCACTTCAATGATTTTCTCAAAAAATTGTTTTCTCGTATCATTCCCCTTGATGAGCTCATTAAAAATTTTGCCGTCTTTGATAAACAAAATTCGGTTGGCATACGATGCCGTAAAAGCGTCATGGGTAACAACTAGCAAAGTTGTATCTAATTTTTGATTCAAATATTCAAATGTTTCTAATAGTTGTCTAGCAGCTTTAGAATCAAGTGCACCTGTTGGCTCATCGGCTAGCACCAATTTAGGATTTGTAATCATGGCTCGGCATGAGGCAATTCTTTGTTTTTGTCCACCAGAAACTTGATAGGGATACTTTCTCAAAATTTCCTGAATTCCTAATTTTCTTGCAATTTCGTTTACTCTTTTGTCAATTTCTTTGGGACTTACGCGCTGAATGGTTAGCGCTAAAGCAATATTTTCGTATGCTGTCAAAGTGTCTAGCAAATTAAAATCTTGAAAAATAAACCCCAATTCTTCTCTCCTGAATTTGTTCAAATGGTTACCTTTTAGAGTGGTAATGTCTTTCCCATGGATGATAATGTGTCCACAAGTTACCTTATCAATTGTGGAAATGCAATTCAAAAGTGTGGTTTTTCCACTTCCGCTCGCCCCCATAATTCCCACAAATTCGGCTTTGCTAACATCAAAACTAATATTGTCGATGGCTTTCGTCAAGTTTGACTTGTTCCCATAATATTTTTCAATATTTTTTACCTGTAAAATTTTTTCCATACTTAAAAGCTCCTTTCATTTGAATATAGTATAACAGTTTTCTTGCATAATTACCATCGATTTAGGTTACAAAAACCTTACATCTGTGTAAGGTTTCTAAACATAAAAAAGAAGACAAACTCTGCAGTTCATCTCCTCCCAATCCGCTCGCTCAATTTTCTTTATTCATTAACCAGTTCTTCATTCATGTCTTTACAGTAACTTGTAATCATTGTCAATGTCCAACTTACAAGCAAAAAAATATCTACTACAAACTCTATTTCATTATCGCCTTTAAATAAAAATTCTCTCAAAATTATCCGAGCCCAAATTAAAATAATCTCTTTCTTCGCTATCCAGCCCCTCAACATACAATTTTCCTGCCTATCACAATTCTTACGCTCAAAAATTATTATTAAAAAAAGCCAAAAAACCGCAAAAACAACAATCAAACAATTTAACATTCCAAAAGCCATATTCATTATTAGCACCTCCTATAGTCAAAAAAACAAAGCGGATTTGAACAATGCACCCAATATTATTGTCTGCGTGCATACCAACATGTTTCTTATTTTTATTATAGCACATTTTACATAAAATGTCAACTTGACTTTTGACTGAAAATATGGTATAATAAAAGATGAGGGTATTTTTTGCAAATACCCTCACTTTTGTTTTACCTTTTTCTCTTTTTCTTCTATATAAGTTACCATTCTTTCTAACTCTTCTACTTTTATATCTCCCACTTCGCAAAATTGCCAAATTAATTCAATGACCGAATTATGATATAATTGTTCTAACAACTTTTTGGTTACTTCTTTTCTATATTTTTCTTTTTTAAAAATAGGTTTATAGAGAAATGCCTTTCCCTCTGTTTCAGCCGCTTTAATCGCACCTTTTGCTTGCAATCTTCTAATGAGCGTTCTTACGGTATTATCTGACCAATGAAACTTTTCTACTTCTTTGATAATCACACTAGAAGTCACTTCTTTTTTATCCCAAATCACTTTTAATATTTCTAGCTCAGCATCTGATACTTTTGTCATCCTCTTCCCTCCTCCATTTAAAATATTTCGTCGCAAATGAACAGTCTTACTGTTCATTATAACAAAATATTACTGTAAAATCAACTCTAAATTTACATTTTTACCCAACAATTTGTAAAATTAAAATCGCCAAAAAATAGCCAATTAAACCAGAAATTGGAAAATTCCAAAACCATGCTTTACAAATACTAAGTACTCTGGCTCGATCCATTTTGTTTTTATTATTTTGACCAATGGCAATAATGGACATGGTTTTGGCATGTGTTGTGCTCACAGGAATGCCTGTCATACTTGCCGTAAACAATGTAAAAACAGTCGTTATATCGCTCAAAAGCGCTTGCTTGTTGTCCAGTTTTACCAGTTCTCCACCAATATTATCCACAATTTTTTTACCACCAATGGAAACCCCCATCCACATAATCACAGCCACATATAAAATAATCCATACATAATCCCAAGGCACAATGTTTTGTGGGATTGATACATTTTTTATTAAACTAAAAAATAAAATTAAAATCCCAATAAATTTTTGTCCGTCTTGTGCGCCATGCATAAATGACATTCCACAACAACCAATAATTTGCCATTTTTGTATTTGTTTTTGATTAGTCTTATCCATCCACTTTTTGGCTATTTTTGAAATGAGAATTCCAATCACTAATGTTCCTAAAATGGACCACACAAGCCCAATGATGACATTCATCCATTCTGCCAAACTAACCGATTTCCAACCATAAATCGCAACCGCACTACCTGTCAAACCAGCAATTAACCCATGTGTTTCACTGGTCGGTATGCCAAATTTCATAGCAACTAAGGCGAAAATAATAACTGAAATCATAGCAGAAACTAACACAATAATGCCATTTTCTCGGTCGCTTAGATCGACCATGGAACTAATGCAACCTGCCACTGAAATATTAATAAAACTCATTACAATAATACCAATAAAATTAAAGGCAGCACTTAGCTTTGCTGCTTTGCGAAATGGCATCACTTTGGTTCCAACAAGTGTCGCAATTGCATTGGGCGCATCTGTTATGGCATTTGTGAAAATTAAAATTATAATTGTAATAAAAGTTAAAATATAAATTATCAATTTTTTTCATTTCCTCTTTATTTTTGTTTTAATTAAGTATATAATGATATAATAATATTATTACCGTAAGAGGAGATTTTTAATGACATTTTACAAAAAAATTTTAATTTTGTTGCCTTTACTTATCTTAAGTATTTCTGTTCATTCTTATGTTTTGGCTGAAGAACTTAATTTATATTCTCCTTCTGCCATTTTAATTGACAGTCATTCTGGGGATATTTTATATGAAAAAAATGCCAATATGATGATGTATCCAGCCAGTACCACCAAAGTTTTAACTGCGATTATTGCTATCGAATCCTGCTCACTTGATGAAAAAGTTGTTGCTAGCGAGGCAGCTGTTACATCTATTAAAAGTGGTTATACAAACGCCAAAATTCAAGTTGGCGAAGAGCTTTCAATAGAAGATTTGCTATATGCGCTTTTGTTAAAATCCGCTAATGAAGCAGCCAATGTGCTCGCAGAACGTATTGGTGGCACCACCGAAAATTTCGCTAATATCATGAATGCAAAGGCAATCGAGCTTGGTTGTACTTCTACGCATTTTGTAAATAGCAACGGAATTCATGATGAAAATCATTATACGAGCGCTGCTGATTTAGCAAAAATCACACGTTATTGCATGCAAAATGAACTTTTCAGGCATATGGTTGCAACACAAGAATATTCGCTTCCTGCCACAGAACAATATCCGTCTTCTGACCGAATTTTAAAAAATACGAATAGTTTAATGAACCCGGAAAGTCCCTATTATTATCCTTATGTCATTGGTGGAAAAACTGGCTTTACGACACAAGCCAAGAATTGCATGATTGCTATGAGTGAAAAAGATGGATTAGAATTAATTTCTATTGTATTTCATGCAGAAAGTGCAGAGGATGGCAGAAGTGCTCGTTATTTGGATACCATTACTTTGCTAGAATATGGCAACAACAATTTTATGCAATATGCAGTGCCAAAAGAAAATCCAGAAATTAGTCTTACACAAGAAAAAAACTTAGAAAATAGCTTGCCCGAAATATCAAACAATACCCAACTTCCAAATCCAACTGAACAAACTCCTTCAAGTTTCAATTTTAAAACACTTTTTATGATTTTATTAATTTTAATTGGTATTCGAATTCTAGTCGCTTTTGTGCAACACAAAGTCATTTTATGCCGTATTTCAAAAAATAAAAAACGTGCCAGAAAATTTTTAAATCCTTAAAACCTGCATTCGGGCAGGTTTTATTGTGGGATTTTTATTTTACACAAATAAAGTCTTTCATGCTGTTATACTTGCTATCTCCAATCCCAGAAACTTTTTTAATATCCTCAATTGTTTTGAATTTTCCATTTTCGTCTCGATAGGTTACGATTTTTTGAGCGGTGGAAGCCCCTATTCCCGGAACTGCTGTTAATTCCGTTGCCGAGGCTTTATTAATATTCACTTTGCCATTGGAATGACTACTTGAACTTGTTTGCGCTTCACTAGATGGCACCTGTTCTTCTGCATTGTCAGTCTCTTCCGACAAATTCGGAATATAAATTTTCTCGCCATCTTCTACTTCATAAGCCAAGTTAATTTCCTTCAAATTAGCCTCTGCCTTGATTCCTCCTGCACCTTGTATGGCGTCTTCTATGCGTGCTCCTTCTTCTAATTCAATCACTCCTGGAGAATTTACTTCTCCTGTGACGTAAACCTTAATTTTGCTTGTTTCCTTAATTTCCTCAGTGCCAGTTGCATTACTAACAATCACTTCACTTGCTAAAATATTTTCATACTCTGAGCTTTTGGAATTGCTCGAAAAATAATAGACGATAGCGAAAACCGCTACAATCAATGCTATTACTATTTTTATAATTTTTTGTTTTTCCATATGGATCAATCCTTTCTATTTTATTTTTAATATTTGTTGAATTTTGTCGATATTTGATATATGATAGTATTAATAAAATTTTACTTTTAGGAGTTTTCTATGAAATTAAAGAAAAAAATTTTTATGCTATTTCTGCTTTTGATTATTTTTACCCATTTTACTTTTGCAGCTGAACCAGAAATTGCGTCAACTGCTGCCATATTGGTTGAGGAAAGTACTGGAAAAATTCTGTACGAAAAAAATGCTTACGAAAAAATGTACCCAGCTAGTACCACTAAAATTATGACTGCGATTTTAATTCTTGAAAATTGTAAACTTGACGAAATGGCAACTGTCAGTTATAATGCGGTTTACTCATTGCCAAGTGGCTACGTGAATGCCAGTTTGCAAGAGGGCGAAGAAATGTCAATTAATGATTTAATGTATGCTTTGATGGTAAAATCTGCGAATGATGCTGCTATTGTTTTGGCAGAACATATGAGTGGTTCTGTGCAAAATTTTGCCAAAATGATGAATGAAAAAGCTGCTTCGCTTGGTTGCCAAAATACGCATTTCGTCAATCCAAATGGAGTTCACAATGATAATCATTATACAACTGCTCATGATTTGTATTTGATTGCGTCTTACTGCATGAAAAATGAGAATTTCAGGAGATATGTTTCAACTGTTTCCTATACTTTGCCAGCAACCAATAAATATTTGGCTAAAGACAGAGTTTGCACCACTACAAATGAAATGTTACGATCTAAAAGCAAATATTATAATGAAAATATTATTGGTATCAAAACAGGACATACGACAGAAGCAAAAAATTGCTTGGTAAGTGGCGCAGTGCAAAACAATATCGAATTAATTTCAGTTGTGTTGCATTCTGGGACAAATCGCGAGGGACTGAGCGAACGATATGTTGACACACAAGCATTGTTTGATTATGGTTTTAAAGATTTTGCCTTTACCGATATTGTAAAAGAAAATGATGTTCTTACCAATATAGAAATCGAAAATGCGAGCAAAGACACGAAAAATCTTGATTTAATCGCAAAAGATACTTTGTTTTCTTATTTAAATGTACAAACTGATTTAACAAATCTAAAACCTGAAATTACTTTAAACGAAAACTTGGAGGCACCAATCCCCGCCAATAGCTCACTTGGTAAAGCAGTTTACACGGTTGACGGCATACAATATACGACTGAATTATTGGCAAGTCACGCTGTTGAGAAAAAATTCAATTGGCAAATTATTCTTTTAATTGCTGGGATTTTGTTATTCATTTTGGGAGCTTTCATTCTGATTTTGCAATTCAGGCGTAAAAAGAAAAAATTGAAAAAGAAACAAGCAAGGAAATAAAATTATTTCCTTGCTATTATTATAAAGGCTTGCTACACAAAAAGCAAGCCTTTTTTTATATTTTTTATTTCTTTGTAGATTTTGTTGACTTTTTGGTCGTGTTGGTTGTATTAGTTTGTTTTTTCGTTTCATTTTTTGTCTGATTTTTTACCTCAATTGTCGCCTTACCATCATCTTCTTGTGGACCTTCTGTTTCTATGCCTTTCACATAATTGGTCATTTCTTTGACAATTTTTTGAGTCTCTTCTTCATCACTTGCAAAAAAGCTTAATTTGTTATAATCTTGCGCGATACCTGCTATCTGATTACTCTTAATATTTGCCATATCAAAGCTGACTGCCCATGGTACATAAGGAAAAACATCATCCAAAGTCACGTTTGTTTCAATATTTTCAAACAAAGTTGTCATAATACTTTTTATATGGGTTATGTTCTTTAGCTTTAGTGTTTGCTTTCCGACTTCAATCATAAAATCACGTTGTGTTTTCATTCTACCAAAATCATTATCTCCATATTCAGTCGGATAAGAAGTTCCATTATTATTATGTCTAAATCTTAGCAATTGTTCGGCATGGTCCCCATCGATTTTTTGATAACCAGACTTCAAATGAATATGCAAATTCTGTGTTTTGTCATCATAATTCATATCAATCGGAACATCAAAATAAACGCCTCCTATATTATTCACTAAATCAATCACCACTTGATTATTCACAACCACATAATATTTGATATTCATGCCAGTCAGTTCATTGACTAACTCCAATGTTTTTTCAGGGCCTTTGTTGGAATAGACAGAATTAATCTTGTCATATCCTGTGGCTTTCGATTTGCTTTTCCCAACAAACGTATCACGTGGAATCGACAACATGGAAGCTCTTTGCGTTTTTGGATTATACGAGCAAACCATAATCGTGTCCGTTAATCTAGAGTCGAGGTCTTCACTAACGCCGCATCAATAAAACATCGATGGTTCCTACATCTTCCAATTTCTCCATATCTTGCCCCAAAATCGTAGCCAAAATTCCTTGTAGTCCACCTCCATTTTTTGCAATCGAGTATCCTAAATAGGAGCCCACAATTAATAATATCAATAATATGACAACTAAAATAATTTTTCCAACATTTTTTTTCTTTTTTTCTTCTTTTTTTCTTCTTCCCAAAACATCATCTCCACTATAAGAATTTAAATATCACATTTAATATGATATTAGATTGAAACATTTTGCTACCAATCCATGCCTCATTAATTGCCTGTACAATTACTGTGTCGCCAATCATCGGCATCATAAACGAAATAATGGCAAATACAACATAAACAAGCAAAAATCCTTTTATGACACCATATATCATTCCACCAGAACTATTTATTACTCGAATAAATGGCAAATTTGCCAAAAAATCCGCATAATTTTTTAGCAAATACAACGCTAAGCGAATCACAGCAAATAAAATTAAAAATACGGCTCCACTGACAATTTTGTAAGCAATTTGCCTTGATGCATTTGCCACAATACTATCAGTCGTGTTTTGCACCATTTCGTTGATGTCTTTCTCAAGAAACATAGCTAACATATTGTTTGCCTTTTCATTCGTAGTTTCTGCTGTTTTTTCCTCATTTTCCAACAAGCCAGACAAATTCTCTACAATCGCATTTTCTAAATTTTGCGCCATTTTCGTGTTCTCAAAAATATAATTAGAAACTGGTTTATACAAAATAAAAACTAAAATAATCGCAATGAGACTTGAAAAAATATTAAAAATCACTCTTGTGATTCCCATTTTGTAGCCAGCCACAGCATTTCCCTCTATGATGATAAACAAAATAACATCTACCACAATTCCTAAAACCGTCATTAAACATTCCTCCTATATCCCAATTACTTCAATTTTGTTATTATAAATAATACCGATAATGCTGTCCCCAACTACAATATCTTGAATTTCGCTCTTGGTTGTATAACGCTTCAAAAGCCAACCGCCCAAACTTACTACTCTTACTTCGTTCGCCAAATTTAGACAAATCAAATTTTCGGTAACTTTCAATTTCTTCGGCGTATCACTCCCTAAAATATACAAATTATCACTTTTCCCAGCCGTATTTTTGATGCTCATTTGATATTCATACGAAAATAAGCCTGACGTTTCTTTTTCCACAATGACCATATTGTTTTTTAAGTTAATGTCCACAAACATATTATCACTATTAATATCATATAGCTTTTGCGATGTATCTTTGGTCAGTTTTTGAATATAAGAATCGAACATGCAAATCGCTTCATCTTTATCATTAAATTTGATGTTTGCCAAAATCTTGCCTGACTCAGATTCATATTTGTTCACAACAGAATTTTTAGGGTTGTCTTTCGCTGTTCCAATAGAAATCAAATCTATAATTGATTTCACAACGGTTCCTGAATAATCAATTCTTCCTACAGCTAAATATTGATTGTTATCCGAAATTTCTGAGCAAATGGCATAACTGCTTTTTAAAAAATTACGCAATAATTCATTTCCATTCACATCAAAAACAACAACAATGGACTTATAAGTCGCATTTTTTAAAATCACACTTACATAACCATTTTTGTTCACACTGACACGGTAAATCTCGCCCTCAATATCTTTCTCCCATTTCACGCCCATTTCAGAAATAAAATACAATTTACTTCCACCTTTTTCAGCGACAACAAGATATTTATCTTCTGAATTGATATAAGGAGTTGTTATGTTTACATCAATGCTTGAAACAAATTTTGCATCTTGTGCATAAAAACTCAAAACATTCTTACTAAGCACCGTTATGTATTTATCAAAAGCATACACATACGGATTGCCATCTGAGTTTATTTCAATTACATTTGACGAATTTTCACTTACGTTTTTTCTCAAAATTTTGCTGTCTACCATACTTCGAAAATCATCATTGATTAAATATCTAGCCAAAACAATTGCAATAAAAATAATAACAAAAACCGAAATTCCCAATTTTATTACTTTTGCTTTGGCTATCTTTGGTTGTTCATCCATAAATTCACCTATTTACTATTCTGCTGTAATACGTTCCAAATTCAATAACTCTTGCCATCTAGCGTCAACTTCTTCTTGGAACTCTTTTATCATCCATTCATTACCTGGTTTGAACATATGCTTAAATCTTTTTTGTGGACGCAAAAATTCTTCAATTGGAAGTTTTTTTGCTGGCTTATAACTAATTTTGTATTTTCCATCAATTACCTCATACAACGGCCAATAGCAAGTTTCCACTGCCAATTTATTAATTTCCATTAAATCCGCTGTTTGATAACCCCAACCACGTGGGCATGGAGCTAAAACATTCAAGAAACAAGCGCCCTGTGTATAAATTGCTTTTTCTGCTTTTTCATACAAATCTTTGTAATTATTAAGGGCAATCGTTTGAGCCACATAAGGCAAATGATGTCCCACCATAATTTTACTCAAATCTTTTCTTGGCTGCATTTTCCCCGGAACCTTGGTACCAGCAGGCGTTGTAGTCGTATCTGCAAATCTTGGCGTTGCAGAAGAACGTTGAATTCCCGTGTTCATGTAGGCACCATTATCATAGCAAACATAAACCATGTCATGCCCACGTTCCATCGCGCCTGACAAGCTTTGAAGCCCGATGTCATACGTTCCACCGTCTCCACCAAAGGCAATAAATTTCGTATCTTTCTCTTTTGGCAATTTTCCTGTTGCCTTCATTGCTTTATACGCTGCTTCCACGCCTGATAACGTGGCTGCTGCATTTTCAAAAGCAGTGTGAATATACGAATCCGTCCACGCTGTGTATGGATATAAAAAGGTTGAAACTTCCATGCAGCCAGTCGCATTGGAAACAACCACGTGGTCTTCTGGTTTGACTGCGCGAAGTATCATTCTTGCCACAGATGGTGCTCCACAACCTGCGCACATTCTGTGCCCAGAAGTTAATCTTGATTTCGTATCAACCATAATTTGTTTGTGATTATACGCCATTATTCACACCCCCTTACACCCAAATATCTGTATGGATTGCCGATTTCTCCTGTTTTTGCAATCTCGACTAAATCTTCATAAACGCTTTCCATATCTTTTGAAGTCGTATCTCTACCACCAATTCCGTAGACATAATTAATCGTAGGCACTTGAATTTGATTGACAAACATGCCTGATGTGACATCTTCAAAAAGTGCTCCACCAGCAGCATTTAACGAATCTGCTTTATCCAACACAGCAATTGCTTTAGCTTTGCTAAGCGCTTTTGCCACTTCCTCTGCTGGAAATGGACGAAATACTCGAATTTTCAAAACACCAGCTTTTATACCTTTTTCACGTAATCTATCCGCTGTGTATTTGGCAGTTCCAGCTGTTGAGTTCATACAAACAATGACCTCTTCTGCATCTTCCATTTTATATTCTTCAAAAAATCCATATTTTCTGCCAGTCATTTTTTCAAAATCGCTTGCGACATCTAAAATAACTTGTTTTGCTTTTCTCATTGCCATGGCTTGCTGCGTTTTGTGCTCAAATAAATAACTTTGCACATCCAACGGACCAACAGCAATCGGCTCTTTATCGTTTAATAAATAATGTTCTGGTCTATATTTTCCGACAAATTCTTTTACCTTTTCGTCTTCAATTAATTCAATGTTTTCAATCGAATGTGATGTAATAAAGCCATCTTGGCACACCATCAATGGAAGTAAAACATCTTTATGCTCCGCAATTCTGTGCGCCATAATTAAATTGTCATACGCCTCCTGATTATTTTCTGAAAAAAGCATCAACCAACCACTATCACGCACTCCCATTGCATCTGAATGGTCGTTATGAATATTCAGCGGTCCTGACACCGCTCTGTTTACCAAAGACATCACAATTGGTAAACGCAAACTTGATGCAATATAAATCATTTCCCACATCAAAGATAAACCATTTGCAGAAGTTGCCGTCATGGCTCTTCCGCCAGCAGCCTGTGCACCTATACAAGCGCTCATGGCACTATGTTCACTCTCAACAGCCACAAATTCAGTATCGACAGTTCCATTGCTTACAAATGTTGAAAAATATTGTGGAATTTCTGTTGAAGGTGTGATTGGAAAGGCAGCAACAACATCTGGATTAATTTGTTTCATCGCAATAGCCGCTGCTTCGTTTCCGCTTAGTCGTTCTCTCATAATTTTTTCTCCTTTCTTAAAACAAACTAATAATTCCATTTTCTGGACACGGTACCCCGTGTCCCTACAGAACATTAAAATTTGTATTTCCAATTCATATTTTCAATCAACGTAGGCTATCTAACCCCACGTTGTGATTTATGCCCAACCTTTAATTATAACACATTTTCTGCCTTATGTCAAGTTGACTTTTTTCTAAAAATATGATATAATTAAGGATTAAAGCTTTTTTATATAGTATAAAGAATATTCGTTAAAATTCTCCTTTTCGTAAAGTGATACTGCTTGCTCATTTTCTCTAAACACATTCAATTTTATAAATTTTGCGCCTTTTTCTTTCATTTTTTCACTAAATGCATCCATTAATAATTTACCAATGCCCTGTTTTCTATGATTTTTGTGTACACATAAATGATCTAGATACCCAACCTTTTGGTCATAATACTTACATTTACTGTCCATATATCCATCCACCATTCCAACTACATTATGATTTTTTTCAGCAACTAAAATCAGTTTTTTTCTTGCTCTAATTGCTTTTAATACTTCTTTTTTGGCTTCTTCCGTTTCATAGTAATCCTTTTTTATATTCGAATCAAAAGGTAGTTCTGCCTCCCAAAGTTGTTTGCATAAATCAAATATGGCATCAAAATCACTTATTTTTGCTTTTCTAATTAAAATCATAAAAATTCACTCTACTTTCCAAGTTGCAAAATTACTCCATTTCAATAGCACCAAATGGGCATACTTTTGCACAAACGCCACATCCTTTGCAAGCGTCATAATCAAAATCTTCTCTTTTGCAATCTTTGTTTACTGGAATGGCATCATCTGGGCATACTGGAAAACATAACCCACATTGTTTACACTTTTCTGATAGAAAGATTGGTTTTGTGGAACGCCAGTCACCTGTTTTGAACTCTTTCGCATTGCCAGCTGTATAAATATTTCCACCAATTGTTAAATCATCCATTGGTGTATTTGCATTTATTTCTGTCATAAAAAACTCCTTTCTTTTAAAGACCTTTTTTTATTGGAATGATGTTGACATCGTTCCCTACTTTGTTGCTTTGGTTAAATCTTGCCAATTATATTGGACTATTTCCCAAAAATTGGGCCAATACTTCACGATAAAATAAATGATAACTCCTATAAAAATAACGGCACATAAAATAATTACTGTATAAATAATTTTATTGTATTTATTGACTTCTTCGTTATCTGTTTTAAAATTGACACATTTTAATAGATTTTTTAAAAACTCAATCATATTATTTTACCTTTTCTACTGATTTTAGAGCCATTTCCAACGCTTTCATATTGCCTTCAATAACTTCTGGTTTCTTGGCAAATTTATGTTTGAAAGAACCAATCATATCATTTAAAAATTCTTCTTCTGTCATGATTTGGCTAACCTTTACAATCGCTGCAAGCATTGGCGTATTAGGAAAATATCTTCCTAACGTTTCCATGGAAACTTTTCTCGCATCGATTTTATAAATATCTCCTGCATAATTTTTTAGCGTCTTTTTAATATATTCATCTTCTTGTGTTGTATTAATGACAATCGCACCAGTTGGCTTTAACCCAGCAGTTACGTCAACTGCTTCTAAAAGTGTGTCATCCACAACTACGACATAATCTGGTTCATAAATATTAGAATGAATTGTAATTGGTGTATTGCTAATTCTGTTATACGCAGTAATGGGCGCTCCCATTCTTTCAGGACCATATTCGGGAAATCCTTGGATGTATTTTCCTGTGTTAAAGGCTGCATCTGCAAGAAGTAGTGATGCTGTTTTTGCACCTTGACCACCACGTCCATGCCATCTGATTTCAATTAAATCTTGCATACAAAATCCTCCTTTTATAGAAATTTATTGAAAATCATTTCTTGTAAGTTTAAGTATATATTTTTTAGAGAAAAAAGTCAACTAATTCTAAAAAGTTTAAGAAAAAAACGAAAACAAAATGAATCAGGAGCAAAAAAGTATCCTTATTCTGTAAAATTCACACAATTTTCACAATTTTTTCACACATAAAACACTAATTTATGTACAAATTTTGCTATAATAAACCACCCTCTATATAATTTCTTCCACAATAATACATATGAGATATTAAAATACATTTATCTTCTTCTATAATTGTATATAAAATCACATAATTATTAATTACAATTTGACATCAAAACTATATTTTTTTATAGATTTTTTCATATTCTTTTTTGATTTCTTTTTTATGAATATCACGATTTATCATTAAATTATAACTGTCAAAATACTTCATTTTTCCAATGATTTTCATGTCTGGAAACAATTCCTGCATAATATTTTGCGAAATTTCATACATGTTGGTTTTGTTGAGCACAATATTAATTTTTTCATTTGCAATTTTCCAGTCATTTTCAATGACTTCTAGTATATTTTTGGCTTTTTTTATCCCAAGAATATTGGGCTCTACCAAAAAAATAATTTTCTGGCTATGATAAAAAATTCGCTTCGTATAATCATTTTCAAGATTAGAGGATGTATCAATCAAAATTAATTGATATTCCTTTTTTAATTCATTCATCATTTTTTGCAACGTAAAAAAATTGGCGTTTTCTTGCTTTGGAAAAATATTTTTCAGATTATATAAGACATCTAAATTTTTATTCACACTCACAATCATATTTTTTATATTTTCTTGCGCCTCTGGATTTTTCTTCAACTTCAAAATCGTCTTAATGTGATTTTCGTCTAAATCAAAATCAACCAACAATGTTTTTGTTTTTTTGTTTTCCACATTTTGAGCAAGAAATGTGGAAAACGTACTTTTTCCAATTCCACTGGCTCCAGAAATTGCAATTATCTTCGACGTATAATTTTGAATTGGCGTGATTTTAGCTTTCGGAAGATGTTTCTCGAAATCAGCCAAATCCAAATCGAGCGTATGATAAAATTTCAAATTCTCGTCTTCTTTCACAGTCTCTTTCGAATTTTCTTTATTAAACAATACAATAAAAATATTTTCTTGTAATTTGCGAATCATCTCAATCAACTTTTCCACAGAATAATGCGTAATCACATTTTTACACAAAAACAAAATCTCTACTGTTTCCTCACGTTCTAAAACCTGCAAAAGCTCGTCATCAGAACCAATATCGTCTAACAACACTTTATAATTTTCCAATTTTTTTATTTTTTGATTTAGCATAGGATTCCCTATGGCTGTTAAAATTTTTCTCATTTTTCCTCCCAAATAATTAATTTTTTTTCGTAATCCGATGCTTCCACTTTTGCTAAAATATGGTCATCGCCAATAAACATCAAACTTTCGCCTCTTTTTAAAGATTTCATTTCTATTTTTTCTTTTTCCGAAATATTGGCATATTTTTCAAGCACCAAAATATTTTCCTCTTCTAAAGAAAAAAACGATTTGATACTACAATTATTCAAAATACTTTTTCCATAAGCACCGCCTTCTAGGCTAAATAAGTCCGAAACATCCTGCGTTATCGCAACTGCACTACCGCCAAATTTACGAATAGTTTTAAAAATTTTATAGATAAAACTCGCCACAAATCCACTTGACGTAACTCCAATTAGTCGCCATATTTCGTCCAAATAAATGGCTTTATTTTCACTCCTATTTTTTTTGATTTTATCCCAAAAAATATCGGTAAACATATACATTCCATATTTCAAATTGTCTTCACCTAAATCGTAAATATCGCCAATTATCAGCTTATTATCAAGCTCTACATTGGTATGATGATTGAAAAATTTAAGGGAGCCAAATACAAATGGATATAATTTTAGCTTGAAAAATTTCTCTTTTTCGTCATCCAAACTGTTGTACAAATCCTCCAAAATCGGCATTTCCTCTGCTGTTTTGAATTGCGGAATAACAGCAATTTTCCCATTTTCCGTTTTTTGATATAATGTTTCGTCGTCAAAAGTAATGCCTTTTTGTGCATACATTTGAATGAGTTTTGCTTCCAAAATCGCCATTTTTTCTTCATCCATTTGTCCAAAAATTAGGCTGAAAAACCCTCTCAATTTTAGTAATTTACTACTCAAATAGCCTTCGCCATCTTCGATGCTTTCTTCACGAATATCAAAAATATTCAGATATGTCTGTGAACTTGGTCCCAGCTTAATCAGCGTTCCATCAAGGCTTTCAGCGATTTTATTGTACTCTCTTTCGGGATCAATCACATATTGGTGAATACCTAGCAAACGATATCTCAAAATGAGAAGTTTAATATAAAATGACTTTCCAGCGCCACTTGTCCCAAACACGCACATATTCGCATTTTTATATTTATTTTTGTTAAAACGGTCCACTAAAATCATGGAATTATTGTAAATATTACTTCCTAAAAAAATACCATTTTCATCGCACAAAGTTGACGAAATAAACGGATAGGTTCCACTTAGTCCCTGTGTTAAAACATTGCGCGCAGCCACTTCTTTCAAATCTTTGCTGTTTTCCATGATTGGTAAACATGCCATAAATGTTTGCTCTTGCCTAAAATTTGCCTTTTTTGTCACAAATCCCGACGATTGCAAAATGCCATTAATTTTTGCCAGACTTCGCGCAAGCTCCTTTTCATCCTCCGCAATTACTACACAATACGTGTACAAATAATACAAATCCTCATTATTAACTTGTATTTCCTTTCTAATATATTTTGCGTCATTATAGGTAAACGCCGCCAAGTCAATATCTTCTTTGTTAGCATTTCCAAATTTCAAATCCACCCCAGTGTTTCCAATATGATATGTCAAATCTTTGATGGCTTTGAAAGTGTCCTGTTTTTCATAAAATATGGAAATATTGGCATTGACATTGGTATTAATCAAATTTTTGAAAATAATTTCACTATGTTCCCTTTCGTAGTCCACAATCAATAGTCCTGCATAATATTTCCCATTGATTTCGAGCCACTTGGGGTTTGCTATATCTACATAACTTGGCGCCAATTTGTCCTTTAAATTTATTGTTCCATTTAAATAATTTTCTATTTTTTCCACCTCTATTCAATTTTTATTTGGGATTTATTTCATAAAAGAATTAAAAATATTGAGAATTTCTTGTTTTGATTTAATTTCATCAACCACATTTCCACATCTGGTTAATGTGTCTTTGATTTTAAAATAACATTCGTTTAAATATTCATAAGCCTGACTTTCTTCATTGGTAAAATCTTCTTTTGCCTTTCCGAGAATATCAACTTTTTTTCGGATAATTAAATAAAAATTCTTAGATGACGAATTTTTTTCTTGATTTAATTTTGTCACAAATTCGATATAATGCTCTTGAATTTCTCTGATTTTTTGATTATTTTCTTTTTTATTTTCAATTTGGGAAATCATATTAGAAATATCTTCTTTTTTACTTTGAATTAATATTTGGATATCAAAATCACAAGTTTTCAAAAAATTTTTATATGAATTAATAATCGCTTCTTTTTCTAAATTTGATTTTAAATCATAATTAATGGGAAAAATTTTCAAGATTTTGATAAAAGAATTTTTATGAAAAATTAGACCACTGTCATAAATATCCTCAAAAGGCAACCATTCTTGCGTTGTTTGCTTTTGATTGAATTTCAAAATTTAACTCCTTTCTGCAATTTTTTATTATCATACAACATAAAATTACGAATGTCAAGTGTTTTTTTAATTTTTTATTTAAATATTTTTTAATTTTTGTATATTTCAAAAAAATTTGCTCATACTATATTCTATAAGGTTTATATTAACCTAACTTAAGAGTAATACGAGGTCGAAAGGCTTTTTATTATTCGAGCCAAGATGTGATGTGGCTTAAGAAATCCTTAGGTTGCATTATGTCGGACGCAAAGAGTAAATTATTTGTTTGTAAGCTATTTTTATAAAATGGTTAAATGATAGGTAATTTATTTGAAGTCGTGATGATACTTGTATTTATCGTGGTTAATAATAGTCTCATGCCAGATGAATTTAGTTATAGATAAGTGCATTTATTGTCTAGCAACGGATTAATATATGTGGTATATAGCTTATTCATATAGCGATATATGTTAGGTTAAACTATTATGTATATTAGTTTTAGCTGAAAGCTAATATAAGCTTTATCGATGAACCGTTACTTAAGTGAATTCTTAAGTAGCGGTTTCAATTTGTCTTCCATAAATTCTCCTAATTTCTTCTGTTTCGTCTCCGTTTTCGTCATAAATCACCAGCGGCTTGTCAATTTTCAAAAACGGGTTCGCAAATTTTACCGCCTTTACCAAAATCAAATTCGGCTTTTCATTTGGTTTGGCATGCACAAACCTTACTTTTTTCGGCTCCAAACGATATTTTCGCAAAATACACATAATATCCACAAGCCTTTCCGCCCTGTGGACCATGTAAAATTCGCCTTTATCCTTAAGCAATTTACTCGCCTGCTGGATTACATCTTCTAGCGTGCATTTGACCTCATGTCTTGCAATCGTCTGCGTCTCGTCCTCATTTTGGATGCCCGTATTTGCCTTTTTATAGGGCGGATTGGTCACAACGCAGTCCATCGAATGGGGTTCCAAAACGTCAAAAATTTGGCAAATATCAGCATTTACAATTTCAAATTTTTCCTCTAATTGATTTAAGCTAACATTTCTTTTCGCCATATCCGCCACATCTTTTTGGATTTCCACACCATAAATTTTTCGCAAATTCGTTTTTTTGCACAACAACAAACCAATAATTCCTGTCCCAGTTCCGATATCCACAACCACGCTATTTCTCTTGATTTCCTTAGCAAAATCCGCCAAAAGCACACTGTCCACACCAAAACAAAAACCGTTTTTATTTTGAATTAACTTTAACCCTTCATACTGCAAATCGTCAATTCTCTCATTTTCTAATAAATTCATAACTATACTCCGTGATTTTTCAACTGCATCTTGAAATTCAGCCTGAAACTTGATAAAAAATTTTTTGATTTCATCCCAATACACTATTAATTCACTCTCCAATATTCATAATTCATTGCCTGAACCGTCTTATAATATGCCATTTCTTCTTTTCTCAAATGATATTGCTGTCTTAAATAATTAGCCACAATCGGTGTCAAATTTCTGCTATTTATTGCTACGTCCACTATATCTTCTTCATTATAAGTGTTTTTGACCCATTTAATTGCCTCTAAATCTCCCTGACAATATAACCTTGCTATAATATATCTTTTATTTTTCTTAATATCCAATTTCTCAAATTCTGTATCCCAGAAATATTTTTTTAATTCTATTGGCATTTTTCTCTCCTTTTCTTAATTTTATTATAACACATTTTAATAAAAATTGCAAAAAAATCCCCCCGCATTCCAAACATTTCTAGAACGCGGGAGTTTTCCTGCTACATTTCGGTCGCTTGTTCCGTCAGCTGCCCCATATTTTTTTTGAAATTCTCTTTCTGCTCCTCCGAAAAAAAACTCAAATATACCATTACTTTTCCAAAAGCATCTTCCGTTTTCTCCAATTTTGCATTCGCTACTGCTGCTGCCTCCAGCAGAGCTCTTATCTCCTCATACTCTGCCGCCTTTTCCGTATCTTTCTCAATGCTTCGCCGATACCGATAGAAATTTTCCATTTCAAATATATTTTTGAAACAAATCTGTAATCTCCCCTTAATAGCACAAAGCGGAAAAATAATTTTGAGACCATTTTCGCTGAAATCTTCTGCAACCAAATCAATTTTTATCACTTTATTAACCTCCAAATTTTTGATGCCGTCAACGAGTTTCTAAGTAAACACAAGGTTATGTTGCTCACCTAATTTTTACTTAAGTGATATTATACACTATTTTACAGAAAATGTAAAGAGTTAATTTATTGACTATTTTGCATTACTTCATATTCGCTCACATCTGGCTCAACAAATATCTCATTTGGAACAGTACCAAAACCATATTCATAATTGATAATTTGCTCTTGCTTTTCCTGTGTTTCCGTATCATCATCCGAGGAATAAGAAGAACTTGTTGACTTCGAAATATAACGCAATGTTAAACCCGTTTCTTTTTCAACATAGATAACATCTGCAAGTGAGCTATATTCATCGTTTACTGTGAATTCTGGTAAGTTACTAATTCGATAACACTGTTTTCCATTACAAACTTCCTTGTTGATTGATGCACATACACTCGCAAGCCAAAAATCAATTGGGTTCTCAAAATACATGGTATCTATTGAAAAATAGCCTTCATAACTACTTTCCCTATTTAACTGCGCTTTTTTTATGTTTCCTGAACCCAGCACAGCAGAATCCATATAAGTATTTAATTGTTTACCGTTATAATACTGTTTACATTTTGTTATTTTTTCCTTTTCTGAAGTCCCAAAGTTAACCTTATAACTATCCAGTAATGCCCTATTACCCTTTTGGTAGGTAGCTATTTGATACAGTAAAACTTCGTCACTATCATATTTAAAACAAAAATTATTTGCTTTAACCCAATAATTATCCACACTCTGATACTCTTTCCTCTTATTTTGCATACTACTAAGAATAAGCATATTTCTTGCAACATGAAAGATGAAAATTAGCAAAATAACAATCACTATACTTTTCAATAGCTTTAGCTTTGTATGATATTTTTTCAAACCATCAATTTTCTTTTTTTCGTCTTCATTTTGTGAAAATTTTATCTCTCCTTTCATGCTTTCCTGAATTTCTTGGCATTCCTTACATTCTTTCAAATGCTCTTCTATATATTGATTAGTCTCTTTTTCTGTCAAGTTTTCCACATAATTTGGCAATAAATCTCGCACAATTTTACAATTTTTCTCTCTCATTTAAACCATCTCCTTTCAACTTCTTTTTTCCTCGATAAAATGTCACTCTTGCCCAATTTTCCGTGCGATTTAAAATCGTTGCAATTTCCCTAAAACTCAAATCACCTGTAATTCTCAATTCCATTACCTCTTGCGTTGGCTTGTCCAACCCTTGTAACTGTTTATCTAATTCTATATTGCTGATAATTCTATCTTCCATTTTATCTTCGGTTTGCTCAAAAAATAATTTATGTTGATGCAGACTTTCCATCTTTTTCTTCTTGAGCTCATCATACCAGAGGTTTTTCGCGATTTGGCAAAGCCATGTTGATATTTTGCATTTTCCTTGAAAACTACTTATTTTTTGTATTGCTCGGTAAAACGTTTCTTGTGTCAATTCTTCTGCCACATCGCTATTACGAGTTAAGCAGAATAAAAATTTGTACACTGTTCTAAAATCTTCTTCATATATTTTATCAATATCCTGCATAACTTCTATCCTCCTTTATGATAAGACGATTGAAAAACCTGTTTTGTTACACAAAAATCAAATTTTTATTTACCCTATCATAAAAATAATAACAATTCAAACTAATTTTGAACCTCTTCCGTGTTTTCAGTTACCCCAATTTCCTGCCCTTCTACCAAAAACTTCACATTTGTTACTTCATTTAGCTCTAGCATAGTTTTGGTGATAGAATCCATGCCATTTCTCTTTTCCGTTTCGTCCTGCGCTGCTTTATCCACAAATTCCTTTGAAAAATTCACCTGCAAAACGCCACCAACCAATTCAGCTCCAAGCAATCTGGTTCCTTCTGGAATTGTTTTGGCTAAAAAATCGCTTTGTGGTCCATTTATCAACATGTTTATCAATTCCGCATAGGGCTCTAACAACAATTCCTTTGAATCAATCAAACGCGTTTCTTTTTGTAATTCCTTGGTTTGCGCATTTTGAAAATACAATGTAATCATCGTTTTTCGCAAATCCACATCCTCAATTTCCACCTCTGGCACATATTCCACCTCAACATTTGTATGAAACACCAATACGCCCACAACTATAATCGCCACAACTACTAAAATAACAATAATCGCTTTTTTCATCGTAATTCCCCCTTTTTAATCTACTTGCATTTTATGCGTTTTGTGTACAATTATGCCAAGCAATTTTCGTGCAAAATTTGTCGAAAATCGTCAAATCTTGTTTCAAAAACTAGATAACCTTATTTTTTATACGATTTGTATTGACTTTTTCTCCAAAAAGTAATATGATAAGGGTAGAATTTGATTTTAGAAAGGAAAATTTATGGCAAAAGTTAGAGATTTTACAAGTGGCTTAACACACTGCATTGGCGCGGCTTTAGCGTTAGTTGGAATGGTGGTTTTAATCGTGTTTGCCGCCATTTGGGGCGACAGTTATGATGTCGTTTCTTTTACTATTTTTGGTATCGGATTATTTTTATTATATTTATTTAGTACGTTATATCATTGGCTCAACATCAGCAAAAAAGGCATTACCGTGTTCCGAAAATTCGACCACATTATGATTTATATTTTGATTGCGTCAAGTTATACGCCAATTTGTCTTGGACCTTTACGCGGACCTTGGGGCTGGAGCATTTTCGGAGTTTTATGGGCGTTAGCGATTTTCGGAACTATTTTTTCAGCGATTTGGATTAAGGCGCCACGCGCTTTGACAACCACAATTTACTTGATTATGGGTTGGATGGGAATTATCGCCATTTATCCACTTTATCAGACATTCGCGCAAGCTGGCATGTTGCATGGGCTTTTATGGCTTGTTTTATGTGGCGTGTTTTACACGATTGGTGGGATTATTTATTGGTTAAAATTGCCAAAAACAAAATGGAAAGATTTTGGATTTCACGAGATTTTTCATATCTTCGTTATGCTCGGAAGTGCAAGCCATTACTGGTTTATATTAAGATATGTGCTAAAAACATAAACTTGACAATTTTATGTAAATATGATATAATATATTTAAAGAAAGCATAAAGGAAATCTTTTCCGTTATGCTTTCTTTTTCTAATAAACCTTTAAGATAGGCTCAGTAAGACAATTTTAACGATAACCATACTTTTCTTTTAATTCTTGCAAATTTAGTTCTGGCAAAACCTTCACAATTTTCTCTAACGTCCTCACTCGTGGCCTTGCTTTGCCCTCTTCCAGACTTTTTATTGTTTTCAATTCAACTCCACTTTTTTTCGCCAGCTGTTCTTGTGTAAATGCCGCATTTAATCGCGCTTTCTTAACTTCTGAGTTACCATAAAATTTTAGCAATTCTTCTAAATTCAAATCAAGCTCTTTTGCCAAAACTTCTAACGTACTTTCACGTGGTCTTACTTCATCCCTTTCAATAAAAGCAATCCCTTCTCGGCATATAAAGCATCTCTCAGCAAGCTCTTCTCTTGTCAGATTTTTACTTAAACGTGCATTCCAAATTATCCGCCCCAACGAAGATTTCTCATTCTTAATGTAACCACAAATCGTCAAAAGCTCCACAAAATCTAACTCCAAAAAATTTGACAATTTATACAGCGTATTTACTCTTGGCTTCTTCCGTTTTCCGCTTTCAATTGCTTGTATCACAGCAATCCGAACACCACATTTTTCCTCCAAATCATCCTGTAAAAATCCCTTTTGTTCTCGTGCATTTTTGATTACTGTTGCTAATGTCTGCATGTTTTCCTCCTATTTTCTATTTTTAAACATCAATTCCAAGATATTTTTTCAAGGCTCTCCTTAATTTGAGTTGCGGTCGTTTTACTCGACCTGACTCAAGCGCATAAATTGTGCTTTCGATAACAGCACATTTTTTCGCTAAATCAGTCCGCGACCAGCCTTTTGCCAATCTTGCATTTTTTACTTTTTGTGCAAGTGTAACCGCTTCTCCTTCCTCCCTATATCCTGCCAATTTGGTTAAGTCTTCCAGTACCAAAACATTGGGAAACGCTTCTGACAACTTTTTCAATGTGGAAATTTTAAATTTAGCCATATTGCCATTCTCAATCCGTAAAACACTTGCTTCACTTAATCCTATTTTTTGAGCAAATTCTATTCGCGATAATTTCATTTTTCTTCTTGTTTCATATATCTTTTGCCCTAATTTAGTACGGTTTTTCCGATTTTTTTTCATTGCCTTTCCTCCTAATAACGTAATATCAGGAATTATACCATATTTTACATAAAATGTCAAGAGACTACAACCGTTAGTTAGGACACTTTTATCTTTCTTCGTCTTTTTCTGCCTCCTTTAATTGGATTAATTTTTGATACAAATCAGCATAATCTGTCTGTAATATGTCATCAATTGCTTTTAAAAACTTTTCTTGCAGGTTTACACCTTGGATTTCTCGGCATTTTATGCTCATGCGCCCAGTCCCATTGCCTTTTGGCAAATCAGCTTCTGGATCCAAAGCTCGTGTTACATCACACAATCTTTTGTCCACAAAATAAATCATGGCATCAGGCGAAACATCTGCCAATTTTCCCGCTTGTTCCATATCATGCGCCACATACCACCCCTGCGAATTATCCAACTCAATTCCTGTTTTTGTGACAAATCCCAAATTTCTGGGATTTTCATAATCGTCGTCATAGCAATACAATATCTCCACACTTTCGGTTTTGTCATCATAACGCAATCTTGTTCTTTTTTCTTTATTTTCTACTTGCATCTTATTATCTCCTTTTTATTTAATATTTTTATTATACTACACATCCTATGCCGAAACAATAAAAACATTGATAGAAAATCTATTTTCTACCAATGTTTTTCTCCAAAATTTTATTTTTTTATATTATCTGCAATATAATAGCCAACACCTCTTTTGGTAATCAAAATCTTTGGATCGGCTTTATCTTTCTCGATTTTTTCACGAATTCGATTAATGGTTACATCAATCGTTCTAATCGCCCCAACATATTCCTCATATTCCCAAATTTCATGCAATAATTGCTCTCTGGAAACAACTTGCCCTGGTTGCAATGCTAAATATTGCAAAACATCAAACTCTTTTTTCGTTAAGTTGATAATCTTTCCTTTCATCGTGGCTTCTAATTTCTTTAAATCTAACTTCAAATCTCCAACTTCGATGATTTCTTCTTCTTCTTTTTCCTCCATCAAATCCTTTTCGCCACCTGCTTTGGCATCCATTTTTCGCAAATTTGCCTTAATTCTCGCCATTAATTCGCGAATTTGAAATGGTTTTGTGATATAGTCGTCTGCGCCCATTTCTAAGCCCACGATTTTGTCAGATTCGGAATCCCTTGCAGAAACCATTAATATTGGCATCGTAGAGAGATTTAAATAATATCTTATTTTTTTGCAAACCGAAATACCATCTAATTTAGGAATCATGACATCAAGCAAAATCAAGTCTGGTCGCTCTTTGAGTGCCATTTCCACAGCGGTTATTCCATCATATGCTTTTAATGTGTTGTAGCCTTCTTTTTCCAAATTATACACCAACAAATCCATGATACTTTCTTCGTCATCAACAACCAAAATTGTCTTTTTGTCTTGTTCTACTAAGTCAAGATTTTCGATTCCTTCTATTCCCTCTAATCCTTCCACAAAAAATCCCACCTTTCTTTCCTTTAAGTTACTTATATCACATTTATTTTATTTCGGCAAGTTTTTTTACATATAAATTTGAATCTGATAAATTTTTCCATCATCACTTAGCAGAATTTTCTTGTCTTTTACTTCGGCTCCGTTGAGTAAAAACTTTTCCACACTGCAATTTTTTCCATGATTATTTTTTACTGTAATATGATAAATACTTGTTTTATATTTATATTTTATTTCATATTCTTTCCATGATTTAGCAATACATGGCTCGACGCTTAGGAAGCCATTTTTAATTTTCAAGCCCAAAATATATTCCAAAATCGCTTTATAATACCAACTGCTAGAACCTGTGTACCAATTCCAACCACCGCGCCCTAACAAATCTTTGTTAGCATAAATATCGGCTTCCATAACATATGGCTCCAACTTGAACCTTTTGGCTTCTTCTTTGGTTTTAGAATGTTCAATTGGATTGATGAGTTCTGCAAATTCCACAGCTTTATCCCCAAAACCAAGCAGTGCTTCTGCAATAATCAGCCAACAACTCGCATGTGTGTATTGTCCACCATTTTCTCGGATACCTGCTGGATATGCTTTAATATAACCTGGATTAATTGAAGAATGCTCAAATGCTGGCTCAAACAATTTTATCATTTTTGTTTCTCGGTCAACCAAATAATTTTCCGCCTCTTCAATCGAAATAAACTTTTTGTCATTGTCGCCCGCATTTGAAATAACTGCCCAACTTTGCGCAATGCAGTCAATGCGGCATTCCTCGCTTGCCATACTTCCGATTTCGTAGCCTTCGTCATTGATAGCTCGTTTAAACCATCTGCCATCCCAGCCCTTGGTGTTCAAATTTTTCTTCAATTCTTCTTTGACTTGAGTATATTTTTGCACTAAATCCTGCCTATTTTTCTGCTCGCATATTGGGATAAATCGCTCCAAAACATCATACAAGAAAAATCCAAGCCACACACTTTGACCTTGCCCTTTAGCGCCTAAATTGCTAAAACCGTCATTCCAATCGCCAATTCCGATTTTAGGAAACGGGTCAATTCCTCGGCTAATCACAAGTTCGATACTTCGAATGCAATGCTCAAAAATGCTTTCCTTTACATCACTTTCATAGTAAATATCGTACTTTTCAAGCTCACTTTCTTTGAGCAAATCGCCTTTCAAATACGGTACTTCTTCGTCCAAAATTTCGTACTGATTGGTTGCTTCCACATATTCCAAAACGCCATAAACCAGCCACAAAATGTCATCTGAAAAGCGCGTTCGGATGCCGCGTTTGGTTTCAATGTGCCACCAATGAAGCACATCGCCTTCCAAAAACTGATGCCTGCTACAATTTAAAATTTGCTCTTTCAAAAACGAACTGTCAATATACTTGATGCCCAAACTGTCTTGCAATTGGTCACGAAAGCCATATGCGCCACCAGATTGGTAATAGCCAGTTCTTGCCAAAATTCGGCTGGCAATTGTCTGATAAACCAACCAACCATTCATCAAAAGATTGATGGAATCAGACGGCGTTTTCACAGAAATCGTGCTCAGAATATTGTTCCATTTTGACTTCACATTTTCGAGTTTGACTTCTACATCAAATTCTTGTTGGTATTTTTGAAGCACTTCTTCAATTTTTTCAAAACTGCTTTCCTCGCCAATCAAAATCGAAAATTTCTTGTCTTCAAATTTATCCAAATGCAAATTCATCTCAAATCCAACGCACGATTCTTTGCCAAGCCCTGAATGATTGCTTAAAGTTTTATACAAACTATCGGGCTCTTCCAAGCTGCCATTTCCGAAAAACTCGATTTTGTCCCCTGTGAAAGTGTCAATCTTCTCGTTGCTACTAATATACATCATTTTGTCTTTGAAATCATCGTTGGCAAAAATGTTGCGCACTAGCAAAACATTTTCCTTTTTCTCAACACAAATATTGCCATTGCTAAAATATTCATCTTCGCCCAAAACTGGCTTGATATAAACCACAAATTTCAAATTTCTTTCTTCGCTCGCAATGTTTTTAAAACGGAAATCTAACACCTTGACATTTTCCTCATTCGGCACGAAAACATCCACTGTTTGCACCAAATTATCATTGTTGCTCTGGTAATTTGAGTAGCCAAATCCGTGCCTTACATAATAATAATTTTGACTTGGATTCACGCTGCTATTAATGGTCCAAACTTTGCCGTTTTCTTCGTCTTTCACATAATAAATTTCGGACGGAACATCATAAACTGTGTTATTGTTCCAAGCAGTCAGCCTGTTCAAACGGCTATTTTTATACCAAGTGTAGCCACCCAAACCGTCTGTTACAACACTTCCAAAAAATTTATTTGCCAAAACATTGCTCCAAACAGCTGGCAGTTTATTTTCTGAATTTTTGTAAATCACATACTCTTTCCCGTTTTCGGAAAATCCGCCAAATCCATTATCATACAGCAAATTTTCTTCTCGCAGTGGTAAAATTTCCTCTTCTGTTTTAACTATTTTGTTTTTTACAATTTCCAAGTTTTCGCTCTTCGATTTTTCTTCTAAATCTTTCAAAATCGTTGCTAAATCGCCATTTTTACAAGAAAGCATCAAGCGCGATTTTAGCTCAATCGCCTGCACATCTTCTGGCAACATATCTTTTTGATTGAGAATAAAAATGCCACCAAACGCATTTTTCAAATGCTGAATTTGCCTTTCCGCAATCACTGCATTAATCGAATCTTCCACGAATTTTTCATACACGTTTTTTTCATCATTCAAAATGACCAAATCCATTAAAATATTTTTAATTCTGAAATATTCAAATGCTTTGATGATATCTTCTAGAACATACGTTTCCTCGAATTTTGCAATGGTCACAACCAGAATTGGCAAATCCCCAGAAATTCCATATTTCCACAAACTATTAATCGAATATTCTTTGTTGACATTTTTCTTAGCCTTGCTATTTCGCTGCAAAATGTGGTTGAGCAAACGACTATATAGCTCGAGTTTTTCGCCTTTGATTTGCAAATATTTATTTTGCTCCTCACTTCTAACACGCGCAATATTCAGGATTTTTTCGATTTCCTCATCGCTTTTCACACTTTGCACCAAATCCACAACTTCTTGCTTTGTATCCCCAGCAGCAATCACCAAATCCACAGTTGCACTGTTATTTGATTTCACTTTGACAGTTTGCTTCATGACGATAATTGGCGAAACGACTTGTGCAATCGTTTTTGAAAAAATTTTCTGCTGCTTTATCATTTGTGGCAAACCATAATTTTCGCGCCCTTTGAATTTTTCCTCATCAATTTCATATTCGAAATTCACAATTTTGTCACTTTCTGTGTATAACGTTGTCGCCAAATACAAAAATTCATCCAAATCTCTCGAATGTCTTTCCACAATAATATTTTCGTTTTCCTCTTCAAATTTCAAAAACATTTTATTAAATGCAGGATGTGCATATTCCGCAGATTTCTCAGAAAGGCTTGGTTCAAACTCGCAAATAACCTCCAAAACCTCGTCCAAATTGCCTAAATTTTCGATTTCCACTCTTCTGATTTCAATGCATTTATCAGGATCCAACGTAACTGTTACTTCAAATTTAAGGTTCGCATCCTTGCCCATAAACTTCACTTTGTCTGGCGCAAAAACAACTTTTTCACAATTCTCCAACTTCGTGATTTTCTTGGTTTTCGTATTGCGAATATAAAAGAAAATTCCCTGTTTTAGTTCTGCCGTTTCCTTATAATTATTTATCATTTTGTGTTTATATTCGCTCACGCCTTCGCCCAAATCATTAACCAAAATCTGATAATTTTCATTAGCAATCACACCAATATTTTTATGCATCTTGTCTGGATTTTCAATCACTCTTTCAATATAACCACTATCCACAGTTGCTTTATTTTTGGAAATTTTCTCTTTTTTCTCTTTGGTAATAATCATCTTAACTGGCATTTTTTCTTGCAATAAAACATTGACAGCTTCAATTTCTGGATTTTGATTAAAACGTTTGGCTAGAATGTCATCATTAATTGCATTGTTAATTGACAGCAAAATCAAGCCTTGATGATGTGCCATATAGGTCTTAACAACTTCTTGCAAGGTGTCTTTTTTGAGCCTACTTTTGGTGTAGTCAATTGCTTCATAAAATCCATATTTTCCGCTTGGCGCCTTGTACTTCTAGTCTTTTCAAGTTATTGATACACTCTTCTGTTGCATCATACAACGACAAAAACGTGCTATATGGCGAAATGACAATGTCATCTTCCAAACCTCTTTTTAAGCCAAGCCACGGAATTCCAAACGCCTTATATTGATAATTGCGGTTTAGGTCCATCAAATTAAAAGCTGACTCTGAAATTCCCCACGGAACGCCTAATTTTCGTGCATATTCAATCTGGCTCAAAACAGCAAACTTACTGGCCTCATCTAGCAAACTTCCTTCGTATCTTTTCAAATTAATATTGGGCATCAAATATTCAAACGCGGTTCCAGTCCACGAAATCAAGCCTTTGTAGCCTTTTAGCGAAGTGAGAGTTCGGCTTAAATTATTCCATACTTTGCTTGGAACATCTCCTTTTGCAATTGCAACAAGGCTTGCCTGTCTTGCTTCTGACGCTAAAAAATCGTAGTACGAATCTGTGAGCTCGTTATCCTCCAAATTAAAACCAATCGACATGAGCTTATTTTCTGGGCTGTACAACTTTGAGAAATCGGTATTCGTAATCAAATCTGTAACATTTTGAATGATATTATCCTGTTTTCCACCATCATTATGTTCCCTCAAAAATTGTTTTACAATATACAAATAGCCCACAAAGTTTCCACTATCCACAGTTGAAACATAGCGCGGAATCAGTGGTTCTAAAGTAATTGTATGGTACCAGTTATACAAATGCCCATTCCACTTTGCCAAACCGTTGACTGTTCCAATAATTTTATAAATATAGTCAATTGCCACATCCAATTTAATGTAACCCAAATCGAAAGCCGAAATAACAGCCAACAATTCCAACCCAATATTGGTCGAAGACGTTCGATCCACAATCTTTTTTTTACGATTTTCTTGATAATTATCTGGCATCAAATAATGATTTTCTTCGGTAACATAATCTTTAAAAAACTGCCAAGTCTGTTTTCCAATACTGCTTAAATACTCTACATTTTCCTTTGAAATTGGTTTTTCTGGCGCTCGATCTAGGCTGATATACCAAGCCACAATTGGCGCTAAAATCCACAAAACGCCAAAAATCGTTGCCACCCAATTTCCTAAAAATAACACCAAAATACCAAATATCACATTTGATTTCATTTGCACAAAATAGGAACTCAAATCGGTTTTCGCGTTTTTTTCGGCATCTTCGGCTGTTACCCATTCGAGTAATTTGGTTTTGTTTTTCATGCGATACAAACTTTTGCCAATAGCATCAAGATTTTTCCAAGCTTCATATGGCAAAAATAAAATATTTAAAATCATTCTAATGAAACTAATGGTGCTATTTTTCATATCATTTGAGAATTTTTTGTCGCTATATACGGCACCTTCAATATTGCTTTCCTTGAAAACAATGTAATTGATAATATCCAAAAAATAAGAAATTAGCAGTGCCACACTTGACCACAAAATCACTTCCAAACCAAGTTTGTGGTTCTCATTCCACAAAAAAATACCCACTACAATGCCAATAAAAGAAGCAATATTTTCCAGACTTCTTCGCAAATTGTCAAAAATTTTAAATTTGGAAATTTCGTTTAAACGCTTGTTGCGTAGCCATTTTATAATCTGCCAATCGCCTCTTACCCAACGATGATTTCTCAAAATATACGGAATATAGCGCGTTGGATAACCATCTAGCAACATAACGTCTGTCAAAAGTCCACAACGCAAAAAATTGCCTTCAAGCAAATCATGACTAAGCACCGTATTTTCCATGATTTCGCCATCTAAAATTTGATTATAAACCGCTACATCATAAATGCCTTTTCCGGTAAAAATGCCTTCTCCAAAATAGTCTTGATAAATATCAGAAATCGCATTTGTGTAAAAGTCAATTCCGCCTTGAATGCTGAACAATTCCACAAATTTGCTTTGTTTTGCCAAATCTAATTCAAGTCCAATTCGCGGCTGCATAATGCCATAACCAGAAATCACGCGATTATTTTCTATGACAGGAATATTCAAAACGTGGTTCATGGCGCCAATCAGCTTTTGCGCCGTCTCCAAACTCAAATTCGTATCACTATCTAGCGTGATAATATATTTAATGTCAGGCAACAAATCTTTCTGGCTTTCAATGGTATTTACCAGAAAATTGTCTTTCATTTTGCCTTTGATATATTGATTAAATGTCACTAAAAGTCCACGTTTTCGCTCCCAACCAATAAACGATTTTTCGCACGCATTCCATTCCCTTTTTCGATACAAAAAATGAAATTTATGGAAACCAAAATCGCCATATTTTTTGTTCAATTCTTCTGCATATTTTTGCCCATAATGAATAACTTTTTCGTCAAAATTCATGGTTTGCGTTTTTTCTTCGCTACAATCGCCAAGCAACGCAAAATACAGATTTTCCGATTTATTTGCCAAATAGTAAACTTCCAATTTGTCAAACATTTCTTTGACTTTTTCTTCCGATTTCAAAATAGTCGGCATTA
The DNA here is from genome assembly GCA_948467875.1 of uncultured Clostridium sp. Taxonomy (GTDB): domain Bacteria; phylum Bacillota; class Clostridia; order TANB77; family CAG-508; genus Scatovivens. Next base: position 133,670 of record CAOKFZ010000003.1, read on the forward strand.
CAACAAATGTGGAAAGTTCTTCTGGAATTCCTTTTTCATACGAAATTTTCGGAATTCTTGTTGGCTTTTTGATTTTGCCCATAACATAATTTACGACACGCAAAAAAATCTCCGAAATAGGAATATATAAAATTATCCACAACAAAATACTCCAAAATCCCAAACCATATTTTACATAAATTGCACTGCAAATCAAAAAATCCAAGTATAACGGAACTGCAATGTTGCAAGATGCGTACAAGCGACTACTCACTTTTTTACTGATTTTTCTGCCATTTTTGATTTCTAAAATCTCGTTTAATTCTGCGGTTCCTTCATCAATCAAATAATAACCCACATGGGCTTTTTTCTTTTCCACAATGTTGCTAAAATTTTCATATCTTTTGCACAGTTCAATTATTTTTTCGCAAATATAAATTTCTGAAATTTTGCTTTTTTTCGAGATTTCCTCAATTTTTCCTCTGTAATATGCCTTGCTGTCTTGGTCCATATCAGCATAAACGCCTGCTGGGTCCATGCGCAAAATTTCCTCAGAAACATTGATATAACCGAATAATTCCGAAAAATCAATACGATTCATGGTTTTTATGCTAATCATGCAATTTCCCATTTTGACTTTCAAATTCGCGATGTACAAATGCTCTTTTTGAATCACGTCTGAAAGCGTCACACCCAATTTTTGCACTTCCTTCTCCAGAACGTTTTGGTACTCAATCGCTTTTTTGCCGTAAACCTTTAATTTGTAAGACATATATTCAATAAATGGATATTTGAGTTCACTTTCGCTAAAAACCCTCACATTAGAAATTGTCTTAAATTTTCGCTCGCTGCCACTTTTTCCGTCAATCACGCGCTCAATGATGCTTTCGACTTTGTATTTTTGCATTTGAGAAGAATAAATTTTCTCGCAAATTTCGCGAATATGGGAAATCATCGAAATTTTGAAAAATGTACCAATATTACAGATTTCGTCCATGCTTAAAAATTTCTTTTTTTGATAAGCTTTTAAAGCCAAATCAATCGAAGATTGGTCAATTTTGCAATCGGTATAAGCAACAATTTCTTCCGCCAAAACATAGCTTCTCGCAAACCCTTGAAAACGCCCACCTGTCAAGCCAATCATGGATTTATACTTTTTCAGTGGCATTTCTTTTTCAATGGATTTTACGGTTTCTTCAATTATATAAAAATTGTCTAGAAGCCACTCGCCCGCCGAATGCACCTTTATGCCGAGCTTGATGTGTTTGTCTAGCAAACGGTAAGTTTCCAAAATAAATTTGTAATTCTCTTTCATGAGTGGCACAGGATATGTGTCGCTATTTGACGAGCTTTTCACACTATGCTCTGCTGCAATTTTTTCAATATATTCACTCAATTGATTTTTTTCCAATAATGTTCCACGAAAATCTAAGCTTCTGTACTTTTTCATAAAATTCTCCTTATATCACTTTTGGTTATTTTTTGTAATACGGAAAATTTTATGCATGAGAAACAGTAAAAATCGTATTTTACATTATCTTTGAAATTTATCATAATTTTAAAACAATTCTCATATATTATATTGGTGATTTTATGATTATTTTTAATAGAAAAAAAGCAGTTTTTATTTTATCTTGCATTATGATTTCAGTTTTATTTTTTAATTTTACAACTAAAGATTTGCAAACAGTTCCTGTTTCGTCCTCACCTATTTCAAATCATGTTGTGATTTTAGATGCTGGGCATGGTTTGCCAGACGGCGGTGCCACCGCAGAAGACGGTACCTACGAAGCCTCTATTAATTTGGCTATTGTGGAAAAATTACAAAAATTATTGGAAAGTTCCTCTTGCACTGTCATTTTGACGCGCTCTGACGAAAATGGAATTTACGAATTAGACGCTGACACCATCCGCAAAAAGAAGGTTTCGGACATGAAAAATCGAGTGAAAATTGGTAATCACTCAAATGCAGAAATTTTTGTTTCCATTCATTTGAACAAAATTCCAAGCACCAAATATAGTGGCTGGCAAACGTTTTACCAAAAAGAAAACGATGCTAGTTTAAAACTTGCAACTGGAATTCAGGATAATTTGAATTATGCCATTCAAAAAGAAAATAAGCGTGTACCTGAAAAAGTACCTGACATTTATTTAGCCAAAAATTTAGAAATTCCATTTACTATTGTGGAATGTGGATTTTTGTCGAATTCTGACGAATTAAATTTGTTAAAGACAGAAAATTATCAAGAAGTGCTTGCTTGGGGCATTTACACTGGAATTATGGATTATTTTAAGTAATCCATTTTCAAGTATTTTTGTAAAAATTCACAAAATTTTCACAATTCTATCACATAAACGACACCATGTTGTGTACACAAATCATGTTTCTTTTTGCAAATTTTCAATTTCTTCTTGGCTTAAATTCGTATATTTCATAATCATCTCTATTTCCACATCATTTTTTAGCATTTCTCTCGCAATATCTAATTGCGCTTCCTTTATTCCTGCTTTCTTGCCACGTTTTTCGCCTTTTTCCTCTCCTTCTGCCATACCCTCTTTCCTTGCCCAGTTGATGTCACTATTGTAATCCATTTCCCATTTTTCTTTTAAATATTCTAATCTTTTTGTCTCCTCGTCACCTGTTAAATATTCCATTTCCTGTCTTGCTTTTCTCAAAACTTTATTTCTTGCCTCCGCCATCTCTATTCTCCCCCTATCTTTATCATCGATAAACGCTAACCATTGATTGATTTTTTCTCCCATATCTGGACACTTTTTTCGGAATTTCGACAACTCTATTTAATAAAATTTTATCTTATCTGTCATTTCGTACTCTCTATGTTTATCTAGCACCATTACTGTATTTGACACATATTCCTCAAACGGCAAAAATTCATAATCTAATATATTAATCAAAATTACTTTTTTGATACTTCCATAATCGGTGCCTTTTTCTGTCATGCCACTGAGCTGCTTTGCCCCGTAAAATACACTACGCGTCACGATATTATTCCTGTTTTTGATTTGCATCTCAATATCTACCATTGTATTATCATTCAAAATCGCCTGCAAATCTAGCCTTCCTGTTTTCTCATTTTTCGCCAATTTTCCTAAATCTACTTCTTGCTCAATTTTGATTGTTTTTATTTTCACCTTTAATAGTGCTTCCAGAAAATCAATCAGAAATTCCTCATTTCCTTTTTTAGCAAAAAATATTTTGAATATTATATCATTTTTTAAGTTTAGCTCCATTCACATCTTCCTTTCTAGTATAACAATTTTTGCCCCTTTTTTCAACTTTTTTCGTTCGACATTTGCTTTTTATTTTTTGAAGTCCTTGGCGAGACGCCTTGAAATCATTCTTCTTGAATTTAAAAATTTAATTTTATCTATTAGAATTCCTTCTAATAGATAAGCGAGCGAAATTTTGCTTCACAAAATTTCTCACGCTTACTTATATCATGCCATTTTACGTTTGTCAAGTGATTTTTGCCGAATTTTGCCTTTTTTATTAAAATTATCAATTGACAAATTGGCTTAAAAATTGTATGATATAGTATAATGCAAGACTTAAAATAATCCGTTGCAATAATGATTTAAAGAAGGTGACTATATGAAAAATAAATTACACGTGGGCCTTGATATCGGTTCCACTACCATAAAAATAATGGTTTTGTCAGAGGACTTAAAACCGCTTTACTCTAGCTATACAAGGCATTTTTCAGACACCAAAAAAACCTTGTCTGAAGTATTGCTAAAATTTATAAAAGATTACCCAGATTCCGAATTTACAATGTCTCTTACCGGTTCTGGTGCCTTAGAAATTTCCAGATTATTGAACATTTCTTTCATTCAAGAAGTGATTGCCTGCAAAAAAGCTGTGGAAAATCTCATTCCACAGACTGATGTTGTGATTGAGCTCGGTGGAGAAGATGCAAAAATTATCTATTTTGACCAATTTATCGAGCAGCGCATGAACGGAACTTGCGCTGGCGGAACTGGTGCTTTTTTGGATCAAATGTCATCCCTGCTAAACACAGACACCGCAGGGCTTAACGAGCTTGCCAAAGGATATCAGACAATTTACCCAATCGCTTCACGTTGCGGCGTTTTTGCGAAAACGGATATTCAGCCATTGATTAATGAAGGTGCTGCCAAAGAAGATATTGCAGTTTCGATTTTTCAAGCAGTTGTCAATCAGACAATTTCTGGACTTGCTTGTGGTCGACCAATTAAGGGAAAGGTAGCATTTTTGGGCGGTCCGCTTAGTTATTTGTCTGAGCTTCGTCAGCGTTTTATTGAGACACTTGGCTTAACAGATGACGAGATTATTTTGCCAGAAAATGCGCATTTGCTTGTGGCAACTGGCGCAGCGTATTCTTCTATGGAAACAGAGACAATTTCCACACAAACGCTTCACGAAAATTTGAAACAATTTGAACATTCGAATTATACAGAAAGCAAGCCACTTCCAGCGTTATTTGAAACCAAACAAGATTACGAAGATTTTCAAGCGCGTCATGCCAAACATGCGATTGGCGAGGCGCCCTTGGAAGGTTACATTGGAAACTGCTATCTTGGAATTGATGCGGGTTCTACGACAACAAAGCTTGTTTTAATTAATGAAAATAGCGAAATTTTGTACTCGTTGTATCGCAATAACAACGGAAATCCGCTTGCTTCGGTAATTGAGATGCTAAAACAGTTGTATTTGGTGTTACCTGCAACGGCGAAATTGCGTTATAGCGGTGTCACCGGTTATGGCGAAAAATTAATTCAAACTGGCTTAAATATTGATTTGAACGAAATCGAAACAATTGCACATTATACGGCTGCAAAAACGTTTGAGCCAGAAGTATCAAGCATTATCGACATTGGCGGACAGGATATGAAGTACATAAAAATTAAAGATGATACCATTGACAATATTATGTTAAATGAAGCTTGTTCGTCAGGATGTGGCTCATTTTTGGAGACTTTTGCAAAAAGTTTGGGCATTTCTATTCAAGAATTTGTGCAAGAGGCATTAGATGCAAAAGCGCCTGTGGACTTGGGTTCGCGCTGCACGGTGTTCATGAATTCCAAAATTAAACAAGCACAAAAAGAGGGCGCGTCAGTTGGCGATATTTCAAGCGGACTTTCGTACTCGATTATTAAAAACGCGATTCAGAAAGTTATGAAAGTTAGAGATGTCAAGACTTTGGGAGAACATATTGTCGTGCAGGGCGGAACGTTCTATAATGATGCTGTTTTGCGTAGTTTTGAAAAAATTGTGGGACGTGATGTTGTTCGCCCCAATATTGCAGGATTGATGGGCGCATATGGCGTGGCGCTTCTTGCTAAAGAGCAATTTGTGGCAAATTTAGACATGGAATATTATTCTACGGTTTTAAAAGAGGACGAGCTGGAAAATTTGAACATCAAAGTCGCTCATACGCGCTGTCAAGGATGCGAGAACCATTGTTTGCTGACGATTAATACTTTTGATAATGGCAAAAGATTTATTTCTGGAAATCGTTGCGAAAAGGGAAGTGGCGAGCTTTCTAAACAAAAAAATTTGCCCAATTTATATCAATACAAATACGAAAGATTGTTTGGCTATCAACCTTTGGAAGAAGCGCAAGCAAAACGTGGAACCATTGGAATTCCTAGGGTTTTGAATATGTATGAGGATTATCCTTTTTGGTTTACATTTTTGACAAATTTGGGATTTCGTGTGATTATTTCGGAAAAAAGTAACCGTAAAACCTACGAAAAAGGGATTGAGTCAATGCCTTCAGAGTCGGTTTGTTATCCTGCAAAATTGGCGCATGGTCACATTATGAGTTTGTTGGAGCGTGGCATTAAAACGATTTTTTATCCGTGCATTCCTTATTCTAGGAAGGAACACGCGGTTTCGGATAATCATTATAATTGTCCGATTGTGATTTCGTATTCCGAGGTTATCAAAAATAATGTGGAAGAATTGAAGGATATTAAGTATATTAATTCTTTTTTGCCGATTGATAATGTGAAAAATTTGGTAAAAATGATTGGTTCGCTAGAGGAGTTTAAGGATTATAATTTTACGAAACGCGAGCTGCAAGTAGCGGCGCAAGCGGCAGAGGCGGAATATCAAAAATACAAAAAAGATGTTCGCGATAAAGGGCAGGAAGTCTTGGAATATATGGAAAAAAATGACTTGCGCGGCATTGTGTTGGCGGGGCGCCCTTATCATGTGGACCCAGAAATCAATCATGGAATTGACACATTAATTACGTCACTTGGTCTGTGCGTGCTTTCTGAGGATAGCGTTGAAAATCAAGGCGAAATTAAGGCACCAATTCGTGTGGTCAATCAATGGGTTTATCATTCGCGTTTGTATGCAGCTGCTGATTTTGTGGGAAAACATGACCATTTGGAAATGATACAATTAAATTCATTTGGATGCGGAGTAGATGCAGTAACGACTGACCAAGTCGAGGAAATTTTGAAAAGTTATGACAATATGTACACTTTGATTAAAATTGATGAAATTAATAATTTAGGAGCAATACGTATTCGCGTACGTTCGCTTTTGGCGAGCATGAATAAGCGAATTAATGCGAAAAAATCCCCTGAAAAAATAGGAAATTATGAAATTAATAAGAAATTTTTTACCAAAGAAATGAAGGAAAATGGCTATACCATTCTTTGTCCGCAAATGGCTCCAATTCATTTTGAATTAATTGTCGCTGCTGGTAAAAGTTTGGGTTACAATATTGAATTGCTGAGGGATTGCACTGAACATACGGTCGAAACGGGGCTGAAATATGTCAATAATGATGCCTGTTATCCGTCCATTTTGACGACTGGGCAAATGATTGAAGCATTGGAAAGTGGAAAATATGATGTAAATAAAACGGCACTGATTATGTCTCAAACTGGTGGCGGTTGCAGGGCAACGAATTATATCGGTTTTATTCGTAAAGCCTTGAAAGATGCTGGTTTTCCAAATGTTCCAGTTGTGTCATTTAATATTGTAGGTATGGAAAAGTCAAATGGCTTTAAAATTACGCCAAAAATGATTGAACGAATGCTCAAAGCTGTGTTATATGGCGATTTATTGCAAAAACTTTTATATAAAAATCGTGCTTACGAGGTTCACAAAGGGGAGGCAAGACAAAAATTTGAACATTGGATGAAAAAATGTTCAAATTTTGTGCACACAACTTCACTATCTCAATTTAAAAAATCAATTTATGATATCGTAAAAGATTTCGAAAAAATTGAATTGGATATGATCCAAGAAAAACCAAAAGTTGGTATTGTAGGGGAAGTTTTGATTAAGTACCATCCATTTGGTAATAATTATATTGTAGATATTTTGGAAAGCGAAGGCGCCGAAGTTGTTGCTCCAGATTTTATGGGATTTTTGAAATTTATTTGTACCCATAAAATTACAAATAATGCTTTATTAAATACAGACAAAACAAAATCAGCGATTTTTAAAATTGTCATTAAATTAATTGAATTATTTGAAAAGGATAATGTAAAGGCATTAAAAAATTCAAAAAAAGATTATTTATTACCTTGTGATATTTGGGAATTAGAAAATAAAGTAAAAAATATTTTATCGATTGGAAATCAAACTGGCGAAGGTTGGTTTTTGACAGCTGAAATGGTGGAATATATGGAGCATGGAATTTCCAATATTGTTTGCATTCAACCTTTTGCTTGTTTACCAAATCATGTAGTAGGAAAAGGAGTCATAAAAACAATTCGCGAAAAATATCCCTATGCTAATATTTCTCCAATTGATTATGATCCAGGAGCAAGTAAAACAAATCAAATAAATCGAATTAAATTATTATTAACAGTTGCAAAGGATAATTTAAAAAATAAAAATAATTTAAAAAGAGCAATTGAAATTGAAAATTTATCTCAAAATGAAGAAATAGAAAATAAAAATACTCAAAAAATAAATTAAATAAAATTATTATAATTTTTTTTAAAAAAGTGAGTGCAAACTCGCTTTTATTTTTTTAATCATTTTTTAGATGTTTTTTCTGTCATTTTTCAATTTCCACAGGCCATTTTTTTATTCATTTTACTTTTGTTGTTTTCAAATTTTATCTTTCCAAATTTAGTATGCATTTTTTCAAGTTCTTCTTCTATTTTTACAGTAAAACTTTCAAATTTCTACTCTAAATTCTATCAATTTTATAACCAAATATACCAAATATTCTACTTCATTTTCCAATGCCTTTTTGGTTTTAGTTCCACTTCAAAAACAAATATATTGTCTTTTTGTCAATGTGTTTTTCGATTTTATATATGTTTTTTAACTGAGCAATCAATTTCTCTCTTTTCTCTTGTTTCCCATAGTCAATATCTATCTAATCAGAGACTTTTTTCTAGCAAATTCATAGCTTATTTATATTTTATGTATATTTCATTTTTTGCGCTATTGTACTAAAAACTATTCATTTTGCAATAGAAATTCTATTAAATTTTTGTTATCTTTTCTTCATAAATTATTTATACTTTTGTCTTGAATTTTAATTTAATTATTCACTTAAATTTTTCTACCTTAATTAGGCACTTTTCTTTACCATTTTGACATATTTCATCAACTACACAGTCTTTTTTTGTATCTGTTTTATTCAATTTTTCTAAAAAATTTTGTCTTGACTATTTATTAATATGTTTACTAAAAATATATTTTTTAGTATTTTTGATTTTTAATTTCTTTGTAAATCCTTTCAATTCAATAAATTCTGGTATCTGACTTTTTTATTCAAATATTTCTATAATACCAACTTTTTCTTTATTTTTTCTTTACTTTCTCAATATAAACATGCCTGTATCTTTCCTATTTAATTCTACTTCTTTAGTTTTTTGACTTTTAGTTTCCAGTCTTTTCTATTTTGTATATATTTACTAAAATCTATAATTAATTCAATATTTCAATAATATTAAAAATAAAGCTTTACAAATTCAAAGTTGATTTTTAATTTTAAAAAATAATCTTGAATTCTTAATAATTGCATATGAATTTTATATAATATTTTCTAAATTCATTTTTTATATTTCA